>CAZCUJ010000014.1:0-55128 GCA_964501565.1 uncultured Methanospirillum sp.
CGTGGGCCGCGGGCCCCACGTCCCCGATCCCGAACCGCGACGGCAGCGACGTGATATGCAGCAGCAGCCCGCTTCCCCGCTGCCTCATGATGCGACCATCACCGGTTCGCGAGGTCTCGCGTCCGGGCTGCCCGGGGAGATCGCTCGGGCAGGACGCGGATTGCCTGTCGTGATGACGGGGCCGCTGCTCCCCCCGGGAAAGTACCCGCTCATGGATACGGTGCCCCGATAGTCCGGGCAACCCGGTGCAGTATCATGTATGACGCAGAGAGAAGCGTGAGGGCAGATGAAGCCGGCCCCACCCACTTCGCCGGCCGCGTGGCCTGTGAAAACACCTCACGGGGGTTATTCATCATCCCTATTAATTTTTTAGCGGATCCCGTGGCACGACGGGCAGCGGGGCCGATGTCATCGGAACGCCCGACACGAGAGATCGGCCCGTCGCCGATCCGCCCGCACATCCGGTGTCCGTGGCCTCTCGTGATTCGCGGCTGAACGGACTCGGCGGTGACGATGCGCCAGGACGATGCCACGGGTGTGCGGCGAATGGCTCTCCGGACGGAGAACGGGGATCGGGAGCCGGATTGCTGGCCCTGGCGTAACGGGGTGCGAGATGCACATGGACAGGGTTTCGGCGAGAACGCCCGCGAGAGGGATACGAGACGAAAGGAGAGTGCTGCTATGGGGATTCGAACCCCAGTCGAAGGAGTGAGAGTCCTTCATGATTGGCCGGACTACACTATAGCAGCAGGTGCGTCATCCATGTTGACGTGCCAGAAACATAAACCTGCCTGTCGCCGCAGGTCGCCCTCGATACGGCACGCCGGCGGAGAGCCCGGACCCACATACCTATTAGTCGTCGGGGCGAACCGTTAGGAGAACCGGCGCATGGCAGGCCCCGACGACCAGATCCGCGAGTTGCAGGAGGAACTCGAGCGGACGCCGTACAACAAGGCCACCTCGAAGCACATCGGCCGGATCAAGGCGAAGATCGCCAAGCTCCGCGACGAGGCCGTCAGTCGCGCCATGAAATCGGCCGGCGGCGGCGAGGGGTTCACGGTCAAGAAGTCGGGGGACGCGACCGTCGTGCTCGTCGGCTTTCCGTCGACCGGTAAATCGACGCTCCTGAACCGGCTGACCGGGACCAAGTCGGAGGTCGGGGCGTACGCCTTCACAACCCTCACCGTTGTCCCGGGGGCGCTCGAGCACCGGGGCGCGAAGATCCAGATCCTGGACATCCCTGGCCTGATAGCGGGAGCCGCGATGGGCAAGGGCCGTGGCAAGGAGGTCATCGGGGTCGTCCGCAGCGCCGACTTCATCGTCGTGCTCGTGGATGTCTTCAACGAGGCCCATGTCGACGTCCTGCTCCGCGAACTCTACGACGCCGGGATCCGGGTCAACACCCCGAGGCCCGACATCACGATCAAGAAGACCGGAGCGGGCGGCGTGCAGGTGCACGCCGTGGGCGACCTCGACCTCGACGTCGACGAGATCCGGTCGATCCTGAATGAGAACAAGCTGATGAACGCGGACGTGCTGATCCGCGGTAACGCGACCCAGGACGAGCTGATCGACGCCATGCTCGGCAACCGGGTCTACGTACCGGCCCTGATCGCGGTCAACAAGGTCGACCTGGTCGATGACGAGACCCGCGACCAGATCCGGCGGGATCTCGCGGAGCGGTTCGGGGACGAGCCGCAGATGATCTCGGCCGTGACGGGCTTCCACATGGAGGAGCTCAAGGACGAGATCTACGACCGGCTCGGGTTCATGCGCGTCTTTCTGAAGCCCGTGGGCGGCCCGGCGGACCTGGACGAGCCCCTGATCGTCCGGACGAACGCGACCGTCGAGGACATCTGCCGCAAGCTCCACCGCGAGTTCGTGGACAAGTTCCGGTACGCCCGTGTCTGGGGCGGCTCGGTCAAGCACCCGGGCCAGCGGGTCGGCCTGGTCCACCACCTCGACGACGGCGACCTCCTGACGATCATCACGGCCCGGTGATGTCCGGGCACGCCGCAGAGCGATCGTCTCCCGGGTGAGTGGACCCGTCCCCGGATGAGTCAGGTGAGTCAGGATGAGTCTGGATCCAACCCCGGTCGATTGCAAGAAGAATGGAGATGGGACCAGGTTGATCCAGACTCATCCTGACTCACCAGACTCACCGGCATCTCCCCATTCGACCTTCCGGTACCCGGGAGCTGCCGGGATTCCCGGTTCCTCCAGTCCCTGGCGGCGATCGCCTCGAGGACCCTGCCGGGCACGAACCCCAGCAGGGTCTGGTCGAGATACCGCGCCGGGTCGTTCCGCTCCAGCACGGATAGTAGCTCGGCCCCAGTGACAGGCCGTTTCCCGAACCGCTCGTGCCACGCTTCCCGGAATGCACCCGCCTCGTGGATCCCCGGATCCCGGCAGGCCTCCCCGGGGGCGATCTCTCCGGGGATGCTCTCTGTCGGGGCGGGTGCCGTCCGGCTCCTGCAGCAGCGGGGGTTCCGGCAAGAACGACTCGTCGGCATCCAGCACCTCTTCCGGCACCTGGAGGCGCCTCAATGAGCCACGCCCGCTGCCCGCCCTGGCGATCTCTCGATTTTTCTAAGGTCTTTCAGTATCGTAATATACTCTGTCTACAGAGACGTAGAACTCGGATACAATCAGGAATGGATGAGAGCAGTGGAGGATAGACCGCTTTTCGGATCTCCGTATGAGAGGAAAGAATGGACGACCAGCAGATAAAATCCGAGATCTCCGAGATCTGGAACACCAGTGCCGAAACCTATGACACCTTCGTGTCTCACGGCATCCTGACCGACAAGGAAAGAGATCTCTGGATTACTGGCTTATCCAGGTGCCTTCCTCCCGGGAGAGGACCTTTTCGTATTCTTGATGTCGGGTGTGGAACCGGGGCCATGGGGTTGATCTTTGCAGAGATGGGCCATTGCGTTACAGGGATCGATCTCTCCGAGAGGATGATGGAGCAGGGACGGCGAAAGGCGGCCGAACGGAACCTGCCCATGACGTTTCTATCCGGTGATGCCGAAGATCCTCCATTTCCCGAAGACCATTTTGATGTGGTGGTGAACCGTCACCTTCTCTGGACATTGCCTCACCCGGAGAGAGCGTTGCGATCCTGGAGGCGGATTGTCAGGCCCGGCGGACGGGTCATCGTCATCTCTGGACTCTGGAACGACGGAGATCTCGCCTCACAACTCCGCCGTGTCGTGAGCCAATACCTCGGGCGGATCCTTGATTCGAAAAAGACCGAGACGCTTGATTACTCCGCAGATCTGCAAACCACACTCCCGTATATGGGAGGGATGTCCGAGGAGAGAGCGAAGATCCTGTTTGCCAAAGCAGGCTTTGAGGCCATATTCTCAGAAGATCTCATCCATATCCGAAGAGATCAGCGTTCACGGCTTTCCTGGCACCAGAAGATCAAACCACTGGGAACGTATTACCTCATCTCCGGAACAAAGGGCGAGTGAGCGTCGCATGCCTGCACCGTGCAACGGACCGGACGATTCAGTTCTCTGCGATAGACCCCGCTGATGGACAGGGTATCTGCTCCAGCCTGCTGCCGGAGAGCTGCCAGCCTGAATCGGGGCCCTCGTTGCTGCTATATCGATAGCCTGCGACTCTCCTCGGGAGCCTGATCCGTAAGGGCCTCGAGAACCGCGTCGAGTGGTGCGTCGGTCTTGAGGGCCGTTCCGGCATAGTGGGCACGGCTGGCTCGATATCCTTCTGATCGCAGCCGCTCGAGGACGGTCTCGATGGCTGGCGGCGAGACCACCTCCCTTTTTGCGAGCACGTGGTAGTCGTAGAAGGTGGAGGTCGGGAGCTCGGCCTCGAGCACCGCAAGCATCCGGCCGAGCGCCGTCCCCTGCGCGAGGGGCGGACCGTCGACGGCCCCGCGCATGGCGGCAATGGTAGTGGGGTCATTGACCTGGCCGAGCCAGAGCGGCCCTACCGGCGACGTCTCGCCCCCGCACGCGGGACAGGCGGCCGGTTCCGGGAGGAGGCCTGCCTGCTCGGCCCGGCCCGGGCAGCGCCGGCACTGGTGGACGTACCCGATCCGGGCGAGGGTCCGATCCGCGGCGGCCGCGCCCTCCGAGAGGCCGAGGTGGAGCCGGACGAAGTGCTCGCGGGCGAAGCAGCAGAGCGGGACGAGGCCGCGGTCGTACTTGACCATCTTGCGAACGACGAAGCCGAGCAGGATCCGGAGCCCGACCTCGGCGTGGTACTCGGTATTCATGGGCTGGGCGAAGTACCGGCGCATGCCGGCCCGGAGGTGGGCGCCGCAGAGCGGGGCCGTGTCCGTCGCGGTCACGAAGAGGTACCGGGCGGCCGAGCGGCAGGCGCTATCGACGAACGGTGCCGGCGAGCCGAACGGGTCCAGGTCGACCGCGCCGAACCGGCGCGACGACAGCAGGGCGTTCGTGTCCGAGCGGACCGTCTCGACCGCGAGGCCGAGCCGTTCCGCGTTCCCGGCAGCGAGGTCGAGCGCCCGCCGGCTCCGGTCGTTGATCGTGACCGCGAGCCCCGTCTCCCGGGCGACGCGGAGGCCCCGCAGGCCGGTCGCGCCCATCGCGTCGAGGTAGTCGGGCGGGCGCCGCTCGGGCGGGAGGGCGCGGAGGAAGAGGACGGTCGCGTCACGGTTGATGGCCATCCGCGGGTTGTAGAAGACCGGTGCGGCCCCGGGCGGGAACGCGGCCTCCGGGTCCGGGGCCGGCACCCGGATCGTGGTGGCGCCCTCCGTCACCTCGACGAGGTCCATATCGCTCGCGGTGTCAGTATCGCACAAGCATTATACCTCTGGCGGCAGACGTATTGAGGCATTGGGCGTGTGGCCTAGTCAGGATAGGGCGTCAGCCTCCTAAGTTGATGGTCGGGGGTTCAAATCCCTCCACGCCCGTTTTGGTGGACCCCGTGCTGCCCGGCTACCTCTCCATCCTCCGTCCGGCGAACGCCGTGGTCTCGGGCCTCACGGCCGCGCTGGCCTACCTGATCGCGGGCGGCTCTCCGGGGCCGGTGATGGCCTGGCTCGGTCTCGCCGTGGTCCTGATCACCGGCGCCGGGAACGTGGTCAACGACTACTACGACGCCGCGATCGACGCCGTGAACCGGCCGGGACGGCCGATCCCGTCCGGCCGCGTCTCGCGGCGGGGAGCGGCGCGGTACGCGGCCGGACTCTTCGTCTCGGGCTGCCTCGTGGCGATCCCTGCCGGCCTCGCTCCGGCGCTGATCGCGGGGGTCAACGCCGTTCTCCTCTGGCTGTACGCGGCCCGGCTCAAGCGCGTGACCCTCGTCGGCCACCTCACCGTCGCGTACCTCGCGGCGTCGATATTCGTCTTCGGCGGAGCCGCCGCCGGCCTGTCGGGGCTCGGCATCGTGCTGCCGCTGGCACTCATCACCTTCCTTGGGACCGTCGCCCGTGAACTCCTCAAGGCGGCCGAGGATGTCGAGGGGGACCGCGAGGGCGGGGCTCGCACCCTCCCCGTCCGGTTCGGCGTCGGGCCGACGGTCCGCCTGGCCCTCGTCTTCGCCATGGCGGCGGTGGCGGCCTCGCTCCTGCCGTTTGCGGCCTGGGGTCTCCCGTACCTCGTCCTGATCGTGCCGGTCGACCTGCTGATCCTCGGCGGAGCGCTCCGGGTCGCCCGGTGCACGACCGGAGACTGCGTCCGCGACGCCCGGGCGACAGCACTCCTCAAGGCAGGCATGTTCCTCGCCCTCGCCGTCTTCGCCGTCTCCGCGTTCCTGCCGGGGTAGACGCCCCGGGGGCTCGTGCGGTCCTGGTCGAGCGAACCACGCATCCGCGCGCCAGCGAACGACTACGGGGCGGCCGGGGGATGCCCGGGATATCGGGCACACCCGCATAACCATGATAGCGCCTGGCGGCGAATAGGAAGGAGCATGACCACGGCGCGGCTCAAGCAGTGTGGTGACGTCTACCTTGCCGAGCGAGGCGCAGTCTTCGACGGGAACCTCCGCGTGCCCGGGCACCTCGTCCTGCCGCCCGACTGCCACGTCTGGGGAGACCTGGTGGTGAACGGTCGGCTCGACCTCGGACCCCACGGCACGGTCGGCGGCCGCTGCACGTGCCACGGGGCCCTGATCGGCCACCATGCGACCGTGCGGGGAGGCCTGGCGTCGACCGGTAACGTCACGGTCGCCGACGGGGCGCACGTGGCCAGCATCGAGACGGTCGGCACGGTCCTGCTACGGCCCGGCGTGACCGTCGGCGACGTCAGGACGGACGGGCTGATCCTGATCTACGGCAGGATCACGAGCGGACTCCTTCTGGGTCGGCAGATGAAGGTCTTCGGGAACGGCTGAGCCCGGCAGCCCGAGCAGGGCGACCTCGTAGAGCGACGACCAGTCCACGAGGGTCTCGACACACCCCTCCTTCAGGGTCACGACCCCGAGGCCGATGATCCCGATCCGGTCGGCCATCTCGAGCCCCTCCTTGACCTCGGCCAGGCACCCGACGCCGATCAGGGCGCGAGGCCGGTATTTCCTGGCCATCCGCTTGATGAACGAGGAGCCGGGCACGATGAAGACGCGGTAGCCGAGCCCCTCCAGGACGTCCATGGCCTGGCCGACCGTGCAGCGGTGGCAGCGCTTGCACCGGATCCCCTCGGGGGTCAGGTCGGCCGGGCAGGCCGCGTTCCGCAGGCACTGGGGCAGGAAGATGGCCCGCTGGTCGACCGGCACCTCGGCGAAGGCCCGGGCGTTCATGGTGTTGCCGAGCTTGACGAAGAACGCGAGCATCTCCTGGTCCTCGAGCCCGACTCCCTTGACGAGAGCCCGCATGAGTCCTTCGAGGGCCGTGAGCCCGGGCTTGAGGAGGCGCGGGAAGTAGAGCCGGCCCGAGCGGATCGAGGCCACGGTCAGCACGAGCAGGACGCCCGCGACCACGAGGACGACGATGATCAGCAGGAGAGCGACCGCGCCCACGAGCACGAACAGGGACTCGAGGGGACCGGTCAGAAGCATCATGGGCCGAAGAGCTCCGCCGGGTCGGCAAAGACGCCCCGCTCGGTGATGACGGCCGTGACGAGACCGATCGGGGTCAGGTCGAAGGCCGGGTTCCGGACGGGGATGCCGTCGGGCACGGTGGGCGTGCCACAGAAGCACGCGACCTCTGCCCGTCCCCGCTCCTCGATCTCGACCTCGGCCCCGGAGAGGACCGGGTCGAGCGTGGAGGAGGGGGCCGCGACGTAGAACGGGATGCCGTGGTGCCGGGCCGCGATGGCGTGCCCGTACGTCCCGATTTTGTTGAAGACAGCGTCGCGCGTGATGCGGTCCGCGCCGACGATGACGGCGTCGATCACGCCCTCGCGCATCAGCTCGGCCGCTGCGGAGTCGGGGCAGACCGTGACGGGGATGCCGTCCCGCTGGAGCTCGAACGCCGTCAGGCGGGCGCCCTGGAGGAGCGGCCGGGTCTCGCAGGCGATCACCCGGACTCGCGTGCCGGCCTCGACCGCCGAGCGGACCACGCCGAGCGCGGTCCCCCAGCCCACGCAGGCGAGGGCGCCCGCGTTGCAGTGGGTCAGGACGGTCGCGTCGTCCGGGAGGAGGGCCGCGCCGAGCGCGCCGAGCGCCCGGTTCGTCGCGACGTCCTCGTCCGCGATGCGTTCGGCCTCGGCGAGAGTCCGGGCCGCGACCTCGGCGGGATCGGTCGCCCCGCCGATCGCGGCGAGCGTCCGGTCGACGCCCCAGGCGAGGTTCACGGCCGTGGGCCGGGCCGAGCGGACTCGCCGCGCGAGCTCGCCGACGGACTCGAGGTACCGGGCGGGGTTGGCCGTCCGGGCCGCGAGGGCGACGCCGTACGCGCCGGCCGCGCCGAGCGCGGGGGCCCCCCGGACGCGGAGATGCCCGATGGCCTCGACCAGCGTGTCGATGTCGCCGATGAGGACCGATTCGTACCGCGCCGGGATCAGGGTCTGGTCGATCAGCCGGAGCCGGTCGGACGCCTGGTCCCACCAGAGGGTCCGGTCCACGCTACTCCACCCGCATGGCGTCGATGCAGGCCCGGACCGCCGCTGCTCCGCCCTGGGTGACCGAGTCGGGGATGTCCTTGGGCCCCAGGCCGGCGCCGGCGAAGTAGACCCCGCCCCGGCCCGACGAGACCGCGTCGAAGAGGTCGTCGGCCGAGTGGTAGAAGCCCGACTCCTCGAGGTCGACACCGGCGACGGCGGCCAGCGCGGCCGAACCCGCGGACGGCTGGAGGCCGATGGAGAGGACCACGAGCTCGGGCTCCAGGACGAGCATCTCGCCCGTGAACGTGTCCTCGACAGGGAGGCGAAGCGGGCCTTTCGCCGAGCGCTGGACCTCGCCGGGCATCCCCCGGACGAACCGGACGCCGAGGGTCCGGGCCCGCTCGTAGTACTCCTCGTAGCCCTTGCCGTGGGCCCGGACGTCCATGTAGCAGATCGCGACCTCGGTCCCGGGCGACTTCTCCTTGATCAGCTGGGCGTTCTTGATCGCTTGCATGCAGCAGACGGCCGAGCACCAGGGCCGGCCCTGGGCCACGTCGCGCGAGCCGACGCACTGAATGAACGCGACCGAGCGCGGCGTGCTGCCGTCGGAGAGCCGGCGGAGCTTCCCGCCGGTCGGGCCCGAGGCGTTGATCATCCGCTCGAGCTCGAGGCTCGTGATGACGTCGGCCTCCTCGCCGTAGCGGTACTGGGGCTTGCACCGCGGGTCGATCGGGTCGTACCCGGTGGCGATCACGACCGCGGCCGCCTCGATGACCTCCTCGCGGTCGGAGTCCTCGCGAAGGACCGCGTCGAGGCCGCAGGCATCGTAGCAGAGCCCGCACTCGATGCAGTGCTCCGCGTCCTTCACGACCACGTTCGGCACGGTCTGGGCGTGGGGGGTGTAGATCGCCTTCCGGACCCCGACCCCGGCGTCGAACCGGTTGTAGACCTCGACCGGGCAGACCGCGACGCAGTCGCCGCAGCCCGTGCAGAGGCCCTCGTCGACAAACCGCGGGTGGCGGGTCACGGTGACGGAGAACGCGCCGCGCTCCCCCTCGAGCCGGGTCACCTCGGCGAGGGTGTGGACCCGGATCAGGGGGTGGCGCTGGACGTCGACCATCTTCGGCGAGAGGATGCACATGGAGCAGTCGTTGGTGGGGAAGGTCTTGTCGAGCTGGGCCATGCGCCCGCCGATGGAGGGCTCGCGCTCGACAAGGTGGACCTGGAGCCCGTGGTTCGCGAGGTCGAGCGCGGCCTGGCAGCCGGCCACCCCGCCGCCGACCACGACGATGTTAGGAGGCATCGCGGTACCTCGTCGCGAGCTCGACGTACGAGGCCGCGTTCGCGCGGATGTGCGCCCGCTGCTCGTCCGTCGTCTGCTTGACGACCCTCCCCGGGACGCCGACGACGACCGAGCCGGGCGGGATCTGCGCCCCCTCGGTCACGACTGCGCCGGCCCCGATCAGCGAGTCCTCGCCGACCACGGCCCCGTTCAGGACGATCGCACCCATCCCGACGAGGACCCGGTCCTCGATGGTGCAGCCGTGCAGGATCGCGCCGTGGCCGACCGAGACCTCGCGGCCGATCGTGACCGGCCGGCCGGCCGAGCAGTGGATGACGCAGCTATCCTGGACGTTCGAGTCCGCACCGATGGCAATCCGGTCTTTGTCGGCCCGGATAACGGCCCCGAACCAGACCCCGACCCGATCCCCGAGGGTAACCTCGCCGAGGACCGTCGCGTTCGGCGCGAGAAAGACGTCGGCCCCGAGCGTACCAGCATCCATATTACCGAAACGTGGCAACGGAGAGGGGATGAAGATTATGGTGGGGGGCACCTTCGACCCGCTCCATGACGGGCACCGGCGGCTCCTGGCCCGTTCGTTCGAGCTCGCGGGGCCGGGCGGGACGGTGGTGATCGGCCTGACCTCGGACGCGTTCGCCGGGGGAAAGTCCCATCCCGTCCGGCCGTACGATGTCCGGCGGGGCGCGGTCGAGCGGTTCGCGGAGGAGTTCGACCGCGATGTCGGGTACGAGATCGAGCCGCTCTCGGACCGCTTCGGCTCGGCCCTCGACCTCGACTTCGACGCGCTCGTGGTCTCGGAGGAGACGCTTCCGGTGGCGATCGAGATCAACCGGCTCCGCCGCGAACGCGGGAGGCGGAAGGTCGACATCCACCAGATCACGTGCGTCCTCGCCGAGGACGGCCGGTGGATCTCGTCGACGCGGATCCACCGCGGCGAGATCGACGAGCACGGCCGGGTCATGGCGGACTAAAAAAATGCCGGGCGCCGTCGGGGCCGGGGCACCGCCTCGCGGGGGCGGACGAGGCGCGAGCCGGCACCACCGCTATCGGTAAATGTTTTTTTATCCCACCGGCATCAGCCCGCGGTGGCGGCCCGTGATCGACCGCCCGCCACCGGGGGCGACGACGAAGGTGTTCTCGATGCCGACCATCCCGACCCCCGCGATCCCCTTCTTCGGCTCGAGGGCGATCGTCATCCCGGCCTCGAGCGGCTCGTCGAACCCCCGTGCGATGACCGGGTTCTCGGCGATCTCGAGGCCGATCCCGTGCCCGAGGAACTGGACGCACCGGTTGCCGAATCCCATGAAGTTCTCGCGGAACGCGGGCTCGAGGTCGGCCGTGACCAGGTCGTAGATCGCCGACGGGACCGCCCCGGGCTCCAGGAGCGCGGCGACCGAGTCCTGGACGGCCACGCACTGCTCGTGGGCCTCGACGGCCTCGTCGGGGAGCGCCCCGTCGAAGACGTACGTCATGGTCTTGTCCGTGTGGTACCCGGCAAAGCCGCAGCCGATGTCGATGAAGACCAGGTCGCCGGGGCGGAGCAGGCGGCTCCGGCTCCCGAGCAGGGGAACGGCCGGGGCCATCCCGGCGTTCCCGCCCGGGCTGTCGAGATACGTGGGGTAGATCGAGCTCTCGCCAAAGCCGATCAGGCCGAGTACGACCTCGGACTCGAACATGCCGAACCGGACGATCCCCTGGTGGCCTTCATCCATCATCAGGGCGTAGAGCCCGCTCGTCAGCTCGGCCTCGCTCATCCCCGGGCGGAGGATATCGGGCACACGGTCCTCGAGCACGCGCCGGTGGATCGCGCCTGCTCGCTCCATCAGGGCGAGCTCGTACGGGCTCTTCGTCGACCGGGCCCGGAGGACCTGCCGGTCGAGGCCGCGCACGTTCCGGAACGGGAAGTGCTTCTGGAGGCGCTGGTAGACCGCGATCGGGACCTGCTCGGTCTCGAGGTGGACCGTCTCCGGGATTCGCGCCATGCCCGCCGCGGCGTCCCGGTAGCTCCGCATGGGCCGGATCTGCGGGAAGAACGACTCGTCCTGTGCCCGCTCGTAGCTCCGCCGGACCCAGAGGCAGGCTTCACCGTCGCGGGGGACGAGCAGGATGCCATCCTGCATGGTGCCCGTGAAGTAGAAGAGATTGATCTTGCTGAGGACGGCGGCGAGCTCCCACCCGGGGTCCGTGGCGCCCATCAGGCGCCGGAACCGCTCGAGCCGGTCCGCGAGCTCGCTCGACGGGACTTTCGTCTCCATGCGATCAGATCTTGGGCCGCGCCTATATACGGATGCTGAAAGGAGGGGGGCAGCTCGGGGCGGCGCGAGCCCGTGCCCCTTCTGGAGAGAGTCCCCGCCGAAGGCTCGCCGGGTGACGGGGAGGGGGCCGCCTCTCCGCTAGAGGATGTGCTCCGCGATCTCCTTCGAGACGATCCAGTCGCAGTAGTGGCAGCGGAGGCCGTTCGGGGTCACGATGAAACGCGAGCAGGCCGGCTCGGCCGTATTCGAGATGCAGCCTGGATTGGGGCAGCGGACCACGTCCCTGAGCTCGGCCGGCGTCTCGACCCCCTTCTTCTCGACCACGGAGAACTCGCGGATGATGTTGATGGTCGCGTTCGGCGCGATCAGCGCGATCCGGTCGACCTCCTCCTTGCGGAGCTCCCGGTTCTCGATCTTCACGATATCCTTGCGGCCCACCCGTCCCGATGCGACGTTCGTCGCGACCGAGACCGATTCTGCCGTTGTCCCCGTGATCCCGAGGATCCTGAGGACGTTCAGGGCCTGTCCGGCTGTGATGTGGTCGATCACGGTCCCGTGCCGGATCGGGCTGATCCGGAGGTCCCGCGGGCGGTCGCCGGTCACGTCATCACCTCGCCGAGCATGGCCATCCGCACGGAGACCCCGTGGTGGGCCTGCTCGAAGTACTTCGCGTTCGGCAGCGCGTCCACGCGGGGGTCGATCTCGCCCACGCGCGGGAGCGGGTGGAGCACGATCATCCCGGGCCGGGCGAGGTCGACGATCTCGGGCGTGATCCGGTACGACGAGGCCACGTCCAGGTAGCTCGCCGCGTCCGGGAAGCGCTCGCGCTGGATCCGGGTCACGTACAGCACGTCGAGGTCCGCGATCACGTCCTCGACCGCGCTGTACTCGGTCACGGTCGTCCCGCGGTCAGCGAGCTCGCGCACGATCCCCGAGGGGAGCTCGAGCCCCTTCGGCGAGACGGCCGCGATCTCGGCCCCGTAGAGGGAGAGGGCGATCGCGAGCGAGTGCGTGGTTCGGCCATACCGGAGATCGCCGAGCAGCCCCACCCGGACCCCCTCGATCGGCATCGACTTCCTGATCGTGTAGAGGTCGAGCAGGGTCTGGCTCGGGTGCTGGCCCGCGCCGTCGCCCGCGTTGATCACCGGGACGGAGGCGAACTCCGAGGCGAGCCGCGCCGCCCCCTCGCGCGGGTGGCGGAGCACGATCGCGTCCACGTACCCCGAGACGACCCGGATCGTGTCCGCGAGGGTCTCGCCCTTTGCCACGGACGAGGCCTCCACCGAGTCCATGGTCAGCGAGATCCCGCCGAGCCGGGCCATGGCCGATTCGAACGACATCCGCGTGCGGGTCGAGGGCTCGAAGAAGAGGAGACCGAGGATCTTGCCGCGGAGCAGCTCGGGGTCGTAGCCCTTCGCCTCGACCTCGGCCGCCGAGTCCAGGAGGCGGTCCACCCCGGCCCGGTCGAGGTCCCGGATCGAGATGATGTGCCGCATCTCACCGCCTCGCGAAGGTCAGGTAGCCCGTGTGGCAGACGCGCGTCGACGGGCGCGTCCCCCGGGCCGAACGGGTCATCTCGCGCTCGATCAGCTCGATGGCCCGGACCTCGGGGAAGATCCGGCTGGCCGCATCGTGCACGGCCTGGAACTGCTCGATGAACGGAGTGTAGGCCGCGAGGTACCCCCCCGGCACGAGGAGGCCGTGGGCGTGCTCGACGTGCTCCTCGCGGCACTCCATGTCGAGATGGACCACGTCATAGGCCCCATCGGCCTCGAGCAGGTCGCCCGCCACCACCGTGACGTTCTCGAGCCCGGCGTCGCGGACGTTCTTCTCCGCGAGCGCGGCAAAGTCCGGACGACGCTCGCGCGTCTCCACCGTCCTGGCGATCGAGCCGAAGTAGATCGCGGCGATCCCCGAGCCCGTCCCCGCGTCGAGGACCGCGTCGCGCCGGTTCATGCCCGTGTTCGCGATCACGGCCCCGATCTCCTTGGGGTGCATCGGCGCGCCCGAGCGGCGGGCGTGGGTGAAGAAATCGGTCGGACGCGGCCGGCGGGCCGTGAGTCGCGTGCCGAGGTGGGTCTGGACCTCGCTCCCCTCGGCGAGATCGGAGAGCGCGGCGAGGTCGATCATCCCGAGGTCGGTCGAGAGGACGCCCTCGCCCGCCCGGACAAAGAACTCGCGTCCGCCGCCGGCGAGGAGAACCCGGTCGCCCGCCGCGAACACGGGGCTCACCCCCGGTCGGCGAGCGCGAGGATCGCGCCGGCGATGTCGCCGTTCGCTGTCTCGAGCGCCGCCCGGGCCTCGTCGGCCGTGACGCCCGCCTGGTCGGCGACGAGGGCGACATCGTCCTCGGGAATCTCGGGTGCCGCGGGCTCGAACCGGGGTTCGCCGCCCGAGATCTGGTAGGTCGTCACCCCCTGCATGGTCATGGCGACGACCTCGGCCTCGTCGAAGACGAACCGGCCGTCGGGAGTGGTGATCACGATCGAGCTGACGTTCTCGATCGGGGCGACCTCCATCCCCATCTTCTTCATCATCGCCTTCATCTGCTTGGGATTGATTCCGCCTGGTAGCATCTTAGTCCCTCCCGGATCTTACGTTGACCGCGACCCCATACATACATGCCGTCATCTCGGGCCCCGAGAGGACGGCCGTCCCCGTCGCGGCGAGCCGATCGCCGGAGGCGACCACCAGTACCTCGTCGCCGGCCCGGATCTGCGGGTCGGCCTCCGCGACGTGTTTCGCCATCGCGTTTTTTCCGGCCGCGACGAACTCCTCGACCTCGTCGAGCACGACTGCGCGGTACGCGGGCGGCGGGAGCACCTCGTGGAGCCGCCGCGCCCCGGCGATCCCGAGGACGAGCCGGCCGTCCTGGGCGCGCACCGTCGCGAGCCGGTCCTCTCCGAGCATCACGTTCCGGACCCGTCCTGTCGTCGAGC
This sequence comes from uncultured Methanospirillum sp., assembly GCA_964501565.1. Taxonomy (GTDB): domain Archaea; phylum Halobacteriota; class Methanomicrobia; order Methanomicrobiales; family Methanospirillaceae; genus UBA288. Next base: position 14,471 of record CAZCUJ010000014.1, read on the forward strand.
GGGTGAAGGTCGCGCCGTCGGGAAAGAGCCGGGCGCCGATACCCCGCCCGAACTGGAGATCCGCGATGGTGCGGACCCGTTCAAGCGAGCTGGTCTCGAAGCAGGTCGTTGACACGGCTGACGAACACCTCCTCGGCCTCACGGGGGATGAAGGCACCGGCGGCGATGGGGTGGCCCCCGCCGCCCCCGCCGTACTCTCCCGACGCCGTGGTCAGGGCGGCCTGGAGGTCGATCCCCCGCCGCACGGACCACTCGTTCGTGCGCATGCTCACCTTGGTCAGCTCCGGGTCCTCGGGGAGTGTGCACATGATCAGGATCGGCTTTCGCCAGTTCAGCTTGCCCAGCGCCATGCCGGCACCGATCCCGATGATCGTGTCCGGGTATCGATCCCCGACGTGGAGGTACTGGAGGTGCGAGAGCTCGGTCACGCCCGAATCCAGGATGTACTGGAGCAATTCCCGGATGATGGTTCGGTGGTTGTTGAGCATGTACTCCGCTTCCCGGTACTTCTCGCCCCTATCGCCGCAGCAGACGGCCGAACCGATGCGCGGCTTTGCCCAGCGACCGCAGGCGTTGAGCACGGTCGCGAACTCCGAGGCGTTCCTGAGCGGGGACCGCTCGGGCTCGTCCGGGAAGAGGTACGACTCGGCGAAGAGGCGGTCCACCCCTTCGCCGTTCGCGATCAGCTGCTGGACGAGGGCCGAGGTGATGGTCCGCTTCTCATGGTCGTCGAGCTCCTCCCAGACGCGCCAGCGGCCGCCGGCAGCCCGGAGGTCGAGGTCGAGCCGCTCGAGGAAGCGCTGGGCCCCCCGGGCGTCGTTGGTGATCCCGGGAATGCGCGGGTCATCGTTGTACGAGAGGCAGACGTGGATCGGCCTGGTCGAGGTCCCGTAGCAGTTCAGGTCGCGCCGGACCACGCGGACGGAGCCGTGGGCGACGCCGTCGGCGACGATCTCGGCCGCCGGGCCGACGAGCCCCAGGGTCTCACGGGCCATCATGTCGCCGACATTTCCGACGATCGCGAGCTTGGCGAGATCGGTGTTCTCCCCGTCGATCTCCCGGGCCACGAAGTACGCGACCCCGGCGGCCGAGAGCCGGGTGTGGCCGTGGGGCACGCCGTTGACCTGCTGGTACTCGGTGCCGCAGGGCTGCGCGACATGGTGGTCGAGGATCAGTACCTCGTCGGGCGTGAGCCCGCGCTCCTCGAGCAGTCCCTGCTGGCCCGCGCCGAGGTCGACGAAGACCTTGAGGGAGTCGTCCTCGGGGACGGCCTTCATGGTCAGGGGCTCGAGCTGCCTGACGAAGTGTGAGGTGACCGGCACGCCCGCGCGGGCGACCGCCGTCCGGACGATCGCCTCGCTCGAGATGCCGTCGGCGTCGATGTGGGAGATGACCGAAACCGTCTCCGCCCGCCGGATCGTAGTGGCGGCGGCGCGCACCTCCTCACAAAAGCCCATGCTGATTAATGAGTAACCTCTGTAACTGGATAAGGGTGATCCAAGCGGATGATCGGATGTGCGGAGTTCGCCGAACGCGGCGTGATCGAGCCGGCCCGAATGCGGGCCGTTGACGCAAACGCCGTCGCGCTGGGGCTCTCGTCCCTGCAGATGATGGAGGCCGCCGGGGCCGCTCTCGCCCGCGCGGCTCTCGAGACGGCGCCGGCGCGCGTGCTGGTACTCGTGGGGCGCGGGAACAACGGCGGTGACGGCCTGGTCGCGGCCCGGTATCTCGCGGGCGAGGTCGAGGTGACCGTGATCGCCGTCGACGGCGAGACCACGCCCGAGAACGCGGCACAGCTGCGGCTCGTCACCGGAGCGCCGGTCCGGGTTCACCGGGTGGCCTGCCCGTCGGACCTGGACCGGCTCGGCCCGCTCTTCGATACGGCCGACGTGGCGATCGACGCCCTGCTCGGCGTCGGCGCAACGCCCCCGCTCCGCGAGCCGTTCGCGGCGATCGTCACGCGTGTCAACGCCTCGTCCGCACGGGTGCTCGCAGCCGACGTCCCGACGCCCGGATGCCGGGCGGACCGGGTACTGGCATTCCACAGGCCGAAATCCCCGGGCGACCTGGTCGCGTCGATCGGGATCCCTCTCGAGGCCGAGATCGCCGCCGGGCCGGGCGACCTGCTCGCGATCGCGCCCCGGCGACAGGACGCCCACAAGGGCGACGGAGGGCGCGTGCTCGTGGTCGGCGGAGGGCCGTACCAGGGCGCCCCGTACCTCGCCGGGCTCGCGGCGCTCCGCGCCGGGGCCGACCTCGTACTGGTCGCGACCCCGTCGCCGCTCCCCTACTCCGATGTGATTACCCTGCCGGTCGATGGAGACTGGACCGGGACGCTCGACACGCTCGCGGACGAGGCGGAGCGTGCCGACGCGGCCGTCATCGGCAACGGCCTCGGGGCCGGTGCGGCGCCCGTCGCGCTGGCCCTCGCACCCCATTGCCGCGCCGCTGTCTTCGACGCGGACGCGCTCCGCGATCCCCTCCCCGTCGCCCGCGCCACGGTCTATACCCCGCACGCCGGCGAGTTCGAGCGGGCCTTCGGGTCCAGGCCGCCGACCGACCTCGCCGGCCGGGGCCGGGCGGTTCGGAACGCAGCGCGGGGCGGCGTGATCCTCCTCAAGGGCCCGGTCGACGTCATATCCGACGGCGGGCGCGTCCGGTTCAACCGGACGGGCACGCCCGCCATGACCGTCGGAGGGACCGGCGACATTCTCGCGGGCGTCGTGGGTGCGTTCCTCTGCCGCCTCCCGCCCTTCGAGGCCGCCGTGGCAGGCGCCTACGTGAACGGCCTCGCCGGCGAGGCGGCCGCGGGCGGGCGGGCATCCGGCCTCCTTGCCTCGGACATGCTTTCATCACTCCCGGAGGCTCTGTATGGCCGGTGAGAGAGTGCCCGAGTTCACGCACATCGAGAACGACGCCGCCAGGATGGTCGACATCACCCGGAAGGACGAGGTCGCGCGGCGCGCCGTGGCGAAGGGCTGGATCATGCTCCGACCCGAGACCCTCGCCGCGATCATGCTGGGGACGGTCGTCAAGGGGAACGTTCTCGCGACCGCCCGGGTCGCGGCCATCCTCGCGGTCAAGGAGACGAGCCGGATCATACCCATGTGCCACCCGATCCCGGTCGGCGCGGTGAAGGTCGGCTTCGAGACGCTCGACGATCGGATCGAGGCCGAGGTCGAGGTCCTGACCACCGGCCGTACAGGGGTTGAGATGGAGGCGCTCGTTGGGGTCTCGGTCGCCCTCCTGACGATCTGGGACATGGTCAAGTCCGCTGAGAAGGACGAGGCGGGCCAGTACCCGGTCACGCGCATCGGCGATGTCCGCGTGGTCGAGAAGGTCAAGGGGGACGCGGAGGGGCACTCTTAAGTCCCCTCCGTCCGAGATATGAAGGCACTCGGGATCCGTCCCGTGCAGGAATGTGGCGGCTTGTCCGCTGAACCTCTGGTGAAGACCAATGTCGAGATCAGTGTATAGTTATATCAGGGACGCCTGGAAGAAGCCGAAGGAGTCCGGTGTCTCGGCCCTCCAGTGGGAGCGCATGCAGGTATGGCGGCGCGAGGGCAGCGTGGTCCGGGTCGCGCGACCGACGCGGATCGACCGCGCCCGTTCGCTCGGGTACAAGGCCAAGCAGGGTGTCATCGTGGTCCGGTCCAAGGTCCGGCGCGGGGGACGGCGGGTCTCGCGGTACGTCCGCGGACGGCGTACGGCGAACATGGGCATCCGCCGGCTGACCCCGGGGAAGTCGCTCCAGCGGATCGCCGAGGAGCGGGCATCGACCCGGTACCCGAACATGGAAGTCCTCAACTCCTACTGGGTCGGTGAAGACGGCCGGCAGAAGTGGTTCGAGGTGATCCTGGTCGATGGTCACCACCCCTCGATCCGGGCTGACCCGGCACTCGCCTGGGTCGGGAATCCGAACCAGCGCGGGCGTGCCGAGCGCGGCAAGACCAGTGCCGGCCAGAAAGGGCGCGGCTTCCGCCGCAAGGGCCGCGGGACCGAGAAGAACTATCCCTCGATCCGCTCGCACGCGAACCGGGGCAAGTAACCCTTTTTTTCATGCGGACCGATGTTCGCACGTACGCCGGGGGCGATACCACGGTCGAGCGCATGGCCCTCGAGGCGGGTGCGCTCGGGTACGGAGCGATCGTCTCCGTTGGCGGTCCGGCCACGACAACCGGTCCCGTACGCGTGATCCCCGGCGTCGAGGTCGCGGCCGAGAGATCGCACCAGGCCCTCGCGGGGATTCGAAAAGCGCCCGCTGGTGCGTTCGTCACGGTCCGGCTCGGTGACCAGTCCTTCAACCGCGCCGCCGCCGGGCTGCCCGGCGTCCACGCGCTCTCGGGGGTGCACCGCTGCCGGCGCAACTCCTTCGACCATGTCGCGGCCAGGACGGCCGGCGAGCGGGGCGTGGCGGTCGAACTCGTACTCGCACCGCTCGTTCGCGAGCATGCCGGCCTCCGCCAGGCCGCGCTCCGCCGGTACGCGGATCTCCTCGTGCTCCATGCCCGGTACGACTTCCCGCTCGTGCTCGGCTCGGGGGCGCGGTCCTGCCTCGACCTCCGGGCACCCCGCGCCGCCTCGGCCCTCTGCCGCCTCTTCGGCCTGGACGCCGACGGGGTCGAGGAGGCGTTCGCGGGTGTCGACGCCCTGATGGCGCCGACCGGCCCCGTGTGGGGGGTCGAATGAAACCTCGCCCCCCGACCCTCCGGCAGAACCGGCGGTACGTCCTGGTCCGGGTCGCGCCGGTCTCTCTTGTACCCGATGGCAAGGCGCTCTACCTCGCGATCGCCGAGGCCGTCACCTCGCTCTACGGTGACGTGGGGGCCGCGATGATAGACCAGGCAGTGGTCGCCGTCGAGCGGGGACACGTGGTGGTCCGCTGCCGGCGGGGCGAGGAGGAACGGCTCATCGGCGCGATCGCGACGGTCACGACGGTCGGCGAGACGGCCTGCGCCCTCCACCCGCGGGCGATCTCCGGCACGATCCTGAGCCTGCGCGATCGGCTCGTTCCTCCCCCGAAACCGGTCGTCCTCGACGAGCGGGCCGACGGCGACGTCGTTCGGCGGCGCTGCAGAGTCGGCGCGGCGCGCGTCGATGTTATTGAGCATGATTATAAGGGAGAGCGAGTAGTATACTTCGAGACTATTCACCCTGAGGAGAGATGATGCAGCCACAATACCAGATGGGATACGACCGGGCGATCACGGTCTTCTCGCCCGACGGCCGGCTTTACCAGGTCGAGTATGCCCGCGAGGCCGTCAAGCGCGGCACCACCGCGGTCGGGATCAAGGCCAATGACGGGATCGTTCTGCTCGTGGATAAGCGCGTGAACTCGAAGCTCCTCGAGCCGACATCGATCGAGAAGATCTTCCGTATCGACGACCATATCGGCGTGGCGTCCTCGGGGCTCGTCGGCGACGCCCGGTCGCTCGTGGACCGGGCACGGGTCGAGACCCAGATCAACCGCGTCTCGTACGACGAGGAGATGGATGTCGAGATGCTCGCGAAGAAGCTCTGCGACCATATGCAGACCTACACCCAGTTCGGTGGCGCCCGCCCGTACGGGACGGCGCTCCTGATCGCGGGACGCTCCGAGGGCGAGTTCCGGCTCTTCGAGACGGACCCGTCGGGCACGCTCCTCGAGTACAAGGCGACCGGGATCGGGATCGGGCGGAACGCGGTGATGAAGGTCTTCGAGGACGAGTACCGCGAGGACCTGACCATCGAGCAGGCGATCGTGCTCGGCCTGAAGGCCCTCCACGCCGCCACCGAGGGCAAGTTCGACGTGGCGACCGTCGAGATCGGCGTGGTCACCACCGACGACCCTCCGTTCCGGAAGATGACCCGCGAGGAGGTCGCCGGGTACGTCGAGCGGCTCGAGAAGCAGCCGCCCGCGCCGGCGGCGCCGACGAGCTAGGGATCCCGATGATCCCCCTCGACCGTGCCGTGGTCGCGCGCCTCGAGAGCCACGGCGAGCGGTTCGAGCTCCTGGTCGACCCCGAACTGGCCGGTCGGTTTCGCCATGGAGACGAGGGACTCGAACTCGAGGACGTGGTCGCGTCCCTGAACGTCTTCGAGAACGCGGGCCGGGCCGAGCGGGCCTCGGACGAGTCGTTGAAAAAGGTCTTCCATACCACCGCCTTCGACGAGATCGCGCCGCAGATCATCAGGAAGGGAGAGATCCACCTGACCGCCGAGCAGAGGCGGCAGATGATCGCGGAGAAACGCAAGCAGGTGATCGCGTTCATCGCGCGGAACGCGGTCAACCCCCAGACGGGCCTGCCCCACCCCCCACAGCGGATCGAGATGGCCATGGAGGAGGCGCGGGTCAACGTCGACCCGTTCCGGCACCTGGACGAGCTCGTCCGGGACACGGTCAAGGCGCTGCGGCCGCTCCTCCCAATCCGGTTCGAGGAGCTTCGCGTCGCCATCAGGATCCCCCCCGAGAACGCGGCGCGGGCGTATGCCGGCATCGCGTCTGCCGCGACGATCGAGCAGCAGGAGTGGCAGAAGGACGGGTCCTGGATCTGCGTGGTCCGGATCCCGGCCGGGATCCAGGACGAATTCTACTCGCTCGTGAACCGGCTCGGCAAGGGCGAGGCCGAGATCCGGAAGCTCAAACAGATATATTAAGCCCGAAAACCGATACATAGAGACTGCATTCCGAGGCAGGGATCCAATGGCACGTTCTCAAAGAAAACACAAGGCAAAAGGAAAGGTCACCGGCAGCGCCGGCCGGTTCGGTCCGCGTTATGGCCGGTTCATCCGCAAGCGCGTGAACGAGATGGAGAAGGTGTCGAGGGCGCTCCACCGCTGCGAGCGCTGCGACACGGTCGCAGTCCAGCGGCGCGGCACCGGGATCTGGGCCTGCCGCAAGTGCGGGCACACCTTCGCGGGCGGCGCGTACGTGCCCCAGACGCCGGTCCAGGCCGTCGCCGTCCGGACGATCGAGAGGATGCTCAAGGAGGTATAACCCGGTCATGGCCGCCAGCTACAAGTGCGCGCGGTGCAAGAACAGGGTCGAGATCGATGTCAACGTGCGCTGTCCCTACTGCGGGCACCGGATCCTTTTCAAGGAGCGCGGGGCCGGGATTAAACATCTCCAGGCCCGATGACCCTGGTCACGACCTCGCGCAAGGCGGCGCCCGGCATTCGGGCGCTCGCCCGCGGGCTCGCGTTCGCCGCAGGGGGGCGATACATGCCGCGGGGCAAGACCGGGCTGCGCGAACTCGTCGCCCTCGACCCAATTCTCTTTCTCTTCTCTCCCGGGCCCGACGGGCTCCGGCTGCGATGGTTCCTCGACGGTGAGCCGGCCGCGTCCTGCCTGGTGACGGGGCACGAGGAGCGGGCCCGCGACGGGCCGATCGTCCGCGGGCTGCTCGCGTCAGATACCGTCCGGGCAACACTCGGGTCACGCTTCGAGGCGGCGCCTCTCGACGACGGGTGGGACCTCGGTTTCGACGGACACCAGCGGCTCCGGTACCGGCTCCAGCTGGCGCCCGGGGATGATCCGGGTGCCGGGGCCTGACCGCCACGAGGCGGTCTTCCGCTTTCTGACCGGCCGGGCGGCCGACCTCGTCGCCGCGCTGGAGCCCGAGCTCGCGAGCGAGGAGGGGATGCGCTCGAGCGCGTCCCTGCGTCTCGTCGACGATGGCTGCTTCGAGGTCGCGGTTACGGCGCCCGATCTCGCATCGCTCCGCGCAGCGCTGAACATGTGGCTCCGGCTCGTGCGTGTCGCATACGAGACCGCGTCGCTCGCAGAGGTCACCCGTAGTTGCGGATGATCAGCTCGCCGACCGTGCCCCGGCGATCCGCCCGGCAGTTGATCGAGCGGCGCGCCGGGACGCGCTCGATCGTGTACCCCGCGTAGAGGTCGCCGAAGAACTGGTCGCCGGGGTCGGAGTTGGAGAGCATCAGCATCGCTCCCCGCTGGTCCAGGGCCGCGAAGAGACGGGCGAGGCGCGTCTGGTCGTCATCGGAGAAGCCGTGCCTCGCATACGCGGTGAACGACGAGGTCGCGCTCACGGGACGGTATGGGGGGTCGAAGTAGACGAAGGTCTCATCGTCGACGACGTCGGCGCACGCGGAGCTGTCGCCGAGCCGGATCTCGGTGTTCGCCAGCGCCCGTGAGGCAGCCTCGAGCACGGCTGGCCGGCAGATGGCGGGGTTCCGGTATCTCCCGAACGGGACGTTGAACGCACCCCGCGCGTTGACGCGAAAGAGGCCGTTGAAGCAGGTCCGGTTGAGAAAGAGGAGCTGGGCCGCACGCGCCGTCCCCGCGTCCGAACTGACGACGGGGTCGACCGTGCCGAGGTCCCGGTTGAAGCTCGCCCGCACCCGGTAGTACAGGTCACGTCGTTCCGGCTCGGCGCCCGCAGCGTACTCGTCGGCCAGCACCGCCGTATACTCGATCAGCCTGCGGACGTCTCGCTTGACGGCCAGGTAGAGGATGACGAGCTCCTCGTTGATGTCGTAGAGATAGCACTCCCTGAGGGGATACCGCTGGCTGACATAGAAGAAGACCGCGCCGCTCCCGACGAACGGCTCCACGTACCGCGTGATGGTCCCGTCGGCCAGCCCGCGGGGGAGGCGCGGCGCGATCGCGTGCAGGAGCTGTGTCTTCCCGCCCGCCCACTTCACGAATGGCCGGAGCCCGGGAAGAGAGGAATCCGATCCCTTAAACCCGGGGGACGTTGTCACATGTACTGATGGGTCTCGAGAAGAATGAAGGTGCGCGGCCATGACACGGAGCCGCGGTACTCGACGGACCGGGGGGAAGGGCCGGCGCGGGAGCGGGTGGCGCCGCGCGCTCCGCCTCGTCGCCCTCGCCCTCGTCGTGCTCGTCGTCGTCATCTTCGTAGCCGTCCCCGTGGGCTTCGGCGCGTTCGCCTCGCTTCGCCACCCCGACGATATCGGCCCGCCGCCCGGGGGCTTCGGGAACGTCAGCCTCGTCGCGGCCGACGGCGTGCCCCTCGCGGGCTGGTACGCCCCGCCGCGAAATGGGGCCGCGATCGTGCTCCTGCACGGAGGCACGGGCTCGCGCGAGGAGGTCCGGGAGCATGCCGCCCTGCTGCGCGACGCGGGCTTCGGGGTGCTCGCGATCGACCTGCGGGGCCACGGGGCGAGCGGGGGAGACGGCAACGCCTTCGGCTGGGAAGGGACCCGCGACGTCCAGGCGGCCGTCGCGTTCCTTCAGGGCGACGACGGTGTCCGGGCCATCGGTGGGCTCGGGCTCTCGCTCGGCGGCGAGGTACTGCTCGGGGCCCTCAACGCGACGCCGGCGCTCGGGGCCGTGGTGAGCGAGGGCGCGACGTACCGATCGATCCCCGAGTACCTGGCCGTGCCCGGGCGGGACGACCTGCTCCGGAGCTGGATGCCCCGCGTGGCCTACGCGGCCGCCGGGGTCTTCACGGGCGATGACGTCCCGGTCCCGATCGTCGACTCGATCAGTGCCGCCCCCGATGTCGCACTGCTCCTGGTCGCATCGGGCCAGGAGCCGAACGAGGTGGAGTACGCCGCTCGCTTCGCAGCCGTCGCGGGAGACCGCGCCGAGGTCTGGGTCGTCCCGGACGTGGGCCACACGGGCGCGCTGGCCGGCCATCCCGACGAGTACGCCGCCCGGGTCCCGGCCTTCTTCAGGAATGCCCTGCTCGGGCGGGATCTCGCCGGGAGCTGAGAGGCCGGCCTCTCAGACCCCGGATCCCTCCGCCGTGACACGGGCGACCAGCGCCTGGACGTTCCGCGGATCCTGGAGGTCCTGCGTCGAGAACGAGAACCCCTCGACCACGCGCATGCCTTTCGCCGCGAGCGCCGTCTCGAGCTGCGGCAGGGTCTCGCCGGGCTGAGAGGCGCAGGTCGCGAAGACGATGGCCCGTTTGCCCCCCGCGCCGGCAAGCGCCTCGACCGCGCCGTTGATCACGGGCGACGGGCGCCATGCCCAGACCGGGGTGCCGAGGACGACCAGGTCGTACGCCGAGACATCGATCTGCGCGGGCTCGACCGTGTCAGCCTTCCCGGCCCGTGCCCGTGGACAGCCGAGCGCGTAGGCGGTCAGCTTCGAGTATGGTTGCCGGGGCCGGACCTCGACGAGGTCCCCGCCGCATGCGTCGCTGACGTGCTCGGCGATGGTCCGGGTGACGCCCGAGAACGAATGGTAGACGATGATGATCCGCATGGTCCCTTCGCTTCGATCTCGCGGGCCACGGGGATAACCCGATCGATCTGTTTCGAGCTGATGAAAAATTGTTACGGCGACCGGACCTGGGTGATGCCGAGTTCGGCCGTGGCGTGGCTGAACGAGAGCGTGAGCGACTCGTCGGTCTTGTTCACGACATGGGTGGTTCGGAGCGCGTAGGTCGGGGTCGTGGTGTTGTCGTAGAGCGCCATCGGGTTCTCGATGAAGGAGAGGACCATCTCATCGCCGATCGTGGCGTTGGCGAAGTCGCCGCCGAGCTGGTCGAACTCCTCGGCCGTGTAGTCCCGCTCCTCGGTGACGTTGGTGTCGAGCCGAATCGTCTTCGAGCCGCCGGGGTGCATCCCGACCACGCCCATGGTGATCGCGTTGTACTCCTCGCCGAAGAGCGTGTAGTTGTACCCGCTCTGGGGAGCGATGATCGGGATCGTCCTCATCGAATCGTTGAAGGCGAGCCCCGCATCGAGCGTGAACGGCGAGACCAGGAAGACCGACCGGTTCTCCGAGCCCGCTGCCGTGTAGACAGACTGGCTCGTTGTCAGGATCGGCCGGTTCTGGTCGTCACGGATGGTCACGTCGCTCACAACGATGTCGCCGGCGTCGACCGTCTGGAAGATGTTGAGCCAGCTCGTCCCGGTGGAGGAGAAGATCATCAGGAAGACGAAGAGGACGCCGACCGAGACGAAGACCACCTTCTTCCAGAGTGCCGTTCCCGGCTCCTCCGGTGGCTTCGGCGGGTTCTTCCGCTTGACGGACTGGTTCCGCCCGCCCTTCGGTCTGGGCTGATCTGTCATTTCGTATACGTCGTCGGTGGAGTCTCATAAACATAGGGTTTCGCGCGTCCGCAACCTGTATCGGCCGGGAGGTCGACCGTACCTGCGATGCGCCGCGATGAAGGGGGGGTCGCGGTCAAGCTCGCCCTGGTCGGCGTCTTCTGGGGAGCGGCCTATGTCGCGGGCCGGTTCGTCATGGGAGAGATGGCCCCGTGGACCGCCATCGCCGTCCGGTTCGCCATCGCGACGGTCTGCCTGCTCACGATCCTGGCACTCCTTCCGGAGAAGGACCGCGCCGTGAACCGGGCGGATCTGCCGGGCCTGGTCGGTCTCGGTCTCGTCGGGGTTCTCGGGTTCAACCTTCTCTTCTTTCTCGGGGTTTCATCGACCGGGGCCGTGAACGCCACCCTCGTCGGTGCGGCGACTCCCGCGGTAACAGCCCTGCTCGCCGCGTTCGTCCTCGGCGAGCGGCTCCGCGCCGCGCAGTGGGCGGGCATCGGCCTCTCGCTGGCCGGAGTCGTTACCGTCCTCACGAACGGGTCGCTCGCCGCGTTCCTCGCCCTCTCCTTCAACCCGGGTGACCTGCTGATCGCGGCTGCCGGGGTGGCCTGGGCCGTGTACACGGTGGCCGGGAACCGGCTCTTCCAGCGGTATCGCCCGATCACGGTCACGGCATATACCTACGCCGCGGCAGCGTCGCTCGTCCTCCCCCTCGCCGCGGGCTCTGCAGCCATCTCTGGTGTGCAGGACCTGGATCTCTCCGGATGGACCTGGGGTGCCCTGCTCTTTCTCGGCACGGTCAGCTCGGTCCTCGGCTTCATCTGGTGGAACGAGGGCGTGGCCGTGCTCGGCCCCTCGCGGACAGGGATCTTCAACAACCTGGTCCCGGTCAGTGGCCTGGTCCTCGGCAGCGTGCTCCTCGGCGAAGCCGTGACGCCGGTTCACCTGGCAGGAGCGGGGCTGGTCATCGCCGGCGTCCTCCTGACCGTCCGTGGCGAATGAATCGAGGATGATCGAAGCGGTATGCCCGTCCTCACGATCGCGACGGGGAACGTATCGTACCGGGTCACGAGGATCGGCCGATAAACAGGGAAAAAGGTGAAAGAAAGGAGGGGATCAGAACCGGGGGCGCCGGTGCTTGGGGAGGCAGTCCTGGCAGTAAACCGGCCGGCCCTCGGTGGGCTTGAACGGGACCTCGCACTCCTTTCCACAGTCCGAACAGATGACCTGGGTCATCTCACGTGGGCGGTCCGAACGACCGCCGAATCTCGAGTTGTACATGATGCTTTTCCAACAGCTTGAAAAAACTGCTGCTCAGTATGGTGTAACAAACATTAAGAAGAGATGTATTGGGGTCCCCGGTGAATAAAAATACGATGAGGGGTCAAAACGGTCCCCCGGACAGAATCGTGCGGCGCGCGATGCTCCCGCCGGCCGTCGGGACAATAACGGCACCGGCGGCGGAAGAGCGGTTCGATGCGGCACTGGCGCGCCACGCGGATGCGGTCATAGACGACGCACTCGTGCTGCTCGCCGTTCCATCCTCGGTCGCGGACCCGGACGGGCCCGCCCAGGCCCTCGCCGCGTACCTGGCGCTCGGCCGCCGCCTCGGTCTGCGGACGGCTGATCTCGACGGCCGGGCCGGCTACGTCGAGTTCGGGGATGGCGACGGCTACGTCGCCGTCCTCGGCCACGTGGATACCGTCCCGCCGGGGCCGGGATGGACGCGCTCGCCGTGGGGCGAGGTCGTCGAGGGGAGGATGTACGGCCGGGGGGCGGTCGACGACAAGGGGCCGATGGTGACGGCCCTCCATGCCCTCGCCGCGATCCGCGATGCGGATATCGTGCTGGAGCGACGCGCGAGGATCGTCGTGGGGACGGACGAGGAGACCTCAGGTGACTCGATCGGACGTTACCGCTCGCGGGAGCCCGACCCCGTCGCAGGGTTCTCGCCGGATGCAGTCTTCCCCGTCGTGCACGCGGAGAAGGGGCTCCTCTGGTCCGAGTGGCGCCGACGACTCGGACCCCCTGACGGCCCGGTGCGCGTGGTCTCGGCCACGGGCGGAGACGCACCTAACATGGTTCCCGACCGGGCCACGGCCGTGCTCCACGTCGACGAGCCCGGTACAACGGCCCGCCTACTCCGGGAGGAGGGTTGCCTCGCGGAGATCGACGGCGCGACCGTCCGGGTGACCGCTTTCGGTGCGGCCTCGCATGGCAGCCGGCCGGAGCTGGGTGTGAACGCGATTGGCCGGTTGCTCGCGGCCATCGACCGCGTCGGACCTGGCGGAGACGTCGGTGCGGTGATGGGGTTCCTGAACGCGACCCTCGGCCGCGCGCCAGGGGGAGGCGCGATCGATCTCCCGGCGCCGGACGTCACGGTGAACATCGGGTTACTCGCGCTCGACGGAGGCTGCGTCCGCCTCGTCCTCGACATCAGGTATCCCGCCCCGCTGGCCCTCGGAGAGGTCGAGGCCGCCGTGGAACGGACAGCAGCCGAGGGCGGTTTCGAGACTGGACGTCTCACCGCGGCGGACCCGCTCTGGGCCGATCCCAGCGGCTCGCTCGTCGCCTCCCTGCTCGAGGTCTATCGGGCGGAGACCGGTGACCTGGCCGCGAACCCGGTCTCGATCGCCGGGACGACCTACGCCAAGGCAATGCCGCGCACCGTCGCGTTCGGCCCGCGAATGCCGGAGACGCCCGACCTGACGCATGCACCTGACGAGGCCATCGACGTTGACGGACTCGCGGCCCTGGTACGGATCTACGCGAGAGCGATCCGCGCGCTGGCGGCGCTCCCGCCCTGACGACACGGCATATCCCTGACGAGGATCCTGCCGGCCCCTGCCGATACCAGGCCGACGATCTCCGAGAGCGGGACGGGGCGATATCCGGCAGTCTCCACCGAGACGTTGATCCGTCGGGCGCCCGGGTCGAAGAACGGGTACCGACGGAGGTCGCTGGCATGGGCGTGTCCGTGGATCACCCAGCCGTTGAAGTCGCCCGGAGCGTCGGCAGGGTCGTGGAGGGCGAGGAATCGGTGGCCGCTCTCCTCGAGAGCGACCGAAGGGACGAGCTCTGGCAGGTCGGGGTCGTGGTTCCCACGGACGAGCGTCGGTCGCCCGGCGAGGGACGCGGCGGCAGCGCGGAACGCACCCGAATCGGGCCCGGCGCAGAGGTCCCCGAGCAGGATGGCACGGTCGCCCGGCGCCACTGAGGCGTTCCAGTTCTCCACGATGACCCGGTCCATCTCGACCGTCTCCGACGTGGGAAACGGCCGCGCCGCATGAAGGGCGATCCCCGGGTGACCGAGGTGAAGATCGGCGAGGAACCATGTCTCGCCGGCCGGTCGGGGCGTGGAATCGATACACTCGATGCCCCGGGCACGCCGGTACAACCGCAGGGATGAGGCCTGGAGCGCCCTGTCCCCGAGCACTGGCCGGGCGATCCAGCGTTCCCCTGCAAGGTCGTACCCCCCGACGGGGTGGCCGTCGACGAGCACGAGCAGCCGGGTGGCGTCGAGTGGCCGGAGGGGCGACGGCATGATCGGCGCGGGCCCGGATCGACCGAAGAGTAATCGGTACCACGGCCGTCGGACAATACCCAGCGCCTCCCGGGCGATGCGAAACGGTCGCCGGTCGAGGTCGCGGGCGATGGGGATCAGGAACCGCTCGTCCGGCAGGTCGGCCGGGGTGGCGACCTCACCGATGGCCGACTCGATCGCGGCGGACGTCTCGGTGAGAAGGTGCGAGGGGCGGACGGCGAGCCCGACGGTCCCTCCCGCGACGGAGGTGAACCCGTCGAGGTCGTACGCGAGCCAGCGCGTGTCCGGGACCGTACCCGTGATCGCGCCACGGACCGCAGCGAGACCGGCGTCGTCCGCCACCAGGAACGGCCGCGTGACCGTGAGCACCGGGTCGAGTGGCGGTGTCCCGAGTACGCCGGCTGCCTGGCGGAGCATCCGTCGCAGCGTCCAGTACGCAACCCCGGGATCGAGCGCGACCGTGACCGGCGGCGCCGGGACACGGGTCACGCGGCTCCCGCCCGGCCCGCCACTGTTCGGAACACCAGGTTTTCATATCGACGCGTTCCACTATCAAACGTATTCATGGCGATCGTCGAGTCTCTCCTCGTCGGGTTCGGCATCGGGCTCTCGGGCGCGCTCGCGCCTGGTCCGACCCTCGTGGCCACCATCTCGGGGGCCGGACGGTATGGACCGCTCGTCGGTTCCCGGGTGGCTGCCGGCCACTTCCTGGTCGAGGGGCTCCTCGTCGCGGCGCTCGTCCTCGGTGTCGCGCCACTCGTGCTCTCGTTCAAAGCCGCAATCGCACTGGTGGGCGGGGTGGCCCTCGTCGGATTCGGCCTGCTCACTCTCCGTGAAGCGCGGACGGCAACCCTGTCATCTCCCGTGAAAGAGGCAGCGCCCGGGCCGCTGATCGCCGGAGTCCTCACCACGGCCGCCAACCCCTACTTCTGGCTCTGGTGGGCCACGCTCGGGGGCGCGCTCCTCGCCACGGCCCTCGCCACCGGAACGAGCAGCGCCGCTGCCTGGCTCCTCGGTCATGGGGCCGCGGACCTCGGGTGGCTTCTCGTCGTCGGGGCCATGGTCTCGCGGGGGTCCACCCACCTCCCCGACCGCTGGTATCACCGGCTCCTCGCCGGGTGCGGCGTCGCCATGGTCGCGATCGGGATTGCCTATGCTGCCTCCGCACTCTGAAGCACCGGAGTTCTGTCCCTGGCCATTACCTCGCGATGCTTGTCCGGCCCCGGATCAGCTCCTGTGCGTCCGCAATCAGGTCACGGAGGCCCTCGTTGACCTCCCGCGAGCGGTGTCGGAGAGGCGCGATCGCCCTGGGATCGCCGATCGAACCCAGGGCCCAGATCGCCTTGCGCTGGACGCGTTCGTCCTCGTCACGGAGCGCGCGGATCAGGGCGTCGACGGCCGCGGGTTCCTGGAGCCGTCCGAGGGCCTGCGCGGCCTTCCAGCGGGTGCCGATGTTGTCGTCGGCGAGGAGGCCAACGAGGTATGCAACCTGATCGGGGTCGCGGGGCCGGGTGTGAATCACGTCAATCCTGGGCTCGGGCGGGGGGGAGTGTTGCTCTGGCATCGAACGTTCCTCCATCTCGAGTTCGCCTCCAGTAACGGACCTATCCTATTTAGGCATTACGATGAAAAGAGATGCACGAGACGGAACGAGGCTCTAACCGTCTCGTCGGGGATTACCGGGCAGCCTGAGCGGCAGTGTCCCCGCAGGCCGATGGACTTGCCGACCCTGCCGCGACCTCGCGTCCCTCGAGGAACGGAATCCCGTGCTTCTCGCCGTACGCTTGAGCGTCGGCCTTACCAAGGGCCCGCCCGCTCTCATCGTCGAGCATCTCGCAGACCACGACCGCAGGGGTGAAACCGGCCATAGCAGCGAGCGTGAGCGAGAGCTCGGTCTGGCCGCAGCGGCGGGAGAGGAGGCCGTCGGCGCCGCGGAGAATAGGGACATGGCCCGGCAGGCGGAACTCGTCGAAGAACCGGGTCTGTTCGCCGCCGAGCGCCCGCCGCACCTGATCAGCTATCGCGGTGATAGTTGTCGCACGGTCGTTGTCCGTGATCCCCGTGAAGGTCGATGTATGGTTGACCCAGAGCGAGAACGAGGAGTGGTTCTTCCTGTCGTACGGGATGACATGGTCGCGGATACCGACTCCGGCCGTTTCGAGCACGTCGTGAGCGAATGGCAGTCCCAGCCGCTCGGCAGCCTCGTGGGGTACGGCGCAGCAGATCAACCCGCCGCCGTCTTTTCGCATCTGTCGCAGGTGCGCGGGCGTCACCGCGTCCGCCCTGATGGCAAAGTCGGTCTCTCCCTCGCGGTCGTCAAAGTCGTAGAGCAGGATGAACCGCCCATCCCGCAGCGCGGCAAGCGCCTCGTCAATCATTCTGCATCATCTCGTTCATCAGGTACCTCGATGGTCACGCGGTCCGTGTCGGCCAGTCCGAGGGTCTCGCGGAGGGGCACCCCGGCGATCACCTCGACGATATCCCCGGGGTAGTGGGTCCTGCCCGGGACGACGATCGCGCACCGGTGGTCACCGATCCGGCAGGGGAGGGCCCGGGCGTCCCCGAAGGTCCGCGCCTCCGCTACGAAGCCATGGATGGCCGTCCAGTCGAGGGCGTCGAGTCGTTTCCGGACGGGCACGCTGGCGCCGTCGAGCCGAACGTTGAGCGTCCCGGGGTACGGATCCGTGCCCAGCACGGCCGCGAACTGTTCGCGATACGGGGGCAGGGCCATGTAATAACGCCCCTCGCCCACGCCGCTCACGACGTGACCCGTCAGCACGAATCCTCCGGGCGAACCGCCGAAGAGCCGGCAATAATCCGAGTACTCCCGGTGAAGCACCTCCTCCCCGACCCGGCTGACCGAGACGTACTGCCCTGCGGGGCGTACCGAGCGGGTGACGAGGAGCGCTGCCTCAAGCGACTGGAGCCGGCGCGACGCGGTCTGCGGGCTTGTGCCCAGCGCCCTCGCGAGCGACTGGGCCGAGACGTGGACCGGGCCCCGGCATCCGCCGAGCAGCGCCACCGCCTTGAGGCACGCCAGGTCCCCGACCTCGATCGTCACATCACCAATATTGAGATGCTTGTTATTTATGGATTGTGACCGGGCCGTCAACGTTGTGCGGCGATCCCGTCGGCTGTCGCGTGCGGGTGCGGGTACCGCTCGTTCTCCGCCGTGTACGACCGCAGTCAGACCTGGGACCTGATCTGCGATGCGCCCTTCGGACAGTAGTTGAGACAGGCGTAGCAGGGGTAGCACGTGACGCCTCTCTTCCACTCGGGTCGTCCACAGGCCATCCGCACCTTGCGGGCCGGGCAGACCGTCGCGCAGGTGCCGCACCCGGAGCAGCGGTCGTCGGCGTAGAAGTAGTCCCTCGCGCCCTCGATCTCGGCGTAGCGAACGGCGAGCGGGACCAGGCGCAGGAGCAGGGGGTGAACGGGGACGGGGCAGTCGGTGTCGGGCTCTCGGCATGTCTTCCGCCGTACCAGGATCTCCTGGACGGTATCCAGCCTGCGCTGGACCGCGGACTCCAGCTGAGCGGCTTCTTCGGGCGACGTGGAGCGAGTTCCCGCTCCCCGAGAAGGAGTAGATCTCGGTTGCCACGACGAACCGCCGGTTACCCACTCGGAACCGTCCCCGGATTAATGGTTCCCCTGCCCCGGGGATTCGTGAAATGTCGAATCCTTCTTCGTTAATTATTTACATGAGCGGGCCTGACCTGATCGGCATGAAGTCCGGGTTGCGGCACCGCCTGGCCGAGAAGATGGCCGGCGAGATCACGCTCTCGGACTCGCCCGGCAAGGCGCTCAAGAAATGGCGGCTCAGCTTCGAGATCCCCCAGACCGATCTCGCCGTCCGGCTCGAGGTCTCGCCGTCGGTCATCTCGGACTACGAGAGCGGCCGGCGCAGGAGTCCCGGCACGGCCGTCGTCGGGAAGATCGTCGAATCCCTCCTCTCCCTTGACGAGGGCCGGGGCGGACGGCATATCGAGCGGTTCGGCCGGATGCTCTTCGCGGAGCTCGACGACGAGGTGATCCACGACATCCACGAGTTCGCGTCCCCGGTGCCGCTCCGACGCTTCGCGGAGGTCGTCGGCGCCGAGCTGGTTACCGGCTCTCTCGACCAGGGTCTTCACGGCTACACGGTCGTGAACAGCCTGGCCGCCATCGCGCAGCTCTCGTCCGACGAGTTCACCCGGATCTACGGCTGGTCGACTGAGCGGGCGTTGATCTTCGCGGGAGTCTCGAGCGGCAAGTCGCCCATGGTCGCGATCCGGGTGACGCCGTTCAAGCCCCGGTGCGTGGTCCTTCAGGGAATCGCGCCCGAGGAGGTTCACCCGATCGTGCCCGAGCTCGCCGAGCGCGACCGGATCACGCTCTTAACCACACAGATAGGGATCGATCCGCTCGTCTCGACCCTCCGGTCGGCCGGGTGGTAGAGCGTTGCCCTGCCGGGCAGACAACACCCATTCAGAACTTCGGAACCTTCAGGGGAGACCGGGCACCGGCTCCGCCGGGAGACAGGATACTGCATGACAGGCATCATCACCTACGGGGCATATATCCCCCGGTACCGGATCCGACTCGAGGAGATCGCCCGAGTCTGGGGCGACAACGCGGCGGATATTACGGGAGGGCTCGGCGTTCGAGAGAAGTCTCTGCCCGATGTGGACGAGGACACCGCGACGATCGCGGTCGAGGCCGCGCGCAATGCGCTGGCTCGACGCGAGGTCGACCCGTCGGAGATCGGAGCGGTCTACGTGGGGTCCGAATCGCACCCCTATGCGGTCAAGCCGACCGCGTGCACGGTCGGCGAGGCGATCGGTGCGACCCCGAACATGACCGCAGCGGACTACGAGTTCGCCTGCAAGGCCGGAACAGCCGGGATCCAGGCCTGCATGGGCCTGGTCGGCGCAGGCATGGTCGTCTACGGCCTCGCCATCGGTTCGGATGTCGCCCAGGGCGCCCCCTCGGATGCGCTCGAGTACACGGCGGCGGCAGGTGGCGCGGCGTTCCTTATCGGGGACCGCGATCCCATCGCGACGATCCACCGGACGGTCTCGTTCACGACGGATACGCCCGACTTCTGGCGGCGCGAGGGCCAGACCTACCCCCGCCACGGCGGCCGGTTCACCGGTGACCCCGGGTATTTCAAGCACGTCCAGGGGGCGGCCCGCCTCCTCTTCGAGCAGTCCGGCAAGAGCGCAAGCGACTACGACTACGCGGTCTTCCACCAGCCGAACGCGAAGTTCCCGCGCCGTGTCGCGGCGCAGCTCGGCTTTACGCCCGAGCAGATCCAGCCCGGGCTCGTGGCTCCGACCCTCGGGAACACGTACTCGGGGGCGACGATGATCGGCCTCGCGGCGACACTCGACGTGGCGAAGCCCGGCGACCGGGTCTTCGTGACCTCGTTCGGCTCGGGCGCGGGATCGGACTCGTTCGACATCGAGGTGACCGATGCGATCGAGGGATCATCGTTCAGGCGGAGTGACGCCCCGTCGGTCCGGCAGCTGCTGTCGAACCCGATATACGTCGACTATGCGCGCTACGCCAGACACAAGGGAAAGATCGTGATGCAGTGATGAGAGACGTTGCGGTAATCGGAATCGGATGCACGACCTTCGGGGAGAAGTGGGAGTCCTCGTTCCGGGAGCTCTTCCTCGAGGCCGGAGCCCTGGCGCTCGACGACGCCCAGCTCTCGGGCGATCGTATCGACGCGCTCTACGTCGGAAACATGTCGGCGGGACGGTTCGTCGAGCAGGAGCATGTCGGCGCCCTGATCGCCGACTACGCAGGCATGGCCTCGCTCCACGTCCCATCGACGCGAGTCGAATCGGCCTGCTGCTCTGGCTCGCTCGCCTTCCGTCAGGCCGTGATCGCGGTCGCTTCGGGGCTCGAAGAGATCGTGGTCGCGGCAGGGGTCGAGAAGATGACCGACGTTGAGACGGCGACCTCGGTCGACGCGCTCGCGGCAGCTGCGGACCGCGAGTGGGAGGGGTTCGTCGGTGCGACCTTCCCCGGGCTGTACGCGATGATTGCGACCGACTATATGCACCGCTACCCGCTGACGCGGGAGCAGCTCGCGATGGTCGCGGTCAAGAACCACTACAACGGAGCGCGAAACCCGATCGCACAGTTTCACAGCGAGATATCGGTCGAGACCGTGCTCCGGTCCCCGCTCGTCGCGGACCCCCTCCGGCTCTTCGACTGCTCGCCGATCACCGATGGGGCCGCAGCGGTGATCCTCGCCCCGCTCGAGCGCGCCCGCGAGTTCACGGACGCTCCCGTGAAGGTCCTCGCGACCGCGCAGGCCTCGGACACGATCGCGCTCCACGACCGGCGCGATATCTCGACTCTCGACGCGACCGTCGTGGCCGGAAAGAGGGCGTACGAGATGGCCAGACTCACGCCCGCGGACATCGACCTGGTCGAGGTCCACGACTGCTTCACGATCGCCGAGATCTGCGCGATCGAGGACCTCGGGTTCTGCGCCAAGGGCCAGGCCGGACAGCTGACCGAGGACGGCGAGACCGCGCTGGGCGGCCGGATCCCGGTCAACACCTCGGGCGGACTCAAGGCCTGCGGTCACCCCGTCGGCGCGACGGGGATCAAGCAGGTGGCCGAGATCGTCCAGCAGTTGCGCGGCGAGGCCGGAAGGCGACAGGTCGACGGGGCAGAGATCGGGATGACCCAGAACGTCGGCGGCACGGGCGCTTCGGTCGCCGTCCACATCTTCGGGAGGGCCTGACCATGTCGGTCCCGCGGTTCTGGCGCAAGATACACCAGCGATATAACCTCGAGGGGACACGCTGCACATCCTGCAACCGCGCGTTCTATCCGCCGCGCTCGTTCTGCCCCGACTGCCGTCGCGCCGGCGTTATCGCACCGTACCGATTCCAGGGAAAGGGTGAGGTCGTGACCTTCACGGTGATCCGGTCGGCGTCCGACGCGTTCGAGCAACAGACCCCGTTCGTGCTCGCGATCATCAGGCTCGACGAGGGGCCGCGCGTCACCGCACAGGTCGTGGTCGAGGATGTGAACGAGGCGCGGATAGGGATGCGCGTCCGCTCCGTCTTCCGGAGAATCGGTTCCGAGGGCGAGAGTGGCGTGATTCACTACGGCACGAAGTTCGTGCCGGACGTGCCCTACCCAGAGTAAAGACCCGCACTGGCCCCCGGGCCCCTACCCGGGCTGCACCGTCACTCGATTCGAAAAAATTGAGACGACCGGCGCTTCAGGCGCCGGTATCTATCATGCCGTTCTCGAGCCCGCTTCGCTCCGAGATATGGGGATGCGCCTCGTTCGGGATCGACGAGTTCCCCTCGATGAAGTTATGCAGGTCCTCCGGCTTGATTCGCCAGTACTTGCCGATCTTGACCGCCTTGAGGCGCTTCTCCTTGATGTGGTTCCGGACGAGCTTCTCCCGGATCTGCAACGTTGCGGCCACCTGGGCGACCGTCAGCAGCGGCTCGGTGATGATCTCTCCCCAGATCCGACCGTCCGGCGAGAGTGGGACGAACTCCCTGACCCGCCGGTCCATTCCCTGATCACGTTCCTTCATCGATCTCACAGGTGCGTTCCGGGACGCTTAGAGCCCTACGATACCATACGTATGGCCCGTGTCGCTTCTCCCGGCCCCTTCACACCGTTTCGATTTAAACTTGATCAATGAAGTATTTAGGCCTATGGAAATGTTCGCGGCTAAACGGGTCTCTGAGGCGTCCATCATGGAGATCAGTCGGTCAAGGCGGCTGCATTGGTGTCCGTAAGGTCCCGGCGCGCGGTGAAGACGGTCTCCGGGGCACGGGTACGGCGCGGGGTGCCGCAGGCTGCCGCGAGCTGAGACTCCGCTTGGTCGAAAAAGAGATCAGAGGGCCTGAACCAGGCTCTGGCGCGAGACGGCGCCGAGCACACGGCCGTTCTCCACGACCGGGACGCCGCTTATCCTGCGCTGGAGCATGGTCTCGACAAGGTCGGCTGCCGGCATCTCGGGCGAAACCGAGATCAGCGGCGTGGACATGATATCGCTGACGATCAGGTTCCGGATCCGGTGGTCCTGGAACCGGTCGGCGACGTCCTCTCGGAACGCGGTGATTGCCCGGGCTACATCGGTCTCGGTCACCACCCCGAGCAGTTCCGCCCCGTTCGCAACCACGTACCGGTTCGCCCCGTCGTCGAGCATGCGCCGCCGAAGGTGGACAACGCGCTCGTCGGGTGAGATGACCGCGATCCGCTCCATCACCTGCTCGACCGACCCCGAGGGGCGCAGCACCCGGAGCAGGTCGCCGCGGGTCACCTGGCCGACGGGACGGTGTTCACCGTCGAGCACGACCACGAGCTTGTAGGTCTGCAACAGCGGGATCGCGACGTCAAGGGACTCGTCGCCATACGCAGACGTGAACTCATCCTCGACCACGTTTGCGACATGGATCTGGTTCGGCGAGACGCTCGCGCTTCGCTTGGAGCCGATCGCGTCCGCGATTGACCGGCGCGAAACCGTCCCGATCACTGTCCCGTTGTTGGTCACGATCAGGGGATCGATATCCTGATCGAGCATCCGGTCGAGCGCCTCGGTGATCACTGCCGACTTCGCGATCGTAACAGGCCTGGACATGATGTCACGAATAAATAAGGTCTGGCTCATGATGCAACCCCCTTTATTATACCATCGCGCGTGATAATGCCTTTGATGTCGTCGCCCTCGACGACGACCAGGCTGTTGATCCCCAGTTTCCGCATATTCTTCACCGCCTCGGCGATCGGGGCGTCGGGCGAAGCTGTCTCGACGGGACGAGACATCAGGTCCTCGGCCACGGCCGAGACGTCGCGCACGTACCGCAGCGCCTTTCGGCCACCCGGCTCCTCACGCCGGAGCATGGTTACGTCCCGTGTGGGCTCGCCGGGTACCCTGCCAACGTATTCGTAGAAGGCGAGGTTTGACTCGGTGATGATCCCGGCAAGCGTTCCGTCGTTGTTGACGACCACAACCCGGTCGTCGCGCTCGCTCGCACGATCGATCACGTGGTCGAGCGAGTGGTAGCGTGAGACGGTAATGACGTCGTCCATCAGGTCCCCGACCGTCGCCTCGAGCCGCTCGACCGAGACCGAGCCGAGGAGATCGGTCTTGGTCACGATCCCGACCAGCGAGCAGTCGTCGACGACGGGAAGGCCGCTGATGCCGTACTCGATCATGGTCGCGGCCACGGTGCGTGTCGATGCGTCGGCCGCGACGCTGACCGGGTCCGGGGTCATGAGCATACTCGCCGGCACCCGGTCGATAGGCCGGTGGCGCCAGCTCGGCTCGCTCCGGCGGAGCCGGTACCCGAGGTCCTTCTTCGTGACGATCCCGACGAGACGGTCAGCGTCCACGACCGGCAGACGAGAGCAGCGGTGGCGTATCATCTGGTTCCGGGCGTGGGCTGCGGAGTCGGTCGGCCCGATCACGTGGACGGGCGCCGACATGATATCGGAGGCCCGCATCAGCCGCTCGCCTCCGAGAACGCGCGGACGAGGTCGAACTCGGTTACGAGGCCGATCAGGCGTGAGTCCTCGATCACGGGCAGGGCCCCGATCCCACGCTCGAGCATGATCCGTGCTGCCGTGGTGATCGGCACCTCGGGGGGGGTCGTGATCAGCTCGCCTTTCATGAGAGTCCGTACTGGCAGGTCCATCACTTCGGCCACGTTCCCGGTCACAAGCCGGTCGAAGACCTCGCCCGTCCCGAGGTATCGGACGATGTCGGTCGAGGTGATGATCCCGAAGAGTACGTCCTCCGCGACCACGGGCAGGCGACGGAACCGGCACCGGCCCATCTCGCGTGTCGCGGCCGCGATCGTCGCGTCGGGAGCGGTCACCCGCAGCGCGGTGGACATCACGTCCTCGACACAGAGATCGCTGCCGCCGGTCCCGAGCAGGCGCAGCACATCTCGTTCCGTCACGATCCCGAGGAGGGTCTCGTTGGAGTCGACGATCGGGAGACCCCCGATCTTCTGGCCGAGGATAATTGCGAGCGCATCGGCGATCGTCTCCGTGGACTTCAGGGAGAGGTAATGGCTGCTCATGATCTCGCGGATCGACTCGTTCACGGCCGCGAGCAGGTTACCGCCGTGCTTGACCGTGACCAGGCCCTGCTTGTCGCCCCCGCCGAACAGGCTGATGATGTCGGACGCGGTCGTGATTCCGCGCATACGGCGCGTGCCGGGGTCTGTCACGGGCAGCCGTCGAAAGCCGCAGTCGGTCATCGTCCGCGCCGCGTCGAGGATAGTCATCGTCGGCGGAACCGAGACGACCTGGGTCGTCGCGATGGCCATGATCTCGCTCGTGCGTGGGGCCATCCTAGAGTCGAACTCGATCGGGCCGCGGTCAAGCTTGCCGGGCATCTTGAGAAGCCGGTCCGATGCCTTGTGGTTGAATTCCTTCCCCTGCATGTGACACCAGTTTTTCAGTCGGCGAGCGGGAGCGCTCGCAGAACGTCGTGACGGTCGATGATCCCAGCGACCCGGCCGCCTTCGACCACCGGGAGCCGGCTTACATCGTACCGGCAGATCAGCATGGCCGCGTCACGGACCGCCGCGTCCGGCGCTATCGTGACCGCGGGTGTCGTCATGACCGACTCGACCGCCAGCCTGCCCTCTGCAGGCCGGCGTGCCCGGCCCGAAGAGAGCAGGTCGCGGCGGGAGACCATGCCGACCAGTTGCCGCTTCTTCAGCACGGGAAAGGCCGAGAACCCGCTCTCCTGGACAAGGCTCTGGATTCGCGAGACCGGGTCGTCTGCCTCGACCGTCACGACCCGGGACGACATCCAGTCAGAGACTACCCCCGGGGGATCGTGCCGCGAGAGCAGGATCGGGAAGACCTCGGAGAGCAGGATCCCGCCCTGTACGCACCCGTCCGTGCCCGCGACGGCGACCGAGTCGGTCCGGTACTCGCGAAGGAGCACTCCGACCCGTTCGAGGCTTGCACCGGGCGGGACGGACGGCGCCTCGCGGACGAATCCGTGCACGGTTACGTTCGACCGCGTCGAGCCCACGCGGAGGACATCGGAGATGTCGATATAGCCGGCGAGCGCACCGCGGTTATCCACGACAAGGGCCTCGCGGAAGAGGTCGTCGCGGAGGACCGATCGTGCCCGCGTCACACGGTCGTCGACGGAGAGCAGCGGAACCTCGCGGACGAGGTCGGCTGCCGCCTTCATCAGAGTCGCTCCTCGGTGCGGCAGTGGGAGCAGAGCTGCTGGCCGTCGGTCCTGACAAGGTCCGACGAGATCATCGCGCATCGATCACAGACCCCGCTCTCGTACTCTTCTTCGTCAACGCCCACGCGGTTGATCGTGATCAGATCGTTCATGATCTCGTTGATCTCGTTCGCGACGGTCAGGAGATCGCGGACAGTGACTATTCCGATCACGCGGTGGCTTTCGTCCACCACCGGAAGGCGACGGACTCCATGTCGGACCATCAGGTACGCCGCTTCGGAGACGGTCTTCTCTGCGCTGATCGTGATCAGGGGAGTGGACATGATCTCGCTGACCGGGACCTCCCCCGGCGGTCGGGCATGGGCTACGACCTTGCAGTTGATATCCTGCTCGGTCGCGATGCCGATCGGCAGACTGTTCTCGAGTACGATGACACTGCCGACATCCGCGCGGCACATGGCCCGGGCTGCCTCGGCGACCGTGGCGTTGAAGTCGATGGTCGTCGGGTTGCGGCGCATCATCTCCCTGAGCTGTACCCTGGTCTCCAGGCGCATGGCGTCAGACGACTTCATCGAGTCTATCCTCCTTGACTGGCCTATCTGTCATTATTGTTCATTAAGGTTTCCGGGATGGCTAATACGCGGTCTTTTCGAAATTCTGACCGTTCTCAACCCGTTGAGAGAGCATAGGCACCCTTCGGATAAAAGGGTTCGCCAATGGCGAACACGGGCAGGGCGCGACAGGCCAAAGGGCTCATTATCCATGAGCCATAACATTTCTACCATCATCGATGGGTGTGCTGCATGGATATCCTGACCAGAGTGAGGAGACGCTTCTCCCGGTTTTTGCGGGCGTTCTTCAAGAAAGGCCGTACACGGATAGGCATCTACGGCCCCCCAAACGCGGGCAAGACCACGCTCGCGAATCGGATCGTCCGCGACTGGACCGGCGACGCGCTCGGCCCCGTCTCCGAGATCCCCCACGAGACCCGGCGTGCACGACGGCGGGAAGGCGTGACCATCTCGAACACAAACGGGGAGTCGATCACGATCGACATCGTCGACACGCCCGGCGTCACGACCAAGATCGACTACCACGAGTTCACCGAGTACGGCCTCGAGAAGGAAGACGCGGTGACACGGGCGCGGGAGGCGACCGAGGGCGTGGCCGAGGCCATGCACTGGCTCCGCGAGGACATCGACGGGGTGATCTACATGCTCGATGCGACCCTGGATCCGTTCGCCCAGGTGAACATCATGATGGTCGGGATCATCGAGTCGCGGAGCCTGCCCGTCCTGATCGTCGCGAACAAGATCGACCTGCCCGACGCCGCACCGGCCCGTATCAAGTCCGCGTTCCCGCAGCACCCTGTCATCTCCATCTCGGGCCAGGAAGGGACGAACGTGGACGCGCTCTATGAGATGATGATCGAGAGGTTCGGGTGACCGCACGATGATACAGGGGGTACAACTGGACCTGATCTCCGAGGAACGGCTCGCACGCCTGACATCGATGGAGAAGATCCGCCTGATCCTCGACGAGGTGATGGCCGGCAACATCGTGGTGCTCGAGCGGGGCCTCTCGCCCGAGGAGTCGAGCAGGCTGATCGAGATGACCATGATGGAGATCCACCCCGACGGCTTCTCGGGGATCGAGATGGAGACGTACCCGGCACGCGAGGCGAGCGGCGGGTTCTTCGCGCGCCTCCTTGGGGGGCGCCAGCCGACGTCCCGCCTGACCGTTATCGGCCCGGCGAACCAGCTCAAGATGTTGAGGAAGGACCGAGACCTTATCAGCGCCTGGGTCTCATCCCGCTGATATGCCCCACAAGTGCACGACCTGCGGACGCGAGTTCGAGGACGGCTCGCAGGACGTCCTCCATGGGTGCCCGAGCTGCGGCGGCAAGCGCTTTCTCTACGTCCGCGCCGACGAGCGGCACCGCGATGTGCTCGAGGAGGAGCCGCTCGGGGACCTGGTCGAGCAGGCATCGCCCGAGGATGTGCACGAGCTTCCCGAGAACGAGGAGCAGCCGCTCCGGCCGCTCCACGAGACGATAGAGACGATCCGGATAACCGGCCCGGGCTCGTACGAGATCAACATCGAGCGCCTCTCCAAGTCGGACGAGATGGTGATCGGTCTCGGCAAGGAGGGGCTCTACGGTGTCGATATTCTCTCGATGGGAAAGCGGCGAAAGCGGGGGCGGCACCGCCCTCCGAAAGACCTCTGACTGCCGACACCCCCCAAACGTCCTTCGGGCACCGGGCCTGCCGCTGGTCGAGACGATCGCACGCTTCTCAGGGATTCGGCTCGATATGGAGGTTCCCGTCGAGCGCAACGTGGCTCCTGAACTGGGCGTCTGTCAGCTGTTGCATGTTCTGCTGCCTGTACTGCTCGCGGTGTGTATCGTAGTACTGGTAGAAGTTCTGGTCGACCGTATAGACCTGGTCCGTTTCGGGGTTGTAGACGCGATCGCGATTGAGTGTGTAGTCCGTGAACTTCTCCATGAAGATGTCCTCGTTCTCCTGCTTCGCGTACCACTCCTTGAGCTGCTGCTCGCGGGAATCGCTCCCTGAGCTTCCACCCGATCCGCCCGAGCCGGCCCCCCAGGCGGACGCGAGGATCTGCCTGCACCCCGCGAGGGTCGCTTCACTGTAGTCGATCGAGTAGAAGGACTCCAGGAGAACCGGGGCGTCCTCCTCCCACGACGCCGTCGGGGCATAGATCCCCCAGAGGTACTCGATCGGCGTGAAATAACCGCCTCCCGTCGAGGTGCCGACCATGAACGAACCCGTTGTCGGCGTGCCGCTGTTCATGAACGCGATCCGCATCGCCTTGGCGGTGGTGGACCCCGTGTTCAATGCGGAGAGGTCCGTCTCCTCGTAGGAGAGGATCTGGACGTTCGAGACTGTCTCGAAGTCCTGCGGGAGGTAGGTGGTCAGGTAGCTCTCGGGTGTCACTCCCGGCGGAAGCGTCGTCCCCGGGTCCTTGTGAAGACTGTTCAGGAACACGACGCCTCGCGTGTTCTGCGGATCCGCGGCGATCAGGCCGGCACAGTACGGAAAGACCTGCGGCGTCCATCCGCGTGGTATCTTCATGGTCACGCCCCCTTCGAGATTCGATTCCTGCAGCGGGACGAGGTTGCTTCGGGCCGCCGTCGTGGTCGCCACCCCTGTTCGGGTCGATGGTTGGGGCGTATAGCTCGCCGCGATCGACCGCATCAGGGGTTCGTCACGCGCAAACGCCGCCGGGGACGCCTCGTACCCCGTGAACATCGCGTACGGGGAGGCAACGAAGATCGTGTATACGCCCGTCATCGGGACGCCCGAACGCGTGTAGTTCGCGACGATCTCGATCATCGAGCCGTCGGTGGCCTCCCTCACCGACGAGATCGTGAAACCGGAGACCTGTTTCGTGTCCTGGCCGACGAGGTAGTTCGCGATGGCAGGCGCTGTGAGCGACCGGTAGGAGCCGCTCAGGAAGAGCGGGCGAAAGACGACGCGAGCGCCGCCCTGCGCCGTGTCCCTCACCTGGACATCGTCACCGACGCTCACGGTCCAGCTCGGGGGCTTCTCCAGCGTGAAGAGGTTGTCCGGATCGGCATACGCCTGCAGAGTGCCCCCGCTCCCATCCGAGCCCGGCTCCGATGACGAACATCCCGCCGTCGCCATCACCAGGGCGAGCGCGAACAGCAGCGCTACCGCGGCCCCTGAACGAGCACGTAACATATGGAACGAGATATTGCTGGGATAATAATCCTTCGGTAAAGGTCGGCAACCTTATGAGCCGGTCAGTAGAATGTATACCCGGCACCGTCTCTGACGAGTGCACGAAGCACCGGTAAGTCCGACGCACCGCCACGCGGTGCGGCCCCACGGGGCTCTGGGATTACGGAGCGTGCGTCCAACGCTGCTCTTCTCGGGACGAATCGGTATCGGAGAAAGAACTATGGCACGAATGCATGCGCGACGGAGAGGCAAATCGGGATCGGTCCGACCTCACCGGGACGACCCACCCACGTGGTCGACAACCGATGCGACCGAGATCGAGAAACTTGTCCTCGACCTCTCGAAAAAGGAGAAGTCGAGCGCCGAGATCGGGACCATCCTCCGCGACCAGTACGCGGTTCCAAGCGTAAAGCTCGCGACCGGCCGGCGAGTCGTGGAGATCCTCGAGGCGAACGGTCTCGGGACGGAGATCCCCGAGGATCTGCGGAACCTGATCGTCAAGGCCCTTGGTATGCGAAAGCACCTCGCGGAGAACAGGAACGATGTTCACAACAAGCGGCAGCTCCAGCTGACCGAGTCCAAGGTCCGTCGCCTGGTCAAGTACTACGTCGGGACCAAGCGGCTGCCCGCCGGGTGGGTCTACAAGCCCGAGACGGCCGAGATCCTGCTCTCGCGGTAACCACCATGACGATCGATGCCGCTACCGAACGCGTGGCCCGCTTCCTCGGCGAGCAGTCCTACGTCGAGGTCTGGGGCCACCACGACGCGGACGGCATCGCGGCGGCTTCGCTCGTCTGCCATGCGCTCTGGCGGCGGTCGATTGGCTTCCGTCTCCGGGTCACTGACCGGGTTCCGGCCCTCGAGCCCGGGGTCCCGGCCCTGCTCTGCGACCTCGGCGGCATCGACGACCTGCCGGAGCACGTGGCCGTCATCGACCATCATGCCCCGGTCGGCGCAGGCGACGGGACCGTGCTCAACCCCCACACGGTCGGGATCGACGGTGAGCGCGTCCTCGCCACGGCCGTACTCGCGTACGGTGTCGCAAACCGGCTCACGGACTGTCGCGACCTCGCAGGGATCGCGGCGGCCGGCGCGATCGGTGACGGGCAGGGCTTCGAGGACGAGAACGAGGACCTGCTGAACGAGGGGATCGCGACCGGCGTGCTCGAGATCGAGCGCGGGATCACGCTCCCGGGCGAATCGGCCGCCGAGCAGTTCGAGCTCGCAATCGACCCGTATCTCCCGGGAATAGCCGGAGACGCGGGCCGGGTCCGCGAGCTCCTCCGTGCCTCGGTCGGCGAGGACGGGGCGGCCCTCGACCTTCTCCTCTCGCTCGTGGTCCTTGACACGGCCCGCGATTCCCCGCCAGGCGCCCTCGAGGCGCTCTGGGGCGACCGCGTCCTGACGCCCCGAGAGGTCGTCAGAGACGCGCGGACGCTCGCGGCCCTGGTCGACGCGTGCGGCAAGGCCGGGCGGGGCGGGCTCGCCGCGTCGGTCTGCCTCCGCGCTCCCGGCGCAGCCGACGAGGCCCGTTCGGTCGCGGACGACTTCCGGCGCCGGGTGATCGCGGCCATCGGGGCTGCGGAACCGGTCGAAGAGGCGTCGATCGCCCTCCGGATCGAGGACCCGCAGCTCGCGAGCGACGTCGCGACGGCTCTTGCCGGCCCGCTCGGCCGGCCGGTGCTCGTCGCAGGGGGGACAGGAGAGAGGCTCAGGCTCTCGGCCCGGGGGGACGGCACGGTCCCGCTCGGACCGCTGCTGCGGCAACTCGCCGCCGAGGCCGGCGGCTCCGGCGGCGGGCACGCCCGGCGCGCCGGGGCCGTGGTGCCGGTCGACGCCTTCCCGGCGTTCGCGAGCGCGTTCGCGGAGGCGGTCGGCGCATGAGGTGCGAGGGTACGATCAGGACCCGGCACCGCCGCCCCGCGTGCGTCGCGGCCGCCCTCGCTCCCGACGACCACCTGCTCTGCTCGACCGCTGTCGAGGGAGACGCGGTCGTGGCCCGGTTCGCCGAGTGTGGCGTCGGGTCGATCATCGCTTCGATGGACGACTACCTCATGAACTGCCAGATTGCGGAGGAGCAATGCAGCCACGATTCGAACTAACGGCCGACCTGGTCTTCTCTCGCGAGATCCCGGGCGAGCTCGGGCCCGAACTGGCCCACGCCGTCGAGGAGGCGAACACGGTCCACTTTCGGAAGGGCGTCCCGAGGGACGCGCCCCCGGACGAAGTGGGCCGGATCACGGCGCACGCGATCGAAGGGGCCGTCCTCTCGCTCACCATCGAGAGCGGCGGGTACACGCGGGCTCACGACGCCCTCTTCCGGTTCCGCAAGCAGGTGGCTGGCCTGCTCGGGCGGCACCGTATCGGGCTCCGCGATATCGAGGTACGCGGTTTCCGGGTCGAGCTCCTGGGCGAGATTCCGGAGGGACTCCGTCTTCCTTCGCTCCCGTTCATTCGTTCGGCCGAGATTGGACCGGGACGGGTCTCGCTCGACCTCGCGATGACGGCCGCCGACCTCGAAAACCGGGTTCCCGACCGGCTGGTCAGGCTCGTCGAGGAGAAGGCCGAGGCGGCCGCGTACGGCGGCAAGACCGAGCACTGGGAGCTCCTCTACGAGTCCCCCAAGCGGGAGCCACGGTTCCGCGAGGACCCGACGGCCGAGATGGTCCGTCGCGGCTGGATCAAGCACGCGCTCTCGCGGGGCCAGTGGATCCACGGGACCCAGTCCACCCGGCTCTTCCGGGCCTTCGAGGAGCTCGTGCTCGAGGAGATCGTCGCGCCGCTCGGCTTCGAGGAGATGGTCTTTCCCAAGCTCGTCCCCTGGGAGGTCTGGGCCAAGTCCGGCCACGCCAAGGGCGTGTATCCCGAGATCTACTACGTCTCGACGCCAAAGACCCGGGATCCCGAGTACTGGGAGGAGGTCGCGGACTACTTCAAGGTCACGGGCGAGGTGCCGGTCGACCTGATCCGTGAAAAAGTCGACGGGCCGATCGGTGGGCTCTGCTACGCGCAGTGCCCGTCGTTCTGGCCGTTCATCGGGGGTACCACCCTCGCGAACGACTGCCTGCCGGCCCGTATCTTCGACCGCTCGGGAACCAGCCACCGATACGAGTCCGGTGGGATCCATGGGATCGAGCGTGTGGACGAGTTCCACCGGATCGAGATCCTCTGGATCGGGACGCCTGAGCAGACTATCGAGACGGCGGACCTGCTCCATGAGCGGTACCGGCACCTCTTCGACGAGGTGCTCGAGCTCGAGTGGCGCAGTGCCCGGGTCACGCCCTGGTTCATGGCCCAGGAGGGAATGATCGGCGGCGAGGGCGCCTCGGAGCGGATCGGGACGACCGACTACGAGGCCCGTCTCCCGTACTCCGACTCCTGGCTCGAGTTCCAGAACGTCTCGGTCAACGGGGACAAATACCCCAAGGGGTTCAACGTCAAGGTCCAGTCCGGCGGTGACCTCTGGTCGGGCTGCTCCGGGATCGGGCTCGAGCGCTGGACGGCCGCGTTCCTCGCGCAGAAGGGCTTCGACCTCGATGACTGGCCCGCAGAGGTTCGCCGACGGTTCGGCGACGCACATGAGATCTTCAGATTCGTATAACCACAGGTGAAAAGTATGGCAAAGAAAAAGCAGTCAGGACGGCGCGTCGAGGGCTGGAAGGCGAAGGCCTGGTATACGGTCCACGCCCCCGAAGCCTTCAACACCGCCCCTATCGGCGACACCATCTCGGCCGACACCGAGAACATGATCGGGCGCGTGATGAACGCGACCCTCGGCGAGATCAACAGCGACTACGGCAAGCAGCACGTCAAGATGAAGTTCCGGATCGACCGTGTCGCGGGCGACGCGGCCTACACGGAGTTCATCGGCCACGAGCTGACCAAGGACTACCTCCGTTCGCTCGTGAAGCGACGCTCGAGCCGGATCGACTCCCACGTCGTCGGCACGACCAAGGACGGCGTTCGGGCTCACCTGACCGTGACCTGCTACACGCTGATGGCCGCTGATTCGTCGCAGATCCACGAGATACGAAAGAGGATCATGGCCCGCGTCGCGGCCTACCTCGCCGAGAACGACTGGCGGACCGTGATTGATGCCATGGTCACGGGCGGCCTCGCGAAGGACCTGATGGCCGACGCGCGGGCAGTCTTCCCGGTCCGGAGGATCGAGGTGATCAAGTCCAAGATGCTCTCCCGGGCTCCTGCGCCCGCGGCCGCCCCGCCCGCTCCCGCGGTCGAGGCCTGAACACCCCTCTTCTTCACGGAAACGGGTCCCGCCCGAAACGGCGCAGGGCCACCGCGTCCCCGTCGATCCTCAGGTAGGTCCCGTACTCACCTCCATCGTCGACCCAGGCGCCCGGATTGGCCGTGAGCCCGTCGTCGCTCACCGACGGCCGGTGCGTGTGGCCGTAGACGAGGCGGTCGTCGATGGCCATGCCGAGCAGCAGGAACCGCGCGGGCGAGTGGGCGATGGTCTCCGCCGCGTCGAGGCTCGCGCGTTCATGTGCCGGGCGCATCAGGGCCTCGCGTTTCCCCGAGATGTCGAGGCCCCGGGCGTAGAGGTCGAATATTCGGCCCGTGACTGCGCCTCCGAGGTCGCCGATGGCGCAGAGCCGTGATGCGAGCGCCTCGTACGCCTCGACCGAGAATGGCTCGAGCGCGCCGTGTACTTCGAGCTCGTACCCGTGGAGGAAGAGGTTCGTACGGCCGCCCTCCTCGAGGATGAGCCGCCGCTCGACGGGAAAGGGGCCCCGCCCGGCGTTCCGTTCAGCGATCGCGAGCAGGGCATAGTCGTGGTTGCCGACCAGGTACCGGACATCCAAGCCGCCGGGGCGTGCAAGCCGGCCGACGATGTCGCCGTGCTCGACAAGGAGCGGCGCGTTGCGGCGACGCCAGAGGTCGAAGATGTCGCCGAGGAGCACGAGCGTCCCGTCGTCGAGGGAGTCGCAGGCCTCGAGAAACTCGAGGAAGGCCGGGACGCCTGCGTCGGGGTGGCCGGCATGGAGGTCGGAGACGACAAGGATCACGCGGATCCCGGTCATCACGGGGCCGGATAAACCTGGCGGCCGGCATGTCTAAAGCGCGCGAGCGCTCACACGTACCCCATGACCGCCCGCAGAATCCTGCTGATCGTCATCGACGGGATTGGCGATCGGCCGCACCCGGCCCTCGGCGGCGCGACCCCCCTTTCGGCCGCGAAGACACCCGTGCTGGATCGGATGGCCCGCGAAGGCGTGACCGGGATCATGGACACCATCGCCCCCGGAGTCCGGCCCGGCTCGGACACCTCGCACCTGGCCCTGCTCGGCTACCCGCCCCGCGAATGCTACACCGGCCGGGGGCCGCTCGAGGCCGAGGGCTCGGGGATCCGGATGCGCCCGGGGATGATCGGCTTTCGCGCGAACTACGCCACCCTCGACGAGAACGGCCTCGTCGCCGACCGCCGCGCGGGCCGGATCCACGGCACCGAACCGCTCTCGCGGGCGATTCAGGAGGGCGTGGACCTCTCGGCATTCGGCGTCACGTTCCAGTTCGTCTCGGGCGCGGGCCATCGGGCCGCGCTCGCGCTCGAGGGCGAGGGGCTTGGAGACGGGGTCGGCTCGAACGACCCCAAGCACGAGGGGATCGCTCCGAAGCCGTTCGAGTCCCTGACGGACCGCCCGGAGGACGCGAAGACCGTCGCCGTGCTGAGCGAGTTCGTTCGCCAGGCACGACCGATCCTCGTCGACCACCCGCTCAACCGTGACCGGCTCGCGGCGGGACTGCCGCCCGCGAACGAGGTGCTGCTCCGCGGTGCCGGCAGGATGGGGGACTTCCAGCCGTTCTCCGAGCGGTACGGGCTTGCCGGCGCCGTCATCTCGGCCGCGACCCTGATCACAGGGATCGGCACCGTCGTCGGGCTCGAGACGGTTCGCGTCGAGGGCGCGACGGGGTCGGTCGACACCAACCTCGATGGCAAGATCCGGGCCGTCGAGGAGGCACTCGGGACTCACGGGTTCGTGCTCCTGAACATCAAGGGCGCGGACGAGTCGGGCCACGACGGAAAACCCGAACAGAAGCGCGACTTCCTGGAACGGGTCGACGCGGCGCTCGCCCCCCTCCTGATGATCCCGGAGACGGTGATTGTCATCTGCGGTGACCACTCGACACCCTGCACGGTCAAGGATCACTCGGCCGACCCGGTGCCAGTCCTGATGCGGGGCGAGGGGGTCCGGCCGGACCGGGTCGACCGGTTCGACGAGTTCGCCTGCGCCGAAGGCGGCCTGCACCGCATCCGGGGCTGCGACCTCCTGCCGATGGCCCTCGACCTGGTGGGCAAGGCTCATAAATACGGGGCCTGAAACAGTGTACGACAGGCACTGATGGACGAGACCGCGCCACCGCTCCTCGAACGGTGCATCATCCCCGACGGTACCGAGCTCCAGGAGCACGTGCTGACGACAGACCACGCGATCCTGATCGGCGACCGCTGCCGGATCGACTACGGCCTCTCCGGCGCCGAGGTCGTGGTAGCCGAGTTCTGCCGGGTCAACGGGGCCGTGACGGCTGCCGAGGACATTCGGATCGGCAACTGGACCGAGGTCGCCGGCGACGTACGGGCCGGCGAGGATGCCTATCTCGGCGAGGGGGTCAGGATTGCGGGCCGGCTCTCGGTCTCGGGCGACCTCGACATCGGCGACAACGTCACGATCGAGCAGGGGTTCGAGGCACACGGCTGGATCCAGATCCGCAACCCGCTGCCGGTGATCGTCTACCTCATGCTCTACCTGATGGCCGTGCTCCACTTCGAGCGAGAGGACGAGGTCGACCGGTTCATGGCCGAAGTGCTCGGCGACGACGGGCCTGTCGAGCAGCCGCTCGTGGTCCCGCCGGGCTCGATCTTCGACATGGAGCGGCTCGAGGTGCCGGGCGAGATGGCGATCGGATCGGGATGTCGGCTCCACGGCAACGCCCGCGGGAGGGTCGTCGAGGTCGGAGAGAACACGGTCCTCTTCGGCTCGATCCGGGCCGCGGAGCGGATCGCGATCGGTCCGGGGAGTGTCGTCCACGGCACGGTCGCGTGTGGTGGAGCGATCGAGATCGGATCGGGGGCGAGAGTCCTCGGTGACCTGGACGGACGGACGATCGACCTCCACGAGCAGGCCCTCGTGGACGGGACAATGCGGGCTCCCGACGGCCTGCGCATACTTAGGACGACGTGAATACTGCCATGGCGACAGCCGCGGAACTGCTCGAGGTGCCGGAACTCCGGTTCGTCGAGCCAAGCTTTGCCGAACTGACCGATGAACTCTACTCCTCGCTCGGCCCGGACCTCGAGGTCACGGGCGGGCGCCTCCTCGTGGACGAGGAGGAGGACCCGATCGCGATCGCGCTCAGGGACGACGAGGCCTGGCACGTCGCGACTTTCCTGTACCGGACGCCGTCGGTGACCTGGCTCGAGCGGTTCGAGGAGAGTGGCGGCGAGATCTACCAGGAGCCGCGCGAGACCTGGGTCCGGGCAGTACGTGCTCACTTCGCCGGGCAGCTCCAGCGCGAGATCGCGCCCGCGGTAAACGACCTGCCGCCCGACCGGTTCGACAAGGCCCGGGACCTGGTCAGAGAGCACTGGGAGGATCGAACCGGGGCGGCGATAGATGCCTGCTGCGGTTCGGGGATCGGCGCCGCGGTTCTCCGGAGCCTGGGGATGGCACCGGTTTCGTACGACAACGACGCGGCCCTGATCGCGCTGGGCCTCGAGACGGGACGGTTGCTCCCCGAGGAGGTCTGCTGCATCGACGGAACGTTCGCGACCGATTACCTGGAGCCGGCCCCGCTCGGTCTCGCCCTGATGCTCGGGCAGTGCTATCCCGGGCTGAACGACGACCTCTGGCAGGGGCTCGTCCTCGAGCTCCTGGCCCTCTCGGACGAGACCCTGGTCACCGTCGGGACCGAGGCGGAGGCGGCGCTCGTCGCCGGCTGGATCGTCGAGGCCGGTCGTGGGGTAGAGGTCGTCGAGAACGAGCGCGACCCGATCTACGACCGCTGGGTCTGTCTGGCGCACAGGTAGACCCCGCCAGTGCGATGGCGGAACGGCACGCGTGGGACACTGAGCATATCCTTAAGTAGCAGTCGCTCCCACGAGCAGGGCGCACGATACCGCGTGCCGGAGCCGGAGATCCATGCCCCGATACCTCGTCCATGCCCTCGCGATCGCCGCGATCATGATGATCGCCGGCACGGCCGGCTGCATCGCGCAGCCCACGGTCACGGTTGACAGCGTCAAGATCGGTTCGTTGACGGCCGCGAATACGACGCTGCAGGTCGGCGTCGGGATCACCAACCCGAACTCGTTCGACATCCCCCTCCAGAACGTCTCGTTCACGGTCTCCTCGGTCGAGGCCTCCGGACCCCGCCGACTCGGCGCGGGGGCGACAGGACCGTTCACCCTCTTCGCCGCGCAGACGGTCGAGCGGGTGGTTCCCGTGACGCTCGACAACGAGGCCCTGCTCGAGGCCGCGCTGGTCGCCGTCCGCGCCGGCCAGGACCGGATGACCTTCAGAATCAACGGCACCGTCACGGGCGATGTCTACGACGTCCTCATCGTGAACGTGCCGTTCGAGCAGGACAGGACGATCACGATCCAGGAGGTTCTCGACGCCGCGGGCGTGCCGATGGGCGAGGAGGAGATCGTGGAGGCCCTGGACGTGGCCAGGACGGCCGTGTCCGGGGTTGTCCGGGGGATCACGGTCCAGGTGGCATGATAGCGGCAGGCGGGGACAGGCCGGCCGTCGCGCTGCGTGGCGGCACACGACGAGCGGCGCAGAATCGAACGGGCCGCAGATGCCGATACTGGAGATCCGTGCCAGGAGGCATGGCTATAGAAGGGACGGGATCGTGGCACCCGCCGGGAATCCGGGCCCGAGACCGGGATCGAACACTGGAGCCGACTGGTCCACCGGCGACGGATGGCAGGATGCTGATACCGGGCCATGGCCCGAGGAGAGCGTATGGAGCCGCTGTCCAACTCGCATGAACCACCCCCTCTTCGGCTCGTCTCCTGGAATGTGACGTATCGATGCAACCTCTCGTGTGCCCATTGCTACAACGACGCCGGGAAAGGCCATAACGGGCCGGAGCTCTCGACCGACGCCGCAAAAGGGCTGATCGATCAGGTTGCGGAGCTGGGCTCCCCTGTCCTGGTCCTGAGTGGGGGCGAGCCACTCCTTCGGGGAGACCTCCTCGAGCTCGCCCGACACGGAACCGGGCGAGGGCTGCGGATGGCCCTCGGGACCAACGGAACGCTGATCGACGAGGCGGTCGCGGAGGAACTCCGAGGCGCCGGCATCACGAAAGCGGCGATAAGCCTGGACTCCGCGCGTCCCGGGGTGCATGACCGGTTCCGCGGCGTGCCCGGCTGTTGGGCGCGAGCGGTCGAGGGGATACGGGCCTGCCTGGACGTGGGCCTCGCGGTTCAGCTGCACACCACCGTGACCGTGGAGAACTGCCACGACCTCGATGCGATCATCGACCTCGGAGAAGACCTCGGTATCCGGGACTTCCAGGTCTTCTTCCTGGTCCCGACGGGTCGTGGCAGGAACGTCCGGGATGTCTCCCCGGGCGCGTACGAATCCCTGATACGGCGGATCCTCCAGCGGATCGGGACGTCCGACCTCGAGATTCGGCCCACATGTGCGCCCCAGTTCATGCGGATCGCGACGCAGATGGGCATACGAAAAGAGAGCTGGCGGCAGGGCTGTATCGCTGGCCGGAGTTATTGCCGGATCACGCCCGACGGCGAGGTCACGCCCTGCCCCTATCTCCCCGTTGAGGTCGGGAACGTCCGGGACACCCCCTTCGCGGAGATCTGGTCCGGATCGACGGTGTTGCAGCGTCTGCGGGACCCGGGCGCGCTGCAGGGAAAGTGCGGTCGGTGTGAATATGCCGGCATCTGCGGCGGATGCCGCGCGAGGGCCTACGGACTGACCGGCGGCAGCACCTGTTCCTGCGGGGGAGCAGGAGAGCCGGGCGAGGGCAGCTGGCTGGCGGAGGACCCGTGGTGCCCGTACGAACCGGGGTCGGCAGAGGGAAACGCGTGAACCCCCCTGTCGATATGGACCCGCTCGACAGGGCCCTGCTCCAGCGGGTCCAGGACGATTTTCCCCTGGATCCGCGCCCGTTCAGGGCCCTGGGAGAGCAGCTCGGCCTGTCCGAGGGTGAGACCATCGACCGTCTCGAGCGCCTCCGCTGTGGGGGGGTTCTCCGGCATATCGCCCCCATCCTGGAGTCTCAGCAGACGGGCAGTACGGCCTCGACCCTCGTCGCGATGCGTCTCGGGGATGATGAGATCGAGGAGATCGCCGGGATGGTGAGCGCCTACCCGGGGGTCTCCCACAACTACCGGCGAGACCACGAGTACAACCTCTGGTTCACTATC
The DNA here is from genome assembly GCA_964501565.1 of uncultured Methanospirillum sp. Lineage (GTDB taxonomy): Archaea > Halobacteriota > Methanomicrobia > Methanomicrobiales > Methanospirillaceae > UBA288. The sequence goes on from CAZCUJ010000014.1 coordinate 54,313, forward strand.
GCCGAGCCCGGCGAGGCCGAGCTCGAAAGGACCCTTGCCGAGATCCGCGAGCGGACGGGAATCCGGGAGGAGGACATGCTCGATCTTCCCATGGTGCGGCGATTCAAGATCGATGTCCGGTTCCGGCTGGCACGGGACGGGGACGCCGGGGAGGGAGAGGCGTGGACGCGATAGACGCGGAGCTCCTCCGGCGGGTGCAGGACGGCATCCCGATCGAGGAGCGCCCGTTCCTTCGCATCGCGGAGACGCTGTCGATCGGCGAGACGGAGGTGGTCGAGCGGCTGGAATGCATGAAGCGACGCGGGATCATCCGCCGGTTCGGCTCGCGCGTCAACCCCCGGATGGCCGGGATCACCGTCCACGCGATGGTCGCCTGGAGGGTGCCGCCGGACCGTGTCGCCTGGGCGGGGACGGAGATGGCAAAGGATCCCGAGGTGACGCACTGCTACGAGCGGAGGATCTCCCCCATGCGGTGGGAGTACAACCTCTATACTGTCCTCCACGGGTATGACGTGGAGACCGTGCTCGGGTGGATCGGGGATCTCGCGCGCCGGACGGGGCTCGACGACTACCAGGTCCTTCTCAGCACCAGAGAGTACAAGCGCACGCCCGTCGGGCGCATTCGGGAGATGGAATGAACCGGATTACGCAACTGGTCCACGGGACCGGCACCGTCAGCGAGCTGCTCCGCCACCGCCGGGGAGCTGAGCACCGGGTCCCCAGCCATCTCCTGGCGTACTCCGAGCTCCGGCGGCCCGTCGTCTTCTGGAACATGACGCGACGCTGTAACCTCCTCTGCGCCCACTGCTACATCCG
>CAZCUJ010000015.1:0-53365 GCA_964501565.1 uncultured Methanospirillum sp.
GCCGGGCCGGGGTCCGGCTGGCGACAGCGACGATCGTGTCGCGCCCGTCGCCCGGCCCGTCAATCGTCCCCGATCCGGGGCCGGATCCGGCCGTCGTCGAGGGCGTCGGTCCCCGGGGGAGTCCGGGGAGGGACCGGCGCGTCGAAGGGGGCGAGGAGAACGGGCGCGCGCACCGGGGGACGAGGCCCCGGGCGTTCGCTTTATGCGTCTCCGGCGCGACTACTCTCGAACATGGCGATGCATCCCACGGTCCCGGTGACGCCGACCAACGACCTCGCGGCCCTGCTCGAGGGCATGGCCTCGACCGGTTTCCAGGGGCGCAAGCTCGGCGAGTCCGTCCGTGCCTGGCGGTCCATGCTCGAGGATCCCGACTGCACGATCCTCCTCGGGCTCTCCGGCGCGATGGTCCCCGCCGGCATGCGCGAGGTCCTGAGCACCCTCGTCCGGCACCACTACGTCGACGCCATCGTCTCCACCGGCGCGAACGTCTTCCACGACGCCTGCGAGCACCTCGGGGTCTGCCACTACCAGGGCCACCACCACGTCGACGACACGGAGCTCCTCAGCCGCGGCATCGACCGGATCTACGACGTCTTCGCCTACGAGGAGGAGTTCCGGACCGCCGACCGTCAGATCGCCGCCTTCGCCGCGTCCGTCGCGCCGTTCCGGGGCTCCTCGCGAGCCTTCCTCGAGGCCTTCGGCCGGCACGTCATGGCCGCCGCGCCCGGCGGCTCCTCGTTCCTCGCCACCTGCGTCCGGGAGGGCGTGCCCGTCTTCGTCCCGGCCCTCGCCGACTCCTCGATCGGGATCGGGCTCGTCATCGCCCGGCGCGAGGGGGTCTCGGTCGACGTCGACCAGCTCGCCGACGCCGACGAGATCACCCGTATCGTCGAGGCCTCGCCGAAGACCGGCGTCGTCTACGTCGGCGGCGGCGTGCCCAAGAACTTCATCCAGCAGACCCAGGTGATCGCCTCGATCCACGACGCCGACCTCGGCGGCCACGCCTACGCGGTCCAGTACACCACCGATGCCCCGCACTGGGGCGGGCTCTCGGGCTGCACCTTCGAGGAGGCGATCTCCTGGGGCAAGGAGCGGCCGGCCAGCCCGCTCGTCCAGTGCTTCTGCGATGCGACCATCGCGCTGCCCATCGCGACCTCGGCCCTGGTCGCGAGCGGGATCCGGCGCGAGGGGAAGCGGTTCGACCTGTAGGGCCGGAATCCTTATCCCTTCCTCCTTCCCACCATATAGCGCACCATTCATGGAGTGACGCACCGCGTCACGAGTGTCCACTGGATGCGAGATTCCCCGTTGAGGTAGCCAAGCCTGGTATGGCGCAGGTTTGCTAAACCTGTGTCCCCCTGGGACTCGAGGGTTCAAATCCCTCCCTCAGCGCTCCGGGCATCAGCTCGATATCGAGGAGACCTCATGGCAAACGAAGAAGAGGATATCAAATACTTCGTCCGGATCAGCAACACGGACCTCGACGGTACCAAGTCGGTCCGGGTCGCGCTGACCGGGATCCCCGGTGTCGGCCGGCATGCGGCCGAGATCATCGCCCGCCGCGCGAACGTGGGCGTGAGGGAGACGATGGGCCGGCTCGACGACGACTCGGTCGAACGGCTGCGCGAGTCGGTCGACGGTTACGCCGGAACGGTCCCGTCCTGGATGCTGAACCGGACCAAGGACGTGTACACGGGCGAACCCCGGCACATCCTCGGCACGGACCTCGCCATCACCCATGACGAGGATGTCAACCTGCTCCGCAAGATCCGCTGCTACCGCGGGATCCGGCACGAGACCGGGCAGAAGGTCCGGGGTCAGCGGACCAAGTCGACGGGCCGCACGGGCGCCACGGTCGGAGTGCGGAGAAAGAAGGACTGAGACGGCGATGGCATACCCAGGCAAGAACCGGAAGTCGTACGAGACGCCCAAGCGTCCGTTCGAGAAGACGCGGATCGAGGAGGAGACCAAGCTCGTCATCGAGTACGGCCTCCGGAACAAGCGCGAGGTCTGGAAGGCTCAGGCCGCGCTCCGCAAGTACCGCACGGGCGCCCGCGAACTCCTGGCCCTCGAGTCGGGCGCGACCAGCGAGGCGCTCGCGACCAAGAAGAAGGGCGACCTGATCGGGCACCTCCAGCGGGCCGGCCTGCTCGGCCTCGAGGCCGACATCGACGACGTGCTCGCGCTCCGGATCCAGCAGCCGCTCGAGCGCCGGCTCCAGACCCAGGTCTACCGGCTCGGGCTCGCGCGTTCGCCCAAGCAGGCGCGCCAGATGGTCACTCACGGCCACATCGCCATCGGCGGCCGCCGCGTGGATATCCCTGGATACCTCGTCCGCCGCGACGAGGAGGGGCAGATCGGGTACTATGGCCGGTCGCCGTTCACGAGCACCGAACACCCCGAGCTGAACCGCCAGGTCGGCAAGCGGAGGCGCTAGAATCATGGCGGAAGCGAAGGAGCGCTGGGGCGTCGCTCACATCTACGCCTCGTTCAACAACACGATCATCACGGTCACGGACCTCTCCGGGGCCGAGACGGTCACCAAGTCCTCGGGCGGCATGGTCGTCAAGCAGGACCGGAACGAGTCGAGCCCGTACGCGGCCATGAAGATGGCCGGCGACGTGGCCCAGGCCGCCCGGGACAAGGGCTTCGTCGGCCTCCACGTCAAGGTCCGGGCGCCCGGCAAGGGCAAGCAGCGCTCGCCCGGTGCCGGGGCCCAGGCCGCGATCCGCGCCCTGGCCCGCGCCGGCATGCGGATCGGCCGGATCGAGGACGTCACCCCGGTCCCGCACGACTCGGTCCGCGCCAAGGGCGGACGCCGGGGCAGGAGAGTCTGATGCAGGTCGAGTGCCAGCACCGCGACGAGCACTCCTGCCGGTTCATCCTCTCGGGGGCCCTGCCCTCGTTTGCGAACGCTATCCGGCGCGCGATGTCGGGCGAAGTGCCCAAGCTCGCCATCGATGACGTCGGGATCTACGACAACACGAGCGGGCTCTTCGACGAGATGCTCGCCCACCGGCTCGGGCTGGTCCCGCTGCGGACCGAGCCCGGGACGTACGTACCGATCGCCGAGTGCACCTGCCAGGGCGAGGGCTGCGACCGCTGCACGGTCTCGTATACGCTCTCGGTCGAGGGGCCGGGCATGGTCCTGTCGCGGGATCTGATCCCCAACGACCCGGTGGCCACGCCCGCGATCGGCGACATCCCGATCGTCAAGCTCGAGAAGGGGCAGAAGGTCGTGGTCGAGGCGCGCGCGGTCCTCTCGACCGGGAAGGAGCACGCGAAGTGGCAGCCCACGACCCTCTGCGGGTACAAGAACTACCCGTCCATCACGATCGATGCGCGCTGCGACGCCTGCGGGGTCTGCGTCGACGCCTGCCCGCGCCGCGTCCTCCGCCTCGCCGGGCGGACGGTCGAGGTCGACGAGGCACGGGTCGAGGACTGCTCCCTCTGCCGGCTCTGCGAGAGGGGCTGCCTCTCCACCGGGATCGGGGAGACGCCCGCGGTACGCGTCGCGACCGATGCCGACCGGTTCGTTTTCACGGTCGAGTCGGACGGATCGGTCCCGGCTCCAGAGATCCTCCGCCAGTCGGTCCGGTTCATCCGGACGAGGGCGGGCGAGCTGACGAGCGCACTTGACGAGATTGCCGAGGCACAGCTATGACACTGACGAGAGAGAAGACCAACCCGCGTCTGACGAACCTGATCACGACGCTGAAGGCGGCCTCGCGCGAGAACGGCGCACCGGTCTGGCGCGATATCGCGTTCCGCCTCGAGGGCGCGACCAACGGTCGTGCCGAGGTGAACGTCAGCAAGATCAACCGGTACGCCGCCGAGGGCGAGACGATCCTGGTGCCGGGCAAGGTGCTCGGCACGGGCGTGATCGACCGCGCCGTCCGGGTCGCGGCCCTGAACTTCTCGGCCCAGGCGGCCGACAAGATCACGGGCGCGAATGGAACCTGCATGACGATCGAGCAGCTCCTGAACGACAACCCGAAGGGGAGCCGGGTACGGATCCTGAGGTGACCGGCATGGTAACGGTGATCGATGCGGAGAACCTCCTGCTCGGGCGGCTCGCGTCCACGGTCGCGAAGCGCGCGCTGGCGGGTGAAGAGATCGCGATTGTCAACGCCGAGAAGGCGATCGTCTCGGGCGCGCGGGCGCACGTCCTGAACGACTTCCGCGAGAAGCGCGAGCGCGGCTCGCGCGAGGGCGGGCCGTTCTATCCCCGGCGCCCCGACCAGATCGTCAAGCGGACGATCCGCGGCATGCTCCCGTACAAGCGCGAGCGCGGGACGGCGGCCTACAAGGCTATCAAGACCTACGTCGGCGTGCCGAACGAGTTCGCGGAGGCGGAGCGGGAGTCCCTGCCCGAGGCGCACATCGACCGGCTGAACAACCCCAGGTACGTCACGATCGGGGCGATCGCGACCTTCCTCGGAGCGAAATACTGATACTGATACACGGTGATTGCATGGCGAAAGTGATCAATACCAGCGGAAAGCGCAAGACCGCGATCGCGCGGGCCACGTTGCGTGAGGGTCACGGCGTGATCCGGATCAACTCGGTCCCGCTCGAGTCCTACGGCACCGACCTGACCCGTATGAAGATCGCGGAGCCCCTGCTCCTCTACCCGGCCGGCATCGACGGTATCGACGCCTCGATCACGGTCGTGGGCGGGGGGATCATGGGCCAGGCTGAGGCCGTCAGGACCGCGCTCGCGCGCGGCATCGTGGCCTGGCACAACGACCCGGCGATAAAGGAGATGTACGTCGGCTACGACCGGACACTGCTCGTCAACGACTCGCGCCAGAAAGAGGCTAAGAAGCCCCATGGCAGCGGAGCACGGGCGAAGTTCCAGAAATCGTACCGTTAATTTAAATTACGACCGGGAGCAACGTGTATGATACCCGTACGATGTTTTACATGCGGTAAAGTCGTCTCGCCCGCGTGGGAGGAGTTCAAGCGGCGGCGCGATGCTGGCGAGGACCCGAAGGCGGTCCTCGACGACCTCGGTCTCTTCCAGTATTGCTGCCGGCGGATGCTCCTGTCGCACAAGGAGATCATCGACGAGATCAATCCATACCAATGAGGGGTCGTGGGGTAGCCTGGAATCCTAGGGCGTTCGGGATGCTCTGACCTGAGTTCGAATCTCAGCGACCCCATTCTCATCCAACCATTCTGAGGCGGACGATGGAATCGTACACGCGTTACGAGAAGGCGAGAATCATCGGAGCTCGCGCCCTCCAGATCTCGATGGGCGCGCCAACACTTATCAACGTTCAGAAGAGCGATCCGCTCGAGATCGCGCTTCAAGAGTTCACGGAGAACGTGATTCCGATCACGGTGAAGAGGAGGTAGACTGCAGATGACAACGATTGAGGCCGTCCGGCTGCGGCGGATCCTCGACTCGCGCGGCAACGCGACGGTCGAGGCCGAGCTCTGGACGACCACCGGCTTCGGCCGCGCGGCCGCGCCCTCGGGGGCGTCCACGGGGACCTACGAGGCGACCGTGCGGCCAGTCGTGGAGGCGATCCGCGACGCGGAACAGGAGCTCCTGCCCGACCTCGTCGGGCGGGACGCGGCGGACCAGCCCGGGTTCGACCGGGCGATCCGGGACTACGACGGGACCCCCACCCTCTCGCGGGTCGGGGCGAACGTCGCCGTCGCGCTCTCGCTCGCGAACGCGCGGGCGGCGGCGACGTCCTTCGACCAGGAGCTCTTCCGGTACCTCGGCGGCTGCTTCACCTCCCGGACCCCGTTCCCGCTCGGGAACGTGATCGGCGGTGGCGCGCACGCGGTGAACGCGACCGAGATCCAGGAGTTCCTGGTCGTGCCGACGGGTGCCCCGACGGCGGAGGACGGGGTCTTCGCGAACGCCGCGGTCCACAGGAAGGTCAAGGAGCTCCTTGTCGGGATGGGCAAGGGTTCGGGCAAGGGCGACGAGGGGGCCTGGGCCCCCGCGATCGACGATCTCACGGCCTTCCAGACGGTCAGCGACGCCGTTGCCGCGGTCGTGGACGAGGTCGGTTTCGAGATCAACATGGGCATCGACGTGGCCGCGAGCGAGCTCTGGAAGGACGGCGCGTACCGGTACCGCGACGCGACCCGGACGACTGAGGAGCAGATCGCGTACATCGCCGAGCTCGTGGAACGGTACGACCTGATCTACGTCGAGGACCCCCTGCACGAGGAGGATTTCGAGGGCTTCGCGGCCCTCACCGAGCAGATAGGCGATCGCTGCCTGGTCTGCGGCGACGACCTCTTCGTCACGAACCCCGAACGGATCACGCGCGGCATCGAGCTCGGCTCGGCCAACTGCGTGCTGATCAAGCCGAACCAGATCGGCACCCTGACCGACACCTGGGAGGCGATCGAGCTGGCCCACACCCACGGTCTCGACACGGTGATGAGCCACCGCTCGGGGGAGACCACGGACACGACGATCGCCCACCTCGGCACCGCGTTCGACTGCATCTTCCTGAAGACTGGTGCGGTCGGCGGTGAGCGGATCGCGAAACTGAACGAACTGATACGGATCGAGGAGGAGCTGTACACATGACGGCAAACGAGATGGAGATTGAGCTTGCTGAGCCGCTCGTCCCGGTCGAGGAGTACCTCGCGGCCGGGATCCACATCGGCACCCAGCAGAAGAGCAAGGACATGAAGAACTTCATCTACCGCGTACGCGGGGATGGACTGTACATTATCGACATCCGCGAGACGGACGAGCGGATCAAGACCGCGGCGAAGTACCTCGCGCAGTTCGACCCCGCCCGGGTCCTGGTCGTGACCTCGCGTCAGTATGGCCAGTACCCGGCGCGGCGGTTCGCCGAGGCGATCGGCGCCCTGGCCGCAACCGGCCGGTTCGTGCCCGGGAGGATGACCAACCAGAACCTCCATGGCTACATCGAGCCCGAGGTCGTGCTGGTCACGGACCCGATCGGTGACGCCCAGGCGATCCGCGAGGCAGTCCAGTCGGGGATCCCGGTGGTCGCGCTCTGCGACACCAACAACATGACCCAGTTCGTGGACCTCGTGATCCCGACGAACAACAAGGGCCGCAAGGCCCTCTCGATGGTCTACTTCCTGCTGACGCGCGAGATGCTCCGGCTTCGCGGCATCCAGACATCGCTGACGCACGAAGATTTCGAGACCGATCTGTAGATATACGAGGAGCCAGGAGAGGTTCGCCCATGCAGGTCAGGACGCCGGCCGTCGCCGGCATGTTCTACCCGGGAGAGCCCCACCACCTCGAGCAGCTGCTCGAGCGGTTCATCCTCGGCGCCGAGACGGCCGGGATGCGCGATCCGTACGCGATCGTCGCTCCCCACGCCGGGTATATCTACTCGGGCGCGGTCGCGGGGACGGCCTACGCGACGCTCCCGGCGGACTTCGATGGGACCTTTGTCGTGGTCGGCCCCTCGCACGGGGGGTACCCGACCTGCGCCTCCGCCGTCCCGTGGGAGACCCCGCTCGGGATCGTCGACGTGGACACGGACCTCGTGGCGGCGCTCGAGCTTCCCACGAACGAGTCGTACATGCGCGATGAGCACTCGCTCGAGGTTCAGATGCCGTTCATCAAGTACCGGTGCCCGCGGGCGCGGGTCGCGCCGGTGATGATGGGCCTCCAGGACCTCGGTTCCGCTGCGGCCCTCGGTGACCGGATCGACCGCGCGGCCCGGGAGACCGGGCGCGAGGTCCGCGTGATCGCGTCGAGCGACTTCTCGCACTACGTCCCCGACCGGCTCGCCCGGTCGCAGGACCTCTACGCGATCGAGGCGCTCGAGGACCTCGAGATCGAGCGCTTCTACCAGCGGATCGCCGAGCGGCGGATCACGGCGTGCGGATACGGGCCGATCTCGGCCGCCTGCATGGCGGCGGAGGCCTGGGGTGCGAAGCACGCGCGCCTGCTCCAGTACGCGACGAGCGGTGATGCAACGGGCGACAGGTCCTCGGTCGTGGGGTATGCGGCACTCGCGGTGATATAGGGTGGCAACGTGGTCGGCCCCGGGCAAGGTCTTTTTGTTCGGGGAGCATGCGGTGGTCTACGGCAAGCCCGGGCTCGCGATGGCGATCAAGCCCCGCGTCCTCGTCTCGGTCCGGCGCCACCGCCATCCTGCGCCGGCCAAGTCGCCGTACATCGCCCAGTGCTTTCGGGAGATCGGGGTGACGGGATCGGTCTACGTCTCGAGCCAGATGCCGTCGTCGGCGGGCCTGGGATCGTCGGCGGCCGTGACGGTCGCGACCATCTCGGCGGCGAACGACGAGTTCGGCCTCGAGCTTGACCGAGAGGAGATCGCCGCGATCGCGCACCGAGTCGAGCAGACCGTCCAGAAGGGCCGGGCCTCGCCGACCGACACGTACGTCTCGACCATGGGGGGGCTGGTCCTGATCATGGACGGGGCCCGGCGGCGCGTCCCCCCCGTGAACCTGAACCTGGTGGTGGGCAATACCCAGGTCTCGCACAGCACCACGCGCATGGTCGAGCTCGTGGCCGGGGAGCGCGCGGACCGGCCGGGCGTGATCTGCCCGATCCTCGACTCGATGGGCGCGCTGACGCTCGAGGGGGTCCGGAGCCTCGACAATCCGAGGGTCCTGGGACGGCTAATGGATACGAATCACGCCCTGCTGGACGCGATCGGGGTCGGCCATCCGGCCCTCACGAGGCTCGTGCTCGCGGCACGGGCCGCGGGAGCGTTCGGCGCGAAGCTGACCGGGGCCGGCGGCGGCGGGTGCATGATCGCGCTCTCGCCGAAGGGGGCGAAGAACCGGATCACGGGCGCGCTCGACTCGGCCGGCGGCCGGGCGTTCGTGACGAGCCTGGACACGGTCGGCGCGAGGAGAGAGCAGAATGTCTGAACCGGTCCTCCTAAAACTCGGCGGGTCCGTGGTCACGGAGAAGCGTGGCGGCGGCGGGATCGACGGTGCCGCCGTCGAGGAGGTCGCGTCCGTGCTGGACGCGGCGAGGTTCGCGGGCGCGATCGTCCACGGCGCGGGCTCGTGCGGCCACCCCGAGGCGCACCGGTACGGCCTCGCCCGGGGGGCGGATCGGTCGAACCGCGAGGGTATCCCGGTGACCCACGAGGCCGTCTCCGCGCTCAACCGCGCGGTCGTGGCCGCGCTCCGCCGGGCGGGGCTTGACGCGGTCGGGGTCCACCCCCTCGGCGCCTGCACGGCCGAGGACGGGCGGATCGCCTCGTTCGAGGAGGAACCCCTTCGGCTCCTGCTCGACCTGGGATGCGTCCCTGTCCTCCACGGCGACGTGGTGATGGACCGCCGCCGCGGGGCCTGCATCGTCTCGGGCGACCAGCTTATCGGCCACCTCGCGCCGCGGCTCGGCATCGCGCGCGTGGGGCTGGTGACCGACGTGCCCGGCGTGCTCGGCCCGGACGGGGCCGTGGTGCCGCGGGTCTCGAGGTCGGGCTCCGGCGCCCTCGCCCTTGGCGCGTCGGCCGCGACGGACGTGACCGGCGGCATGGGCGGCAAGGTCGCCGAGCTCCTCCGGCTCGCCGACGCCGGCATCACGTCGCACGTCTTCGGTCTCGACCGTCTCGGGGACTTTCTCGCGAGCCGCCCCCACGGCGGGACCGAGATCGTGCCGGAGGGCATATGAGCGGGCTGACCTCGGCGCGGAAGCTCGACCACCTCCGCATCTGTCGCGAGATGCCGGTCGAAGCAGGCGACGCCGGTTTCGGTGACGTCATGCTGGTCCACAACGCGTTGCCCGAGTGCGACATGGACCGGGTATCGACCTTGACCGACTTTCTCGGCCACCGGTTCGGCGCGCCGCTGATGATCGCGGCCATGACCGGCGGTCATGCCGGGACCACGCGGATCAACGAGCGCCTCGCGGCCGCCGCCGAGCGGTTCGGCATCGGTATCGGGGTCGGCTCCGAGCGGGCCGCGCTCGAGGACGCCTCGCTCGCGCCAAGCTACTGCGTGGTCCGGGACGCCGCGCCCAGCGCGTTCGTGGTCGCGAACCTCGGCGCGGTCCAGCTCCGCGACCACGGCGCGGAGTGGGCCGACCGCGCAGTCGACCTGATCGGCGCGGATGCTCTCGCGGTCCACCTCAACTTCCTGCAGGAGGCGATCCAGCCCGAGGGTGACCGCGATGCCACGGGATGCCTGGCCGCGATCGAGGCCCTCTGCAGCGGCGCCGGGTATCCCGTGATCGTCAAGGAGACCGGGAACGGGATCTCCGGGGAGGTCGCTCGGCGGCTGTACGGCGCGGGCGTGGCCGCGGTCGACACGGGCGGGCTCGGCGGCACCTCCTGGGCCGTGATCGAGGCCGTCCGTGCCGGCAGGACCGGGGGGCCCGGCGACAGTCGCCGGCCGTCGCGGGGCGAGGTCTTCCGCGACTGGGGCATTCCCACGGTCGCGAGCCTGATCGAGGTCGCCCGCTGCGGCGGCCCGGTCATCGCGACCGGGGGCGTCCGGAGCGGGCTCGATGTCGCCAAGGCGGTCGCGCTCGGCGCAGACCTCGCGGGGATGGCCCTGCCCCTGCTCGGCCCGGCCGCGGAGGGGCAGGAGGCGCTCGAAGCCGTGATCGGGCGCGTGATCGACGAACTCCGCGTGGCGATGTTCCTGACCGGGTCGCCCACGGTGCCGGCGCTCCGGCAGGCGCGGACGATCGTCACGGGACGAATACGTGATCTGATAGAAACATAGGAGATACAGATGGATGTAGAGATTATCGCGGTGGGCGGGTTTGACGAGGTCGGCAGAAATATGACCGCCGTCCGCTGCGGAAAAGAGATAGTGGTCTTCGATATGGGCCTGCGACTCGACCAGGTCATGATCCACGAGGACGCCGAGATCGAGAACATGCACTCCCTTGACCTGATCCAGATCAAGGCGATCCCGGACGACACGATGATGAACGCGATCGAGGGGCAGGTCAAGGCGATCGTCTGCACCCACGGCCACCTCGATCATATCGGCGCGGTGCCGAAGCTCGCGCACCGGTACAACGCGCCGATTATCAGCACGCCGTATACGACCGAGTTGATCCGGCAGCAGATACAGGGCGAGAACAAGTTCGAGGTCAAGAACAAGCTCTTCGCGCTCAAGGCGGGCGGAAAATACACCGTCTCCCCGAACCTCACGATCGAGTTCGTGCGCATGCAGCATTCGATCATCGACACCGTTGCGGCCGTCCTCTGGACGCCGCACGGCGCCATAGTCTACGCCTGCGACTTCAAGCTCGACCGCACGCCGGTGGTCGGGGAGCCCCCGGACTTCGCGCGCCTGGCCCAGATCGGCAAGGAGGGCGTCCTCGCCCTGGTCGTCGAGGCGATCAACATCGACATGAAGGGTCGGTGCCCGTCCGAGCGGATCGCGCGCGACCTGGTGCGCGACACCATGACGAGCTTCGAGGACGAGAAGACCGCGATCATCGTCTCGACCTTCGCATCGCACATCTCGCGGATCAAGACCATCACCGAGACCGCGCACGAGATGGGACGAAAGCCGGTCCTGCTCGGCCGTTCGATGGAGCGCTACTCTACGACGGCCGAGCAGATGAAGCTCGTGAGCTTCCCGCAGACGACCTCGGTCTTCGGCAACCGCCGGACGGTCGAGCGGACCATGCGGCGGATCATGAAGAGCGGTACCGAGCAGTTCGTCCCGATCGTCACGGGGAACCAGGGCGAGCCCGGAGCGGTCCTGACGAGGATCGTCGCGGGGGAGACGCCGTACACGATCAACCGGGGGGACAAGGTCCTCTTCTCGGCCAACGTCATCCCGAACCCGATGAACCACGGGAACCGGTACCTGACCGAGGCGAGGCTGCGCGCGGCCGGGGCGCGGATCTTCGACAAGCTCCACGTCTCGGGCCACGCCTACCTCGAGGACCACTACGAGTTCCTCCACCTGCTCAACCCCCAGAACGTGATCCCGGCCCACGCCCCGCTCCGCGTCACGGCGCAATACGCCGACTTCGCGGCCGACCTCGGGTACAAGACCAAGACCGACTGCCACCTGATGCAGAACGGGCAGCGGGTGAAGGTCCACTAGGAGACGATCATGGAACTGGATGCCTATCTCGAACAGACGGAGGATCGGGTCGACAAGCTCTTCCACCGGTACTACGGCACTCCCGTCGGGGAGCTGAACCGCGCCGCGTTCCACCTCCTCGAGGCGGGGGGGAAAAGGCTCCGCCCCGCGATGCTCCTGCTCGCCGCCGACGCGGTGCGGCGGGGGGCATCCGAGGACGTGATCCCCGCGGCCCTCGCCGTCGAGCTGACCCACACCTTCACCCTGATCCACGACGACATCATGGACCGGGACAGCTATCGCCGCGGCGTGCCGACGGTGAACTACCGGTGGGACGAGGCGACCGCGATCCTCGCGGGGGACGTGCTGAACGCCCGCGCCTTCTCGCTCCTGATCGGCTCGATCGCGCCCGAGGCCGCGCGGCTCCGGGCCGTCGGGATGCTGGCGGCGACCTGCGACGAGCTCTGCGTGGGCCAGCACCAGGATATGAGCTTCTCGTCGCGCGACGACGTGACGGACGGCGAGTACCTCGAGATGGTGGAGAAGAAGACGGGCGCGCTCTACGCGGCCTCGGCCGCGATCGGAGCCGTCCTCGCCGGGGGGAGCGAGCCCGAGGTCGAGGTCCTCTACCGCTTCGGCCTCGCCTGCGGGGTGGCCTTCCAGATCCAGGACGACCTCATCGACCTCCTCGCGGCGCAGGGGACGACCGGCAAGGACCGGGGCTCCGACATCCGCGAGGGCAAGGGGACCCTGATCACGATCCTGGCGCGGGACCGTGGGCTGGACCTCGCGCCCTTCCGCCATCCCCTCTCCGAGGCGGAGATCGAAGAGGTCATCGGACTGATCGCCGATGCCGGGATCTTCGACGAGGTCAGGGGCCGCGCCCGCGGTATCGTCCGCGATGCCGCCGAGCACCTGCGGATCCTCCCGGACTCGGAGGAGCGCCGGCTCCTCCTCGCGCTCGGCGATTATTTCGTCTCGCGGGGCGCCTGACGTGGACGAGCTCCGGGAACGGCTGCTCGTCCACGCGCTCGAGAACGCGGTGCGGCACCGCGGCACCCCGAAGGCCGGGGCGATCATCGGGGCCGTGATGGGCCGGTACCCCGGGCTCCGTTCCCGGGCGTCGGAGGCCAAGGCCCTTGTCGGCCCGGTGATCGCCGAGGTCGACGCGCTGGACCACGAGGAGTGGGTCCGCCGCCTCGCGGCGCTGGCTCCCGAGCTCCTTGAGGACCGCGAGGCCGGCCCGCGGGACCGGTACGCCCTGCCGCCGCTTCCCGGGGCGGATGACGGCGTCGTGATGCGCTTTGCCCCGAACCCCTCCGGGCCGCTCCACCTCGGGCACGCCCGGGCCGCGGTCCTGAACGATGCCTACGTCCGGCAGTACGGCGGCCGGTATGTCCTGCGGATCGAGGACACGGACCCAAAAAGGGTCGACCCAGAGGCCTACCGGACCGTGCCCGAGGACATCGCGTGGCTCGGGTGCGCCATCACCGAGACCGTGTACCAGTCGGACCGGCTCGACCTCTACTACGACCACGCCCGCCGCCTGATCGAGCGCGGCGGGGCCTACGTCTGCACCTGCGAGAACGAGCGCTTCCGCGAGCTCCGCCAGGCGAAGACGGCGTGCCCGTGCCGTGCCCGCGAGGTCGAGGAGGACCTCGCCCGGTTCGAGCGGATGCTCGCGGGGGAGTACGCCGAGGGCGAGGCGTCGGTCCGCGTCCGGACGGATCTCGCGGCGCCGGACCCGGCACTCCGCGACTTTCCGGCGTTCCGCATCCTGACCTCGACCCTCCATCCCCGGGTCGACGCGACCGTGTACCCGCTGATGAACTTCTCGGTCGCCGTCGACGACCATCTCCTCGGGTGCACGCACGTGATCCGGGGCAAGGACCATATCGCGAACACGCGCCGGCAGCAGTTCATCTACGAGTGGTTCGGCTGGACCCCGCCGCACTTCCGCCACTACGGCCGGATGGGGATCGAGGGGGTCGTCCTCTCGACCTCGGAGATGCGGGCCGGGATCGCGGAGGGGCGGTACGGGGGCTGGGACGACATCCGGCTCGGGACGCTCCGGGCGCTCGCGAGGCGCGGGATTGAGCCGGAGGCCGTCCGGCGGGCCGTGCTCGCGATCGGGGTCGGCGAGACCGACATCCAGTTCTCCTGGGAGAACCTCTTTGCCGAGAACCGGGCGATCGTGGATCCGGTCGCCGACCGGCTCTGGTTCGTCCCGAATCCGGTGGCGGTCGAGGTCTCGGGCGGGCTCCCCCGCGAGGCGCACCCGCTCCGCCACCCCGGCGACGCCGGCAAGGGAACGCGCACCCTCTCGTTCGAGGCGGGCGTGGTCGTTCCGGCCGCCGAGCTCGGGGAGGATGTCTCGATGCTCCGGCTCAAGGATCTCTTCAACGTCGGCGTCTCCGCGGTCGATGGCCGGTTCCGGTTCATCCACGCCGGCGATGACCTCGCGGCGGCACGGGCGGCGCACGCGCCCATCATCCAGTGGCTCCCCCTCGGGGCGACCATCCCGTGCACGCTGCGGCGGCCCGAGGGCGACCTCGGGGGCGCCTGCGAGCCGGCCGTCCTGGACGCGGTCGGAACGGTCGTGCAGTTCGAGCGGGTCGGTTTCGCCCGGATCGACAGCGCCGGCCCCGACGGGGTCGTCGCGTACCTGACGCACCGGTAGGTGTTCATGGCGCGGTGGCTTCTCGTGACCGCAGCGCTCCTTCTCTTTCTCTCCGGTCTCTTCGTCAACCACGCCCCGAAGACCCCGTTCGACCCGCTCATCTCCGCCGCCGTCATCGTGCTGCTCGCGCTTCCGTCCTACGTCGCTTTCGCGCGGTCCGAGGGCGCAGCCCGCGGGCTCGTCCTGATCGCCGCGCTCTCCGTGCTCTCCATGGCCGTCGAGGCTGTCGGGGTCACGACGGGGGTGCCGTACGGATGGTTCTCGTACTCGTCCGGGATCGGCACGCCCGTGGTCGGTCCCGTCCCCTGGACGGTCGGGTTCGCCTATGTCCCCCTCCTCCTGGGCGCCTGTGCCATGGCCCGCCGGTACGCGTCCGGACGTCCCGCCTGGCAGCAGGCGATCCTCGGGGCGCTCCTTCTCGTCGCCACCGACCTGGTCCTCGACCCGGGCGCCGCCCTGCTCGGTTTCTGGGTTTGGGCCGAGCCAGGATTCTACTACGGGATCCCGCTCTCGAACTTCGCCGGGTGGTTCCTGACCGGGATGGCGTACTCGGCCATCGTGCTTCTCGCGGTACGGGGTGGATTACCCGTCGCCGTCGCCACGAGCTACGTCCTGATCCTGGCCTTCTGGACCGGTGTCTGCCTGGGCACGGGCATGCTCATTCCCGCCGGGCTCGGGGTTGCCCTGCTGGTGCTCGGGGTCTCCTTCCTCCGCGGTGGCCGGGACCCTGAGAATGAGTAGCATAGGAAGCTATATTCGTACCAATACGAAAGGATACGTGTTCCCCAGCCCGACGACCGGCCCGGCCGGCGATGGTCAGGAGCGGAAGACTTCCGAATGAAAACGGTTATCGTGGGTGCAGGCTTCGGCGGACTGGCCGCTGCGGCGTTGCTCGCCCGTGACGGGGCTGACGTGACAGTACTGGAGAAGAACGAGCAGGCAGGCGGGAGGGCCTCGGTCCACAGCGACGCCGGCTTCACCTTCGACATGGGGCCGTCGTGGTACCTCATGCCCGATGTCTTCGAACGGTTCTTTGCCGAGTTCGGCCGGACACCCGCCGACTTCGTGGAGCTCAAGCGGCTGGACCCGTCCTACCGTATCTTCTTCGGTGACGGGACGATGGTGGACATCCCCGCCGAGACGGAGAAGACCATCGCGCTCTTCGACACCTTCGAGGACGGAGGGGGCGAGAAACTCCGACGGTACCTCCGCTCGGCCGAGTCGCTCTACACCCTCACCATGCAGGACCTGCTCTACCGTGACTACCGCTCGGTCCTCGACTTCGTCTCGGGCCGCCTCCTCTTCCAGGGCCCCAAGCTCCTGAGCTCCTTCGAGCACCTCGACCGCTTCGTGGGGCGGTACTTCGAGAGCGATTATGCCCGAAAGATCGTCCAGTACTCGATCGGGTTCCTCGGCGGAGCGCCCTCGAACACCCCGGCGCTCTACCACATCATGTCCCACATCGACCTGACGCTGGGGGTCTTCTATCCCGAAGGGGGCATCCGGGCCGTGGTCGATTCCGTCCGGCGGCTCGGAGAGGAGCACGGCGTTGAGTTCCGGTACAACGAGCCGGCCACCCGGGTCGTGGTCAAGGACGACCGGGCCGTCGCGGTGGAGACGCCGGAAGGGCGGTACCCCGCCGACGTCGTGCTCGTCAACGCGGACTACGCGCACGCCGAGCTCTCGCTCCTCGATGTAGCGTCCCGGACCTACGACGCCGAGTACTGGGCGAAGCGGGTTCTCGCACCGTCCGCAATGGTCCTCTACCTCGGGCTCGATCGGAAGGTCGAGGGGCTCGCCCACCACACGCTCCTGCTCGAGAAGGACTGGGAGCAGGGCTTCGAGACGCTCTTCGACCCTGCCAAGATGGCCTGGCCCGAGAACCCCTCCTACTATGTCAACGTCCCGTCCAAGACCGACACGACCGCCGCGCCGCCGGGCGGGGAGGCGCTCTTCGTGCTCGTCCCGCTCGCCCCCGGGCTCCCCGACACGCCCGAACGCCGGCAGGCGCTTCGCGACCGCCTCCTCTCCCACCTCGAGGAGACCCTCGGCGAGCCGATCCGGGACGCGATCGTCACCGAGCGGTGCTTCGCTCTCGACGACTTCACCGAGCGATACAACGCCTACCGCGGCACGGCGCTCGGCCTCTCGCACACTCTCTTCCAGACCGCGCTCTGGCGCCCGGCCCACCGGAGCCGGAAGGTCGCGAACCTCTATTACTCAGGACAGTACACCCATCCCGGGATCGGGGTGCCGATGACCCTGATCTCGAGCCAGATCGTCGCGCGGGAGATCAAGAAGGAGCAGGGTGCCATACGATGACCGTGATCGACCAGACCGTCTACGATATCTTCCGGCGGGGCTCGCGGACCTACTTCTACTCGACCCTCTTCTTTCCGCCCGCGGTCAAAGAGAACGTCTTCTCCCTGTACTCGTTCGTCCGAACGGCAGACGACCTGGTCGATTCCGTGCCCCAGCGTGGGCCGGAGTTCTTCTCATTCGTCGAGACCTACCGGGCGGCCCTCGAGGGCCAGCCCGCGGGAGACCCTGTCATCGACGGCTTCGTCGACCTCCAGCGCCGGTACGATCTCGAGCAGGAATGGATCGACGCGTTCCTTCACTCGATGGAGCTCGACCTCTCGGTCTCAGGTTACCGAACGATCGACGACCTGCGCGTCTACCTCTACGGCTCTGCCGAGGTGATCGGCCTGATGATGGCCCGGCTCCTCGCCCTCCCGCCGGCCTGCTACGAAGCGGCCCGCCACCTCGGGCGGGGGATGCAGTACATCAATTTCATCCGGGATATCGCGGAAGACGCCGCGATGGAACGGAGATACATGCCCGAGGAGGAGCTCGCTCGATTCGGCCTTGCCTCCCTCGATGAAGACTATCTTCGGAGGCGCCCGGCGAGGTTCCGCGAGTTCGTGGGCGCACAGTGCGACCTGTACCGTACCTGGCAGTCCCTCGGCGAGGAGGGGTACCGATACATCCCCTGGCGCGTGCGCATGCCGATCATCACCGCGTCTGACATGTACGGCTGGACGGCACGGCAGATCGAGCGGGACCCGTTCGTCATCTTCGACCGCAAGATCCGCCCCTCGGTGCCGCGGATCGTCTCGCGCTTCGCCGCCAATACTATCCGGCCCGCCGCATGAACCGGGACGGGGAGGGGCTGGCCGCGTACGCGGTCCGTATCTCCCGCCCACGCTTCTGGATCTATACGGGCGGGACCTATGTCGTCGGGTATTCGATCGGGATGGCCGACTGGCACGCCTTCCTCCTGCCGCTCTACGGCATCGCCCTGCTCTACTTCTTCGTCCCGGCCAACCTCTTCATCTACGGCGTCAACGACCTCTTCGACGAGGCGACCGACCGGAACAACCCCAAGAAGGGTGACCGTGAGTACCGGTTCGTCACGGCGGACCGGCGCCGGCTCCTCCTCCTGATCGCCCTCTCGCTCGCCGCCGCGGCGTTGCTCGGTCTCCTCGCCCCGGACCCCCGCCTGCTCCTCGTCCTGGCCGGCTTCCTCTTGCTCGCCGGGTTCTACTCGGCACCCCCACTCCGGTTCAAGCGGGTCCCGTTCCTCGACTTCTGCTCGAACTACCTGTACGTGATGCCCGGCGTGTACGGGTACGTGCTGGCATCGGGAGCCTGGCCCCCCGCGTGGCTCCTCCTGGGAGGCTTCTTTCACATCGCGGCGATGCACCTCTTCTCGGCGATACCGGACATCGCGTGCGACGGGCTGGCCGGGATCACCACCACGGCGGTCTACCTCGGCCGTCGCCGATCGCTGGCGCTCTGCCTCGCCTTCTGGGCCGGGCTGGCCGCGATCACGCTCGTCGCGAGCGGTTTTCATCCGCTCAGCTCGCTCGTGCTCGCCTATCCGGCCGTGCCGGCCCTGCTTCTCGCGCGCCCTTCGCTCCCGATCGAGCGGGTCTACTGGAGGCTTCCGGCTCTCAACACGGCACTCGGCGGCCTCGTCTTCGTCGCGATGACCGTCTCGAAGGGAGGGTTCTAGACGACGAGCCGCTTTCCTGTCGGGTAGCAGTGGATGGCACGCGGCCCGGAACGGAGCGCGACGACCCCGTGGCGGACGAGCCACTGGAGCTGGTACCGGATCTCCCAGCTCCGGTGGGTCTCGCGATAGGCCTCGAAGAGCTCCTGGAGCGTGCAACCGGGCTTCGAGGTGATCAGGGTCAGCATCTGCCGTTGCAGGTTGATCCGCCGGAGCCGCTCTCTCATCCCTGACCTCCGCCATGGCGTTCGCCCTGGCCGATTTGTATGTAGTTACCTTTTTCACTATATGTTCGTTGCGGAACGCCGGGAGGCAGTCGTGGTTGCATTTCGGGAAAAGTACGGGAATCATCGCCGGGCGATGAACCGTGGAAGGGCCGGCCGGTTCCTTTTATACGGCCCATAACGAAAGGTATATCGGAGCACAGGGGAAACCCAGAGGTGAATGAGCGCCCGCTTTTTTGACCGTTTTTTCCGCCCTAAACCCCATATCGTGGAGAGTGTCCCGCCTCCCACCATCTCGCTCGGGGCCGGCATGGAGGTACCCGAGTTCAGGACCAAGCCCTACTTCATCGTGGCCTCGGTCGAGATGGGCAACACGACCACCAAGTGCATCCTGACCGGGACGAACCTCGAGACCGGGCGGTCTTACGTGATCAACAAGACGGTCTCGATGAGCCGTGACGTCCGGCCGCCGAAGCCGGGCGAGGCGGTCTTCGGCGCGACTCTCGACGGCACCGAGCTGACCAGGGAGTCCGTGACCGAGCTGGTCCGCGATACCCTTATCAAGTGCCACAAGGACGCCGGCCTCTCGATCAAGGACGACCTCGACTTCGTGGTCCGCTCGACGGGAGTGGTCGCCGCCATGGACTCGCCCGACCAGGTCGGGGACTTCGTCATCGCGCTCGCGAACGGCTGCCTGGAGGCGGGCGTGCCGCCGCGGAAGATGACGCCGCCGATGTCCAAGGGGAACCTGCCCCTGAAGCTCCAGCCGCACTCGTTCGCGGACAAGGTGGTCTTCGTCGGGGCGGTGGCGGGCGTGCTCCCGCCGGTCGGCAGCACGGGCGTGGAGATGGTCGCGAACGAGATGGAGGGCGAGCTCGCCATGGCCGGGATCAAGGAGGGGGCGAAGTGGACACCGGTCGACTTTCGAAACCCCTGTCTCTCGATCGATTTCGGCACGACGCTCGACGGCAGGATCACCTCGGACGTCGATGAAGCGGACGAGATCCCGTTCGCGAAGACCATCGGCAACTTCGCCGGGCTCGCGGGCGCGATCCCCGACGCGATCGTCCGTGGGACGGGGCTCGTCCAGCAGCGTACGGGGACGGCCCTCGACCTCTTCTCGGATCGCTCGACGCTCGGCAAGCTCACGGCGCGTACGAACCGGACGGTGGTCGCCGACTACGTCGAGCGCTGCCACGAGGAGATTGATATCCGTATCGTCCCGTCGGACCGGGCGCGCTTCGGGCGGGTGCCGCTCTGCGCCGACGTGGCCTGGGCCTCGGGGATCGCGCTGATCGGGTGCGATGCCGGGATCAACGGGTCGGCCGTGCCCGAACTCGAGGTGATCGGACGCGAGTGCCACCAGCAGCACGGGATCGCGACCCTGACCGAGGTCGTGGACCGGGTCTGTACGCGGATGGCCCTCCGGATGATCGAGGTCGCGGCCGAGCGCGGTATGGTGCCGGAGAACGCCTCGATCGGCTTCACGGGCCGGGCCGCCATCTCGGGGAGGAAACCCGAGTACATCCTCCAGGGGATCGAGGAACTGGGGCTCTTTCCCGACGGCGCGAACGACCACCTGGTCTTCGTGGACGACGGCCTCGCGCGGGGGGCGGCCCTGATGGGCCGGTGCATGCTCTCGCTCGGCAAGCCGAAGTTTCCGCTCGGCGGCCGGCGAGGCGGACGGTGCATCATGGCTAAGAGGATCGCGTGCGGAAAGTAAGAGGAGATCGATGACCCACGAGAATACGACCGATGAGAAGTCGACCGGGGAGACTACAACCGAACTCTACGACGTGGTGGTCCCGCCGGGCGTCCCGCAGAAGGTCCTGCTGGAGATCGTCGAGCGCTGGCCGGACGCCCAGGTGATTGAGTCGCGACATCAGCTCTTCTTCGCGAACATGGACGGGGACGAGCGGGAGCTGATCGCGTTCCGGGCCGACCTCGAGACCGCGCAGGCGATCGAGCAGTTCATCTACGACCGGCTGAACCAGTTCCTCGAGGACGAGCGGACATCGCGCGACATTCTCTGACCAGGAAGGCCGCGAGCAGGGCCGGTATCGGCGCGGTCATGCAGTGCCAGTTCGGGGTGCCGTTCACCTCGAGCACGGTGTAGCCGCCGGGCACAGGCAGGAGGTCGACCCCCGCGTAGTCCACGCCGACGGCCCGTGCGGCACCGATGGCGAGGACTGCCATCTCCGGCGTGACCGATACGGCCTCGCCCCGCCCGCCCTGGTGGATATTGTGGGTCAGATGCGACGAGGTGCGGCGGATCGCGCCGACGGCCTGGTCCCCGATGACGAAGACCCGGTAGTCCTCGGTATTCGGCACGTACTCCTGCAGGTAGTATGGCGGCTCCTCGAGGTCGCCCGCATCGTCGACGAGCCGGATCCCGTTCCCGTCGAAGCCGTAGACCGGCTTGACGACCGCGCGGCCCCCGTGCGCCTCGATGAAGGCCGCGGCCTGCCCGCGCGTCCCGGGAAAGCCGGTCCCCGGTGACGGGAGGCCCGCCCGGAGCACGAGCGCGGTCGTGGCGACCTTCGAGGCGCAGGTGGCGATGGCGGCGGGGCGGTTCACGACGCGGTTCCGGAGCCCGAGCGCCTGGAGGACCTCGAACTGGCGTCCGTCCTGCCGCAGGCCGCAGGCCCAGATCAGCGCACCCTCGAGGTCGGGGTCGAACGGGTCGACCTCGTCGAGGTCGAGGTCGCTCCATGCGGCGCCGATCGCGTCGAGCTCGGCACAGACCTGCGAGGTCGAGTCATCGCCGGGGGTATCCGTCGGTTTCCGCACGATCCGGATCATCGGGATCCGGGTCGACCCGGCTGCTCATCAACCTGCTGGAGCGCCGACAGTTTCAAACCCTGTTTTTACATATGGTCGTGCATGCAGTATTACGCCCGCCCCGAGGTCGGGCTCGACCTCTCGCGGGTCAACGAGGCGATCGAGGCGGCATTCGCCGCCTTCGCACGGGGGGAGACCGAGATGCCGCCCAAGGTCTACGTGACCCTGCCGGGCGGCGACTTCCGGACCATGCCCGCGTACATCCCCGCGCTCGGGCTCGCGGGAGTCAAGATCGTGAACGTCCACCCCGGCAACCCCGGGCGCGGCCTCGAGACCGTGATGGCGCTGATTGTCCTTCTCGACCCCCCGACCGGGACGCCGTACGCGATCCTGAACGGGACCGCCCTGACTGATCTCCGCACCGGGGCCGCCGGCGCCGTCGCGGCCCGCCACCTCTGCCGGAGGCAGGATGGGATCGAGATCGGGCTCGTCGGCGCGGGACGGCAGGCGGAGACCCAGCTCGAGGCGACGGCGGCCTGGCTTGGGATCGAGCGCGTGAGGGTCTGGAGCCGTCGAGAGGCGACGGCGGAGGCCTTCGCCCGGCGCTTCTCGCGCTTCGAGATCGCCGCCGCGTCCCTGGAACGGACCGCCGACTGCGACCTCCTGGTCACGACCACGCCCTCGCGCGAGCCCCTCGTGCAGGACGCCTGGATCGCTGACGGGACGCATATCAACGCGATCGGAGCGGACGCAGCGGGCAAACAGGAGCTCGACTCCGCCATCCTCCTCCGGGCCTCGGTCTACGTCGACGACCCGCGACAGGCCGTTCACTCGGGCGAGATCAACGTCCCGATCGCATCCGGGCTGTACTCGGCCGACCGGGTCGCCGGCACCATCGGCGACGTCATCCTCGGCAGGGCCGGCCGACGGTCGGACGACGAGGTCACAGTCTTCGACTCGACCGGCCTCGCCGTCCAGGACCTCGCGATAGCGGGCGTGGCGATCGCCGCGGGCTCGCCCGCGGTCGAGCTCGAGTTTCTCTAGGCGTCGGGCGCGGTCTCGTTCCCCGACAGGGTGTCAGGCTGGGCGAACTTCCTCCAGACCTGCTCGCGGTAGACCGGGCCCGAGTTGTAGCTGCAGAACGGGATGATTCGGCCGTCGGGGGTCGCGTAATGGATGCAGCACTGGCGCACGCGGTCCGTGTCGTAGTTATGGCAGTCCATGAAGTGCATCGTGCCGATGAAGAGGGCGTTCCAGTGGAAGTCGCGAAGCGCGTCGTAGTTCTGGAAGACCAGGGCCTGCATGATGAGGCTCCAGACCTCGTTCGACTTCCCGGTCTGGTCCTTCTTCATGGCCCGTCGGAGGTTGTTGAGCCCCTCGAGAAGTGCCCGGTACCGGTTGATCGAGCCCCCCCTCCCGATCGTGCCCGCCATCCGGTCCAGCGACTCGAAGAACATGTCCACGTCGACGATCCGGTTGACGGGGACGAGGGCGCCGTCCTCGACGAAGACGTAGGTCGCGGCACCGCAGTGCTGGTGGGTCGAGAACTCCACCGCCGGCCGGCCCGTGTACGACTCGACCAGGTGCGAGATCGGCATCACGCAGGGGACGGGATAGAAGTCGTCCTGGCGGATCACGCCGCCCGTCTGCGCCTCGATGGACGCCGTGAGGTCCGGGATCGTGACGCGCTCCCGCTCGACATCGTCGCTGCTTGCCGCTCCCGTGAACGAGACCGGCTGGAAATTGACGCCGCGCACCACCTTGATCCGCTCGACCGCGTACTGGATGATCTTGCCGACCTCGTGGTCGTTGCGGCCGCGGATCACCGTCGGGACGAGCATCACGCCCATCCCGGCCTTCGCGCACCGCTCGAGCGCCTGCTCGTTGAGTGCCAGCTGGGGGTTCGTCTCGGGCGAGCACCCGTCAAAATGGAAATAGAGGGTCGAGAGGCCAGCCTGCTTCAGGCTCTCGACGTACCCCTCCTCCTTCGCGATCCGGATCCCGTTGGTCGCGATCATGACCTGCGCAAAACCGAGCCTCTTCGCGGTCCGGATCAGCTCGGGAAGGTCGTCGCGCATGGTCGGCTCGCCCCCCGAGAACTGGACGGCCGGCACGGGCACGGGGCGCTGGGCCCGGAGCAGCTTCATCATGCCGACCACCTGGTCGAAGGTCGGCTCGTACACGAATCCGCAGGCCCGCGCGTTTGCGAAGCAGAAGTCGCAGTTGAGGTTGCACCGGTTCGTGAGGTCGATGTTCGCGAGGAGCGTCTCCGAGCGGTGCTGCGAGCAGAGCCCGCACTCGTTCGGGCAGTTGGGCGCGGGGATCTGGCGCTGGGGATTCTGGACCCCGTTCCCGATGCTGGCGTAGGTGTCGAAGCGATCGTACATCGCCGCGTCGGACCAGTACAGCGAACGAGTTCGGCCGTGCTCGGGGCACTCGCGCTCGATCCAGACTTTCCCGTCCTGGTCGTAGACACGCGCGTCCAGGACGCTCCCGCAGGACGGGCAGAGGCTCTTCGTTGTCTTGTGCACCATCAAGAATTCCTCGGGCGCGACCGTCGGCGGGCCTATCTCGGAGAGTAAATCGGCCGTTCTGGTCCGCCAGCGACGTTTTCTAGTAGTTTCTCTTACATAACATTAATGCTTACAGGTGAGACGGAGTACCCGTGACAGTCGCCGATGCCCTGACGCCCGCATCCATCGCTCTCGCCGCACTCGCCGCGTGCTGGGTCATGCTGCCGGCGTGGCTCCCGAACCCGATCGCGGCCCTCTTCGGCGGGGGCCGGCCGATCGACGGCGGACGAGTCCTTGCCGACGGCTACCGCGTGCTCGGCAACGGCAAGACCTGGCGCGGCTTCGCCGCGGGCGTCCTCGCCGGGCTCGCGCTCGGCGTGGTGCAGATCTGGGTGCAGGGCTTCCCGCTCCCGTTCGCGCTCCCTCCGCAGACACCGCTCACGGTGGCCGCGCTCGCGGTGGGAGCCCTGCTCGGGGACATGACCAAGTCCTTCTTCAAGCGGCGGCTCGGCAAGGACCGGGGGGCGGCATGGCCCGTCGTCGACCAGTACGACCTCGTGGTGGGCGCGTTCGTCCTGCTCGCGCTCGTCGACCCGCGCTGGATCCTGGCGAACGTCACGCTCTCCGTCCTCGCCTTCATCGTGATCCTGACGCCGCTCCTGCACCGGGTCTTCAACCTGATCGGGTTCGCGGCCGGGATCAAGGAGGAGCCATGGTGAAGGACAACCCCGTTGCCGACCTGCTGATCGCGGCCGGCGCCATCGAGTTCGGCGAGTTCACACTCGCCTCGGGTGCGACGAGCCCGTACTATGTCGACATCAAGACCGCCATGACGGATCATGCGCTCCTCGCAGCGGTGGCCGCGGCGATCGCCGGGCGCGAACCGTTCGAGGTCGTCGCGGGGGTGGCCGTCGGCGGCGTCCCGCTCGCGGTCGCCGTCTCACTCACCAGCGGGCGGCCGTACGCGATCGTCAGGAGCGCCGCGAAGGACCACGGCAAGGGGAGCCTCGTGATCGGCCACGTGGCCGGCCGCCGGGTCCTCCTCGTCGAGGACGTCACGACCTCGGGCGGCTCGGCCCTCTACGGGATCGACGAGCTCCGCCGGGCCGGGGCGGAGGTCGACTGCGTGGTCACGGTCGTGGACCGGGAGGGCGGAGCGGAGGAGAGGCTCGCCGCAGCGGGAGCCCGGCTCGTGCCCCTCGTCCGCGCGCGGGACCTCCTTGCCGGGTAGAAACCGCAACCGCTTATTTTGTGAACGCCTCAGTACTGGTTGACGTGCCTATGAAGTGCCTGGTGGTGGGTGGCGGAGGGCGGGAGCACGCGATCGCGGCCTCGCTCCTCAGGAACGGTGAGGCGGAGCTGGCTGCGGTCATGGCCACGCGGAACCCCGGGATCGCCCGGCTCGCCGCCTCCGTCCTCGTCACGCCTGAGACGGACGTGGCGCGCGTGGTCCGGTTCGCCATCGAGAGTGGCGTCGAGCTCGCCCTGGTGGGTCCCGAGGCGCCGCTCGAGGCCGGGCTCAGCGACGCCCTCGCCGTCGCCGGCATCCCCGTCTTCGGCCCGACCCGGGCCGCGGCGCGGATCGAGACCGACAAGGCGTGGGCCCGCGACCTGATGACCCGGCACGCCGTCCCCGGTTGCCCCGCGTACGCCCGCTTCGACGATCCCGGGGAGGCGGCCCGGTACATCCGTGACCACCCCGGCGATCTCGCGATCAAGCCCGTCGGGCTGACGGGCGGCAAGGGCGTCCGGATCGTGGGAGAGCACCTCGACCACGAGGGCGCGTGTGCCTACGTCCGCGAGATCGGCGGACCGGTCGTGGTCGAGGAGCGGCTCGAGGGCGAGGAGTTTACGCTCCAGTGCTTCGTGGACGGCACGCGCCTCGCGCCCATGCCGCTCGTGCAGGACCATAAGCGCGCGTTCGACGGTGACCGGGGGCCGAATACGGGCGGCATGGGCGCGTACTCGATGGCCGACCACGGGCTGCCGTTCGTGACGGGCGCGGACCGCGCCGCCGCCCTCGCGATCATGGCGGCGGTCGTCCGGGCAATGGCCGCCGAGGGCACGCCGTTCCACGGCGTCCTCTACGGCCAGTTCATGAACACGCCCGACGGTCCGATGGTGATCGAGTTCAATGCGCGGTTCGGCGACCCCGAGGCGATGAACGTCCTGACCCTGCTCGAGAGCGACCTTGTCGAGATCGCCTGGCGGTGTGCGGACGGCTCCCTCGACCCGTCCGCCGTCTCGTTCGAGCCGGCGGCCACGGTCTGCAAGTACCTGGTTCCCGAGGGCTATCCCGAGGCGCCCGGTCCCTCGGCACCGATCACGCTCGGCGACTACGGCACGGCCCACCTCTACTACTCGAACGTCGAGGAGCACGACGGCCGTCTCTGGACGCTTCGCTCCCGCACGCTCGCGTTCGTCGGGACCGGGCCGACGCTCGCGGAGGCCGAGCAGGTGGCCGAGCGGGCCGCGTCGGGGGTCGTCGGCCCAGTCCGGTACCGGCGCGATATCGGCACCGCGGCTCTGCTCGAGCAGCGCTGCGCGCATATGAGGGCAATCCGATGAAGAACCTGATCTCAATCCTGGACGTCTCTATCACGGAGCTGAACCGGCTCATGGCCGACGCTGCCCGGCTCAAGGCCGAGCGGATAGAGGGGTGCTGCCACCCGCTGCTCGCCGGCAGGAGCCTCGCGATGATCTTCGAGAAGCCGTCGACCCGGACCCGGGTCTCGTTCGAGGTCGGGATGTACGAGCTCGGAGGCCACGCCCTTCACCTAAACCACGAGGAGATGCAGCTCCGGCGGGGTGAGGCCGTCTCGGACACGGCCCGCGTCCTCTCGCGCTACGTCTCGGCCGTGATGATCCGGTCGCGGCTGCACGAGACGGTGGAGGAGTTCGCGGCCCACGCGAGCGTACCCGTGATCAACGGACTCTCGGATCGCGAGCACCCGTGCCAGATCCTGGCGGATATCTTCACCATCCGCGAACGCTTCGGCCGGACCGACGGGCTCGTCGCGGCCTGGATCGGGGACGGCAACAACGTCTGCAACTCCCTGATCCTCTCGTCGGGCCTGACCGGCATGGAGATCCGGGTGGCCACGCCGGCGGCATATGCCCCCGACCCGTCGATCGTGGCGAAGGGACGGGCCGAGGGGGGCCGGATCGTCTGCTCGTCCTCGCCCGAGGAGGCCGTCTCGGGGGCCGACGTGATCTTCACCGATACCTGGGTCTCGATGGGGTCCGAGGCCGAGACGGCGGACCGGCGCCAGGCCTTCGCCGGGTACCGGGTCGACGACCGGCTCGTGGACCTCGCGACCGACGGGGCAGTGGTGCTCCACTGCCTGCCGGCCCACCGCGGCGACGAGATCACGGACGAGGTCCTTGACGGTCCGCGCTCGGCCGTCTGGGACGAGGCCGAGAACCGGCTCCACGTCCAGAAGGCCGTGCTCGTCTCCCTCCTCGCGCCGTTCGACGAGCGCTCGTTCCAGCAGCTCCTCCTCGGCTGACGGCGTCAGGCGGTGGGACGCGCGGGCAGGGGCCCGAGCCCGTCCCGGACGCCCCGCAGGAGAGCCCCCGCGGACGGCCGGCTCAGGTACCGGAGCAGGTAGACCCCGAGCAGGAACCAGAGGCGGTACCCGAAGTACCAGGCGTAGAACCGCGCCCGCTCGGCGCGCGACGCGTACCGCCGTACGAACCAGAGCTGGTTCCGGGTCAGGTAGTAGAGCTTGGTCGGAGACCGCTTCGACGATGCCGAGACTTTGTGCCAGAGGCGGGCCGCCGGGACGTACACGGCCGTAAACCCACGGTCTCGCCCCCGCATAATCAGGTCGTTCTCCTCGAAGTAGGCGAAGTACGACGGGTCGAGAAGGCCGATCTCCCCGAGCAGGGCCGACCGCGCGAGCAGGCACGAACCCTCGACCCAGTCGACCTCGCGCTCGAGATCGTGCTGGCCCCGGTCGACCTCGTTCTGGCCGATGTGCCGGGTCTGGCCGCGGACGAGGTCGAGCGAGCCGCCGGCGAAGTTGATCACGTCGCGCCGTCCCTCGTGGTCGTAGTAGTAGGTCTTGGGCCCGAAGAACCCTGCTCCGGGGTGGCGGGCCGCGGCCCCGACGAACTCGTCGAGGAGCGCCGGGTCGACCACAGTGTCGTTGTTGAGGAAGAGGCAGAACTCCGGCGATCGCGCCGCGAGGGCGAACCGCGTCCCCTGGTTGTTGGCCTCGGCGAATCCGAGGTTCCGGTCGTTCTCGATCACGACCACCGAGCGATCCGGGATGCGGGGAAGGTCCCGTGCCCGGGCGGCCGCCTCGCCGGCATCGACACGCACGAACAGGATCGGCTTGGAGCCCGGTTCATAGGTCACGTGCGGCGATGTGACCGGCAGCCTGCCGGCGCAGTAGTCCTCGATCCGCTCGACCGAGCCGTCGGCGGAGCCATTGTCGACGCAAACCACGAACCAGGCGTCGTACGGGCACCGGAGCAGCGACTCCAGGCACTCGACCGTGTCCTGCCACCCGTTCCAGTTCACGAGGACGATCCCGATCGTACTGCTACCAGCCGCCGCCTCCCCGATCATCTTCATAGCGTTTCGCGCCGATGGTTCATGTACCTGCCTGGTGATGGTGATGCGGGCTGTGATCGTGTACGAGTCGTTCCACCACGGGAACACCGAGCGGGTGGCGCGGGCCATGGCCGACACGCTCGGCGCCGACCTGGTCCGGCCGAAGCGACGGCAGGCCCGCGACCTTTCCGCGTATGACCTTGTGGGGCTCGGGTCGGGGATCTACCGATCGCGCCATCATCCGTCCCTCGTCGAGTTCGCACAGGGGGCCCGGTTCGCCGACGGGGCTCGGGTCTTTCTCTTCTCCACCGCCGGCGTCCCGTCACTCTCCAGCCTCTGGCACCGAGCGCTCCGGGCCGCGCTGGCGGGACGCTCCATCCCCGTCGCTGGCGAACTCTGCCTCCCGGGATACGACACCTACGCCATCTTCGGGCTCGTCGGCGGGATTAACCACGGGCGGCCCGGGGACCGAGAACTCGAGCGTGCCCGGGAGTTCGCGCAGTCGGTGGCTCAGGGTGCGGGTGCACTGTCGTAGACGAGCGTGAGATACCGCGCCGCGAAGACGAGGGCTCCGAGCCCGATCACGACACCGGCCAGCCAGCCGATCACGGGAAGGCCCGACAGGATCCCGATGGCCACGTAAGCGAGGCCGAGTACGATCCAGAGGACGAGAAGGGCGACGATGTAGTTGACCCAGCCGATACGGCCGATGTGAGCGAGGATCGCGACGATATTGAAGGCCTCCCGGATACTGTCGTACCGGGCGCAGCGGACCAGGGCGATCGACGAGGCCAGGCCCACGACGACCCAGGCGATCAGGGCGATCAGGACGCCGAGCCCGAGCGTCGTCAGGGCGGAGAGGAGGGCGAGGACGTCCTGCGACTGGCCGCTCGCCAGGATCCCGGCCACGCCGATCCCGCCCATGACCAGGAGAACGGCTAGGACGGGAAGGAGGTAGGCGATCGAGACCACGACGAGCCGGGCGCCGGAGAGGACGAGGTCGCCCGGATCCCGGAGGTTGGGAGGTCCGCGGGGACGGCCGTAGATCCGGTAGGCGTACCCTTCCAGCACGAGCGCTGCCACGAGCGAGACCGCGATCAGGACCGCGATGGCTGCGAAGCGGACCACGGGCTCGAAGGGAAGCACGATAGGCAGGGCGGAGATCGAGAGGGAGACGAGGGCAAACAGGCCGACGAGCGCCGCGCCACGCCGGGGCTCGGCGGTCAGGACGGAACGAGTGAACTGGAGCGAATCCGATAGCAGTGCGCCGTAGTCCATCGATCGACTCCCTGGATGAACAGGTATGATCGGGAGCCCGATTTATAGATACCCGTTCCTGTTTCGGACGAAAAGACATATTGGATTGAACCACCATGAGAGGACAGCGCCCATCGGCGCCGGAGGATCGAAGATGGTGCTCATTAACGACGAGATGCTGGCGGTCTTCGAGAAGATCAAGGTCTTCTCGGTCGGAACCGCCACGGCAGACGGCATTCCGAACGTCGCCCCGATCGCGTTCGTCCAGTTCCCCGGGAACGACGAGGTCTGGGTCGGCGACAACTACATGAAGAAGACGCTCGAGAACGTCCGGGCTAACCCGAGGATGGCGATCTATGCCTGGGACCCCGACACGAAGAAGTGCTTCCAGGTCAAGGGGCGGGTCGAGGTCAGGACGGAGGGCGCCGAGTACGAGAAGATGAAGGCGCAGATGAAGGCCAAGAACGAGGCCTACCCGGCCAAGTCCCTCCTGATCCTGAAGGTCGAGGAGGTCTACTCCTGCACGCCCGGCGCGGGCGCCGGGGCGAAGGTCGCCTGACCCGCCCCGTTCCTCTCTTTTAGTGCCGGAAGTGCCGGACGCCCGTGAAGACCATCGCGACCCCGAGCCGGTCCGCCGCCTCGATCACCTGGTCGTCGCGGATGGACCCCCCGGGCTGGACCAGGGCCGTGGCCCCGGCCTCCGCGGCGACCTCGAGGGTGTCGGGGAACGGCAGGAACGCGTCCGAGGCGACGGCCGATCCCGCAAGCGGCTGGCGGGCCTTCGCGACCGCGATCCGTGCCGAGTCCACGCGGTTCGGCTGGCCGGCCCCGATCCCGAGGGCCTGGCGCGCGTTCGCAAAGACGATCGCGTTCGACCTGGTGTGGGCCACCACCCTGAGGCCGAACCGGAGCGCGTCCTCCTCGTCCGGGGTCGTGGCGCGCTTCGTGACCACCCGCCATTCCTCCGCGAAGGGGAGCGTTCGCTGTACGAGGACGCCGCCGTCGATCGAGCGGACCTCGTCGCCGGGCACGGGCGGACCCATACGGACCACGCGCAGGTTCGGCTTCTGCGCGAGGACGGCGAGCGTCCCGTCCTCGAAGTCGGGTGCCGCGAGCACCTCCACGAAGGTCGAGACGATCTCCGTGGCGGTCGCGAGATCGGCGGGCCGATTCAGCGCGACGACACCGCCGTAGGCCGAGACGGGGTCGACCTCGCGCGCCGTGACGTAGGCCTCGAGCGGACCCGGCCCCAGTGCCGCCCCACACGGGTTGTTGTGCTTGACAACGACGGCGGCGCAGTCGTCGAACTCCCGGACCAGGCCCACGGCAGCGTCGAGGTCGAGGTAGTTGTTGTAGCTCATCTCCCGACCCTGAAGCGGGACGGCGCCGGCGATCCCGGCAGCACCGTAGACCGCAGCCTGCTGGTGGGGGTTCTCTCCGTACCGGAGCATTCGGCCGTTCGACCACTGCCGGGTGTACACGGTGGGGGACCCGGCGACGCCGTGGAGATGGTTGCTGATGGCCGCGTCGTACGCGGCCGTCCGCGCGAAGGCGGCGCGCGCGAGCACGAGCCGCTCCTCCTCCGTGAAGCCCCCGCGCTCGAGCGCCGCGAGGACCAGGGGGTACTGCGATGGGTCGACCGCCACCGCGACGTCGCGGAAGTTCTTGGCGGCCGCCCGGATCATGGCGGGGCCGCCGATGTCGATGTACTCGATGAGCTCGGGCAGCGGCAGGTCGCGCTCGCGCATGGCCTCGAAGGGGTAGAGGTTCACGACGAGGAGATCGATGGGCTCGATACCGTGCTCGGCCATGACGGCGTCGTCGAGCCCCCGCCGGCCCAGGAGCCCCCCGTGGATGCGGGGGTGGAGGGTCTTGACCCGGCCGTCCATCATCTCGGGAGAGCCCGTGTAGGTCGAGACCTCGGTATAGGGGACGCCGGCGGCGCCGAGGGCGACCCCCGTTCCGCCGGAGGAAAAGAGGCGGTACCCGTGCCCGACGAGGGACTGCGCGAGCTCGACGAGCCCGCTCTTGTCCCAGACCGAGAGTAGCGCTGAGGACATGTTCCAGATCTTGGGGCCGGCTCGGTAATAGGATGATCCACGCCGGTGTCCTGCGCGCTTGCCCGGATCCATGAAAAACGCTGAATTTTACCTCCGATTCGACATTCGAGGTCGCACCGTGCCAATTGGTGGTTGCCCGAACCGTAAATTTATATAGAACCACAATACAATATAATCCGGACCACGTATGACGACCGACGAGGAGGCAGCCGGACAGGCCCCGGTCGAGCCGGGATCGGGAGAACCCCCGCGAGACGAGGTTGCCGAGCTCCGGGCGGCCCATGCAGAGTTGAACGACCGCTTCCTGCGGCTCGCGGCCGACTTCGACAACTACAGGAAACGTGCGGTAAAAGACCAGGCGGGCCGCGTCGAGGCCGCTGTCGAGCAGGTGATCTGCGAGATGCTCGAGGTCTACGACAACCTGGAGCGGGCCGAGCAGTCCGAGGACGCCGCGCTCCGCACCGGTCTCGCCCAGATCCGGAAGCTCTTCGGCGCCCTCCTCGAGCGTCGTGGCGTGACGCCGATCGAATGCAAGGATCAGCAGTTCGACCCGAACCTCCACGAAGCAGTCGCGGCCGTTCCGTCCGACGCAGCGGACGGGACCGTGATCGACGAGGTGACACGGGGGTATTGCATGAACGGCCGGGTCATCCGGTACGCGAAGGTCGCAGTCTCACAGAACAAGGAGTAGTCCAACATGGCAACTGAGAAAGTGCTCGGAATCGACCTCGGAACCACGAACTCGTGCATGGCGATCATGGAGGCGGGCCAGCCCGTCGTGATCCCGAACGCCGAGGGCGCGCGCACAACGCCGTCCGTGGTCGCGTTCACCAAGGAGGGCGAGCGACTCGTGGGCTCGCTCGCAAAGAGGCAGGCAGTCACCAACCCGCAAAGGACCGTCTCGTCGATCAAGCGGCGGATGGGAACCTCGGAGAAGGTCCGGATCGACGACGCGTCGTACACCCCGCAGGAGATCTCGGCGATGATCCTGCAGAAACTCAAGCGAGACGCGGAGGCCTACCTGGGGGAGACGATCAGCAAGGCAGTGATCACGGTCCCGGCGTACTTCAACGACGCGCAACGGCAGGCCACCAAGGACGCAGGCACGATCGCGGGCCTCGATGTGCTCCGGATCATCAACGAGCCGACCGCGTCCGCCCTCGCCTACGGGGTCGACAAGGAGCACGACGCGACGATCCTGGTCTACGACCTTGGGGGCGGGACCTTCGACGTCTCGATCCTGACCCTCGGCGACGGCGTCTTCGAGGTCAAGGCGACCGCGGGCAACAACCGCCTCGGCGGCGACGACCTCGACCAGAAGATCGTCGAGTACCTCGTCGAGGAGTTCAGGAAGACGTCCGGGATCGATCTCCGCAACGACCTGATCGCGATGCAGCGCCTCCGCGACGCGGCCGAGAACGCGAAGATCGAGCTCTCCACGGTCCAGAAGACCACCATCAACCTGCCCTACATCACCACCGACGCGACGGGCCCGAAGTTCCTCGACATCGACCTCACGCGCGCGAAGCTGGAGCAGCTCGTCGGGGGGCTGATCGAGTCCACGGTCGACCCGGTCAAGCAGGCGCTCGCCGACGCCAAGCTCTCCCCCGGCCAGATCGACCACGTCCTCCTCGTCGGGGGTCAGACACGGACGCCGCTCGTCCAGGAGACGGTGAAGCGGGTCATGGGCAAGGAGCCCGACAAGAGCGTCAACCCCGACGAGGTCGTGGCTCTCGGTGCCGCGATCCAGGCGGCGGTTCTGACCGGCGAGACCAAGGACATCGTCCTCCTGGACGTCACCCCGCTCACGCTCGGGATCGAGACTCTCGGCGGAATCGCGACCAAGCTGATCGAGCGGAACACGACCATCCCGACGCGGCGATCCCAGATCTTTTCGACCGCGGCCGATGGGCAGACCGCGGTCGACATCCACGTGGTCCAGGGCGAGCGGGCGCTCGCCAAGGACAACTTCACGCTCGGCAAGTTCCAGCTGACCGGCATCCCGCCCGCGCCGCGGGGCATCCCGCAGATCGAGGTCACCTTCGACATCGACTCGAACGGGATCATCCACGTCTCGGCCAAAGACCTCGGGACGGGCAACGAGCAGGCTATCTCGATCAAGGGCTCGAAGAAGCTCTCCGAGGACGAGATCAAGAAGATGGTCGACGCCGCCAAGGCCTACGAGACCGAGGACGCCAGGAAGAAGGAGGAGATCGAGCTCCGGAACCAGGCCGACACCGCGGTCTTCTCCGCCGAGCGGATGCTCAAGGAGAGCGGCGACAAGCTCGAGGCCGGCGACCGTGAGCAGATCGAGGCGGCCGTGGCCCGCCTGCGAAAGGCGCTCGGGGACGACGACCTCGAGGGGATGAAGCGGGAGATGGAGTCCCTCTCCGAGACCCTGTACGCCGCCACGACCAAGCTCTACCAGAAGGCCCAGGCCGAGCAGGCCTCGTCGCAGCAGCAGTCGGGCGCCACCGGCGGCGGGGCGCAGGACGACACGGTCGTCGACGCGGACTTCGACGTCAAGGAGTAGGGGCGCGCACGCAGCATGGCCGCTCAGGACTACTACGAACGCCTGGGGATCCCCCGGACAGCTGACGAGAAGGAGATCAGGAAGGCGTACAGGAACCTGGCGCGGCAGTACCACCCCGACGTCTGCAAGGAGCCGGGCGCCGAGGAGCGGTTCAAGGAGATCAACGAGGCCTATGCCACCCTCTCGGACCCCGGCAAGCGCGCCCAGTACGACCGCATGGGCCACGAGACCTTCACCAACGCCTCGAAGGGCAGCTATGCCGGCGCCGGGGGATTCGAGGGGGGCTTCTCCTCGGAGTTCTCGGGCTTCGGCGACATCTTCGACGCGTTCTTCGGCGGCGGTGCGAGGCAGGGGACGCGGGGCCCGCAACGGGGAGCCGATCTGCTCGTCCGCATGCAGGTCTCGCTCGAGGAGGCCGTGGCCGGGGCCGAGCGGGAGGTCGAGATCTGGCATACCGAGTCGTGCGCGAGCTGCGACGGCACGGGAAGCGAGACGAAGAAGGTCACCACGTGCCCCCAATGCGGCGGGACGGGCCAGATGCGGCAGGCGACCCAGAGCCTCTTCGGCCAGTTCGTCCGGATGTCGACCTGCTCGCGGTGCGGGGGCCGGGGACGGATCCCGGACCAGCCGTGCCGGACCTGCGACGGAGGCGGCACGCAGCGCGCGCGGCGGACGGTCAAGGTCCGGATCCCCGCCGGGATCGAGCACGGGATGCGCCTCCGTGTCGAGGGATACGGCGAGGCCGGCGACTACGGCGCGCCGAGCGGCGATCTCTACATCGAGGTCCATGTCAGGCCCCACGAGCGGTTCGCGCGGATCGGCGACAACCTCGAGACCGTGATCGAGGTCTCGCCGGCGCAGGCCGTGCTCGGATCGACGGTCGAGGTCAGGACCATCGATGACCGGACTGTCGAGCTGAAGGTGCCGTCGGGCGTGCAGCACAACACCGCCCTGCGGATACCGGGCGAGGGGGTCAAGCGTCGCGGGCGGCCGGGCGACATGCTCGTCCGGGTGCGGATCGCGGTCCCGCGACGCCTCTCGGACGAGGAACGCGAGCACTACGAGCGGATCCTCGAGCTCGAGGGCCACGCCCGGTCGCACGACGAGAAGAAAGGCGGTGGCATCCTCTCGGACATCGCCGACTTCCTCGGCGGTAAAAAAGAGTGAAGAGGGGGGCCGTCGTCGACGGCAGTTTTTTTATTTCTTCATGACCGAGCCCGGGGCCTCGGTGACGCAGGCGATCCCGTCCACGATCGAGGGCAGGAGCTCGGCCGGGATCCCCATCACCATCTCCTGCGGCTCGATCCCCGAGAACTTGCGCGAGCCGTCGCACCCGAGCGAGAAGTTGGGCCGGCCGGAGAGGAAGGTCTGGGCCGTCACGTCGGCGCAGACCGACTGGATCCCGGCGAAGTTCGCCTCGACCCGGCCACCCTGGTCGTGGAGCACGGCCTGGGCGAGCTTGAGCATCTGGAGCGGCGTGGCGACGATCAGCACGATCTCGGGGTCGAACGGGGCTGATGCGAGGGGCGCGTACATCGTCGCGTAGGTCTCGTTCTCCCGGAGGTGCGGAATTCGGTCGATGGTGCGACGGCATGCGGCGCGCGAGGCGAACTTGCCGAGCTTGTAGTAGAAGTCGCCCGTCTGCAGCGATTCGGTGAGCGGCTTGAGACCGAGCGCCCAGGCCCCTCCGTTGCAGAGGTGCTTCTCGACCGGGGCGTAGAAGGCCTTTCCTTCGTGCCGGGCCGTCGCGACCATCTTGCAGTGACGGAGCGTCTCGGGGGCCTCCTCCATACCCTCGGGGATCTCCTCCTTCGTGTGCGCAAACCGGAACGCCACCGGCGAGCCCTGGAGCCCGAGGTAAGTCTCCAGGGTCTTCGCGAGCGAGGCGTAGTCACAGGCTGTTTCGGCCATTTTATGTCACCGTGGGCAACAGCTCGTCGCTCTGCGGGATAAAACCGCTGATCAAAGACACCGCAGTTTCTTGTCGACCTTCTCGAAGAAGTTGCGCCCGACATCGACGAAGAGCGCGGGGTCCGAGGAGCGCTCGACCCGGAGCATGGCGTCCCGCTCGAGTTCGTACTGGGCCTGGCCGTCGATGACCAGGTGGGCGGGCTTCGACGCCTCCAGCCCGATCTCGAGCCTGCGGTCGCTCGAGATGAGGTGGGGGCGGGACGACAGCATGTACGGCGCGAGGGGCACGATCAGGAACCCCTCGACCCTCGGGTCGACGAGCGGGCCGCCGGCCGACATCGCGTACGCGGTCGAACCGGTCGGCGTCGAGACGAGCATGCCGTCCGCGCGGAACTGCTCGGATCGGACGCCATCGATCAGGACCGAGAAGCGGAGCATCTTGGCGGGCCGGCTGGTGACGATCACGGCCTCGTTCAGGGCGGTCCCGATCAGGCAGTCG
The DNA here is from genome assembly GCA_964501565.1 of uncultured Methanospirillum sp. Lineage (GTDB taxonomy): Archaea > Halobacteriota > Methanomicrobia > Methanomicrobiales > Methanospirillaceae > UBA288. The sequence continues at coordinate 37,032 of CAZCUJ010000015.1, forward strand.
TCGAGGTAGATCGCGATCCGCATCCGCTGTTCCACCGGGAACCCCGGGGCGAGGCCGTCGAGGAAGGCGGGGGCCTCTGCGGGCTCGAGGTCCGCGAGGAACCCGACCTCCCCGTAGTTGACGCCGAGGATCGGCCGCTGCCGGACCATCCCATGGACGGCCAGCAGGATGGTGCCGTCGCCGCCCACGCAGACGATCACGTCCGCGTCGGTCGAGGCGAGCGGCTCGCCCGCCCGGCCGAGCGCGGCACCGGTTCCGGCGTCGAAGGTGACCTCGACACCCCGCGTGCCGAGACGGTCGGCGAGGTCCCGTGTCAGGTCCAGCGCGGACGGCATGTCTGGCCGGGAACGGAAGAGCACTTTCATGATCGTCAGCGCAGGTACTCGATCACCTTGCGGTGGAGCGGCCCGTTCGTCGCGACCAGGCAGCGTCCGATCCAGACCTCGTCCGGGAACCGGAGGGTGTCGCCGTCGCGATCGGTCACCACGCCGCCGGCCTCGGTGCAGACCAGGATGCCGGCCGCGGCATCGGTCACCCGCAGGGTGCCCCGGAGATCGATGAACCCATCCAGCCGGCCGGCGCCGACATAGCAGAGCTCGAGGGCGGAGGCCCCGAGAAGGCGCCATCGGCGGATCGTCCGCCCGAGGTCCATCACGTTCGCCGGGTCGAACTTCCGCCCGTAGATCGACATGGCCGACGCCTCGAGGAGACCGGTCGACGAGGTCGTGATCGGCCGCCCGTCCAGGCACGCGCCCCGGCCCCGCTCGGCCGAGAAGGTCTCGCCGTTCGCGAGGTCCCGGACGAAGCCGCGGATCACCTCGCCCTGCTCGGCGTAGGCGATCGAGAGGGCGTAGAACGGGATCCCGGCGAGCGCATTGTAGGTGCCGTCGATCGGGTCGAGGAAGATCGTGCCCGCGGACCCGCCGATCTGAACACACCCGCACTCCTCGGAGATCAGGGTCCGGCAGAGGCCGTGCTCGCGAAGGTGCTCGATCACGATCTCCTCGGCCACCTTGTCGATCCGCTTCGTCTCGGACAGGGCCGCGCCCATACCGATCACCTCGCCCCCCTCGACCGTGTTCACGAGCGGGAGGGCGACCTCCTCGACCGCGGCAGCGATCTCCCGGCATGCCTTCGCGAACTCCATCCCACACCTCGAAGCACCGTCGCATCGCGCCATCTGCGGGCAGTACAAGGCTGTCCGCGGCGGCAGCGGCGCGGGGCGGCGCTTCCGAGTCATTTATGTAGCCCAGTCAAGATAAATTACTACTGCATTTTCGCAGACGGTGGTAGTCTTCGATGAAGGAACAGACGGAAGTCGGCAAGCTCAAGGAGGGACGGTACGTCGTCGTCGACGAGGAGCCCTGCAAGATCCTCTCGATCTCGATCTCCAAGCCCGGTAAGCACGGCGCCGCGAAGGCCCGGCTCGACTGCACGGGCATCTTCGACGGGGTCAAGCGCTCGATCGTCCAGCCGGTCTCGGCCAAGACGTACGTGCCGATCGTGGAGCGGAAGTCCGCGCAGGTCCTCTCGGTCTCGGGCACGACCGCCCAGATGATGGACATGAAGGACTTCTCGAACTTCGAGATCGAGATTCCGCCCGAGAAGCAGGGAGACGTCGAGGCGGGCAAGGAGCTCATGTACATCGAGTCCATGGGCAAGCGGAAGCTCGACTAAAAAAAAGCCGGCAGACGCCGTGACCGTCGTTCCGACGGAGAAAACTGGATATGGCCCGCGGCATACCTGATGGGTATGCCCGAGGTCCTGAGTTACCGTTTCGCCGACGCCCTGGCCAGTTACGACGATGCCAGGTACGTGATCGTCGGCGTCCCGTTCGACAATACCACGTCATACCGTCCCGGAACAAGGCTCGGCCCCCGGGCGATCCGGGAGGTCACCTACAACTTCGAGCCGTATGTCCCGGCCTTCGACCTCGACATGGGCCAGGTCCCGCTCCACGACCTCGGGGATCTCGACGTGCCGGTCGTCCCGGAGGAGATGGTGGCGGAGGTCGAGAGCACCGTCGCCGATCTCGTGCGCGACGGCAAGTTCCCGGTCCTGCTCGGCGGCGAGCACACGCTCACCATCGGCGCCGTCCGCGCTGTCAGGCCGGAGTGGTACGTCGTCCTCGACGCACACCTCGACCTCCGGAGCGAGTACCGGGGCACCCGGTACAACCATGCATGCACCAACCGGATCGTGCACGACGAGGTGACCACGAACGTCGCGATCCTCGGTGCCCGGTCGGGGGACCGCGAGCAGTTCGAGTTCGCCCGCGATCTCCTCTGCGTCACCGCGGACGAGGTCCGGAGGGACGGCATCCATGCCGTGCTGGACGAGGTCATGACCACGATCGGGTCACGCCCGATCTATCTCTCGGTCGACGCGGACGCCATCGACTCCTGCCTGACCCCGGGCCTGGGGACGCCCGAGCCGTTCGGGCTAACGCACTACGACGTCCGGGCCGTGGTCGAGCGGCTCGCGCCGCTCGCGGTCGGGTTCGACTACGTCGAGGTCTGCCCGGTCGACGCCGGGCAGACCGCGGCGGTCGCGGCGGAGCTCGTCCGGCTCTTCGTCGCGGCCCACTGGTCGAGCCATGCTCGGGGCGAGTGAGATACCCTTAAGGGCAGGTGACGCACAGGGGAGGCGATCACCATGGGATTTTTCCAGATTGCCTACGAGGTCGAGGGGTTCACCGTCGCGCAGCTGAAGGAGATGCTTTCCAGCCTCGAGGACACCTGCCTGCTGCTCCCCGTCTCGACCGAGTCGCCGTTCTCGGACGACGTCCGGTACATCCGTGTCATGCGCGAGGGCGAGAGCGGCATTTACGAACCGATCGGGATCCTCGCGCCCGAGAACGACCGGATGATCACCCAGGAGGAGCTCGAGGGCGAGTTCGAGTTCGAGCACGACGAGGGGTGCGACTGCGAGGACTGCCGCTGACCCGCTCGATCACTTTCGATTTTTTTCCGAGCGAGATCGTTTTGGTGCTCCGGGCATCCTGGTGTTCCGAGGTTCGACTCCGGGGCCGATTCACACCGAATTGCGGTCCAGGATCGCATCCTCGGTCGCCCTCCGGAGACCAGACCGTCCGATAAAAACGGGAGAGAAATGGAGTGGTCGCACCTTACGGGCGCTCGTTCTTCGCCGACGCGATCGAGCGGGCGATCATCAGCGTTGCGACGACGGCGACGATCGTGACGATCACGGCATAGATCAGCTGGCCGGTCAACGTATCCGTCGTCCCGAAAATCTCCTTGAAGAGCGCCTGGATCGCACCGTTCCACGCGAGCGCGGCAACCAGGCCGAAAGCCGCGGTAATCAGCGCGCCAATCTGGGTCAGAACTTCCTCTTTGACAGTCATCCGTGCCTCAGACGCGTTAATGGAGTCCGAAGAATGAAAAAGATTTCTACCTGTCCGGCCCCTTTCCCGCCGGTGCAGCGGCCGCCAGCTTGAACCGGTCCGGCGCCACACAGCTGCTATGGAGATCGAGACGACCTGTCGCCGGTGCGCTGCCGCCCGGACGAAGGGGGAGCTCGCCGCGGCCATCGGGGACGCCGTGGCCCGGTACCCGCCGTTCGACCTCCAGGTGATCGGCGGCCGCCTCCGGAACGAGGTCGACCGTCTCCCCTCGCCGTACCGCGAGGCGATCCGCCCCTACTTCTCCGAGCAGATCTTCGGTGCCTACCACGAACTCCTCCTCATGCGGAGAAAGCGGGCCTTCGCGCGGATGACGGCCCCGATCGCGGACCCGGCACGGTGCCGGGAGTACTGGGTGATGGTCCCGCGGGGATGCGAGCAGTGGGACGAGCGGCCGGAGCGCCATGCCCACTTCTACGCTCCCCGTCACCGGTTCTTCTACTACCTGATGGCCGGTTTCTCCATGTTCGTCCTCGACCGCCCCGGCCATCCCGTGGGCACTCCGTTTCCCGGCGGACTCCGGGTAGAGCAGCACCAGGGCAGGTTCCTCTGCCCGATCCGGGACAAGGAGGGCGACCTGTGGTACTCCATCTGCAACTTCTGCCCGGCCGACCAGGCCTCCGCCGATTGAAGGCTCGGGCCGCATGGCAAACCCTTTTCCAGCCGCGCGCAGAGATCAGGGACAGGGCTCCAGGAGCCCCGGAGATCTGTCATGGTACACGAGATCTGTCGGAAGATGATCGACGAGGCGCTCGCGGCCCAGCACGCCGATGTCGATACGGTGAAGCGGAAGCGCGGTTCCGAGTTCAGGCTCGACGACGCGAAGGCCTACCTCGAGGCCTCGCGGGGTATGCGGGCCGCGGGAGACCAGTCCAGGGCGGTCTTCCAGCTCCACCGCGACTCGATCGAGGCCCATTTCTCAACGCTCTCGGCCCTGACCGAGACCGTCCGGCCCGAGGACGACCCGTTCGTCGAGCACTACCAGACGCCGGTCGTGATGGCCCTCCTGGCCGAGCAGGACCCGGAGTTCGCGAAGAGCATCGACGTCTTCGTCGAGCAGATCGGGAAGAGCGAGGCACTGATCGGGCGCGAGTCGATCCGCCGGTACGGCGGCCTGTACGGCCCCACGTGCGTGGTCGACTTCGCGCTGATCCCCGGCTCGACCTCGAACGTCGTGAACCGGATCCTGAGGGAGACGCCGATCCCGGCGGACCATCGGCAGGCGATCCTGGCCGCGAAGTCCTGGGGAATGAACACCTCGTACGGGATCGGCGAGGTCTTCGCCAACGCCCTCGAGGCTGGTAAAACCGCTGCCGAGGCGAGCGCGGCGGAGGTGGCGCAGCTCCAGGCCATCTACCGCGACCCCGTCACGGCCCAGGCCGAGCTGATGGACGCGGCGGGCCAGTCCTCGTTCGACCACCGGGAGTACATGAAGCGCTATCGCTCGGGGATCGAGGGGGCCGTGAAGGCCGCGCTCGACGAGGGGGTGCACTACGCGAACATCCTGACCGTGCCGGCCTACTGCGTGGGCGACATCGCCCACCATATCTCGCAGTCGACCTACAACATGTGCAAGGACGACGTGGTCATGGCCGCGATCGAGGCCGCGACGGCCGTGATGGAGCGGTCGCTCCACGCGGCGCTCGACCGGTTCACGGACGTCTACCAGCCGCTCGCTCTCGCCACGGGCTCGACGGCCGCGGCGGCCGAATACATCCTCGAGCTGGACGGGTTCAATGCGCCCATGGTCGTCGACCTCCTCACGCGCCGGTACCACAACTTCGTCCAGCTCATGCCGAACCGCAGCGCGGCGGCCGAGCTGCACAACTGCGACTTCATGGACATGGCCTACCGGGGGTGGAAACTGATCGACAAGGCCCGGCGGATGAAGAACGGGTCGGACGGCCCGGTGGTCCCGAAGGTGGCCGGGTTCGCGGTCGACCTCTCGCCCATCCACGAGAACGAGGTCCTGATGAACCCGCAGCGGTACGCCTACCCGGCGTGCGCCATCACAGTCCGGTTCTCGGCAATGATGCGCCTCTCGGACTATCCCTGCCTGATGACCTCCGAGCCGGTGACTGCCACGATGATGACGAACATCATCGCCCTCGAACCCCAGCGGCCGGCAGCCCCGGTCCGCTCCTGCAAGGACTGCGCGGCGGCCTCCCTCGTCGAGCTCCACCACCAGTACTGCCAGTGGCGCGAGGCTGTCTAGGATGAAGTGCTACATCTGCGCGACGGCGGGGAAGGACTCGGACGCGGTGGCCGCCTGCATCGCCTGCGGCATGGGAGTCTGCATGGAGCACGTCCGGCGCGACGAGGTCGAGCTCGTCCAGGGCGGGTATCCCTTTCCCTCGAAGACGCTGGCCAAGACCCTGCCGCGCATGCTCTGCCCGCCCTGCCACGAGGCGTACCGGAGCGGATAGATGGGCGTCGCCCCGCTCGCGAAGCGCGCCGTGGCCGAGGGCCTCGGCACCCTCTTCCTCGTCTACTTCGGTGCCGGCGCGGCGGCGATCACGCTGATGCTCGCCCGCGGCACGACTCCGTCCTCGCCCTTCAGCATCGGGATCGGAGCCCTCGGCGGCCTCGCCGACTGGCTCGCCATCGGGATGGCGTTCGCGATCGTGATCGCGGCCATGATCTACGCGCTCGGCCGGATATCCGGTGCGCATCTGAACCCTGCGGTCACGCTCGCACTCGCGGCGACACGCCGGTTCTCCTGGTCCGACTCGGCGGTGTACGTCGTCGCCCAGCTGATCGGCGCCGCGCTCGGGTCGTTCCTCTTCGCGCTCTCGGCGGGGCCGGACGCGGTGCTGATCGGCGGGCTCGGGGCGACCGCGCCGTTTCCCGGGATCGGCCTGGGCCAGGCACTCCTCGCCGAGGCGTTAGGGACCTTCGTTTTGATGCTCGTGATCATGGGTGTCGCGGTCGACAGCAGGGCGCCCCCGGGCCTCGCCGGGGTCGTGATCGGGCTCACGGTCGGCGGGGTGATCACGACGCTCGGGAACATCTCCGGGGCCTCGCTCAACCCGGCCCGGACATTCGGGCCGTACCTGGCCGACACCCTGCTGGGCGGCCCGGACCTCTGGATCCACTTCCCGATCTACATTATCGGCCCGCTCGTCGGGGCCGTCGCAGCGGCGTTCCTCTACGACTGGCTCACGGTCGAATAAGACCGCTGCCATCCTCGCCGACTCCCTGCGCCGGGGTGGTGAGCGACGCGGGGGTATCGATCAGGGGCAGGGCCCGGTCCTGCCGGAGGTGGAGCTTGTCTCCGCCCCCGGGGCGGCGGTCCTGCACGCTTCGCGGGGGACGCGGATCTCGAACCGTGCGCCGACCCCGGGGCGTCCCGTCTCGGCGATGGTGATCTCCGTGCTGGCCAGGATCTCGCACGCGAGGTAGAGCCCGAGGCCCGTGTTCCGGCCGTATCCACGCTCGAAGATCCGCTCCTTCTCGTTGACCGGCACGCCGATCCCATCGTCCTCGCAGACCACGACCAGGCCGCCCGCGGCCGGCGTCTCGACCGAGATCTTCACCCGGCTGACGGACTCGCCGTGGCGAATGGCATTCTCGATCAGGTTGTAAAAGACCTGCTCGATGAGCGGGTCGGCCAGGATCTCCCACGGCCCGTCGGCCACCTCGATCGTCGGGCCTTCGCCCGCGAACGATGCGGCGGCGCGCCTGCCCAGCTCCGTCATCGAGACCCAGCAGGGCGCGCCCTGGCCGATCTTCTGGTAATCCCGGGTGAACTCGAGGAGGCGGTGAATGGCCCACGCCGCCGCTCGCGAACGGTCCAGGAACCAGGCGAGCTCCGTCGTGGACTCGGCCGTGCCGGCCAGTTCGAGCGCTCCGAGCAGGACCGTCAGCTGGTTCAGGACATCGTGGCGCGTCAGGCTCGCGAGCAGGTTCATGCGCCGGTTCATGGCCTGCAGCATCCTCTCGACCTCCTGGCGCTCGGTGACATCCCGGCAGACCCCTTCGATCGCGACCAGTCGCCCGGCCTCGTCCCGGACGGGGACGTTCACCAGCTCGATCCAGTGGAGCGAGCCGTCGGCGTGGAAGAGGCGAAACCGGATCGGATGGGTGCAGGAAGTGTCCGGATCGTCGAAGCACCGCTGCAGGAGGGCCTGATCCTCGTCATGGACGTACCTGAGCAGGAGCAGGGGGTCGTTGTAGAACTCCTCCGGCTGGCGCCCGGTCACGGCCACGCAGGCGGGGCTCACGTAGTCCGTGGCGGTCGCGGGTACGAACCTGACCCGGTAGATCATCTCGGGCGAGCGCTCGGCAAGGAGCCTGAACTGCTCCTGGAGCCGGTGCCGGACCGTGACGTCGCGGACGATCCCCTCGACGGCGGAGACCTGGTCGTCCTCGTCGGCGACGGGAGTCCCGGCGAACTCGAACCAGCGCCACTCGCCGCTCCGGTGGCGAAAGCGGAAGACCACGGGGGCCTCGAGCCGCCGGGCGTTGGCGAGAGCGGCGTCGAGGAGGGCCTGGTCGTCGGGATGGACCGAGCCGGTGAAGAGCGACGGGTCCGCCCTGAGCTCGTCTGGCCTGTACCCGGTGACGGGGCTGGACGCGGCGTTCACGTACCGGAACGAGAACGATGGCCGGAGCTGCACCGAGAAGATCAGGTCCTGGCTGCGCTCGAGAAGGAGTGACGCGTCTTCGTCCGTCCACCGGTCCGAGTCGGGCGATATCACGAGGACGGCCCCGCCGCCGGTCGTCGGCAGGTACTCGGCGCTCGCCGTCCAGGATCCGCCGTCCTGCCCCACGAGCCTGACGGCCAGGAGGTTGCGCACCGTCCCCTCGTACTGGAGAACCTCGTGAATTCGTCTGGCCGAGTCCTCGTCCATGATGGCCCGGATGGTCCCGGGCGGTTGCACGTCGGGGCCGATACCGAGCGCCCTGCGAAGGCTCGCGCTGATGGAGACGAGCCGCTCGTCTGCATCGATGACGATGACAGGGTGGTGGAGCTCGCGGGCTGCTTCCCGCGGTGGCGCTTCGGTCGACAATCGTGACAAGTGTATACGAGGCTGTACTAAAAGGTTTTCAGGACCCGGTATGGACTTTCTGGGCCAGGTCGGGATGCGGCGTGCCGGGGTTTCCCCGGGTCGAGCAGGGACAAGCGGCGTCCCCTGAGCCGCGATGGTGGCTTGGCCTCGTCCTGGAAGGTGTATTCACTGGAAGACGTGGTACCGTTCCACGTCCCTGGGGTCGATATTGTATCTCTGGCCTATCCGGGTCACCAGCACCTCCTGGAAGAGGGACGCGGCGAGTTCGAAGTCCCCGCCCCCGTAGAGGCGGGCGGGAGCGAGCAGCTCGGGGTCGATGTGCGGGAGGCGGATCACGATATCCCCGGTGCGTGGATCGTCGGCAACGTTCTCCGTATCCTTCTTCTCACCGGTCGATCCGGCCGCGGCCTCTCCGGCGGCACCCGGCGGCGAACCCTCCGGCTCAGCCGTGATGAAGACGCACCCGAGCCCACGCTCGCGCGCGTGCCCGACCAGGTCGTTCAGCATGTGCCCGGTTCCGTGGTTCGAGACGGCGATGAAGAGATCGTGCGCGGCGAAGGGGTTCCGGACGTCGTCCTCGACCCACCAGACAGGGGGCAGGTGATCCTGGAAGTGGTGCAACCGGATGGCGAGCGACCTGGCGGCCGCCCCGCTCCGGCCGAAGCCGTAGCAATGGATCGCCCCGGCTGAATTCATGGCCGCGATCAGGGCCTCGATTTCGTCATCCTGCTCCGTGATCGTCTCGACCACGCGGGCGCAGTAGCTGGCATACGCATTCGCGATTGCGCCGATGGACCCGGGCGCGGGCTCGCCGCTCATGATCAAGACGTGCGAGGGCCGGCATGAAAAGGCTGTCCCCCGGGGTGCCCTTCTCCCTTGCTGGTGGCATCACCCCGGGGGATGCCGGCGGCCGAGCGTTGCCGCGGCCAGGGCCGCGGTCGAGAAGGCGGCCTGGAGGTTGAAACCGCCCGTATGGCCGTCGATATCGAGTACCTCGCCGGCAAAGAAGAGCCCCGGGACGAGGGTCGACTCCATCGTCCTCGGGTTCACCTCGTCGAGCGCGACGCCCCCCGCGGTCGCCATCGCAATCGAGAACCCCCCGACGCGGGTGACCGCGAACGGCAGTCCGCCGAGGGCCCCGGCGAGGCGGCGGCGCCTGCCCCGGTCCAGCCGCGCGCCAGTCAGTTCCTCCGGGATCCCGGCCTCTTCGAGCAGGCGCCGGAGCAGCCGTTCGGGCAGGTTCAGCGGGGCAAGTGCGGTCCGGACCCGGGCCGACCCCCGTTCGCCGCAGAGCCGGACGAGGTGGGCCTCGAGCGCCTCGGGGGCGATGCCGGGAACGAAGTCGACGAGCAGCAGGTCCCCGGGCCGGAGATCACGCGAGAGGTCGAGCACCCCTGGCCCGGAGAGGCCCGTATGGGTGAAGAGGAGAGGGCCCTGTCCGGTGGCCACCCGCCGGCCGTCGCGGACCACCCGGAAGCCCGCGGCCGAAACCGTGACCCCGGCGAGGTCGGCGAACCCGTACGGCGCGGGTTCGACCGGTGCCAGCGCCGGGCGCGGCTCCACGACCCGGTGGCCGAGCGACCGGGCAAGCCGGTAACCGTCCCCCGTCGAGCCCGTGCGCGGGTACGACATCCCACCCGTCGCGATCACCACGGAACCCGAACACCACGACCCGCCATCGGCATGGACCACGAATCCGACTCCATCCCGCTCGACCGATCGGACCCGGGCGCCGCAGACGATTCCGACTCCATTCTCCAGGCAGGCGGCCCGCAGGGTCTCGAGCACGTCGGCGGCGTCGAGGGACACGGGAAAGACCTTGCCGTCGCCGCGGACCTCGAGCGGGAGGTCGCGCCCGGCGAACCACGCCATGACGGCCCGGTTCGGGAAGGCCCGCAGAGCGTGGCGGAGGAACTGCCCGTGATCACCGTATCGGCCGAGGAAGAAGGAGAGGTCGCCCTCATGGGTCAGGTTCGCCTGGCCCGAGCCCGAGAGGAGGAGCTTGCGCCCCGGCCCGGGCATGCGTTCGAGTACGACGACGGCGCAATCGGCCGGGAGCCGGGCCGCGCAGAAGAGGCCAGCGGGCCCGCCGCCGACCACGACCACGTCGGCCCGCTCAGTCGCCACCGAGCTCGGGATCGATCCCCTCGGTCCCGCAGGAGATGCACTTCGCCAGCTTGTCGTCGATCACCCGGTAGGCGTTGGCAAGGACCGAGGAGTTCGAGATCATGCCCGCGAGCAGGACCGTCTCGAGGATCTCCTCGCGAGTGGCGCCCATCTTGAGGGCGGCCTGCATGTGGTACCCCGTGCAGTGGACGCACTTCAGGGCCGCGCCCACCGCGAGGCAGATCAGCTCGATCTGCTTGGGGTTGAGCGCGGACGTCTTGGTGACCGCATCCTTGTAGAGCAGGTGCGAGACCAGCACCTCGGGCCGCTCGGCCATGCGCTGGAAGATCAGCGGGACCTTGCCGTACTCCTCCTCGATCGCCTTCATCCACTCGGCGCACGACTCGTCCGCGCCGGCCTCCACGATCCGCGACAGCTCGTCTTCGAACTTCATGACCCGGGACTCCGAAAGGAGTGGACGCTCGCCGCCACAGGCTAGACGACGATGTCCGTCTCCGAGGAGGGTTTGATCCGGACGAGAATATAATCACGCATCCGCGACGGGAGAATCTCCGCGACCTGCCCGATCGTCACGCCCTCCTCCACCTCGGCCGAGCGGACGCGGTCTGCGAAATCGGCGTACGGCAGCTTCACGCGCAGGCCCGCGATCTGCACCGTGATGGGTGTCGGGCTCGTCACCTCGAGGATCTCGGGGATCTGCTCCTGGATCACCGCCATCAGCCGCGCGGGCGAGGCCGAGAGGGGGTCCTTGGAGATCTCCTCGCGGCGCAGGTCGAGGACGCGGACGATCTCCGCCACGACCGCGTCGAGGCGCTCGAGCTCGTCCGCTTCCTTGGTCCGGTGCATGAAACGGCCGACGTTGCCGACGTATCCCGCCACCGGCGGATCAACTGCCCTCCGCAGCACCTCCACGTCGGGCTTGCCCGTCAGGATGATCGGCACATGGATCCCGCGCCGGAGCACCTCCATCTTCTTCACGATGCAGTGCTCGAAGTTGCCGAGGAGGAAGACGGCGCAGTCGTGCTCGTTGATGATCTCCCGCTCCTCCGCCGAGGTCTGAGCGACCCGTTTTCCGTAGCCCCGCGCGAGCCCGACCATATTCGACTTGGCCCCGAGCCGGCGGACGTACTCGGCGATGTCGCAGGCCGGGTGCGGGAGGTGGTGGATCGAGAGGGACGGGGTGACGATCGCGACCTCGGTCCCGACGAGCGGTGAGAGCTGGACCTCTCCACCGAGGGGCTTGCCCACTCTCTCGATCAGGGGGATGTCCTCGCGCGGCACGAGACAGAGGAGGACGACCTCCGTCGCGAGCATGTGCTTCTGGATCACGTACCCGCCGAGGTCCGCGATCAGGTCAACGATCTCGTCGTGGCGGTAGACCCCGCCCTTGTACGTGATCGGCACGAGGATCATGGCGGCACCTCCCCCATCTTCATGAAGAGCGCCCTGATACGGGGTTGCAGGTCGTCGGGCAGGGTATTCTCGCTTGAGGCGAACCAGAACCGGCCGTTTCCGTATTTGTGCTCCCGCACACGGAAGCCCTCGGGCGCGATCGAGAGCAGGGCGTAGATGAGGTCGCGCACGAGCCCCTCCGTGGGGTCGGAGACGACTATCTCGTCGATGTCGCGATCGACGGGCAGGTCGGGCAGGTCGGCGATCTCGATGGTCCAGCGATCGGGCTGCTCGACCCGGTTCTTGCCGTACCGTGACCAGAGCAGGTTGAGCAGCGCCGCGAGGTGCGTCTCTTCGTTGATCGCGAGCTTCACCGAACCCTCCTCGAAGGTCGCCTCGGCGAAGTCCCGGAGCCTGATCGGCGGCGGGATCCGCCCCAGCGTCCCGACGGCGATGAAGAGCGGATACTCCGGGTCGATGGCGATATGGAGCTTCGCCACGGCCTTCGCGAGCGTATGGTCGAGCAGCACGTCGTTCGCGATATCGGTGTAGGCCTGGATCGCCCCTGCCTCGGGGGACTCGACGACGAAGTGGTCGAGGGGCATGGTTCACCCCTTCCTGACGAAGCCCGAGGCGAGCAGGGCCGACCCGACGGCGCCGATGAACTGCGAGTGCGGGGGGACCAGGATCTCGGTCTGGAGCAGCTCGCCCATGGCGTGGACGAGCCCGCTGATCAGCGAGGTACCGCCGACCATGATGACCGGCTCGCGGATGTCGACCTCCTGGAGCTGCTGCTCGTAGACCTGTTCGGCGACCGAGTGGCAGGCCGCGGCCGCGACGTCCTCGGGGGTGTTGCCGGCCGCGAGCGCGTTCACCAGCGACTGCGTCCCGAAGACGATGCAGTAGGAGTTCATGGGGACGTTCTTGCCCATGCCCTTCATCGCGAGCGGGCCGAGCTCGGTGATGTCGACGCCGAGCCGTTTCGCCGTCATCTCGAGGAACCGGCCCGAGGCGCCGGCGCAGATGCCGCCCATGGTGAAGACGCCCGGGATCCCGTCCTGGACCGTGATCGCCTTGTTGTCCATGCCGCCGATGTCGATCACCGTCGCGAAGCCGTGCTGACGGCCCGCGAGGTAGACCGCGCCCTTGGAGTTGACGGTCAGCTCCTCCTGGATCAGGTCCGCGCCGATCGAGTTGCCGAGGAGGAACCGGCCGTACCCGGTCACCCCGATCGCCTCGATCTCGGACCGGCGCACGCCCGACTCCTCGAGCGCGAGCGCGATCACCTGGTCGGCCGACTCCTGGACCTGGGTCGTCGGCCGCCATCCGGTCCCGATCACCTCGTTGTCCTTCATGATGATGGCCTTGGTCGTCGCCGAACCCGAGTCGAGGCCCATGGTGAGCCCCTCCTGGCGTTCGCGGGCGAGCAGGGCGCGGCGCCGGGCGATCGTGACGAGAGCCTCCATCCGCGTCAGGAGCGTGCCTGAGGTCGTCCGCTCGGTGAACGAGTACGAGACCACGGGCAGGCGCGAGGACTCGTGGATGTACCGGCGGAGCTCGTTCCGGACGATGGCCGCCTCCGCGCAGCGGAAGCAGGTGGCGATGAAGACCGCATCGGCCTCGGTTCGGCCGGCGACGAGTGCCTCGGCCCGGGCGATCATCAGCTTCAGATCCGGCGAGTGGACATCGAGGCCGAACCCTTTCCCGGCCGACCGGACGTCGGCCAGGGTCACGTCGGGATAGAAGACCTCGGCCTCGACCTGGCGCGCCGCCTCGTAGATCTCGGGCATCACGCCCGAGTACTCCGCGCCGCACCCGAGCAGGGCGATGCGCACGGGCGCGGTCATGCGGGGACCCCCCCGCCGAGATCGACGAGGAACGTCTTGATCGCGGCCACGAACCGGATCCCCTCCTCGTCGGAGCGCGGGTAGTCGAGCTCGAGGAGCGGGATCTTGCGTTCGTGGAGCAGGAACCGGACCAGCTCGTTCGTGCGTGCGCAGCCCATGCAGCCGAACGCGAGGTCCGCGTCGCGGATGACGATGCCCGCGTCGGCCTCCTCGATCTGGGGGCCGTAGAGCGACATCCGCCCGCGGACCCCCGAGGGGACCTCGACCGCAGCGTACCGAAGTCCCTTCTTGGGGTCTTCGGGCGTGATCTGGAGCGGGGGCGAGTCGAGCCCCGCGGTCTGGACCCGGTCCCGGACGGCCAGGGCCGAGCCCAGCGGCCGGTGCCCGAAGCGGGAGACGAGGTCCGAGAGGATCAGGCTCGTCCCTGGATAGATGAATACCTTGGCCATGTCAGGACTCCTCGATGAGCTCGGCGAGGCGTTCGGGAGAGAGCGGCTCGTCGGCCTTCTTCGGCTTTGCGCGGAGCAGGTCCGCCTTCTTGGGGTCGTGGAGGGCGCGGAGGCCCGCCGAGATGTACCGGGCCAGGCGCAGCTCGTTCTCGTGCCCGTAGAATCCCGGTCGCGCCCCGCCGAGGTTCGCGCGGCAGCGACGCTCGTCGCCGGGCGGGAACCCCCGGTCCTTGACGAAGATACGGTCGGGGTCGAACTTCCGGATCTCGACGATCAGCCGATCCACTTCGGACTCGGGCCCGGTGATGACCAGACCGAAGCAGGTCTCCTTGATCTGGACCGCGGGCGCGATCTCGTACGCCCGCAGGGCGAGGTCCGCCGGGGTCAGGTCCGGCGAATCGATGAAGATGTACTTCGCAACCGTTCCCGGGCCGACCCCGGGGCGGACAGGCATGGTCTCTGCGGCCGCCGCCTCGCTCATGGCCGCGCCTCCCGGATATACACGATCGTTCCTTCCTTCATCTTTCTCAATTTCCCTGTGTCGATCACTTCTCCGATCAGGTTCGTGCCCTCGAACGGCTCGGAGGTCGGTCCGAACTCGGCGCTGGTCGAGAGGCGGACTCCCACCATCCCGCGCCCCTTCCGGGCGTCGTTGGTGATCGCCAGCGCGTTCGCAGGGCTCTCGCCGGCGGGCAGGTTCTCGGGGTGGAGCCGGACGTCCGTCGGGAGCTTCGGCTTGAAGAGGAAGACGTCCTCGAACGAGAAGAAGAACGGTAGGGTGCCGATCGCGTGGAACTTGAGCCCCGTGATCCGGCGGAAGACCGCGACCGAGTCCGGGGCGCTGGACTCGTCGAGCCTGATGTCGACCACGTCCGAGAGTGGGACGGTCGTGACCTGGACGGCGCCGGCAGCGAGCACCTCGAGCGTGCTTTCCGGTGTCTGGCCGACCACGACGCGGTCGCCATCGCTCTTGTCGGTCGCGAACGCGATGGACCGGTCCGCCGCAAGGCGGGCCGCGACCTCGAGCGGGAGGCCCAGCAGATCGAACCGGGCCGGTTCGGTGGCGACCGCGAGCCGATCGCCCTCCCGCGCGAGCTTGACGAGCTCGAGCCCGTGACTGATCCGCCCGACGATGGTATGGGACGGCGAGGACGGGACGTCCTCGCGGTAGATGTAGAGACACCCGCTCCGGGCGCCCTGGGTACGCGCGGTCACGGAGCCCTCGCGCCGTCCTCTCGCCTGTTCGGTGGGGACCGGAGTGCCGATGAGCCGGTCCTCGGTGATATGGGTCGAGGCCGTCCTGGTCACCCGGAACTCACCCGCCTCGAGCGCGAGGAGGAGGTGCTCGACCGAGTTCGTTGTCTCGAGACCGGCCCGGTCCGCGCCGTATCCCTCCGCCGTCACGCCGATCCTGGTCACGACCTCCATCCCGTCCTCGATCACGAGGGAGCGGTCGGTCGTCGTGAAGGACCGGCTGGTGTCGGCCCACGAGAGGACCGGCTGGACTGCCTCGACCCGGTCGTTCCCGACGAGCCGATCGACGACGGCCCGGCCCGCGACCACCGTGCCGACCACGCCTCCATCCTCGCCGGCCCCGTAATCCGCCGTGTGCTGCGTGCGGGCGCAGATCAGGTACGACCGCGCCGGGTCATATCCTCCACACCCGAGGATGACGTCGCCGCGGCGGTACTGGTGGGTCCGCCGTGCGGGCTCGATACCGCTCGGAAACGGACCGAACGCGACGGAGTTCCGGTCGGCCCAGCCGATCCCGGCCCCCTCGAGTGCGTCCCCGCCGGGGAACCGTCCCCCCGGGGCGACCTCGACCGTCACCTCTCCCGGGGTCGTGATCAGCCGGACGTTCGCCGTCTCGGCCGCCTCGCTGGTCGACGGACGGATCACGGCGACGGCGAAGCGTGGGTCGATCCCCTCGCAGAGGTCGGCAAGCGTGGTGCCGTCGGGCATCTCCCGGCGGGCGCCATCGAACTGGATGATCGGCATCGGACCCTCAGGCGGGGCTCTCCGACGCCATGACCCGCCGCTCCTCCTCGGTGAGCTGTTCGAGGACCTGGGCGGTGGGGCCGATCGC
>CAZCUJ010000016.1:0-51901 GCA_964501565.1 uncultured Methanospirillum sp.
GAACACACGACATCAAACAGGAAGGTAACTGACATGAAAGGCTTTGCAATGAAGAAGATCGGAGAGGTCGGCTGGATCGAGAAGGACCGGCCGAAGTGCGGACCGAACGACGCGATCTGCCGCCCGCTGGCGCTGGCGCCGTGCACGTCCGATGTCCACACCGTCTACGAGGGCGCCATCGGCGACCGGCACGACATGATCCTCGGGCACGAGGCCCTGGGCATCGTCGACGAGGTCGGATCCGAGGTCAAGCTTCTCAAGAAGGGCGACCGCGTGATCGTCCCGGCCATCACCCCCGACTGGGGCGATGAGGCCGCGCAGCGCGGATACCCCTCGCAGACCACGGGCGCGCTCGGCGGCTGGAAGTTCTCGAACTTCAAGGACGGCGTTTTTGCCGAGTTCTTCCACGTGAATGAGGCCGACGCCAACCTCGCGATCCTGCCCGAGGGCATCTCCCTCGAGGCGGCCGTGATGGCTCCCGACATGATGTCCACGGGCTTCATGGGCGCGGAGAACGCGAACATCCCGATCGGCGGCACGGTCGCGGTCTTCGGCATCGGCCCGGTCGGCCTCTGCGGCATCGCCGGCGCGAAGCTGCGCGGCGCCGGGCGGATCTTCGCCGTCGGCACCCGGCCCAAGCCCGTCGAGATCGCGAAGGCCTACGGCGCGACCGACATCATCAGCTACAAGAACGGCAGCGCCCCCGAGCAGATCCTCGAGCTGACCGATGGCGTGGGCGTCGACGCCTGCATCACCTCGGGCGGCGGCCCGGACATCATCCTGGACGCCCTGAAGTGTGCCAAGGCTGGGGCGTACATCTCGAACAACAACTACTTCGGCAAGGGCATGACCGAGAACGACTGGATCCCGCTCAACCGTGGGGACTGGGGCTTCGGCATGTCCAGCAAACAGATCGTCAACGGCCTCTGCCCAGGTGGCAGGGTCCGGATGGAGCAGCTCGCCCAGGTCATCAAGCACAAGCGCATGGATCCCGCGCTGATGGCGACCCATATCTTCCGCGGCCTCGAGAAGATCGAGGACGCGCTCGCCATGATGCATACAAAGGGACCGGACGTCATCAAGCCCGTCGTCATCTGCGAGTAAGCGCGGTATTCCCCTCAGTGGGGGCGGAACAAACGCCTCTTTTCGACACGGGCAGGAAACGGCCTACCCGAGGTGGAGCGGACGAACTCCTCCCCTCCCCGGGCCGCCGGAGCAGGAGACCGCCATGGAACACGTGTATATTAATAGCGAAAGCGGCGACTCCTGTGCATGAGAACGCGGCATGCCGTCTTCGTCCTCGTCCTGTTCCTGGCCTCCATCTTCGCCGCAGGCTGTACAGGTGTTCCCTCCCCGGGGGTACCGGCTCCCGTCTCTCCGGCCGATCTGCGGACGGTCGTCGAGGACGCCACGGCCCTCGTCGCCGCCAGGGGCGATGAGGCGGCGATAGCGGTATTCGACACCGACGACCTGTCCGGCGGCCCGCGTCTCTTCGCGTTCGACCGGAACGGGAGCCTGCTCACGAGCCCGAACAGGGCAACCCCGCCCGGCCCGGACCGCTCGAACTGGTCCGATCCCCGTGGGCTGCCGCTGGTCCATGTCGCCGGGGCCGTGATCGCAGACGGCGGCGGCTTCGTCGCGTACGTCGACACGGCTCCCACGAACGGCACGGGCGTTCCCGGGGCGCCGGATGCGTACGTGCCGATGATCGCCTACGTCGCGCCGGCGGGAGAGCGCCTCTGGCTCGGCGCAAGCGTCCCCCTCGATACCATGGATGCCGGGGGCGCCGTGCCCGCCATGGTCGATCTCGTCGAGCGCTGCGCCCAGTACGGCCACACGGAGGAACGGGACACCACCCTGGCCGCGATCTCCGACCGTTCCGGCCCCTTCGTCGACGTTGCCGGCCACTACGTCTACGCCTACGACAACGATGGCACCCTGCTCGCTCATCCATATCTGCCCGGGAAGGTCGGGACCAGCCTGGCAGAGCGGCGCGACGCATTCGGGATGCAGAACATCCGCGCCCTCGCGGAGACCGCGCGGCAGGGCGGCGGCTACGTCGTCTTCATCTGGCCGAACCCGGACCACGAGAACCGCGAGGAGTTGAAGGTCGGGTACGTCCTCCCCGTGGACGACGCCTGGTGGGTGGGATCGGGGGTGTATCTCGGCGAGGTGACCGGCGCCGGCGCCGCTGTCCCCGCCCCGGCGTCCTGATGGACCCTCGCGTCAGGTCCGTCCTCGATCCCGCGCCAGGTACAGCCCGACACCCACCGGGATCAGGAAGGTCAGGGCGTAGTAGACGAGGACGTCGAGAGCGTAGTAGTCCGCCCGGAAGAGCAGGACGATGAAGAGGTAGTCCAGGACGACGGCGATCGCGGTCCACGCGAGCCCGACGAGGGCGGCGTAGGCGAGAGGGTGGTCGCGTCCCCGGAGACGCCACCAGGCCGCCGCGACCGTGACGGGGGTGAAGACGGCGGTGATGATCCAGCCCATCACGGGCGCGAGCGGCGTGACGAAGAGTGCGAGCGAGGCGAGGTACCCGGCGAGCCAGAGGGCGGCGCCGACGACGAGCGTATCCGTCACCCACGGCTTCACGGCTGGCCCTCCCAGATCCACTCGCCCACGAGCCGTGTCCAGCTCGCGGCGTGCTCGTCGATGTACTCCGGCGCCTTTGCGCTCGCCCGGTTCGCCAGCGCGAGCCCGTGTCGGCCCCGCTGGTAGACGTGCGCCTCGAACGGCACCCCGAGCTCGGCGAGGCGAAGGAGGTACTCCAGCGAGGACGCGATCGGGACGACCGTGTCCTCGAAGGTGTGCCAGAGGAACGTCGGCGGCGTCCGCGCCGTCACCGTCTCGATCGGCCTCGGGGCGAACAGCCGCATCAACGCGTCCGGGTCGCCGTCGGGCCGGGCGGGCTCGATCCGGTTCTGCTTCAGGTCGAGGGCAGGGTAACAGAGGATAACCCGGTGCAGGTCCGCCGCGAACGCGTTGCCGGCGAGCGCCGCGAGGTGCCCGCCGGCCGAGAAGCCACAGAGGCAGACCCGGGAGGGGTCGACGTGCCACGCCGCCGCCTGCTCGCGGACGAGGTCGATCGCGGCGCTCACCTCGGCGAGCATCAGCCCGGTGGTGGTGCCGGGATCCTTGTCGTACGTCGTGTACTCGAGCACGAAAGCCGCGCAGTCATGGCCGTTGAACATGCGCGCGGCTGTCGAGCCCTCGCGCGGCGTGGTGAAAGCGTACCCCCCGCCCGGGAGGACGATCACCGCCGGGTGGAGGCGCCGGTCCTGGAAGACCGGGCAGGGAAACGGCGTCAGCACCGCCGTGTTCGAGATCCGCACCGCCGCGTCCACGGCACACGCGACCCCGGGCTCTCCGTCCGTGCTCCTGTCGAGATCCACCCTCGCCGCCATCGTCACCGCCTCGATACATAGACTCCGACGGGGCGCGGCAAGAGGCTGCCGGCGGCGAACCGCCCTCAGTCCGATCAGTTCATCTCGCCTGCCCGCGACCACTCCTCCGTGACCGGTGCATGACCACGACCGACCCGTTCTTCGAGAGGGACGCGTGGGCGCGGGCCGCGGGGATCGAGCTCCTGGAGGTCTCCCCCGGCCGAGCCACGGCGCGGATGCAGATCGACGACCGCCACCTGAACAGCCACGGGACCGTCCACGGTGGGGCGATCTTCACGCTCGCCGACGCCGCGTTCGCCCTGGCCTCCAACTCCCACGGCGTTCCGGCCGCCGCGATCAACGCCTCGATCTCCTTCGTCACTGCGGCGTCGCACGGCACCCTCGTCGCCCGGGCCGAGGAGTTCTCGCTCAACCCGAAGATCGCGACCTACACGGTGACAGTCACGGACGGGGATGGCACGCGGATCGCGCTCTTCGAGGGCATGGTGTACCGGAAAACGCCGAAATCCTGAGGTGACCGGGCAGGGCGGACGCCCTGGCCAAAGGAGAGGTCGCGGTGTCCTCGTGCACCAGGGTGAGAAGCACGAATATTCCCGGTTTGAAATCCCGTGCCGCGCCTCTCGACGCCGGCGAAAAAAGAGAGAGGTTCTGTGTAGCCATCACGCATAGGTGAACGGGCAGGGCCCTGGCTGCACGAAGTTGTAGTTGTTGTTCGCATCGTCGATCGCGTCCTTGAGCGCCTCCTGGTAGGCCCGGTTCGGGTCGCCGGCCGGCGTCAGGCCGTCGGCCAGGAGCGCGGCGTTCGCCTCGGCCATGACCGTGTTCACGGTGGCGAACCCGAGTGTGTTCGCGCTCGTGGTGCCGGGGGCGTAGATCAGCGCGTTCCCGTCGACCTTGCCGTTGAAGACGTTCAGCTCCATCGCGGCCAGCTGGCTCGAGAGCTTGTACGCCATGTTGGACGAGGCGGTAGAGCTGGACAGCCACTTCTTGAAGGCCGCGTAGTCCTTGGGATAGAAGTCCTCCCCTTTCTCGTCCTTCAGGTTGAGCGCACGCAGCATGTCGAGGTCGTCCGTGCCGACGAGCTTCTGCCCGTTTTTGTTGGACCAGAACCCGGGCGTGAGCCCGCCGCCGGCGCCGAGGCAGAGATTGCCGAACGAGACACTCGCTGTCTGGCCCGACGTCACCACGACGGACGTCGGCGTCGTGGCCATCCACTTGTCGGACGGCATGACCTCGCGCACGGTGTACGTGCCCGCGGGGAGCGTGAAGGTGTACGATCCGTCGGACCCGGTGAGCCCCTCGCCCACGACGGCGCCGGCGGCGTCGACCGCCTGGACTTTCCAGCCCGCGATGGACTGCTCGCTGGCATCGTATACGCCGTTTGCGTTCGCGTCGTAGAACTTGGTCACGGCGACGTCGCCGGTCTGGGCAGCAGTCACCGGAACGGTCCAGCTGTCGTCGTTGTTGGTGAGGTCGGTGTCGCCGCCAACGTAGAAGTCCCCAGGCTTCCAGCCTTGCGATGCCTCTTCGATCACGGTCGCAACGTTGACGATGCTCGTCCCGGCCGCACCGGAGGGCACCATGTAGGAGGCGGTGTACTTCCACGTCTCATCGGCCTGGATCTTGCCATCACTGTTCGTGTCGCCTGAGACTAGGGTCGGAGCAAAATCGTCGCTCGTGTCGGCGGGCGTGCCATGGTCATCGCTGAGGACGGGGGTGACGGCCGCCGGTCCAGCGTTTGTCACGGTGTAGGTGTAGGTGATCTCGTCACCCGGTTCGGCCGAGGTCGGACCAGTCTTTACCACGGAGAGGTCGAAGCGGATGAGGTTCTCGAAGCTCATGTCGCGGTGCCCGGACCCCCCGGCTTCTGTGATGTACCAGTATTCACGTGCGGGCGTGTAGCCATCCGGCACGGCAACCTCGACAAACTTGTACTCGCCCGTGCCCAGCCAGGCCTCGAACGGGTGTGATTCACTGATCGTGAACTGTCCGAGGGATGTGAAGCTGCCGTCCGTCTCTTTCCTGAACATCTCTACCGTGAACTCGGTGTCCGGGTCACTGTAGGCGATGTTATGGCTGTTCCAGTACAGCAGGACGTCCTTGCGGAGGACCCACTGGTAATTTGTGACCGACTTTGGCGTGCAGCGGTATGGTTCCACTGTCAGCGTCACGATGTTGTCGAC
Source organism: uncultured Methanospirillum sp. (assembly GCA_964501565.1). Classification (GTDB taxonomy): domain Archaea; phylum Halobacteriota; class Methanomicrobia; order Methanomicrobiales; family Methanospirillaceae; genus UBA288. The sequence goes on from CAZCUJ010000016.1 coordinate 5,591, forward strand.
CACCTTGTCCTGGGGATACACGAAGTTGTGTACTATGGTCGGCAACGTGGTGGTGTCGTCCACCGTTCCGTCACTGTTCCAGTCCCACAGGTAATTGTAGGGCCCCATTCCGCCATGGGTGGCGGAGGCATCGAAGGTCCGTGTGCCGCCCACGACAGTGGACGTGAACGCGGGTACAAGCGGGTCGGCCGTTCCAGGCGTCCCCGTCACCTGGATGTTGCTCAGGGTGACGGTGCCGTAGTCCCATCCCGCGGGGTCATACGCGAAGGAGCCGGCAAAGACCTGCATCTGCTTCATGTCACCCCTGAAGCTGATGCCGGCGGGGTAGCGGTCCGCCTCGCCCAGCCCGCCGCCGTGCCAGGAGGGCTTGTAGAACCCCTGCTGCACGCCGTTGACCGTGGCGAACATCACACCCATTCCGGCGTCGATTGCGTGGTACGTGATCACAATGTCGTATTTGCCTTCAGTATTGATGCGGCCCGCGTTGATCCCGCTGTTCTCCCAGCTCGTCGCCTGCCACTTGTCGACGCCGGTGCGGTCGTACCACAGTCCGTGGTTGTCGTGGCTCCCGAACATCGGCAGGACCGTGTCCCACCCGGCGTCGTAGCCGAAGACGCCGTCCGCGTCCTCGACGTCGTAGTGCCACTCGCCCACGCCCGAGGTGGCTGCAAGGCTGTGCTTGTCGTCACCGTCCTGCGCAGGGTCCAGTCCAGGATGCGTCGGGTCCCACTCGTAGTCGTTGTCCGGTCCAAGCCAGTCGTCGGACTCGGATGTCATCCAGCCGCCGCACTTCCCCTGGTAGGTGTTGGGTGGTCCGGGGTTGAAGTTGGCCCCGCCGACGCCGCGCATCCCGACCTCGATCCACGGTGTGTACGTGTCGGGATACCTCTTTGGATCGGTTGTGGGCGTGGTGTCGAAGTACCAGTTGCCGTTTGCATCCTGCTTCCAGCCTGTCGGCCAACTACTGGGCTGCGTGATCTGGCTCATGTCCAGGTGGTACGAGAGGGTCACGTCGCCCTTGGTGAGGTCCCAGACCTCGTCCCAGTTCATGCTCTCATCGTTCGCGTCCAGCACGAACGGCCCGGCGTAGGTCGCCGTATCCGCGCTCGCCGGCACCGCGACGCAGAGCGTCAGGAGTGCGGCGAGCATCAGGATGATTGATTGTCGTTTCATTGCCATTCTCCATCAAACCCTCCTCATCGAAGGTGTCGATACCGCCGGATGACGCTATTGTCATAGCAGGTCTCCATGAAGATTCGGACGTCCCATATCAACCAGAAGGGGTTAAGCTACCGATGTACAGTCCACCCCGATAATAGTTCGCATCTTTACGAAACGCATGGCAAAACTGCCACGCAGAAGAAGAAAATACCGAATGGTTCGTGATATTAAGAACACCGAATCTGAAACAGCACGGTGCGGCATCCGGTCACCAATTGCTGCATTACGGGAGACTCCGGGTCACCGGGGACCGCCCCCGCGAGCCTGCTATCCCCGTCAGACCGGCGGTTCGAGGTCGAGATGGCCACGGAGCGCGGTGAGGGTCTCGGGATCTGAGACGAGCGCGAGATCCGTGCCGAGGGTGTAGACGGGCAACCTCCCCGCGAGCGTCGACCGGCTGAACCGGTAGACCCGGGCCTCGAGGAGCCCCGTCGCGAGGGTGCGGTACTCCTCGCAGTCGGTTACCGCCGCGCCGCCACGGACACGGGGCATCAGCTCTCCATCGATGTACCGGACCACGGCCTCCGCCACCTGGCGGGCGAGCGGCCGGCTCGCGGCGCTGTGGGCCGTGCGGGTGACCGCGTACAGCCCGGCGAGGAGAAAGGCGAACTCGAGAGACTGGACGAGCGGGCTCACCCGGCCCACGGCCAGCACCCGGATCACCGGCGGCCCGGGGACAACCAGGAGGGAGATCAGCACGGCCGCCACGAAGCCCACGGGCACGCTCAGAAGGGCCACGGCGACCCAGGTGAGTGAGCGGTATCCCGCGAGGCGATCGCGGACCGCGGCCGTACGCCGGCGCAGGCTCCCGACGCCCGGGGTGAGCCGCCAGGCCACGAACCCCGAGACGAGCACGATCCCCGACTGGACGGCGATGACCACCCCGAGTCCACTGGCGGCCCCGTTGTGCCCAACCCAGGTGAGCGCAACGAGGAGGTTGACGGCTGCATACCAGGCGAAGGGCAGCGCCGCCGCACGGGCGTTGATCACGAATGCGTTCGCGGCCAGGTAGCCAAGCTTCCTGCCCGGCTCGATGACCCCGAGGGTCCTGAGCGTTCGGACATAGGCACGATCCGACGGCTGCCGCCGGCGCCGGAGCGCGGCAGCAAGGAGCAGCGCCGGGTAGACCATCGAGAAGAGGAGGGTCGCGGCCACCCAGAGGAACGGCCCGCGTGGGAGGGCAGCGATGCTGACCGCCGGCAGCAGGATCGCGAGGGCCGTCGCCGCGGCGGACGGCGCCGGAGGGTCGGTGGCGATCGCGGCCAGCAGCGTCTCCTGCTCGGCCCGCGTGATCGTCCCGAAGGCCGCGAGAAACTCCTCCTTCTGCGAGATCCGGCAGATGTCCATCGCCGCGTGTCCTAGAGGAACGAGTCCGCGTCGGAGTCTTCGCCGGTCATCGCGTCGGCGAGCTCGCTCTTCCGGTGAGAATGGAAGTAGGCGATCCCGACCAGGGCCACTCCCACCGATCCGATCAGCACGAAGATCATATCGAGCATGGTATCACCCAGGTCATTCTGCATCGGCCCCGCGAGTGAGCCTCCGAAGATCTGGTCCACCAGGAACTCGTAGATCTCCCAGATTGCGCCGAGGGCCAATCCGAAGATCACCGTGAACCCGGCAACAAAGAGCGGTGTCAGGCACATGCGCCAGTACCGTTCGAGGAAGATCACGCCCAGAAAGCCGATCAACGCCACCGAGATGCCCGAGACGAGGTGGGCGATCTTGTCATAGTACGGGTAAAGCGTGACGTACCACCCCTGGACGTAGCCGGCGATATGGATCCAGAGTGCAAGTGAGATGAGGAAGTAGACGAACCAGGGGAAACGGATATCAAGCCGATCCGCGGCGACGTACGGGACGAAGGTCAGGCCGAACATGAAGAACGCTGTGAACATCTCCCCATACCGGCCCGTAGCCAGGGCGTAGACTCCGTTCACCGCGATCAGCGCCTGGAAAAAGTAGGCGAGGTAGATCCCCTTCGGCACGGACATCGGGAGTATACTTATTACACTCGCTCTTATCCTTTCTCTCTGCCAGCCCTGACTACACCACGACCTGCGGGAGCTGCTCCAGTGCCTCCTCCGCCTCCCGGCTTCCGGGCACCCCGACGATCGTCGGGAAGAAGGCAATCTCCTGGGGGACCACGCGGAGCTCGACCGAGACGTCGTAGTTGAGCCGGGCACTCAGCTCGGCCGCGAGACTCTCGATCGACGGGATATCTCCAAGCCCCGCGATCACGATTCGGGCACGGGCCGGGCCGTTGACGGCAATGTCCCCGGGCTGGTAGACCAGGGCGATGTCCGAGAGGATATACTTCGTCTCTCCGAGCCATGCCTCGACCACGTCCTCGGCGATCGAGGTGTCCCGGTACTGCTCGAGGGTGCGGTAGCCATTGAACCCCAGGACAGCCGCGACCACGACCATCCCGACAAGCGCGACCATGATCGCCCTGCGACGGCTGCGGGCCTGCGCGGCGATATCGCACTCGAGGCCGGAGCCTACTGCACCTCCGGGCTGGCTCGGGCACCGGTGCGGGGTGACGCCCGAGAGCCAGAAGATGGCGCCGCCCGCGAGGATGATGGCGAAGAGGTTCGTCAGGAAGAGGATCAGCGCGCCCGCGCCGCTCAGCCAGCGCGCGTGGAAGAACGCGATCCCGACCACGCAGAGCGGCGGCACGAGCGAGATGGCGATGGCCACTCCCGGGAGCGCGTCGGCAATCTCCTTCCGGCTGAGCGCGAACGCGCCTGCCGCGCCCGAGGCAAGGGCCGCGTAAAGAGCCAGCAGGTCGGGACTGACTCGCCCCAGGATCTCAGGATTGGTCCCGAACCCGATCACCATCGGGGAGATGGGATACGAGAGGACACCCGAGAGGACGATCACATAGACAATGCTGAGGCCGACGATCAATATCGATCGGGTCATGCGGCGACCGTCGCCGAGGACGATGCCGAGCGTCGTGGCCATGATCGGGGTCATCAGCGGCGCCACGATCATGGCCCCGATCACCGTCGCGGCCGAGCCGGCGATCACGCCGAATGTCGCGATCGCCGTGGCGAGCGACAGCAGCACGGCGTAGTTCGTGATCGTGCGGATTGCGTCCACCCCCTCGAAGTAGAGCCTGTGCTCCATGGTGGGGAGGTACGCCGGGTCGAACCGGTTCAGGGTCAGCCAATCGGTCGGCATGGGGCATCCCCGCGGACCGCCCGGCCGCGGGCTCCATGCTCTTCAATCGATCGGTTCCGGCAATAACGCTTTTCACAACGGGCGCACTCAGATCTCCGCGAGCCGCGCGGTGCAGCCCCGGCAGAGCATCTTGCGCTTCCTGTCGAGCTCGTCGAGCGAGTGCGGGGCGAACATGACACACTCGGGCTCGTCGCAGTGTTCGAGTCCGAAGAGGTGACCCAGCTCGTGCGCGCCCTCCTTGGCTACCCGCTCCACCAGGTCGTCCTCGCACGGCTCGCGGCCGTAGTAGTCGTTCTCCAGCCGGGCCGTCGAGACCACGGCCGTCCCGCGCCAGGGTCGGGCGAGGCCGAAGACGAATTCCTCCCCCGGGGAGAAGAGGTCGTCGGGGACGACGAGGAGCACAGGGTCCTCCCAGCCCCGGCGGTGACGGGCGCCCTCGAGGCAGCTGAGGAGGGCCGGCGCGCTGTACTGTCGGCGGAGCAGGTCGAAACCGGTCAGCAGAAGCCCGTCGGGCTCGATCACGCTCCCCGTCGCCCCCAGGATCGCCTCGATCCGCACGAGCACCGGGCGCTGGAGCCCCTGCGGCGAGCGGTGATCCCAATAGAGGGCAAAACTCATAGATCTAGGTGTGACTCCCGGGCGGATTAAACAGATCGAGCGGGCGGTCGGCGCCTACGTCGGAGCCCGGTACGGCACCGCCGTCGAGATCGGGTGCGGCGCTAACCTCGTCGCGGCCGAGACGGCCCGGTCCGCGGGCTGCCGTGTCCGGACCGTGGACCTGCAGCCCTGCGCGGCGGGGGCGATCCCGTTTGCGCGGGACGACGTCTTCACGCCCGACCTCGACCTCTATCGCGGCACGGGCGTCATCTATTCGGTCCGGCCCGGGATCGAGATGGTCCCGGCCATGATGGCGATCGCCCGGACCTGCGACTGCGACCTCCTGGTCTACCATCTCGGCGACGAGATCTGGCTCGACGGCGGCGAGCGGATCCTGGCCGGGGACGGTGTTCTCCTCCACCGGTACCACCGCGCCCGCCCGCGAGGCGGCTCAGAAGAGGGTTGACTGGTCCCGGGCATCGGTCGCCGGGCGGGGCGGGGCGGCCGGCTCCGGCTCCTTCGTCCGTGTCTTCTTCGGTCGTTCGGCCTTCTCGAGCTCCCGCCGCTCCTTCGCGAGCCGGGCCGCGATCCCCGCCGCCCGCTCGCGGTCGTCGAGGAGGAGCGCGAGCTCGTCCGCGTCGAGCTCGAGCTCCCGCGCAACCGGCTCGGGGTCGTCGGTGACGAGCGCCCGGGCGGCCTCGAGATAGGCCTCGCGAAGCTCGGCTCGGGAGACACCCATCCAGTTCCCGAGCTTCCGCATCAGCGAGGCCCGCGCCGCCTTGCGCCGCCGTGCCTGCGCCATCCTCGTCCACCGGGCCGGGGGCGTAAGCCGGGAGCGGACGCCCGCGCCCCCGGCGGCACGGGCCGTCCCGAGGACCGCGAGCGCCGTCGCGTACCGCCAGAGCGCGTAGTGTTGCCGCCGGTAGGTCCGCGCGATGTTCCGGTCCGCCGCGGCGAGCGTGGGGTAGGCCCCGCACCAGCCCGACGGCGGTAGCTGCGCGAGCGCTCCCTCGAGCCAGGCGACGATCGCGTCGGGCTTGTCGTCGACCTCCCACGCGAGGGCCATCAGCTCCTCGTCCGGCCGGTCGCGGAGGACCGCGCCCACCAGCTCGAAGATGGTCGCGCGCTCGTCCTTCTGCGATGTCACGACCGAGCCCTCGTCCAGTGTCGTCCGGCCGATGGCCGAGGCCTGGAGCATGGTCACGGCCGCGCGCAGGTCGCCGTTCGCACTCTCGGCGATCGTTCGCAGGGTCTCGTCGTCGCACTCGACCTCCTCGGCCCGGCAGATGTACCGGAGGCGGGGCACGATCGAGCGCGCCTGAAGCGCCCGGAACTGGACCGGCTCGCTCCGGCTCCGGATCTCGCCCGCGATCCCGTAGAGGTCGTTGGCGACGAGCACCACGGGCTGCCGGGCCGATCGGATCAGGTCAACGATCGCCCGCGCTCCGCCACGGTCGGCAGTCCCGTGGAGGCTGTCGGCCTCGTCGAGCAGGATCAGCCGCCTCCCGGTGCCGAAGAGGCTGCCCGTCACGGCCGACTGGCCGGCAACCCTCTCGATCGCCGCCTTGGTCCGCTGGTCCGAGGCGTTCAGCTCGACCGTCTCCCAGCCCATCTCGGTCGCGAGGGCGAGCGCCGCCGAGGTCTTGCCCGTGCCGGACTTGCCGTAAAGAAGAAGCGGGCGAGCGCCGGGCTGCCAGTCCCGGCCCCATTCGACCATCTGGCGGATCGCCGGACCGTTGCCGACCAGGTCGGCGATCCGCTGCGGCCGGTATCGCTCGGTCCAGTCCATGCATAACAGGTCGGCCGGAACATCAAATAAATTATCAGCGATGACTTCCGAATCGTAAAGCAAGGAAGGTCGCACGCCGTGGAGAGTACGCAGCCGACAGCGCTCATTGCAGGCCGTATACGGGAGTACGAGGGGGTCCGACGGAAACACGCTATCGGTGAACTGGTCCAGGCGTTCGCCATGGACGCGCCGGACGTACTCGCCGACTTCGGCGAGGACGCGGCCGTGATCCGGAACGGGGACCAGGCCCTGCTGCTGGCCGCCGACGGGATCTGGTCGCGGCTGATGGAGGCCGACCCGTACTGGGCGGGGTACTGTGCCATCCTGGTCAACATCCACGACATCGCGGCCATGGGCGGCCGGCCGATCGCGATGGTCGACGTCTTCTCGATCGCGGACCGGGCGATCTGCGACCAGGTGCTGGCGGGCATGCGCGAGGCCTCGCTCCAGTTCGGCGTCCCGATCGTGGGCGGTCACCTTCACCCCGACACGCCGTACTCGGTCATCGACGTTGCGATCCTGGGCGTGGCCCGGCTCGACGCGGTCATCTACAGCCACACGGCGCGGGAGGGGGACCGTGTGATCGCGGCCGTCGACCTTGACGGCCGGGTCCACCCCTCGTGCATCCTGAACTGGGACTCGGTCACCATGAAGCCAGCGGCGGTGGTCCGGGCCCAGATCGCCTGCCTGCAGGAGCTGGCCGAGGCCGGGCTCGTGACGGCTGCCAAGGACATCTCGAACCCCGGGCTGATCGGCTCGCTCGGGATGCTCCTCGAGGTCTCGGGCTGCGGTGCCGTGATCGAGACGGCCCGGATCCCGGTACCCGACCTCGCGGCGCACGGGCTCACGATGGACCATTGGCTCCGGATGTATCCCGGCATGGGCTTTGTTCTCACGGCCCGCCCGGATGCCGTGGACGATATCTGCCGCCGCTTCGAGGTCGTGGGCATGGCCGCGGCCGAGATCGGCACGGTCGACGCCGTCCGCCGCCTCTCCCTCTCGGCCCCCGACGGCGAGGCGACGGTCTTCGACTTCTCCGACAGTGGGATCACCCGCCTGGAGCCGTGCCGGGGCGGAACCCCGTGATCGTCGGGATCGGGGCCGCGTCGGCAGGCGACGTCCCCCTGATCCGCCGGGCCGCCGAGAGCCTGGACCGGGGCGTCCTGGTCCGAATCTACTGCCCAGACACCGCCGGGGATGGCGGGCCGTCCTGCGCCGCCTCGTCCGACCCGGCAGCGGCCCTGGTCGGCGACCTGGTCGAGGAGCGGATCGACGCGGCGGTGCGGGGCACGCTTCCAGCGAACCGGACGCTGTCCCTCCTCCGCGAGGCTGCGGGCGTGGACCACCTCGAGCGCGTGGCTCTCCTCGAGTGCGCCGATGGACGCCGTTTTCTCCTCGCGCCCGTTGGCGTGGATGAGGGCTGGGCCGTGACCGAGAAGGTGGCCCTGATCGCACGGGGCCGCGATCTCGCCCGCCGACTCGGGCTCCCGCCCGGCGTCGGTGTCCTCTCCGGGGGCCGGCTTGGCGACCTCGGGCGCCACCCGGCCGTGGACCGGTCCATGGCCGACGCCGAGCTCGCTGCCCGGCTCGGCGATGCCGAGCACTGCGAGATCCTGATCGAGGAGGCTGTCGAGCGGTGCGGACTCGTCATCGCGCCCGACGGGATCGCGGGGAACCTCATCTTCAGGACGCTTGCGTACCTCGGGGGCGGAAACGGGCTCGGCGCGCCGGTAACCAATATCGGGCCCATATTCGTCGATACTTCGCGCGCTTCGGCCGACTTCGCTCCACCCCTCCGGCTCGCCGTCGCGCTCGCCGCCGGCCGATAGGACGCTATTTTGAGCTTGAAAACGGAATCAAAGGCATCATAGGTCTCAGATTCCGTTTCTGCTCAAATTGACGCGGTATCACTGTAAACCCCGAAATTCCATCGCCGATAGGCAATCAGGGCCCGGATATCAGGATAAACTCGAAATATTTAAATGCACGGTCACGGATCTTTACTTTGAGGTTGAACAGCATCATGGCTGATTTACCGATTGCTGCAGTTGTTCGTATCGCAAAGAAGAGCGGGGCGGAACGCGTCGGATCCGACGCGGCCGCCGCGATCGTGGAGAAGGCGGAGGTCTACATCGGCAACCTGACCAAGGAGGCCAACCGCCTCGCCCAGCACGCCGGCCGTAAGACCATCAAGGAAGAGGACGTCGAGCTCGCGGCCAAGTCCGCGTAGACCCCCCACTCCTTTTCAAAGGACGCCCTTCGTCGACGGGACGCGCCCGTCCCCGGGCTCAAGCGCCACGGCGCCCCGCAGCGCGACGCCGAAGGCCTTGAAGACCGCCTCTGCCACGTGGTGGTCGTTCCGTCCGTACGCCCGGAGGTGTACCGTGCAGCCCGCGTGCTGGCAGACGGACTCGAAGAAGTGGTGGAAGAGCGTCGAGTCGATGCCCCCGACGGCCGAACCCGAGAAGGGAGCGTCGAAGACCAGGTACGCCCGGCCTCCGCAGTCGATGGCACACTGCGCGAGGGCCTCGTCCATGGGTATGGCCGCGAAGCCGAACCGCCTGATACCGCGCCCTTCGCCGAGGGCCTCCCGCAGGGCGTCGCCGAGGACGATCCCGATATCTTCGACCGTGTGGTGGGCGTCCACCTCGAGGTCGCCGCTCGCCTCGACCACGAGGTCGAACCGGCCGTGGCGGGCGAACGCAGTCAGCATGTGGTCGAGGAAAGCGATGCCCGTCCGGATGGCGGTCATCCCCGTCCCATCGAGGTCGAGATCGATGGCCACACCGGTCTCGCTCGTGGCGCGCCGGCGCTCCACGCGCCTCATCGCGCCACCTCCAGCGCGTCGGCGAGTGAGATCTTTCCTGCATACAGGGCTGAGCCAAGCACGGCGCCTGCCGCGCCGAGACCGCGGAGAAGCCGAACGTCCTCCGCCGTCGTCACCCCGCCCGCGACCACGACCGGACAGGGCACGAACTCGATCAGGGCCCGGACGGGCTCGAGGTCGATCCCCCGCTGCAGCCCCTCGACCGCGACGTTGGTGTAGAGCAGCGACCCCGCGCCCTGCTCGATGAAGACCTCCGCCCATCGGAGGTAGTTGCCGCGGGTCTCCCGCCAGCCCTCGACCGCGAGCTCGCTGCCCCGCGCGTCCACGCTGGCCATGACCCGCTCGGGGCCGTACTCGCGGGAGAGCCAGCGGATCGAGTCGGGCTGGTTCACCGCGTGGGTCCCGAGGATGATCCGGTTCACGCCCGCATCGAGCCAGCCCGTCGCATCCTCGAGGGACCGGATCCCTCCGCCGAGCTCGATCGAGACCCCCGTCTCGGCGACGATCCGGCGGACGACCTCCGCGTTCGCGCGGCTCTGCCCGAACGCCCCGTCCAGGTTGATCACGTGGAGCCACGCGGCTCCCTCCCCGATCCAGCGCCGGGCGCACGCGAGTGGATCGCCGTACCGCGTCGCGCGCTCACGCTCGCCCTGCACGAGCTGGACGCACTCGCCTCCCATCACGTCGACTGCCGGAAGGATCTCCATGCCGATCAGCGGATCATACGTGTTATGGACATAACAAGCATGCCCTTTGCGCCCCCGTTCACGCGGGAGGGAGTCGAGGCGACGGCGGTCGACAAGGCCGGCACATTGAGGAAGAAGGTGGTGCCCCCGCAATCATGGTCCCGACGTCCCGGTCCCCGCTCTGGCTCGAGGTCCGGCAGGGTCAATGATAGTAGATACCAGTGCCGAGGTCGTGCCGGGGCCCTGCCCGGGTGGCCGTGACAGCACTGGCGTGAGACCCACCGTTCCTTCCACGTCGCTTTCCCGGGCAGCTCCCCGGTTCCCGCCGTCAGCGCGCCATCTGGTCCATCGCGGCGGTGACCGCCAGGACGAGTGCGTCATTCTGCCCCGGGGCGATCTCCACGCCGTAGGTGTCCCGGATCCGGAACCACCGCTTGGAGATCTCGGCGACCTTCCCGTTCCCACTCTCGATGTGGTACTCGTGGTCCAGGATGTTGCCCTGGATGGTCCATTGCCCGCCTCCGGCAACGTCCACCGTCCACCGGTCCCGAAGGGGCGAGATCAGGGCCTTCTTGATCGTGGCCGCCGTACCGCCGCCGGCGTTCTCGATCTCCATGGTGTCCTTGATCCTGAGCATCCGCTCCTGGATGCTATAGAGGTCCCGCCCGTCGGCATCCTGGAGAACCAGAGTATTGCGAACGCGGAGCGCTTTTCCGTCCACCTTGAACGCTCTCTTCCCGGCGTTGTCCTCGATCCAGAAGTCGTCCCCGATATCGACGAGCTTCTCTCTCATCCGGTACTGGTGGCCACCCTCGCCCTCGCCTCTGCGACCGAGCAGCCCCCCTCGTTGTTCTCTCCGTCCGAGCATGGTTTCGACCTCCTGCTGCCAGCAGGCTTTTCGCCTCGTTTTGAGGGCAGATTCCCCTCATTCATTCGCGTATTTATATGTGTCGAATTTATATTGGCTGCCAGTCGGCGGGCTTCGTGTGCCCGGTCGGGGCGTAGAGAGGCCGCTGATTTCCGATATACCGAGCCGGATGCCGAAGAGTCGATCAGGCGGAGCCCGCCTGTCCCCCCCCAACGGGCCCGGTAGCGGGATCCCGGCACGGCTCGAGAGGTCCCGGCTCATAATGTGCTATTGTCGTGGTCCGTCAGTACGCACGAGGGGCGGGGTTTCGGGCGGGAAGCCCCTACTTCCGCTTCGCAAGTAGGGTCCGGGACGCGTTGGGATACAGCGCCGGACGATACCTTGCTCGCTACTCCGGTGCGTCCGGTTCTCCGTCGTCGGCGTCGTGCAGCACGAGGTAGCTGTTGACGGCGAGCGAACCGGGGATCGGTTCGTCCTTGAAGAGACCCTTCGCGACGAGATCGTCGAGGGTCTCCTGGTACTCTCTCTCCATCTCAGCCTGTTCCCGCTCCCGATCGCCTGGGATGTTCGGGTTATACCCGTACAATGAGCAGAGCTCGGGCAGCCCGACGAACTCGCCGTCGTCGTAGATCCGGCCATGGTCATCGCCCATCCGGTGGTAGGCGTAGTACTCGAGGTACTCCCGGCCGTTCTCCTCGCCGAAGACGTAGTAGAGCCGTCCGCTGCGAGCGTAGGGCAGCGACCCCTTTCGGCGTTCGCGCAGGTTCTCCTCGGGGAGGCGCAGATCAAAACTCGATAACTCCCTGGTGAACGCCTCCTGTATCCGCTCCAGAGAGCGCTTTCTGTCTGTCATTGCCGGCTTCTGCCTCCTGTTCATGATCCTTGGCGTCCCGAGACATCCCTCTATCGGGTGCCCGCGGGACGCTTTGTCTCGAGGACCATTCCGCAGCCGACATACCGGGAGAGACCAGCACGCATCACGCGTATCCGACACTGGTGCACAGGACCTTCCATGGGTCCTTTGGCTTGGTCGATATACTGTGCTCGGCGCCGTCCTCCTCTCCCAATGGGAACCGCGCTCCATCGAACTCTTCTGTCGCAAGGGAGCGACGGCCGCGAGGCTGGCGGAGATGAGATGGAGATCGGGGCGGACGGCCGCCCCGCGCCGGACCCCCGGCCCGCGACGGTACTAACTCGCCCTGAACTGGGTCCACTCCCCGGCGAGTCGCCCGTCCTTGAACTGGAACAACGAGATCGCCCTGAACTCGACCTTCTGGCCCGTCGGTGGAATTCCCATCATCTCGCCGGTGAGCGTCCCGGTGGCGGCCCAGCGTGCCGCCACCTCGTCGCCCTCCGCGATCATGTCCTCGATGGTCATTTTGAGATCGGGTGCTGCCGTGCGGTACATATTCACGAGAGCGCGGAATCCCTCCTTTCCCGGCGGGATGCCCGGCGGATCGTACACCTGATAATCGTCCGCCACCAGCTCGTCGATAGCCTGGAGGTCACCTCTGTTCATAAACTCCTCGAAAACACGCCTGACGGCCTCTTTGTTGGTCTCGGTCGACATGGTCTTCCTCTCTGGCATCACCCCTTTCACGGATCGAAGAACGGATAAGGACGCGATGTCGAGCGAGCATCCGTCAACATAATATAAAAATAATTCGTAATGTATTCTAATAATTATTGTGATATTTTCTCACGGCCTGCGGGGTCGTTCGCCTCGGAAGAGGTTGAGGGGGTCGTCGGGACCGTCGCCACGGCCGATGTTTGTGCGGCCCCCGCCGTCTCCCCGTGACAATCAGCGGATCATCCGCTCGATGGACATCACGAGGATGTCCTTCGCCCCGGCGCGCTTGAGACGCGGTATCAGGCCGTAGACCTCGGTCTCGGCCACCACGGCGTGGACGGCGACAGCGTCGTCGCGCGAGGCCACCGGCATCACGGTCGGCCCGCCGAGGCCCGGAAGGACCTCCTCAACCTCGGCCAGGTGCGCCCGGTCCACGTTCATCATCAGGTAGCACTGCCCCCGGGCCCGGACCACGCTCTCGAGCGCCATCACGAGCTCGCCGATCTTGCCCGCCTTCTCCCGTACAGCGGCCGGGTTGCCGATCAGGCGCGTCGATGACCTGAGGACCTCCGCCACGACCCTGAGCCGGTTCGTCCGGAGCGTCGTGCCTGAACTCGAGAGGTCCAGGATAGCGTCCGCGATCCCGAGGTGGGGTGCCAGCTCGCAGGCCCCCGCCACGGGCACGAACTCGACCGCGACTCCCATCTCGGCGAAGTAGCGCGCCGCCAGGTTCGGGAACTCGGTCGCGACCCGCGAGCCCGCGAGGTCCGCCGGGGCCTGAACGCCCGACTCCTCGAGGACGGCGAGTACGAGCGTGGCCTCGCCGAACCGGAGGTCGAGGAGCTCCTCGACCGTCGCAGCCCGCTCCCCGACCATGTCCAGGCCGGTGATCCCCAGGTCGGCCGCGCCCGACGCGACATAAGCCGGGATGTCGATCGGCCGGGCGAAGAGGAGCTCGACGTCCGGGTCGAGCGTCCTCGCGATCAGCCGCCGTTCGCCGCTGCCGGCGACATGGAGCCCGCTCCGCTCGAGCAGTTCCATGATCGGCTCCGCGATCCGCCCCTTGTTCGGGACGGCGAGCCTGACCCGGCTAGAAGGTCGCGAGCTCGCCACGGACGACCTTCTCGGTGACGCAGGTGATCTTCGCGAGCTGCTCGTCCACGATCCCCGAGAGGTCGGCTTGCGCCGCCGCGAAGTCGACGCCCTCTCCGGGCAGCACCTGGACGGACGCGACCAGCGGGTGGTCGATCGGCGTGCCGATCTGCGAGAGGAGGCGGACGTAGCACTCTTCTATCCCGTACACGCCGGAGACACAGGCGCCCGCGATCTCGCTCGCGAGGATGTTGTAGATCTTGCCGATGTGGTTGATCGGGTTCTTGCCCGAGGTCGCCTCCATCGACATCGGCCGGTTCGGGGTGATCAGACCGTTCGCACGGTTGCCGCGGCCGACCGAGCCGTCGTCGCCCATCTCGGCCGAGGTGCCGGTCACGGTCAGGAAGATCGAGTTCTTCTCGGGTTCGTCCGCCGTGTTGACGTCGACGTCGACCGTCCGCGCCGTGAGTGGCCTGCAGAAGGCGCTGATCTCCTCCTCCATCCAGGCCTTGGTCTCCTGGTATTCGTCGAGCGAGGGGCAGAACCGGTCCACCATGGCGCAGCCGATGGTCAGCCGGACCCGGTCACCGTCGCGCAGGCCCATGACCTTGACGTCCTGGCCGATCATCGGCCTGCGGCGCGAGAGGTCGTCGTCGATCAGGCGCGAGACCTCACGGACCAGGGTCTCCGTCTCCGAGAACGGGGCGTGCCCGACCCCGAATGACGTGTCGTTCGCGCGCGGGATCATCGAGTTGCACGGCCGGAAGACGTCCTGGAGGTCGGTCGACCCGGCGCCGAGGCGGCTGTCGACGATCAGGCCCGCGTCGTGGTCCAGGTTCGGGACGGTCTGCCGGAGGTACCGGTGTGCAGCCTCGATAGCGACCGAGTCGGTGGGAAAGACGCGCCCCTCGAACCGCTTTGTCGCCCGGCCGTTGATCAGCAGGTAGATCGGGCGGATGATCCGCCCGCCGCCGAACTTCGGGAACGACTCGCCCGCGACGACCTCGCCCTGGTCGGTGTTGTGGTGGAGGTAGACCCCGACCTCCTCCATGTACATGCGGCAGAGCGCGCGGCTGACCGACTCGGCCACACCGTCGGCGATACTGTCGGGATGGCCGATCCCCTTTCGCTCGACGAGCTCGACCCGCTGTTTCTCCAGCGGGACCTGGTTCAGCGCTTCGACGCGGATGTTCCTCGACATGAATTCCCTCAAATGCAGCGGCGACGCGAAGGACACCGCGAATGATCAGTACAGCTGTGCATACAACCGATTAAAAATATGCGGCAGAGTGCTAGCACCCTGGCCGGAGCGGGACGCGCCGGCCGCAGGCATCGCGGGCGTGGCTCCCGAGCTCGCTTCGGGCCACCACGGGTCCCGGGAGGACCGGGCCGTCGCGGCAGACGCAGAGGCCGTCGGGGTCCATCGCGCACGACCCGCAAACGCCGACGCCGCACTTCATGTACCGGTGGAGCGAGAACCAGGCGCGATCGAGCGCGCCGGCGGTAGCGAGCCGGTCGCGGACGGCGGCCATCATCATCTCGGGCCCGCAGACGCAGATCGCGTCGTACGATTCGAGGTCGACCCCGCCGAGCAGCTCCGCGACGAACCCGCAGGAGCCGGCCGAGCCGTCGTCGGTCGCGACCCGCAGATCCGTCGCCGCCCCGAGCACCCTGGGGTACGGGAGCTCGGCCGCCGTCCGCGCGCCGAGGAGGAAGGTCCGGACCCGTCCGGCAGCCGCAAGGGGGAGGAGGGGCGCTGCCCCGATTCCGCCGGAGATCGCGAGGGCGTCCGAGCAGGCCGGAAAGCCACGCCCCAGCGGGCCCCGGATGCCAATACGATCGCCCGAGCGCATGGCGCAGAGCGCCGCCGTGGCGTCCCCGACGCGCTGGACAGAGATGGCGTCCGGGGCCGAGAGTGCCATAGGCACCTCGTCCACGCCCGGCACCCAGACCATCACGAACTGGCCGGGGTCGAACACAAACGAGCGGTCCAGTACAAGGGTCGTGACCGACGGCGTCTCGACCACGGTCCGCACGACCGTCGCGACTGTCATCCCGTCACCCTCACGCATGAGCGCACCCCACGATCTCGCCTGGGTCAATCCCATCGTCGGCGTAGAGCGCGTTCGCGATGGTTTCGAAGACCGCCGGGTCGCGGTATACGGCCGAGCCGACCTGGACAGCGACCGCGCCGGCCATCATCAGTTCAATGACGTCGTCCGCACACGAGACGCCGCCGCAGCCGATGACCGGAATCCCGATGGCCTCGTAGAGCTCGTACACGCACCGGATCGCCACTGGGAGGACCGCCGGGCCTGAGAGCCCGCCGTAGCGGTTGCCGAGCACCGGCCGGCGGAGCGTGGTCGAGATCCGCATGGCCCGGACCGTGTTGATCGCGACCAGGGCCGACGCCCCGCCCCGCTCGGCTGCGCGGCCGATGGCCGCGATGTCGGTCACGTTCGGGGTCAGCTTCACCCAGGTCGGCATTCCCAGGTCCGCTACGGCGGCCGTGCAGGCCTCCACCAGGGCCGGGTCCGATCCCAGCGCCGCGCCGTAGCCTTCGGCGTGGGGGCAGGAGAGGTTCAGCTCCAGGCCGGCCGCTCTCCCCACGAACCAGGACCCGACCTCGCGGAACTCCGCGGGCGTCCCCCCGAAGATTGAGACGATCACGGCCCCTCCCTCCACGGCGCCGAGCTCCTCGACAAACGCGCGGGACGGGTTCGGCAGCCCCATCGCGTTCAGCAGGCCACCCTCGACCGGGACCAGGCAGGGACCCGCGTGGCCAGGCATCGGCACCGGCCCGATCGACTTGGTCACGACCCCGCCCGCCCCGTTCCGGAGTTGCCGCGAAAGCGACGCGCCCGTCGTCCCGAGCACGCCGGCCGCGAGGACCAGGTGGTTGGCCAGCCGCACGCCGCCGGCGTCGACCGGCCCGGGCCGCAGTCTCACCATGGCACCATCGCACCATCAGTCGCCCCGGCAACGGATGAGGGTTGCGACGCGGCCAGCAGGCAGAGCGCATTTGAATAGGACCCGGCTCCAAGGGTACCCCCAATGACCAGGCTATGCGTGATGGGCGCCGGGCGGATCGGCGGCGAGGTGGCGTTTCTGGCGGTGGCGACGGGGCTTGTGGACGAACTGGTGATCCACGACGCGGTCGCCCCGTTCCTCCACGCCCAGGTACTCGACCTCCAGCACACGGGCCTCGACGTCATGATCACGACCGACCTCCGTGAGGCGGCATCGGCCGAGATCGGGGTTTTCGCGGCCGGCTCGCCGCGGAACCCGAACATCCGGTCGCGGGCCGACCTCCTGCGGGCGAACCTTCCCGTCGCAGACGACTGCATCACCGAGCTCGCCCGCTTCCCGGGTGTCCTGGTCTCGATCACCAACCCGTCGGACGCGAACGCGTACTACATCACCCGGAAGTCGGGCCTGGACCGGAGCCGCGTGATGGGCTTTGGCGGCCAGCTCGATTCGGCCCGGTTCGGTATCGCCCTGAAGAGCCGCGGGCTCACGGAGAACCACGCGACCGTGCTGGGCGAGCACGGGGACCACCAGGTCCCGGTCTTCTCCCGCTCGGCCCCCGGCACCTCGGAGCCCGTCCGCGAGGAGATCCTCCACGAGCTCCAGAACGCCTCCATGCCCGTGATGCAGGGCAAGGGGGGGACGGTCTTCGGCCCGGCCGTCCACATCGTCAACCTGCTCCGTGCCGTTGCGGAGGACCAGCGAGTAGTCCTCCCCGTCTCGGTCGCGCTCGAGGGCGAGTACGGGCTCGAGGGCTGCTCGCTCGCCGTCCCGTGCGAGGTCGGCACGGGGGGCGCCCGGCGGGTCGAGGAGTGGAAGCTCGACCCCTGGGAGCGGAAGAAGATGGACGAGGCCGGCGCGTACGAGCGCGCCCTCTGCGCGGGGCTCCCGCTCTGACGGCGATGGCGGACGGCGGCATCGAGTGCACCATCGCGCAGGTCGAGTACTCGGCCTCACCGGCCGGCACCACGGTCCACGTCTTCGGCCGCGACCGCGATCGCAACCCGGTCCACGTCCGCGTGACGGGCTTCCGCCCGTACTTTTACGTCCCCGAGGCTCAGGCGCCGGCGGCGGCCGCGACGGGGATGCTCGAGCTCGAGCCGGGCACATTCTACCGCTCGATCCGCGGCGAGCCGCTCCGCCGGCTGTACGCCAGCCGGCCGGCCGATGTCCGCGATGCCCGGTCGGGCTTCACCCACTTCGAGGCCGATATACCGTTCACGACCCGCTTCCTGATCGACGCGGGCCTCCACGGCGGCCTCCGGGCCCCGCGCGAGGAGGCGGACTTCGCCGAGGTCGAGCCGTCGGAGATCGACGTCCGGGCCCGCTGCTGCCTGATCGACATCGAGTGTGAGGACGAGCGAGGCTTTCCCGACCCGAACCGCGACGCCGTGATCTGCGTCACCTGCCACGACAACTACGAGGACCGGTACACCTCGTTCCTCCTCCGGCCGGAGAAGGGCGCGGTGAACGACCCCGGGGCGCTCGCCGAGGGCCTAAACAACGCCTGCGTGAAGGAGAACAGCCACACTCTCTGTGTCTACGACTCGGAGGTGGGGCTCTTCGCCGGCCTCTCGGAGTATATCCAGCGGACCGACCCCGACATCGTCTCGGGCTGGAACGTGGCCGAGTTCGACGTCCCGTACATCTTCGACCGGATGACCCGCCTCGGCCTCCGGGCGTCCGAGGCCCTCAGCCGGCTTCCCGGCCAGAGCGAGCGCAACCCGCTCCGGGGCCGGGTGGTCTTCGACCTGCTCGAGGCGTACAAGAAGGTCCACGTCTCGAAGCGCGAGTCATATCGGCTCGACGCGATCGCGCAGCTGGAGCTCGGCGAGTCCAAGGTGCGGTACACGGGCACCGTCTCGGATCTCTGGCGAGACGACCCGCGCCTGCTCGTCGAGTACAACATCAAGGACGTCGAGCTCTGCCAGGGGATCAACCAGAAGGACTCGATCATCGAGTTCTATCGCGAGATCGCCCGGTACGTCGGCTGTCCGCTCGATCGGTCGATCAACTCCTCGCAGGTGGTCGACGTCTACATCCTGAGAAAGGCCCTCGGCCGGTTCGTGCTGCCGTCGAAGGGGGCTGTCGTGGCCGAGGAGTTCGAGGGCGCGACCGTCTTCGAGCCGTCGCGGGGCGTGCGCGAGAACGTGGTGGTCATGGACCTCAAGTCGCTCTACCCGATGGCGATGATGACCATCAACGCCTCGCCCGAAACGAAGGACCCGCACGGCGAACTGCGGGCCCCGAACGGCATCCGCTTCCGGGCGCGCCCCGACGGGCTGACGCGCTCGATCATCGCCGAGCTTCTCGCCGAGCGCGACGAGCGGAAGGCGCTGCGCAAGCAGTTCCCCTTCGGCTCGCCCGAGTACCACCTCATCGACCTGCAGCAGAACGTGATCAAGGTGATCATGAACTCGTACTACGGGGTCTCAGGATACGTCCGGTTCCGGCTGTACGATCGCGAGATCGGGTCGGCCGTGACCTCGGTGGGGCGGGCGATAATCGAGCACACCCGCCGCGTGATCGAGGAGATGGGCTACCGGGTGCTGTATGGCGACACGGACTCGTGCATGGTTGGGCTGCCGGGCCTTGATCGCGAGGCGACGATCGCGGCGGCAAAGGAGATCGAGGCGACGCTGAACGCGTCGTACGGCGAGTTCTCGCGCGAGGTGCTGAACGCAGACCACCACTACTTCTCGATCAAGTTCGAGAAGATCTACGAGCGGTTCTTCCAGGCGGGCAAGAAGAAGCGGTACGCCGGCCACCTGGTCTGGAAGGAGGGCGAGGACGTGGACGAGATCGATGTGGTCGGGTTCGAGCTCCGCCGCTCGGACTCGCCGGCGATCACCAAGGAGGTCCAGGGGCGCGTGATGGAGATGATCCTCCGCGGCGAGGGGTACGACGCGGTCAAGGAGTACCTCGGCGAGATCATCACCAGGTACCGGGCCGGCGCGTACTCGCTCGACGAGGTCGGAATCCCGGGCGGGATCGGCAAGGCGCTCGATGCCTACACGACGGCCGACGCCCACGTCCGAGGAGCGAAGTACGCGAACGACTGGCTGGGGACCTCGTTCGGCCGGGGCTCGAAGCCCAAACGGGTCTACATCAGGGCCGTGACGGGGAAGTACCCCAAGACGGACGTCGTGGCGTTCGAGTACGCGGACCAGCTGCCGCCCGAGTTCGTGGTGGACTGGGAGACGATGCTCGATAAAACCCTAAAACAGCCGATCTCGCGGATCATCGAGGCTCTGGGGTGGGAGTGGGCCGACGTGGACCCCTCGCGAACGAATCTCTCGCAGTGGGGATTCTGAGCACATATCAGGAGGGCGCGAGCATCACGGCGCCATCCCCCTCGTACGTGTGAGGGAACGTCCCTCGAACCGCCCCGGAGAGCACTGCGTTCCGAGCTGTATACCCGGGCACTCCCCGAAATTCAGATCGCACACCTCATATTGTCGCATGCCCTATCCCCGGGATAGCAGAGGTCGATATGTATGACCCAGTTCGATCCCGTCTTTCTCGCTATCGGCAGCCTCGGCGTGCTGATCTTCATCATCACGAGCATGCTCGGCATGGGTTTCAGCCTGACCATTCCCCAGATCCTGGCTCCGCTGAAGAATCGAAGGCTGGTCGTCGTGTCGCTCGCGGCCAACTTCGTCTTCGTGCCGATCCTGGCGCTGGCCATCGCCTGGGTCGTCCCGCTCTCTGACGGGTTGCGAATCGGCCTTGTCCTCGTGGGGTTCGCGGCAGGGGCGCCGTTCCTGCCCAAGCTGGTGCAGGTGGCGAGAGGCGATATGGCGTTCACGGCCGGGCTGATGGTTCTCCTGATGGTGATAACCATCCTCTATTTGCCAGTCGTCCTGCCGTTCGTCCTGGCAGGCGTGCAGGTCGATCCCTGGGAGATCGCCCGGAGCCTCATCCTGCTAATGCTCGTTCCGCTCGCCGTTGCCCTCTTCATCCGGGCCCGGTACGAGGAGGTGGCCACCGGCCTCGTCCCCACCATGAGCATGGCCGCCAACCTCTCGCTCGCGGCGATGTTCATCGGCTACTTCGTGGCATACTGGGACGAGACCTTCGGCGTCCTCGGATCGGGCGGGATCCTGGTGGCCGTCCTGCTGGTCGTCGGCGCGGTAGCCATCGGTTACCTGCTGGGGGGGCCGGATCCGGATACGAGAAAGGTCCTCGCCCTCGGAACGGGCCAGCGAAACCTGGCCGCCGCGTTCGCCGTCGCCACCGGCAATTTCGCCTCCGATCCAGAGGTCGTGCTCGAGGTGATGGACGTGGCGGTGATCGGCCTGATCGTGTTGATGCTCATCGCCGGCGAGCTTGGCCGGAGAGGAGCAGCGCGAGCCGGGACGGGAGCCTGGCCCGACGCGGGGTAAAGTGTCGGGGCGATCCCCCGCGCGGCGTGAGGACTGGATACCCACCCTTTTCAGAGTTTGACGGGCACCCCGGCCAGGACCGCACCTCTTCCCTGTCCGAGCCTCCATCGTCCGTCCGGGACGACGCTCCGCGTCGCCAACACGTCCCGCCCCGCTCCACGTCTCGGCGAGAGGGTGACAGGGAGCCCTCTCCGCGCCGCTCAGCAGAGCTTCTTCACCTGGGCCGAGTGCGACGGGGCGTACTGCGCGTCGCCCGCGAACGAGACGTAGTACGAGACGTAGGTGCCCGTGCCATCGTAGTTGCCGGTCGGGGACTCGTGCTTCTCGAACCGGAAGTCGCCCTCCGGTCCCGTGGTCGCCGACTCCTGGCTGGGAGTCGTCGCGCACGCCCCATCGCGACAGCTGGCCGAATTGAGCGCGATCGTCCGACCGGCGAGGGGGTTGCCACCGGAGTCGAGGAGCGTCCCAGTGAGGTTGTAGCTCATGGTGCCGCCCCTGGCGTCGGGGACACAGGGCGATACCTCCAGGGAGAGCGTGGTGGAGGTCACGATGCTACCGGTGAGCGGGCCCGGGAGCGGTCCGCCCCCGAGGAAGAGGATGCCAGCGCCAAGAACGAAGACGACGACCACCACGCCGGCGACGGCGATCAGAAGAGAGGTTGTTTTCATGGACACCACTGTGTTCCGATGCTGTACGATCCGGCCGGCGGACGATAAGGGTATCGGGCGGCGCGGGTTACGAATGCGCGGAGCGCCATGTCGGGGCAGTCCGCTGGAGCACTCCGCCGACAGTGGGCGGGCGCGCTCTCTCCCGGACACTCATGGCGCCCCGGCGGGCATCGACGTGACAGCCCTCCTTCAGCTGACCGCTCTCCTCACGAGAGCGGCGATCCGCGATTCTTCGGCGGGGGTCAGCTCCGCCAGGGCGAAGGAGGTCGGCCACATGTTGCCCTCGTCGAGGTTCGCGTCCTCGGAGAAGCCGAGCGTCATGTATCGCTCGGGCTCCGCGGTAGTCCCGCCGCGGAAGAAGACGATTACTTTTCCGTCCAGGGCGTACGCGGGCATCCCGTACCAGGTGCGCGGCGCGAGAGCTGGTGCGCTGGCAGTGATGACGGCATGGAGCCGCTCGCCCATGGCGCGGTACGGTCCCGGCAGCTCGGCGATCTTATCGAGCACGGCACTCTCCCCGTCCGAGTCCGGGCGGGGCCTCTGTCGCACGGGCACTGTCGTATCGGTCATGCGTCCCCTCTCAATGCACGGAGATTAATAGGTTTATCGGTTTCAGCGAGGATCGTAGCCCTGGGGGCGAGGGATTCATGCGGAGCCGGTCCATGCCTGCACTGCGACACCAGGGTGGATCGGCGCAGGGGACGTGTCAGTTCAGCCGGTAATGGACCGTCCTTTGCGTCGTCCGGACGAGTCCGATCTGTCTCAAGAGTCGCATCCAGCCCAGCTTCTCTTCAATGGAATCGAAGTAGCTCCACTCATCGAGGAACTGGATCCCGCTCTGCCACTCCTCCAACTCCCTGCCGTCGCGGAGGCCCGTTTGGAAGACGACCCCCCCCGCCAAGGTGATGTTGTCGCTGCATCTCATCTGCCGCAGCGCGGGCAGGTGCCTTCATCCGTGTTCCCCGGTTTCAGGGTGGGGGACAGCTGTTTCCATCACCAACGAGACACCAGTCGACACGGACCGATCTCGATCCGTTTTTCCGAACAGGCGCTCCCCCGGCGTGGAGAAGCGTCTTCTTCACGGACCGGCTATCTACTCCCGGCATGAGCATCTTCGAAGAGGCCTATCGAGGGACTCCGAACTGGGAGATCGGGAGGGCGCAGCCGGTCTTCGTGGCCCTCGAGGCGACGGGGGAGATCATCGGCGACGTCCTCGATGTCGGGTGCGGCACGGGGGAGAACGCCCTCTTCCTCGCCGGGCAGGGACACGAGGTCTGGGGAGTGGATTCGGCACCACGCGCCATCGAGATCGCCCGGGAGAAAGCACTGGAGCGGGACCTCCCCGCCACGTTCCTGGTACAGGACGCGCTCCGCCTGGAGGAGCTCGGCAGGATCTTCGATACCGTCATCGACTCCGGCCTCTTCCATGCCCTCTCAGATCCCGAGCGCCCGCGCTTCGTCCGGAGCCTCGCCGCGGCACTACGACCGGGCGGGACCTACCTCATGCTCGCCCTCAGCGAGCGGGAGCCCGGTGAACACGGACCGCGTCGGGTCACCCAGCAGGAGATCCGGGCAGCGTTCGGTGCCGGATGGCGAATCAACTGGATCCGAGACGAGGTCTTCGAGGGGCTGAAGCAATCGGGCGGGTACCGGGCCTGGCTGTCGTCAATCACCAGGCTCTGACCCGTTCACTCGTTCCCGGAAGAGCGGCGCGCCAGCCCGTCGATTGGACGACGGGTGACTAAAAAAATGGCTTTAAGCGACCAGCATTCCACCCAGCCCCTGATACACCATACCCGTCGATACACACGTTTCTGGATGACAGTGGGTGTGATGCGAAGTGGCGCAGGAGGTCAGGTACGAGGGCGACGTGATCACGGATATCACCTCCTTCTCGATGGTGCAGAATATCTTCGACGGCAAAAAGGAGGTCACCCGGTCGTAGATCGAGACGCTCGACTCGATCATCCAGCTGCTGGTCTTCTACGACACGATCTGGGTCGTCAAGCCGGCCCTCTTCGGCAAGGAGGTCGCGATCGAGTCCCAGGAGATCCTGAACACGCTGATCCGGGACGGGGTGATTCACCAGCTCCCTGAACTACCATCCGACTTCGCCGGCGATCCGAAGACCCAGTTACGGGAGATCCAGGAGATCATCGCACAGCAACTCGATCGAGGAGTACTACGACTCCCACGACGCCATCGCAGAGGACCTCCGCATCTACAACGAGAACTTCGATGTCTCGAGAAACCCGAAAGCCACGGAGTTCGCGGAGCGGGCTTCGCTTGACCAGAAATATCTCCCCCTCTGCTCGAACCTGCTCCGGGCAAACGGGTACCTCAGGACCATTCGCCGGATCAAGAAGGAGCAGGGGAAGGTCGTCACCTACACCCCGAATATCCTGCGGTCCTCGCTCGTCAGCGACATCGTCAACCACCGGGACGACAGCATCCACCGGATCCTTCAGGACCAGATCGCGTCGATCGAGTCCCCGGTCAAGGCGCGGCGGCAAACCCTTCCCGAGCGTGCTCACTGCAATTTCGACCTGGAACTGCCGTTGCTGACCGCGATCATCGTCGACAAGTGCCGGGACAGGGTACTTCCTGGACGAGGTGATGGCCTGGAGGCGGGACAGCAGCGCGGTGAAGGTCCGGGGATGGCTCAGGGAGTTCCAGGGCGACATCTGCAATAAGCGCATCGATCATGTCGGTCGCCACTTCGACCGGCTTGACAGCTTCGCGAGATCGATCGGGGCGAAGTCGTCCACCAAGGCAATACTGGTCACGTGCCTAACGACCCCTCCCTCATCGGGGGCTCGACGGCGTCGGTGCTCACGGCGAACCCCGTTCCGGCTGCGGCGATGGCGGCTCACTCGGTGGGGCGAAACCTGATCCTGCCGTTCGTGAACTCCCTCATGAACCGCGATCTGTTCCTGTTCATGAAGATGAAGGAGAAGGGCGAGGTCATCTCGTTCGAGAAGGAGAAGTTCGAGGATATCTTCGACGTCAGGGTCCGGCTCTGACGCGGACGCGGCGGAGGGGGGATACCGCGCCCTCCCGCCCTATGCCCCTGGCGCGAACTCGTGGATTGAGAAGGTCTGGGGTCGCGATCGCCGCTCAGTGGCGATCGAAGAGCGTTGCCACGCTCGCGGCGCCGATGCCATCGTCTGCGTTGCTAGCGAATTTCCTTACCATCGGTGTATGCCGTCGTGAAGCGGTTCCCCGCCCCCATCCGATCCGAGTCGTCGAGGTCCGTCACGAGGGGGTCGCCACCCGCGATGGTTTCACCGATGCACCGCTGGATGGGGGCCGTCAGCCTCTCCCGCGCCGCACCGAGACCCCGGCAAGGACCACCCCGATCAGGGCCGTGATCCCCCCCGCGATCAGCCAGAACTTCGATCCGCCCTCGACACATTCGCAATCGGCGAAACAGAGCACGGGGCAGATGCGGACGAGTCCGGTTCCCTGCAGAAACCACAGCAGCCCCAGCGTCGCGAGGACGATACCGACGACGGCTCCAGCGACACGTCTCAGATTCATGCTTCTCCTCCGGAACGGGTACGCCCGGGCAGGGCTGGCCATATGAGATGGGCAGTCGTCACGTCACCCGTTCAGGTCAGCGAGGGATCGTGAGCGACCGATATCAGCCTGTTGGTCGAACCGGGGCCGACGTTGGTCCGGATCTCGGAGCCTCGGCCGATCCCCGGACGAACCCACATGGGCCCCGGTGCGGGGGTCTCCTCCCGGCCGTCGACCCGGTGATGGTCGCGTTCGTGGCGACAGCGTCGTTCCGGGCGCTGTGCGCCGGCGGGATGGACCGCCACACGCCGGGGACAGTGCGGACCCGTTCCACCGTTCAACCAGGAAGGAGCTGCGAGTACCGGGACTGATGGTAACGGCCGGCGGGGATAAACCCGAGCACCGTTTCAGCTCGTCCCCTGCTTCTCCGCACGGAACCTTCTCTCTCCCAATGCGGCCGCGAGGCCCCCGGACGGCCATCGCGAACGCAGTGGAGACGACCGTCCCCCGTCCGTCCAGCATCTTTATATTCCTGGGATGGAAGCACATTTCATGAACGCAAGCACCCCCCTCCGTCCGGTGTGGTGGGAGGAGCGTACGCTCGGGGTTGTCACCCTCATCGCGGTCCTCACCGCCCTGGTCTTCTACCTCGACCTGATCACCCCACTCGGCCTGACCGTCTGGATTCTCTACTTTATACCGCTCTACCTGACCTTTTCCATCCGGTGGAGCCCGGCGCCGTTCGCCGCGACGGCTGTCTTCGTCGCCCTGATCGGCGCCACCTCCGTCCTCTCGTATCGCGACGTCTCCCTCCTGTACGCGCTCCTGAACCGGGTCTTCTTCACGGAAATGCTGGTCGTCTCGGCGCTCTTCATCTGGAACGCCCGACGGGGCCTCGACCGGCTTCAGGTCAGCGAGGAGCGCCACCGCCACCTCGCCGAGTCCTCGCCGGACTCGATCCTCGTCTCCTCCGGGGAGCGGATCATCTACGCGAACCCGGCTGGCGAACAGATGTTCGCCGCGGGCCGGGAAGACGGACTCGTCGGCAGGCCGATCGTCGACCTGGTCGACCCGGCCGAGCGGGAGGAGATGTGCGGTCATGTCCGGCAGACCCTGCACGGCGCTCGCATGCACGTCCCCGCAGTTCGGATGAACCGGCTCGACGGACGATCGCTCTGCGCGGACGCGTCCCTCAGCGAGATCGTCTGGGACGGCGAGCCGGCGGTTCAGATCGTCATCCGGCCCGCGGGCCGCCGCGCCCACTGGGCCTGACGACCCTCTCCCTCTCCCGCCCGTGAAGGCGTATGCTCACCGCCGACCCGAGCGGTTCTCGACGATCTCCGATCTTCTCGGGAAGAGTCGAGTTCCAGGTACACCGCCGCCGCCGATACGGACGGGGGACGATCGCGCCGTAGCCGGACCAGCACGCTTTAACTCCTCAATGGCCGACAGCAGACTGCGGTGAGCTCTCGTGCATTCTCTTCGCCGAACGATCCCTATCGCTGTCCTCTTCCTCGTCCTTCTGGCCTGTTCGGTCGCCCAGGCCATCGTCGTCCATCCCGCCAACGTCTCCGTCGAAGCCTCGCGAGACGACCAGCCCGTGCGTGCCCTCGTCCTGTCGGCCGGCCAGAACCTCACCGGTCTCCGGTTCGTCCCGACCGACCTCGCCTCCCCGGATGGGCAGGTTCTCTCCGCAGACCTCGTCCGGGTGACGGGCCTCCCCGACGCCATGGCGAACGGGAGCCTCCAGTCCGTCTCGGTCGGTCTCGACCTGCCGAACGCCTCATCCGCCGGGCGATACGCGGGCGAGATCTGGTTCACCTCGGCGAACGCGACCGCCCGCGTTCCCGTCGGCGTGACCGTCCGGGACGGATGGCTCCTGCCGCTCGCCCTCCTCCTCGCCGCCGTCCTGGTGAGCGTCGCCGTCTTCACGTACGAGGCCCGCGGCAAGAAGCGGGACGAAGTCCTCCAGGACCTCGGCGTCCTCTCGTACCACGTCCGGCAGGACGGGGAGTTCGAAGTACCGGACGGATGGCGGCCGAACCCGTTCAAGTCGTACCTCCTGGACCAGGTCGATGCCGTTGACCGGAAGCTCCAGCTCGGCGAGGTCGAGGAGGCCGCGACGCTCCTCGAGTCCGCCGGAGAGATCTGGGAGCGGTGGAACACTCAGCGTTCGCCATGGCACAACGCCTTCGCCAACGTCCATAGGTTCCTCGCCGAGCTGGTAAAATACGAGAGGGAGATCCAGAAGGAAGGCCCCGGAGCGAGCGACCTCCGCGTCCCACCGGAGATCAGGTTCTACGCGGACCTGCGGGCGGCCCTTCTTCGGGAGTACGACACCGCACCCGCGAAGGAGCGGCCGGCCGTCCTGGTCGACGCCGTTGCCGCCCTCGACGGCAAAGAGGTTCGCTATCGCCAGGTCTTCCTCGACCTGCGGACCATGGCCGGGACCTGTGAGCGGAAGGAGAACTGCGATGCGTGCCTCAGGAGACTCCACGAACTCTGGAACGATCTTCTCAGGCTCACCCCGAACGACGACCTCGGTCCACTCGAGGCGCGCGCCCGGGAGGTGGAGGAGGCGATCGCGGCCTGCCTAGACCGGCCGACGGTCGAGATGGACCTCGGCGCGCCGGCACCGCAACGGGCCGAGGGGTTCGGCGTCCGGCACTATCCCGAGCCCGCGGGAACGGTGGAGGACCGGGCGTCGCTCGCCGACCTCCGCCTGCGGCTCTACGAGGTCGGCTCGTTCCTCGTCACCGTCCTCATCCTGGCCGGGGTCGGGTTCTCGCAGCTCTATCTCAGCAACCCCACCTTCGGCTCCCTTGCCGACTACGCCGGGCTCGCGCTCTGGGGGCTGCTCGTCGGCCCGTTCGCCCAGGCACTCGTGAAGAAGACGGGGATCTCCCTCCACGGCGCTGACTGACTCTCCCATCCGATCCCGGAACCGATGGCCTGTCGCCACCCTGTCCCTCATGTGCGATGCCCTGTAGAAACAGTCTCTGACGGAGAGCAATCGCGATAAGAACGGAGATTACAAGGTTGCCGTGCAACGTTGCGTGGCAAATATAGATAGATAAATATCGAAAAACCATCCCTGGAGCCCGGGACGCGTTCTCCGCCCCGGCCACGGGTCGCCACCCCGCGGCTCCTGGCACCACACGGACCCGTACCGCGGGAAGAGGTGGACAATCATGAGATGGACGCATATCCTCGTCATCGCTGCCAGCGTCCTGCTGGCGCTGGCCGCAGGCGCTTCGGCGGCATCGGCAACCACGGTCTCCGGCGACAGCCTCGCCAGTGTCCCCGCCACAGGGTGGACCATCCCATACACCGTGTACGGCACCGGGTTCCTGTACAGCGCCCAGGTCTGGGTCGGATCGCCGGCAGGCGTGCCCTACCAGGTCATAGAGAGGGCGTGGACCCCCGGGAGCATCAGTGGTACCCTGACCATCCCCGCCACGGCTGCGCCCGGGACGTACACGGTCTTTGTGCAGAATCCCGGCCAGACCGCCGTCTCGATGGCGGGCGTCTTCTACAAGCTGCCCACTATCGCCGGCGACTCGCTGGTCACCGTCTCAAGCACAGGCTATTTTGGCCTCTACGCCGTGTACGGCTCCGGCTTCGTCTACGGCGCCCAGGCCTGGATCCGGTCAGCGAACGGCGTGACATACCCCCTCGCCGAGTCGGGCTGGTCCTGGACCCGGATCGCGGGATTACTCTCCCTGCCAGCCAGCGCGCCGCCGGGCCTCTACTCGGTCCATGTGCAGAACCCCGGCCAGGTATCGTCATGGAAGGCGGGCGTCTTCTCCAAGACTGCCTCCCCGGTACGGGTCGTCAGGGTCTCGCCGAACACGGACATGTACGGGCGGATCTCGGGGATATTCGTGATCGACGGAAACGGGTTCACGACCGGCTCCCAGGTCTCGTTCGTCCGGGAAGACGGCAGGCAGGTGCTGACGGCACCGGCTCAGGCGGTGAGCGCCGCCGGGACGAGGCTGCAGTGTTCGGTTGCCCCGACCATGTTCAAAGGCATCCGTGCAGGCGGCACGTATTACCATGTCACGGTGGCGAATGGAGGTGTCTCCATCCCGCTCGTCAACGGTTTCAGGCACTGGGAGGTCTGGTAACGCTGCTCGAACCGCGAGGGTCTCCCCCCGTGCTTTTTCCTTCCTGTGCGATAGCCAGGGGTTGTGTTTCATGGCCATTCCATTTCTCGTCGTATCTGCTTTGCGTTAGGAAAACGAGCCCCTATCCTCCGTGTTCACGAATGCCGTGCAATGTTGCACGGCAAATATTCATATGCCCCCGCTGTCGAGATCAGGGTGCAACCAGGATCGTCTTGATGCCCATTCCCCCGAACCATGTCCCGGGGGTTGACGGGCCGGGTGACCCCGGTAGGCGGCGAAGGAGAGAGCCATGGCGGAGGAATTCTCGTGGTAACACTGAACACCGGTCGCAACAGGATCGACGACCTCGCTCGCGAGCCGAGCCCCCCTACGACGATCATGTGGAAGGCGTCGGGCGTCACGATCCACGACCCCCTCTTCTCCACCGACGTGATCGGGGACCTCGTGGACCTGGAGGGCCGGGCGCAGCGCCCGGGGGGCGACGGACCCTGGACGGGGGCGGGAACCTTCTCCGGGACGTACATGGGCGACCCCGTCACGCTTGAGATGACCATCCAGGGCGGGGGAATCACGCAGTTCGACGGGGCCCCGTGGGTGACGCTCTTCGGCTTCGCGGCCGTGCGGTACATGGGGACCACCTACCGGCGGTGTTACTTCACGCAGTCCTGGTGGCGCGACTCCGGCGTCCTGTCGTACCGGCTGATCCTCTACCATCCATGGGCGCCATCGGTCGATTGGCGCCTGGGCGGTCCGGACGGGGTCCAGGGTGAGCTTCTGATCGAGTAGCCGACCCGCCTGCCTCAGGCTCCGCCGGTGGAGCCCCGGTGATCGCGGAGATACCGAAGCCGCGAGCTCGTGACGAACGCGGGAGTCGTCGGGACCATGGAAGGGATCGAACAGACACTGGGGCCCTGCCCGCCGAACCGATTCGCGGGCAGGGGACGGGAACGGCAGCAGATCACGAAGTTCATCCTGGGCGCGACGGATCAAGGCCGGGTTGTCCTGATCCCGGGCAGGGGGGCCCTGGGGAAAAGCTCGCTCATGTCCCGGCTCGAGTACGACCTGGCTCCCCCGGAGAATGCCGTCCGGACGCACGTGGTGATCCGGAAGGGGTTCCAGGAGACACACGGGACGGCTTACAAAACTTTCCTGGAGGTCGTCGGGGAACTCCGGGAGCAGACGGTCTTCGGGAGGTTCGAGGCGATCCTCCAGGACGAGCGGGTCCAGCGCGCGATCTCGATCCTCTTCGATTTGCTCGACGCTGCCGTCTCGAGCGTAGCCCCGAAGGTGATCGCAACCCCACTGGGAGTGGCCACCGGGATGGTGGAGGACCGGCTGGCTGCGGGGAGCCGGACGCCAGATGGCCGATACGACCTGGTCCTCGATACGTTCAGCGAGGTCCTGAACCGGATCGGGACGATGCTGAGCGACGAGCCTGGCGCGGACCATCGTCTTGTCCTGATCCTCGATGACGTGCACCTCGCCACCGGGCCCGACCGGGCGCTCCTCCGGGACCTCGTGAAGGCGATACCCGGCTATCCATGCATCGTCCTCGTGATTGCGGACGAGCGCAGGGCGGGTGACGAGCACGAAGGATTCGAGGAGCTCGTCTCGCGTCTCGGCGACGAAGGGGGGCTGAAAGTCGATCTGCAGCCCTTCGAGTCTGATGATATCCAGGAATTCGCCCGGCTCCGGTATGCCATCGACCTCCACGACGAAGAGGTCGCGGCGTACCTGCGAGACCGACTGGGCGAACCCGTCGTCCTCGTCTCGTGCTTCAACCAGCTGGTGGCGCGGCGGCTCGCCCCTGACATCGCCGGGTTCGCGGCCGTCATCGATGCCGGGGGTCTCGAGACCGCGGGGCGGGCCTGCTTCCTGGGCAATGACGACCAGCGTGATCGCGCGAACCTGCTCTGCATCCTGGGCACGCCCTTTCACCTGGAGATCGCTGGCGCGCTCGAGGAGCGAGGGCCCCTGCAGCTCTGGCGGCTCAAGAACGAGCTCGAGTCGAGCCCCGTCTTCCGACACGTCGAGGGGGAGCGGTACGACTTCGTCGCGCCCTGGATCAAGGAGTACTGCCGGGACGAGCTGCCGCGCCTGCAGGCCGTTGCGCAGCACGCCCTGGCAGCGCGGGGCTTCGAGTCGCGACTCGGGGATCTGCGGAACGAGCCCGAGGCGATCCGGCGGCGGGCGGAACGGGCCCGGGCCGAGCTCGAGCTGGAACGGCACTACTTCGAAGCCCGGGAGTACGACCGGGCCCTCGATCTCGCCCTCCGGATCTTCGACCGGTCGATCTGGAGCTCGGACTTCGAGGCCGCTGACCGCCTGGTCACGCACGCGATCCGTTGCGCTGAGGCGCTCAAGCGCCGCGATGCACTGGCCGACGCGTACCTCAAGAAGGGGGACCTTCTCCGCCTCACCCACCGCGGCCGCGAGGCGTACGAGCAGTACCGCACGAGTCTGGACATCTACCTCGACCTTCCCGACGGCTGGGCGGGGACCGCGCAGTCGCAAACGATGATGGGGG
Source organism: uncultured Methanospirillum sp. (assembly GCA_964501565.1). Taxonomy (GTDB): domain Archaea; phylum Halobacteriota; class Methanomicrobia; order Methanomicrobiales; family Methanospirillaceae; genus UBA288. The sequence goes on from CAZCUJ010000016.1 coordinate 37,677, forward strand.
CGATCCTGGCGGGAGAGAAGCGGTACGGCGAGGCACTCGAGCTCTACCGCGTGAGCCTCGCGCTCTACCGGGCGCACCATGACCAGGAGCGGGAGGGGTATCTCCTCGACGAGATCGGGCACGTCTACGAGCGGCTGCGCGATCTCGATACGGCGTTCGATGTCCACCAGAAGAGCCTGGCCGTCAAGCGGCAGGTCGGCAACCTGTACGGCGAGGCGTGCTCTCTCCTGAACATCGGGGCCGTCCGCCGGTACCGGGGAGAGGCGAGCGGCCTCAAGGAGGAGTTCGAGGCCGCGCAGCAGTGCTTTCTCGAGAGCTGGCGGGCCTGCGATCGCGCAGAGGCCCGGATCGGTGACGGCGATGCGGGCGGCGCGATAGTCGAGCAGCTGGCCGACCTGCGGGCGAAGATCAACCTCGAGTCGGGAATAGCTTACCGGTACACCGATCCGCGCCGGGCACTGCTTCGTCTTGCCGACAGCCTCGAGCGGTTTCGGGCGCTTGGGAACCGAGGGTACGAGGGCCGCGCCCTGCGCGAGATGGGGACCGCCCACTGCATGATCGATGACGACGACTTCACCGCGGCGCGGGCGTGTTTCGACCAGAGCCTGGTGGCTCTAAAGGGGGCAGGCGATACCGAGGGGACGAAGATGACTGAGGACGAGAGGGCGAGGTGGGCCACCGACCCCCGCGCGGTGGGATGGTAACGGCGCCCGCGACAGCGCGGGGTGGGCCGGGGCTACAGTTCCTTCTGGTAGAGCACGACATCCAGGGCCCGCCCGAACTTCTCCGCCACGCCGCGCAGGCACCCGCACCGAGCATAGCAGCGGCGCTCCATCAGCCGGATGCCGGCGACGTTCTCGCTGCAGACGGTTCCGATCAATACACGGATTCCGGCTGCTGACGCCGCATCCTCAAGCCGCGTCAGGGCGACCGTTCCGAGCCCCCCTGCCCGTGCAGCCCGGCCGGAGGTAGACGCTCAATTCGGCCGTCCTGACGTAGGCCGACCGTCGTTTATACGGGGAGCAGGAGCAGAAACCGACGACCACGCCCCCGGAGCGGATGACGAGCGAGGGGTGCCGCGGGTCGTCCACGGGCACGTACTCGGGCACCTTTTCGACCGGGACCAGAGATTCGTGCAAGGTCGCGATCGTCGAAAGGATGTAGTGATCGTAGATTTCCTTGATCCCCGGGAGGTCGGTGCTGGTGGTGGGTGTAAACTCGACCATGCGCGGATCGATCTCGCCGGCGCCCCACGTATCGTTTGCGGAAACCCGGGCTCCGTGCAGCGCCGGCACCGCCCGGGCCAAGACAGGAAGGGATCTCGCGGAACGTAGCCCGACCACTCGCGGCCCAGCGCGGAAACCATCCCGGGCGGCGGGAGGTCGTCGACCCCCCGCCACGAACACCCGGTGGTCTGTCTCAGTGGTGGACGACCGTCACCCGCCCCCGGGCGACCTCCGCCGTCTCCCGCTCGAAGAGGATCGGGAACGGGATCGCGACGAGGTCCCCGATGATATAGGTCGCGAAGATCGCGGCGAGACCCCAGCCATAGATGGGCACGGACCCCGCGAACGCAGCCGGCAGCAGAACCGCGAGGAACCAGATCGATTTGTATGTCAGCTGGAGCAGGAGTACCGGTGCGAACCGGACGGGCGACCGGTACCCCAGCACGGCGAGCAGGCCGAACGCGATGTAAACGCACGCGACGATTCCGAAGAGCAGGGGGTCCTGGGCGGGGAACCCCATGGCCGCTCTCGTCATCTCGGGAAGGAACAGGATCGCCAGGCCGAACCCTCCCGCGCCGAGGATGGTCCAGATGTACATGGCCCTGAGCCATCCATACCGGACGATACCTCCATTTTCCATCTCTTTTCCCCCCTTTTATCCTCCTGTGTTCTCAGGAGTACGGTGGTATAGACGACTGAGAATAGATAAATTCACCGATATACGTGGTGTGGTCTTGCCCCATACGCGTTCCATGCGGCCCCGCGGCCGCTCGTTCCGTTACCCGCCGGTCTCGACCTCCCGCAGGAAGAGCGTGGCCAGCACGGCGCCCGTGACCACGATTGCGGTGACCAGGACCGCCGCCGGGAGCGGGACGGGAAGACTTCGCGCGGCCGAGAACCCGAATCCGAACAGGATCCCCAGGCCCATGGCGACGGCGAAGATCAGGAGGGGGGAGGCCGCGAGGCGGCCGGCGAAGGCGCCCCGCCGGAGGAGATAGGCGGTCGCGACCATCCCCGGCAGGAGAAAGGCCAGGTCAAGGACGTGGACCGGGTTGGTCACCAAGCCGTTCTCCCCGAGGGACGCGGGCGGGACGCCTGAGACTGCGGCCGGGACGATCTCGGCGAGCCACAGCAGGCCGAAGAGGCCGCCGACGACAAAGAGGAAGAGGGCCGTGGCGGACGACCACCGGTTTCGCCGGAGGGCGAGACCGAGCCGGGCGGGGCTGCCCGCGAGCAGGCCCCCCGCGAGGGCGTAGAACGAGAGGCCGAGGACCGCGACGTAGATCGGGAAGAGGAACTGGAAGCGGACGGCGAAGGCGTAGATCGCGAAGGCGTAGACCAGGTAGAGCAGGAGGCCGAGCCAGGCGAGGTAGGCACGGAGCGAGCCGCGGCGCACGAACACGACGGTGGCGAGGAGCAGGGCGGCGACCAGCAGGTTCGCGGCGTCCTGGCCGGCGGCCTGGGCAGCCCAGGACGCGGTCTCGCGGGCGTAGGTCTCCTCGAGGAAGAGACCGCAGAGACTGGTGACGGCGACGAGGGCGGCGACGAGGGCCGAGGCGCCGGTCCAGAACGGCGGGACGACGATGGTGACCGGGCCGGCTTGACGTGCGAGGGGGGGCATCTCGTGTTCCTCTGAGACGGCCCGTTCCAAATACCTTGCCCGCTCGCGACGCGGCGTGACGTTCGGAGAATGACGGCGATCCTGGGGGGGACTCACAAAATCTCTCCAAATTATTTAGAAATTATTATCATCCCCTGCCACTATCTTCGCTGTCATGAGATACCTCTTCGCCCTCGCCTGTCTCCTCACTCTCGTCCTTATCGTCGGTGCCGCGACGACGTTCATGCCCGTGGATCCCCCCACTGGCAGCCAGCAGAATGCCACGGCGGGCGACGCCGGGGCCTTCCGCCAGGCGCTCGAGGAGGATGGGTTCACGGTCCAGGAGGGAGACCTGGGCTTCTTCGACTTCGTCACGTTGCTCGACGAGGGCGTGCTGCCATCCGCGTATGGGAACAATCCCGCCACGCGATACCTCTCCTACTTCGTTCCGCCGGCTCCCGGGTACAAGGTCGACGAAACGTTCGCGATCATCGCCGAGAAGCTCGGCGTGAGCGCTAACGCGTCCTCGTTCTGGAAGCTCCGCCCTGACGAGGCCGTCGTTTTCGTCGGAAAGACCCCGCCCGAGTGCCGCTACTTCAGCGTCGATTACCTCCTGATGGACCGGATGTTCGGCAACGAGACCCGGTGGGTCTTCGCGAACGTCGCCGATCCACTCAACAACCTGGTGATCAACACCAGCGGGACACCGAACGGGTCGGCCGGTGACCCATTCGACCAGGCCACCCTGATCGTCGCGACGGCCGACCGGACTATCGACCGCCGCATCCGCGAGGCCGCCCGGTCGGCGGGCTACCCCGAGGAGATCATAAACACCCAGGTCTTCCCTTCATCGATGCTCAACATGGGCCTCGAGAACAGCTCCGATTCGTTCCTCATGGCCCTCCGGCCGGCCCTCTTCACGGACCCTGAGGCCGGCTCCGAGTACATCGACAACCCCCCCGCGACCGTCTTCCGCATCACGCCCCGGGAGGCTACAGAGCCCGATCCCTTCGACTACCCACCGCTGCGCGTACGCGGGACGGGGACGACGGAGCTCGACCTCGCCGACGACCTCGAGGAACTCCAGATGGCGATCCTCGACCGGTACGGCGCCCTGAATGCCACCGAGCTCCCGACGAGCCCGGGCTTCCCGGCGGGGGGCGACGCGATCCAGCGGGGGGTCAACGCCGTCGGCCCCACCAACGACGCCGCGTACCTCTGGTCGGCGAACCAGGACGTCAACTCGCCGTCGCCGCCGTTCTTCAACACCTCGGAGTACTACGACTTCCTGCGGGACCCTCCCGTCACGCTGGGCAATCGCAGCGGTGAGTGCATCATCGTCTACGGGGTCAACCACGTGGCAACAGGGAAGGCGACGTACGCGAGCTTCGTCATCAACGGCGCGGATGTCTGGAACGGCGTGGGGTCGATCACCGACCGGGACTTCAACGGCACCGCCGAGGAGTTTCTCCCGGACAACCCCAACGCGAAGTACCTGTACGTCTACAAGATCGCGCGGGATTGCGAGGGCGATCCCCACTGCTTCGAGCTCCCCTCGGGTGCGGGCGGTCTGGGCATCGAGCTCGACCAGCCGCTCTTCATCCTCTGGCGGATTTACCTTGAAAAGGCCACTAAGACCGGCCCGTCCTACGCGGAGATCCTGTACGACCGGGCGATCAAGGTCAATCCACGGGACGAGGAAGGGGGAGCCTGACGGCCATATCACTCGCGGATCGTCCAGACAGGTAAAAAAATGAGAGTCGCCGGCCACTCCTCCTGGCCGGCCCCGCGGTGTTCTCTTGCTACGCGCCGACGTAGAGCGCCATGGCCCGGGCGAAGTAGCCCACGGCCTCGTCACCGCGCCCCACCTTGACCAGGGTCTCGCCCTTGTCGAAGAGCACATCGGCGTCATCGGGGACGATCCCCAGGGCACGGTCGTAGGCTTCCAGCGCCTCGTCGTAACGGCCCTGGCTGTCGCACAGGTTCCCGAAGTCGACGAACGCGCACTCCTGCTTCAGTTCTGTGATCTGCATCTCCTCTTCCTCCTCTCTGCCGGAATCCTCCGACATTCCACCGTCCGCCCGACGGTATAATAGAAATTTGCCCTTCGATGTCGCCGTGCAACATCGCCGGGCAATGGCCCTCGCCCCCGCCAGGAGAGCACACACGAACAGGTGCCGGGAGGACCGGGAGCAGAGAGCATGAACGACAGCGCCGAAGTCTCAGACTGCGACCTCAAGAAGGGACGGAAACCCGCTGCGATCATCGACCAAGCCCAGGTCGAGCGATCGCCCGACAGGCATCCCGTTCGTCATCGCCGACGTCCGGTTCCTCAACGGCCAGTACGCATGCGCCCCCGATGTTGTCGACCTGCCCGCGCTCGACCTCGTCCCGTTACGGTATCACTACACCGTCGTCAGGCTCGTCAAGCGTTTCTTGGCGATATACTGGCAGGAGCACCCCTTGGAGGCGAATCATGGGGATCACCACGTCCACTATCCTTCGTTCGCAGGCGGGGGTCATACAGGGGTTTCCGGGAATAAGCAGATCTCGTGATCACGTGGTCTAGGCCTTCGCGGTCGAGGTGGTTATCGATAATATTCAAATTTATTGAATTACAGAATAAAAAATTTTTAGGTTAAATATGCAAAAAGAGCGACAAATACAAGGTTGCCGTGCAACGTTGCCGGGCAAATTCTAATATTACCAGTACACCCGAGCTCATGGTGCTCCCGCGGAGCACCCGGGGCCAACGCGACCGGCACGCCACCATTTCCGGCGCGTGGGTGGGATCGCTCCCGGGAGATAGGAGTGAACAACCATGTCCACGAGACACGCATCGGTGCGCGGACACCGGGGCATCCTGCTCGGCTGCCTGGTCCTCTGCCTCCTCGCGCTCGCCGGCGCCGCCCAGGCCGGCTGGGTTTACGAGTCCGGCGTCGCCGGACAGGTCGAGAACACCGCGCTGCTCACGAACCCGAACCTTTACCACTACGGCTGGGGCCTCGACTTCATCCAGAAAACGGGGTACCCATACAGCAATAACTGGGTCCACTTCACCATCCCGACTAAGGCCACGACCAAGGTCTCGCAGATCTACCTGCGGTACTGGACAAGCGGCATCACGTCGGTCCTGGGGCAGGTGGACGTCTGGAACGGCGATACGAAGGTGCAAGTCTTCCCCCCGCCGAAAACCAACGCCTGGTCCTCGAGCAGTTACCCCTACGTGGTCAAGGATTTGACCCTCACGCTCAAATCTCCACAGGTGTTCACCAAGGGGATCTGCGTCAGCGTCAACACGAGGGGCTACGGTGACCCGGACGTGAGGACCCATCAGTTTAAGTTCCATACCTTCGGGATCAACGAGGTCTGACGGGGGAGACCGCCCCTCCCTCCCCCCCCTCTTCCATGAAGCACCACTGGCTGCTCCTGGTCGTCGCTGTCCTCGCCGTCACCGCCGGCGTCGCCTGGTGGGCCGGCACGGACCTGCTCGCCACGACGTCGTCCGGATCGACGCCAGGGGGGGGCGCCGCGCCGACGGTCTACGATGCCGGCAGCGTCGACGACCTGGTCCTGGTCGAGAGCCGGCTCGCGCCTGATGCCTCGGGGGTACCGATCATCAAGGGGACGATACGTCACGCCGGCACCCGGCCGTACGGGGTGGTCGAGGCCCGGTTCGAGCTCCTCGCGGCGAACGGGACGCCGATCGGCGTTGCGTCAGCGTACCGCAACGACCTCGCGCCGAACGATACCTGGGCGTTCGAGGCCGTCGCCTTCGACCCGGCCACCGCGTCCTACCGGCTCCTCGAGATCGTGGCGGACTGACACTGCTGCCGCGCTCAGGCCCCGGGGGCCTGTACCGGGCCTACCGGGTCGACGACCTCGGGGATCTCCCGCCGCAATGTCAGGTCGGGCCGGACCAGCGTGACCCTCTGCGTCACATCCAGGTCGGGCAGGTTCGTGATGCGCAGGGAGGGGTTCACGGCGGGGGTAGTGGTGACGTGGATGAACCCGACCTTCTCGTGAGTGCCCAGGTAGAAGTCCTCCGCGCCGGTGCCGTAGAGCTTCTCCTCGAGCCGGACGGTGTAGGTGCCGGGCTCGTTGTAGGTGTAGGTCTCGGTCGGTCCGCCCTCGATGGCCGCCTCGGGGCCACCGTCGCCGAAGTTCCAGATCCGCTTCTGGGCGTCGCAGCCAGTGGTCGAGGTGAAGGTGACCGTGAGCGGGGCCTGCCCGCTGGTGGTGCTCGCGGAGAAGTCGACCGCGCAGTGCGTCGGCTCCGGGGTGACGTTCGCGGTTGTATCGGTCGTCGTAACCGTGGTCTCCGTGGTCGTTTCGGTCGCGGTTTCGGTGGTATTGACGGTCGTCGTGGTCGTATTGGTCGTGGGCCCGGAGGGTGTTCCGGTCGTTGTTCCCGTGGTCGTACCGGTGGTTGTCGGGCTCGTAGTCTGATCAGTGGTCGTATCGGTCGTCGCGGTGGTTGTAACCGGCGCCGGGGTCGTGGGCGACGGGGTCGTGGTCACCGGGGTCGTCGTGGCGGCGGTGGTCCGCGACGTCCCCGTGGTTGCCGGTGGAGCCGTCGTCGCGACGGCGGAGGTTCCCGGTGGGGCATCCGGCCCTGTCCCACCCTGGGCAGTAGTGGGTGCCTGGGTCTGGATGGAGATGGGCGGGACATCGATCGTGCAGCCCGCGGCCAGGACGCCAAGGAGGACGAGGAGGGCCAGCCCGACGTGGCGTAAACGGAGTTTTATAAAAGTCATGAGCGGAGCTGGGGGTCGGGAAACGATAAACATATCCCAGGCGACGAGGGACGCTGGAGGAGAGGGCAAGCCCCCCGATAGGGATTTTTGAAGAGCCAGATCACGCCTGCAACGTCGATCAGCTGTCGTCACCGCGACGATTGACTACGAAGCACTATATATTCGAAATACAATTGAATGGCTAGCGACCTCTCACGCCTCTCCGCGACGCATCGGTCCCGGAGAGGACACGTCCTGCCGCCGGCTTCCGGCGGATGAAGGGGTCTGCGTGGAGTATCGACCATGACACGCAGATATGTGCCGGGGCCCGGGACGGTCTCGGCGATAATCCTCCTCGCGGCGCTGCTCGCGGGCACCGCGGCGGCGGCACCGGGGCTCTCCGTCGATATGGAGATCTCGGCCGATGCGGTCTCGGGAACCGACCTGGACGCGACATGGCATGACCTGAACGTCCTTTCGATCGCTCACACCCGGGTCGGCGATACGCTCTGGTACCGGATCACCGTCACGAACAGCGGGGAGGTTCCCCTCGGGAGCGTGGTGGTGATCGACTCCGATACCGGGGACGGGCCGACGGACCCGGCGCCGCTGGATCCCGGTGAGTCGGTCACGCATTCCGCCAGTTCCGTGGCGGAGCCGGGTACGCACGCATTCACCGCCGTGGCGTACGACACGAGGACGGGCCTCTTCGATTCCGTCACCGCGACGTACTCCGCCTGGACGACGTCGCTCGCGATCGAGGCATCCGTCTCGATCGACGGCGGCACCACCTGGATGACCGCCGACACGGTCGCCGGGGCGCCCGTATTCCCGGCGGGGGTCGACCCGGTCGTCCGGTTCCTGGTCACCAACACGGGCACCCTCGGGCTGAGGGACGTGACGGTCACGGACACGGTGAACGACATCTCGCACCTTCCGCCTCGGGACCTCTCGCCCGGGGAGTCGACCGCCTTCTGCGTAACGGTCCCGTGGAAGCCGGGGCCGCACGTGAACACGGCCACGGCGACGGGCACGCCGCTCCACGGCCTCCCGGCAGTGACGGCGACGGGCCGCGCCCACTGGTCCGGCGCTCACCCGGTCATGAACGCACGGTACGTGACATTTCCGCCGGGTGCATACGCGGGCGAGGGGGGGGCAGGGACGCTCCTCGCGGCGTGCTTCCCGGTGGCGTTCCCCGACGGGCTCCAGGTCGGAGTGATCGACGGCGGCAACGGCTACCGGTGGAACCCGACCGGGATCGGGCTCATCGGCCTGAAGGCGTTCCTGGCGACCAGCGGGCCATCCGGGAAGATCACGTGTGACGCATACGACCCGGCGACGGCGCTCTACGGCGGCGGGACGCTCGCGACGGAGACGGCGGCGCTCGGGATCACCCTCAGGCTCGACGAACTGGGGCTGCTCGGGACAGCCGGCGACTTCGGTGACATTGTCTACAGCCCGAAGGATCCGTTCATCGCAGGCGAGATGTACTACCCGTACATGGGCATGACCGTGACCCAGATCTTCGAGGCGTCCAGCACAGCGCTCGCGGGCCTGACCCCCGAGGACCCGTACTACGACGCGCTCGCGACGCTCGTCGGGAGACTCAACACGGCATACGACGGTGGGGCGGCCTCGAACTGGACCGAGACGCATCTCATCCCCCCTGTCATGGTCTGAGTGGCCAGACTCCCCCTTCTATCATTCGCGCCGCCCGCCGTCGGTCCTCTGGCTCGGCCAAACATGCGACGTTGTGTCGGCTCTGCTCCACTGAGGCCGACGTATCCACGAGCCAGTGATCTCGTTCGTCGAGCCGCCGGTCTCCCGCTCCACTACGGAGGTATCTACATTTGGTGGAGGAGAACGGTTTGTCCCGGGGTTCGTGGTACAGTCGGTCGTCCGGCCGTCTGCCTTTCGGGCCGGAAACCCGGGTGATGCCGCGCGCGACCGAACATTATTTGACGGAGGTGCGAGTATTGGTCCGACGAGACCGTACCGGCGGGGCCGGGGCGGCAGCGAGGTGCGAGGATGGCACGCAGGAAAACCGGGACGATCCAGGTACAGGGCGAGCCGATAACCGTCGTCTCGCGCGGCGGGCAGGACTACGTCTCGCTCACGGACATGGTCCGGCATCTCGAGGGCAATGCGCTCCTCGAAGAGTGGCTGGCGAGCCCCGACACCATCCGCTTTCTCGGCGTCTGGGAGCGGCTCAACACCCCCGGGTTCGACGCCGCCGGGTATGAGGCCCTCCTCGATGAGGCCTGTCGGGACGGCATCCGCCTCACGCCCGGGCGCTGGACGGAGGCCACCGGAGGGCGGGGGATCGTGGAGACGGGGGGCCCCCACGGCGGGGTCTTCGCCCACCGCGAGATCGCCCTCGAGTTCGGATCCTGGCTCAGCCCCGAGTTCCGGCTCTACCTGATCGCCCGGCTCGGGCGCCTCGAGGAGGACGCGGGCCGCCGCCGCTCGGAGGCGTGGGACCTGGGTCGGGCCCTCACCCGCCTGAACTACCGCGCCCTCTCCGCGGCGATCCGCGAGAACCTCGTCCCGCCGTCGATCACGCCGGCCCAGGCGGCCGCCGTCTACCGGAGTGAGGCGGACCTCCTCAACGTCGCCGTCTTCGGCCGGACGGCCGAGGACTGGCGAGCCGCCCACGCGGGGAACCGGGGCACTATGCGGGAAGCCGCGAGCATCGAGCAACTCCTCGTCCTCGCCGGCCTCGAGACCGTGAGTGCCGAGCTGATTCGTGCGGGCGTACCGCAGGAGGAACGGCTCCGGCGGCTCAACGAGATCGCGATCTGGCAGCTCTCGGCCCTCTCGGCCGGTGACGTCCCTCGCCGGCTCGTCGAACGGGAGGCGTGCGGAGAACCGTCCTCTCCCGTGCCGCGCGGCCCTCAGGCCTGACCGCCAGACTTCTCATCTGCGGGGACCATCGTGAAGAAGAAGGTCGATCCCTCGCCCGGCACCGACTCGACCCGGACGCGACCTCCGTGCCGCTCGACGATCCGCTTCACGATCGCGAGCCCGATGCCCGTCCCCTCGTACTCCTCGCGGGTATGGAGGCGCTGGAAGATGACGAAGATCCGCTCGTGATGCTTGGGGTCGATCCCGATCCCGTTGTCCTGCACCGCGAACTCGACTCGCGCCCCCACGCGCCGGGCCGAGACCCGGATCAAGGGCGGCACGCCCGGGCGGCGGTACTTGATGGCGTTACCGACCAGGTTCGAAAAAACCTGCTCGAGCTGGGTCGCGTCGGCCATCACCCCCGGCATGGGCCCTGCCTCGACGGTCGCGCCCGAGACGCTGATCGCTCCCCCGAGCCCGCGCAGGGCACCGTCGAGCGCGGCGCCCGTATCCGTTACCTCGAGGGCCCGCCCCGTCGTCGTCACTCGGGAGAGGGCGAGCAGGTCCTGTATCTGCGTCTGCATCCGGATTCCGCCGTCGACGATGAACTCGATGTACTCGTCTCCATCCTGGCCGAGCTCCCCCTCATAACGCCGCTCGAGGAGCTGGCTGAAGCTGACGATGGTCCGCAGCGGCTCCTGAAGGTCGTGGCTCACGACGTATGCGAATCGCTGCAGCTCCTCGTTCGACCGCGCCAGCTCAGCCGCGTACTCCTGCAGTTCCGCAGCGGCCTGGCGGATCTCGGTGACGTCCTGGAAGACCGTCGCGAACGTACCCGGCCGCGTGGAGACGACCGAGACCTGGAAGTGGCGTCCCAACGGCTCGAAGAACTCCGTGAAGGAGTCCGCCTCCCCCGTCTCGGCCACCCGCCGGTAGACCTCCAGGAACGGCGGCTCGTCCGTCCCAAAGACCTCCGTCGCGAGCAAGCCGACGATCTCCGCGGCCGGGATCGAGGTATTCTCCTCGAACGCCGGGTTCACGTCGATGATTCGGTAGTCCACCGCCCGGCCGTCAGGTGAGTAGACCAGTTCGTGCAGCGCGACCCCCTCACGCATCGAGGCGAAGAGGCTTCGGAACCGGTCCTCGCTCTCTCGGATCGCCTGCTCGGCCCGCTTGTGTGCCGCGCTCTCGAGGACCTCCCACCGCCCGTGGCGCTTGATCAGTGCGAACTCGTGGTTGTCGATGACGTCCACGATCTCCTTGGCCCCGCACCGCTCGAGGGAGTAAGTGCAGAGTGCGAGCATCCGGTGCTGGCCGATGACATCGTTGATCATCGTCTCGTACCGGTAGAAGTCGTCCCAGCCCGCCTCCTCGAGCCAGAAGGTATTGCCCGAGAGGCGGAGCCCCTCGAAGCCGCGCCGCCGTGCATCACCAAGCCGGTCGAGCCAGCCCTGGAGTACCGCGGCAGCGTCGAATCGCCCGTCACGGACGTACCAGTCGCGGTAGTCGAGGATCTGCATCTGGCCGTTCGCCAGTCGCGCATCCAGGTCGGCCACGGCTGTCGCGAGGGCGTGGACGGCCTCGTCCAACCCGAGCGGCGCGGAGGTGATCCACATGCAGAACTCGTTGGCGAGGAGCCCCTCGCGGAAGTACGGGACGAGGGTGTCGACCAGGTCTTCCGCCGTCTCGTAGAACTGGCAGAAGTGCGCGCCCCAGGGGACATCCCCCACGACCTCGATCCCGCTCCGCCGGAGGCGCCCGCCGGCCATGCCTGGTCCGGGCAGAGAGTCGGGCGGCAGGTGAGGGTGCCCGGACGATCCTGTTCCGGGAGCCATCGTGGGAGGGTAGTCGGCGCGTCCGGGGAAAACCGTTTGCATGCGATCCACCTCTCCGCGAGTCGCGACGGATCCGGCGCGAACGAAAGCCACGGGGATCTTCGCGGACGAACTGGTGCCCGGTCCCGCGCACGGCAATGCCGGCCCGGGAGGGTTTATTGCCGCTCTTCGTGATAGTTGATCGTGACAGACGGGATGATGCGGACCCGGACGCATCGACTGCCGATAATCCTGCTCGCGGTCGTGCTGCTGGTCGGGTTCGGCACGGGGATCGCTTCCGCCACGGACTGGCGGATCGAGACCGTGGACTCGGCGGGCCGGGTCGGGTTCTTCACCTCGCTCGCGCTGGACGGGGCGGGCAACCCGAGGATCAGCTACTTCGACGACACGAACAGGGACCTGAAATACGCCTGGCACGATGGGTCGAACTGGCACGTCGAGACCGTGGACGCGGACGGTACTGTCGGCTGGTACACGTCGCTTGCGCTGGACTCGGCGGGCAACCCCCGGATCAGCTACGCCGACGATACGAACTGCGACCTGAAGTACGCCTGGAAGGACGGGACGGGCTGGCACACCGAGGTCGTCGACTCGGACGGGTTCGTCGGCTGGTACACGTCCATCGCGGTCGACGCGGACGGCAATCCGCGCATCAGCTACTACGACTGGTCGGCGCGGTCGGACCTGAAGTATGCCTGGAAGGACGGCTCGGGCTGGCATACCGAGGTTGTGGACTCGCACTACATCGCGGGCTGGTACACCTCCATCGCGCTGGACGGAGCGGGCAACCCGCGGATCAGTTATCTCTACGAGAACACCGACGATCTGAAGTATGCCTGGAAGGACGGGTCGGGCTGGCATACCGAGGTCGCGGACGCGGAGGGGTACGTCGGGAAGTGCTCCTCCCTGAAGCTCGACGCGGCGGGCAACCCGCGGATCGCCTACTTCGACGACACGGACGACACCAAGGACGACCTGAAGTACGCCTGGAAAGACGGCACGGGCTGGCACACGGAGGTCGTGGACTCCGAGGGCTGGGTCGGGTGGTCCTCGTCCCTCGACCTGGACTCGGCGGGCAACCCGAGGATCAGCTACTTCGACGACACGAACGACGACCTGAAGTACGCCTGGAAGGACGGTGCAGGCTGGCATACCGAGACCGTGGACTCGGACGGCGAGGTCGGGATGCACACCTCGCTCGCGCTGGATGCCGCGGGCATACCGCACATCGGGTACCTGGACTACACGAACGGCGCGCTGAAGTATGCCCGAGGCGGTCCGCCGGCGCCTCGCCCACAGACGGTGCCCGGTGGCGCGGCGCCGCCGACCGACACGAACCGTGACGGGGTATACGACGATGTCAACGGCAATGGCCGCGCGGACTTCGCGGATGTCGTTCTGCTCTTCAACCAGATGACCTGGATCGCGGCGAACGAGCCCGTGGACGCGTTCGACTTCAATGGGAACGGCCGGATCGACTTCGCGGACGTGGTGGTCTGCTTCAACTCACTCGGCGGGTCGACCCCGACGCCGACTCCGACACCAACGGTGACGCCGACGGTCACGGTGACGCCGGGGTCCGAATATACGCTGAAGTTCACCAACCTCGACCTCGCGAAGGAGCGGGTCTCCGTCCAGAACACGGGCAGCGCACCGGTGGACCTGGAGGGCTGCTGGATTCACGACCGGGAGTCGATCCACGTCTACACTTTCGGACCGTTCGTCCTCCCGGCGGGCACGACGGTGACGCTCAACACGGGCAGCGGCACGGACACGGCGACGGAGCTCTATTGGGGACTGCCCGCGCCGATCTGGAACGACTTCCGCGACACGGTCACGCTGAAGGCGCCGAACGGCCCGATCATCGACTCGCTGACAAGAATCTCCTGGGCCTGAGGAGGAGGCCCTCCCGCCCTTCTCCCGTCCGTGACGACTGCAGTTGCCGTGCAATGTTGCACGGCAATAAAATAAATACAATAATCTA
>CAZCUJ010000017.1:0-46906 GCA_964501565.1 uncultured Methanospirillum sp.
AAGTGCACGACCGCGTGCGCGGGCTGCACCTCCTCGCTCTCGCTGCGCTACGTCCTGAAGGCGGCCGGGCCCGACACAGTCCTGGTCGTGCCGGCCTGCTGCACGGCCGTGCTCCAGGGAGTCTACCCGGCGACCGCGATGAACGTGAACGTCTACAATATCGCCTTCGCCGCGGCGGCCGCGACCGCGTCCGGGATGGCCGCGGCCTTCCGTCGGGCAGGCAGGAAGACAAACGTGATCTGCTACGCCGGCGACGGCGGCACGGTCGACATCGGGATCCAGGCCCTCTCGGGCGCGCTCGAGCGGGGCACGGACTTTCTCTACATCTGCTACGACAACGAGGCCTATGGCAACACGGGAATGCAGCGCTCGGGCTCGACACCGGTGGGCGCGGTGACGACCACGACGCCCGGCGGCAAGACCGAGACCAAGAAGGACCTGGACCGGATTATCGCGGCCCACGACCTCCCGTACATGGCGACGGCCTGCGCCGCGTACCCCCAGGACCTCTACGCCAAGGTCGGAAAGGCCCTCTCGATCCCCGGCCCGAAGTTCATTCACCTCCTCTCCCCCTGCCCGCCGGGCTGGCGGTACTCGGCCGAGCGATCGGTCGAGATGGGTAAGCTCGCCGTCAAGACCGGCCTGTGGGTGCTCTACGAGCGCGAACACGGCCAGCTCCGGATCAACCCGGTCTCGAAGGCCGCCATGAAGCGGCCCGCGCTCCTGGACGACTACCTCGGGGCCCAGGGGCGCTTCAGGGGGATCTCGGCCGAGGCGCGGGCCGCGCTCGCCGCGTCCATGGAGCGGAACCACCGGCGCCTGCTCGCCGAGGAGGCCGGCCAATGCTGACGATCGCGACCGGCAACAAGGCCGTCGCCGCGGCCGCGAGAGAGGCGCGGCCCGGCGTGATCGCCGCTTACCCGATCACCCCGCAGACCGAGATCGTCGAGCAGCTCGCGAGCTACGTGACCGAGCGGTCGCTCGACGCCGATTACATCCCGGTCGAGTCCGAGCACTCGGCCATGGCCGCCTGCATCGGGGCATCCGCGGCCGGCGCGCGGACCTTCACGGCGACCTCGTCCCACGGTTTGCTCTACATGCACGAGATGCTCCACTGGGCCGCCGGCGCCCGGACGCCGGTCGTGATGGCGAACGTGAACCGGGCCCTCGGGCCGGGCTGGAACACCTGGGCCGAGCACACGGACGCCTTCTCCCAGCGCGACACGGGCTGGCTCCAGGTCTTCGTCGGGACCGTGCAGGAGGCCTACGACGCGACCCTCATGGCCTTCCGGATCGCCGAGGACGAGCGTGTCCTGTTGCCAGTGATGGTGAACCTAGATGGCTTCACCCTCTCGCACATCACCCAGTCGCTCGAGACGGTCGAGGTCGGCGACTTCATCCCGCCGTTCTGCCTGCCCCACGCGATCGACATCGACCACCCCCGCGGATACGGGACCATGACCGGCCCGGAGCACTACTACCAGTTCCGGTGGGACATGGAGCGGTCCATGCGGGCGTCGCGGGAGGTGATCCGCGAGACCGAGGACGAGTTCGCCCGCCGCTTCGGCCGAACGTACGGCCCGACCGAGGAGTACCGCTGCGAGGACGCGGACGTGGTCGTGGTCGCGCTCGGCACGCTCGGCAAAGAGGCAGAGGTCGCGATCGACCTCCTCCGCGAGGAGGGGGTGCGGGCCGGGTCCATGCGCCTGCGCTGGTTCCGGCCGTTCCCGGCCCTCGACCTTTCCGGCCGCGACGTCGTGGTGATAGACCGCGACTACTCGTTCGGCTTCGGCGGCGTGGTCGCGCAGTCGATCCGTGCGGCGACCCGCGCCGAGCCGTACTCGGTGATCGCCGGGCTCGGCGGCCAGGAGGTCACCTACGACGACATCGCGCAGTTCGTCCGGCAGCGGGAAGCCGGGACCGAGTCCTGGTTCGGGGTGAGCGACTGATGTTCGAGATCCGCATCCATTCGCGCGGCGGCCAGGGGGGCGTGACGGCGGCGAAATTGATCGCCCAGGCCGCGTTCCACGACGGCAAGCACGCGACCGCCTTCCCGTTCTACGGGGCCGAGCGGCGCGGGGCGCCCGTGGTCTCGTTCGTCCGGATCAGCGACGCGCCCATCAAGGTCTACTCGCAGGTCCGGGAGCCGTACATGGTGATCGTGCTCGACGCCTCGGTCATGGACTCGGTCGACGTGCTCGCCGGCCTGAAGCCCGGCGGCCCGGTCGTGATCAACGCGGCGGAGCCCCCGACGATCGAGGGCCATCCCGTGCACGCGGTCGACCTGACCGGGATCGCGCTCGCCCAGAAGCTCGTGGTCGCGGGCTCGCCGATCCTGAACACGCCCGTGCTCGGGGCGCTCGCGAAGCTCGGGCTCGTCTCGATGGAGTCGGCCGTCGCCGCCATCGCCGAGACGTTCTCCGATCCGCGCAACGTCGAGGTTGCCAAGGCCGCGTACGCGGAGGTGCAGGCATGATCGATCTCTCGAAGGAACGGCTCGCCCGGTCCGTGCCCGGCGAGGGCGCGGCCGGAAAGACGGGGTCCTGGCGGGTCTTCAGGCCCGTCGTGGACCGCGAGAAGTGCAACGCCTGCGGCCTCTGCGCCCTCTACTGCCCGGACGGCTGCATCGACGCCGACCTGAACGTCGACCTCGCGTTCTGCAAGGGCTGCGGGATCTGCGCGAACGAGTGCCCGAAGAAGGCCATCGCGATGGACCGCGAGGTCCGGTAACCCGCCGCTTTTTTTCCGTTCCGTGCGGGGAGGCCGATCACATGTGGTCGCGGTAGTCGCCGGCGGGGACCACGCGCCGCATCCCGCCCCTCCAGCCGTCCTCACGCTGGTCCCCCTCGTATCGCGGGACGACGTGGACGTGGCAGTGCATCACGGCCTGGCCCGCGGCACTCCCGACGTTGACGCCGATGTTGTAGCCGTCGGGGCGGTGCCGCTCGCCGATCCAGGCGCGGGCGAGGTCGACGATCTCGAAGAACCCGGCCCGCTCCCCAGGGGAGAGGTCGAAGAAGCTCGCGACGTGCCGGTACGGGATCAGGAGGGTGTGCCCGTCGGCGACGGGGTACCGGTCGGCGCGGGCGTACCAGGCACCGTGCTCGAAGAGCATGTCGGCCGGGTCGGGGTTGCAGAAGATACAGGGCTCGTCCGTCACGGGGATCGACTCCCTCTCGGAGGGCGCACGAGAAAAAGGTTTGTCGGCGCAGGCGAAACGGCCGGGCGATGCGGCCCGATCGGCACGGGCACATCTATGGGATCGCCGTTCAAACGGATCGCGTCGGAGCTGTTATGGAGTACCGGTACGCGCCCCGCATGGAGCAGACCCCGCGATCGTTCATCCGCGAGATCCTGAAAGTGACCGAGCAGCCAGGGGTGATCTCGTTCGCCGGCGGCCTGCCAAACCCGGGCTGCTTCGACCCGGCCGGGATCCGGGACGCGGCCGTCGCCGTTCTGGACGAGCAGGGGGCGGCCGCGCTCCAGTACGCGACGACCGAGGGGTTCCCGCCGCTCCGCTCCTGGATCGCGGACCGCTACCGGCGCCGGCTCGGGCTCGAGGTCTCGCCCGACGATATCCTGATCACGAACGGCTCGCAGCAGTGCCTGGACCTGATCGGCAAGGTATTGCTCGGCAGGGGCGATCCCTGCGCGATCGAGCGGCCCGGGTACCTCGGCGCCATCCAGGTCTTCAGCCTCTTCGAGCCGGCCTTCGTGCCGGTCCCCCTCGATCCCGAGGGGCCCGATCCGAGAGCGCTCCGCGAGGCCGCCCGTGCCGGGGCCCGGCTCTTCTACGGCGTGCCGAACTCGCAGAACCCGTCGGGGACGACCTGGTCGTCCGAGCGGCGCCGGGAGGTGGCCGCTGCGCTCGAGGGGACCGGGACCATCCTGGTCGACGACGACGCGTACGGCGAGCTCCGCTTCGACGGCCCTGCCCTCGCGCCCCTCCGTGCGCTCGCCCCCGAAAGGACGGTGATGACGGGCTCGTTCTCGAAGGTCCTGGCGCCGGGCATCCGGCTGGGGTGGTGCGTGGCGCCGCCCGCGGTCATGCACCACCTGGTCACGGCGAAGCAGGCCTCGGACCTCCACTCGAACACCTTCGCCCAGCAGGTCGCGGCGCGGTACCTCGCCTCGATCCCGATCGACGACCACGTCGCCCGGATCACCGGGGTGTACCGGCGCCACCGGGACCTGATGCTGGCCCTGGCCGGAGACCTCTTCCCCGAGGGGGTCGCGTGGACGCGCCCCGACGGCGGGATGTTCGTCTGGCTGACCCTGCCCGAGGGCTGCTCCTCCCTGGCCCTCTTCGAGACCGCCCTGAAGAGCGATGTCGCGATCCTGCCCGGGCTCCCGTTCTACACCGACGGCGGCGGGGACCGGACCGTGCGGCTGAACTTCTCGAACGCGGACGAGGCGTCGCTCGAGGAGGGGATGCACCGGCTCGCCCGGGCCCTCGCCGCGCAGCTCCGGTCGGTCTCCTGATACCCGGTTTCTCTCTATCGTCCGGAACCCGGCACCAGCGGCCGGGACTTCGGCCCGGTTCGGCCTGCCCGGGCTCCGGTCCTGATCGCTCTCCATTCGATTGAATAATAAGGCCAGAGGGTGACTCGCTGTAAGCATGACCACCGGCCGGGCCGCCGCAGTGCTGCTCCTTCTTCTCTTCGCAGTGGTGGTACTTCCGGCCACCGCGGCGGCGACGGACGACACGTGGGTCTTTGCCTATCGGCCCGGGTGCGGGGACTGCGACCGCGCTCTCCCGATCGTCCAGGCCTACACGGCGAACCACACGGACCAGCCAATCGAACTCCTCGACCTCAACAACGGCCCGGAGGCGATAAAGCGGTACGTCAACCTCTCGAATGAGGCGAACCGGACCGCCGGGATCAGGACGCATGTTCCCGTGCTCTTCGCGGGCGGTCATATTGTGATGGGGTCCACGGACATCCGGACCTTCCTCGAGGAGACGGCTCCGTTCCTGACCCCGGCCACACCGGGTACCACGGGGAATGGCACGTCGAACGCCACGGCGCTCGCGCCGCTCGCGGTCGCGACGGCCGGGCTCGTGGACGGGATCAACCCCTGCGCGTTCGCCGTGCTCGCGCTCCTGCTCGGGACGCTCACGATGGTCGGGACGCGGCGACGCGTCCTGGCGATCGGTGGCGCGTACATCGCCGGGGTCTTCGCTATCTACCTGGCGGCCGGGTTCGGGATCACGGCGATCATTGGGGCCACGGGGCTCGCGCCCGCCTTCCGGCTGCTGGCCGGTGCCGTCTCGCTCGCCCTCGGCGCCGCCGTCCTCGCCTCGGTCTTGCTGGAGCGGCGTGAGCTCGCGCCGGCCATCACGGACCGTG
Source organism: uncultured Methanospirillum sp. (assembly GCA_964501565.1). Lineage (GTDB taxonomy): Archaea > Halobacteriota > Methanomicrobia > Methanomicrobiales > Methanospirillaceae > UBA288. Next base: position 5,352 of record CAZCUJ010000017.1, read on the forward strand.
GTCGTGAGCGGATCAGCGGCTGGCTCGCGGCGGCCCCTGCCGCCGGGCCGCTCGCGGCCCTGGCCCTCGGCGTCGGCGTCGGGCTGATCGAACTGCCCTGCACCGGCGGGATCTACCTCGGCGTGCTCGGGCTGCTCGCTGGTGGCGAGTTCGTCGACGCCGTGCCGCTCCTCGTCCTCTACAACATCGCGTTCGTGCTGCCGCTCGTCCTGATAGTCGGGGCCGTGGCGTTCGGTCTCTCGCCATCGGCCGTGGACGAGTGGCGGGCCGATCGCCGGCGGCTCGTGCTCGGCATCACGGGGCTCGTCATGGTGCTGCTCGGGGCCGTGCTCCTCTTCCTGGAACTCACGTAAGGGAGGATCGGGACCGGGCCGGCCACAAGTGAATTCGCACGGCCCGGCATCGCTGCGCCTGCTCCTCGCCGTGATCGGCGAGATGTCGCGGGCACCTGGAGCCTCGCACCATCGTGCTCCCGCCAGCCGGGACCAACAATTTATACAAGGAACACCCTAGACGGCCGTATGGTTCAGAGCGCATCGTCCCAGCTCCGCCGGCCCGTGGGCGGGGGCTGGCGCTCCCCCGAGGAGGCGCGAGAGCTCCTCGCCGGGGCGCGGTCGAGCCTCGCCCTCGCCCGCACGACCGGGCACGGCGTCATGGTCGAGGACCTCTGCGCGCTCGCGCGCCAGGCCGTCGAGCGGGCTGTCCGGGCCGTACTGATCGCCGACGGGGTGCCGGCGCCAACCGACGGGTCGATTGTATCCATGCTCACGGCGCTCGAGAACGCCGGGGTCATGGTCCCCGACCGGCTCGGGCGGGCGGCGACGCTGTTTCCCGGCGAGAGCACCGGCGAGCCCGTCCGGATCGAGAAGTACTACGAGGCCGTGCTCGTCGCGACGGAAGCCCTCCGGTTCGCCGAGGCACGAGTCCACGGCTGAGGCACGGCTCCTTCGACCGTCGCAGGGCCCGGCCGGACGGGTCCAGGGTAGCGTGAGCCAGCAGGGAGACCGTCCGGGAAGAACCGTTTTCGGGCGGTGCGCGCTGGCCGTGCTACTTCGGTCCATGATGGGGACGTATCGCCCACCTGGTCCCTCCTGTGCCTCGCCGTGCGGAGTGAGGAAGGAAGATTCGACTACGAGGAGAGAGAGGTATTCTCTTCTGACGGTTGGAACTGGCGAAGCCGCGGTTCTTAGATCAGGCGTGGTGACCAGGTTCTGCACCGCGTGATCCGTCGCCCGCAACCGGTATCGTGAAGGAGAAGACTGAACCCCCGCCGGTTCTGTCCTGGACCCGGACCGATCCGCCGTGCCGCTCGACGATCCTCTTCACGGTCGCAAGCCCGATCCCGTGGCCCTCGTACTCCCGCTGTCCGTGGAGCCGGCGGAACGGCTCGAAGATCGCGTCGCGGGCCTCGGGTGGCACGCCGATCCCATTGTCGGCGACACTGATGCGCCAGCGGTCCCCCTCCCGCGTGGCCGAGAGATGGACCCGGGGCCGTTCTTCCCCGCGGAACTTGATGGCGTTGCCGACCAGGTTCGCGAGCACCAGCTCGAGCATGGACCGGTCGGCCTGCACGACCGGGAGCGGGTCGCAGGTCACGACGGCGCCGGCCTCGCCGATCCGACCCGCGAGCGAGGCCTCGACCGCGTCCAGCGCCTCGCCGACGTCGACCGGGGCAGGCACCAGCGGGACTGCACTGGCCCGGGCGTCGCGGAGCAGGGCCTCGATCAGGCACTCCATCCGTCGCCCTCCCTGCAGGATGAAGTCGAGGAACTCGCGGCCTTCACCATCGAGCCGGTCGCCGTACCGCCGGTCGAGGAGCTCGGTGAACGAGACGATCGTCCGGAGCGGTTCACGCAGATCGTGGCTGGCGACGCGGGCGAATCGCTCGAGGTTCGCGTTCGAGGCGCGGAGCGCCTCCTCCGCCCGGAGACGGTCCGTCATGTCGATCCAGAGACCGGCCACCCGGCCGGGCCCCGGACGGTAGAGCCGGACCTCGAAACGCCGGTCACCGGCCAGGCTGGTGAACGGGATCTGCTCGGGCTGGCCGGTCTCGGCCACCCGCGCGAACGCGTCGAACCACGGGGGAAGCACCTCGCCGTAGAGGTCCCGCAGGGTCTTTCCGACCGTCGTTTTCCGGGTCCGCTCCATCATCCGCTCGTTGGCCTGGTTCAGGTCCAGGATGCGGAAGTCCACGACTCTGCCGTCGGGGCCCGGGACAGCCTCGTACAGGACCATCCCCTCCTGCAGTTCGTCCACGAGCGAGCGGTAGCGTTCCTCGCTCTCACGGAGCGCCGCCTCGACGTTGAGTGCCTCGGTCACGTCGTGAACGATCGAGTAGAGGAGGGTCCGCCCGTCCATGACGACTGGCCCGGAGAAGACCTCGACGCAGCGCTTCTCACCCGTGGCGAGGCGGTGAACGAACCGGAACGGCGCCTGCTGCCCGTCGATCGCCTCCTTCATCCGGGCCCGAACCTCCGCTCCGGGAGCGTCGTTCAGGTCGGTGATCCGCATGGTGCGGAGTGTGTCGCGCGGGTAACCGTAGAACCGCGCGGCCGCTGGGTTCGCGTCCACGATCCGGCCGTCGGCCGGATCGATCACCAGCACGGCCGTGTAGTGCCGCCAGAAGAGCGCACGGTACCGGTCGTCGAGGGCGCGCCGCTCGCGGCTCTCGGACCGGTACCGGTCGACGAAGACCGCGATCCCGGCGACGAGCGCCCAGAACGCGACCCTGCCCGCAAGCGCTATCGTGACGGGGATTCCCGGCGGCGAGAGAAAGAGACCCACCGCCGAGAGGAGAACAGTGGCCGCCGCGGCAAGATAGGGCGAGATCCGGGGCAGGCCGAAGACGATGACCAGGAAGGGCACGATGAAGAAGAAACCGGCCCCGTACCCGCGTGGTGTCGCCGCGTCGAGGGCGAGGACACCCGCCGCGAGCACCGCCGCGACGATCACGACGGTGACCTCGCGGAGCGAACGCGGGCCCGGACGGTCGTACCCCGTCGCGTCTTCCGCGGCCATGACGTATAGGGGTACTTCGCCCACGGCAAAGAAACCGCTACCCGGCCCGAACGGCCCCCGGAGTGACAGGTTCACGGTGCCCGGAGCGGCCGGAAAAACGAGTCGGGGCAACCCTGCGTCAGGATGATCGGTAGCGGGTCCGGTCCTCAACCGTGCTCATGGACGAAGTGGACCCCGGTGCCGTCGATCTCCGCCCGGTACTGCTCGAACTCGTTCAGGTTCGCCTCCTCGGCGCGCCAGTCGTACCCGTCCCGCCAGTAGTCTACGAGGTCCCGCAGGTAGCCGGGGTTCGTGCCGTAGTCCCACCCCGCTCCGTCGATCGCATCCGGCCTTCGCGCCCTGCCGAGCCGCTCCCGGAGGTCGTCGAGGAGAGAAGGAGGGATCTCGCTCCGGTAGAGCTCAACCGTCGTCGTAGTCCGTCCTAACCCAGTCGAAGCGTAATAACAATATCCCCATCCGGCAGTCCTGCGCCGCTCCTCCGGTCGATCGGACGCCCGCCCGGGCGGTTCGCGCTCCGCCGAATGCATCGAGAATGATTAATTATGACAAATCCCCATATTCAAGGAGAGGGTTCTCGTGGACGTACTGTACTTCCTCCTGCTCGCCCCGCTGATCGCGGCAGTCCTCCTGTATCTGCTACCGGACCACCCGGTCCGGGACTGGCTCGTACGGATCGCGGCCGTGACGATCGCGGGGGCGTCGATCTACCTGCTCGCAACGGCGTTCAATTACGGCACCCAGCTGATCGCGTTCCCGGCCGAGCCGGCCGGGATCGTCCTCGAGGGGCTCGGGCTCGCGATCGCCTTCGCGATCCTCGTGCTCGCGATCAAGTACCGCAAGCCTGTCGCGGCCCTTCTCGTGGCAGTCCAGGCGGCGCTCACGCTCTGGTTCACGATCGCTTACGCTCCGCTAATGCACGCCGAGCACAACCTCTTCGTGGACGAGTTCTCGATCGTGATGGCCCTCATCATCGGTATCATCGGCTCGGCCATCTGCGTCTACGCCGTGCCGTACATGCGGACCTTCCACGTCCAGCATCCCGAGGTCCAGGACCGGCGGCGGATGTTCTTCTTTGTCCTCTTCGCGTTCCTCTCGGCCATGTTCGGGATCGTCTTCTCGAACAACCTCGCCTGGTTCCTGGTCTTCTGGGAGGTCACGACCTTCTGCTCGTTCGTCCTGATCGGGTACACCCGGACGACGGAAGCGGTCGACAACGCATTCCTGGCCGTTGTGCTGAACCTCCTCGGCGGGATCGGCTTTGCCGGTGCCCTTGTCTGGCTCGGCATGACCGGCGGCTCGCTCGAGCTTGACCAGCTCATCGCCGGCGGCGCGGCAGTGGCGCTCATCCCGGCCACGCTGATCGGCTTCGCCGGCCTCACCAAGGCCGCCCAGCTGCCGTTCTCGTCCTGGCTCCTGGGTGCGATGGTCGCGCCGACGCCCGTCTCGGCCCTGCTCCACTCCTCGACGATGGTCAAGGCCGGGGTGTACGCGATCGTCCGGTTCGCGCCCGTCTTCGCGAACACCCTCCCCGGCCTCGCCCTCGGGCTCGTCGGCGGGGTCACGTTCCTCGCGGCCTCGGCGATCGCGGTCACGCAGTCGAACGCCAAGCGTGTGCTCGCGTACTCGACCGTGGCGAACCTCGGGCTCGTGGTCGCCTGCGGCGGCATCGGGACGTACGAGGCTGTCTGGGCCGCGATTCTCCTGATCATCTTCCACGCAGTCGCGAAGTCCCTCCTCTTCCTCGGCGTCGGCACGGTCGAGCACCAGGTCCACTCCCGTGACATCGAGGACATGGCCGGCCTGATGACGAATCTGCCCCGGGTCGGGTTGATGATGCTGATCGGCATGGCCGGCATGTACCTCGCCCCGCTCGGGATGCTCCTCTCGAAGTGGGCCACGCTCCGCGCGTTCATCGACGCGCCGGGCGGCGTCGTCTTCCTGCTCCTCGTCGCGTTCGGCTCAGCCGTCACGGTCTTCTTCTGGGCCAAGTGGATGGGCCTGCTGATCGCCCGGCCGAACCGGGGCGAGAACGTCGAGGGCCGGGTCCCGAGAGAAGAGATCGCCGTGCTTGGCCTGCTCGCGACCCTCGTGGTCGGCGTCTCGCTCCTCTTCCCCTGGATCTCGAAATACCTCCTCGAGCCGTACGTCTTCGCCCTCTACGGCCAGGTAGCCCAGCTCGGCCAGGACAACATCATCATCATGCTGCTGATGATGGGAACCGTGATCCTCCTGCCCGCCTCCCTCCTCTACTTCCGGAAGGGCCGGCACGTCCTCAAGCCCTACATGAGCGGTCGGCCCACCACCGACGACATGCGCTTCTCGGGGTCGCTCGGGATCGAGCGTGAGATGGGGCTTCACAACTACTACCTCGAGGACCTCTTCCCCGAGCCGCGGACCTTCCGCGCCGGCGTCGCGATCACGGCGGTGCTGATCGTGCTGATGTTCGCCGGGCTCGCGCTCGCGGGAGGGCTCGCATGAACTACCTCTACGCCATCGCGTTCATCGTGCTCGCGCCGCTCCTCGGCGGATTGATCGCGGGGATCGACCGGAAGATCACCGCCCGGATGCAGGGGCGGGTCGGCCCGCCCGTCCTCCAGCCGTTCTACGACCTGGGCAAGCTCCTCGAGAAGGAGCACGCGGTCGTCGCGCTCTCCCAGAACTACTTCGTGCTCGGGTACCTGGTCTTCAACCTCTTCGCGGGGGCGCTCTTCTTCGCGGGCGGCGACCTCCTGCTCGTGGTCTTCGCGTTCACGCTCGCGGACGTGCTCCTCGTGCTCGGCGCGTACGCCGCGACGAGCCCGTACTCGTTCGTCGGGGCCGAGCGCGAGCTCGTGCAGGTGATGGCCTACGAGCCGATGATCATCCTCGCGGCGGCCGGGTTCTACCTCGCGACAGGCTCGTTCTTCGTGACCGAGATCGGCGCATACCCGGCGCCCCTGATCCTGATGCTGCCCGGGCTCTTCCTCGGGCTCTTCTACGTTCTAACCATGAAGCTCCGGAAGTCGCCGTTCGACATCTCGACCTCGCACCACGCGCACCAGGAGATCGTCAAGGGCGTCACGACCGAGTTCTCGGGCTCGACCCTCGGCATGATCGAGGTCGCGCACTGGTACGAGACGGTCTTCCTGCTCGGGCTCTTCTGGCTCTTCTTCGCCTGGAGTCCCGTAATTGCCGCGATCGCGCTTGTCATCATCTACCTCGCCGAGATCTTCATCGACAACGCGACCGCGCGTGTCAGGTGGGGCTTTGCCCTGCGGAGCATCTGGATCGTGACCCTCGTCCTCGCTACCCTGAACATCGTCGCCCTCCAGTACCTCGGAGGTCTCTAGATGGCATACATGAAACGGTCTCCCTGGATCATCCACTACGACGGCTCGAGCTGCAACGGCTGCGACATCGAGGTGCTCGCCTGCCTGACGCCGCTCTACGACGTCGAGCGGTTCGGGATCATCAACACGGGCAACCCGAAGCACGCCGACATCTTCGTCGTGACGGGCTCCGTGAACGAGCAGAGCCGCCAGGTGATCCGGAACATCTACGACCAGATGCCCGAACCGAAGGTGGTCGCGGCGTTCGGGATCTGCGCCTGCTCGGGCGGGGTCTTCCGCGAGTGCTACAACGTCGACGGGGGCATCGACCAGGTGATCCCGGTCGATGTCTACGTCCCGGGCTGCCCCGTGCGCCCCGAGCAGATCATCGACGGGGTCGTGAAGGCCCTCGGCGTCCTCGAGGAGAAGCGCGCCCGAATGAAGTCCGGCGAACCGGCGGAGGTGACGGCATGAAGCGCGAGGCGCAGGAGATAGAGACGGTCGAGGTCCGCGACCTCCTCGCCCGCGTGGGCGAGCGAAAGACGGCCGGCGACCGGCTGGTCGCGATCAGCTGCGCGGCCGTGGAGGGGGCGTACGAGATCACCTACTCGTTCGAGGACCGGGACCACCGGTTCGTCCACCTCCGGATCGTGGTGCCGTCCGGCGCGACGATCCCGAGCGTGACCCCGAGTTTCTGGGGCGCGTTCGTGTACGAGAACGAGATCCACGACCTCTATGGAATTACCGTGACCGACATGAACATCGACTTCGGCGGGCACTTCTACACGACGAAGGTGCCGTTCCCGTTCGCGGCAACGGCGTCACCGAAGGCGGGGCCCGCCGGCAGAAAAGCAGGTGAGGAGTAGATGTCCCGACAGATCGTGATCCCGTTCGGGCCGCAGCACCCGGTGCTCCCCGAGCCCATCCACCTCGACCTGGTGATGGAGGACGAACGCGTGGTCGAGGCGATCCCCTCGATCGGGTACGTCCACCGCGGGCTCGAGAAGCTCGTGGAGAAGCGCGAGTACAAGGACTTCGTCTTCATCGCCGAGCGGATCTGCGGGATCTGCTCATTCATCCACGGCATGACCTACTGCCACGCGGTCGAGGGGGTCATGGACCTCCCCGTGCCGCCCCGGGCCCTCTACCTCCGGACGGTCTGGTCCGAGCTCTCGCGTCTGCACTCGCACCTGCTCTGGCTCGGCCTGATGGCGGACGCGATGGGGTTCGAGTCGCTCTTCATGCAGGCCTGGCGCCTCCGCGAGCACGTCCTCGACGACCTGGAGGCGACGACCGGCAACCGCGTGATCCAGGGCGCATGCAAGGTCGGAGGGGTCCGGTTCGATATCACGGGCCAGAAGCTCCGCGATATCGCGGGCGGTCTCACCGTACTCGAGTCGGGGCTCGAAGACCTCATGAACGTCTTTGTCCACGACGACTCGGTGAAGCACCGGCTCAGCGGGCTCGGTGTTGTGACCGAGCAGCAGGCCTGGGAGCTCGGCGCGGCCGGGCCCGTGCTCCGCGCGAGCGGGGTCGCGAATGACATCCGGCAGACCGGGTACGCGGCGTACGACGAGCTCGACTTCGCGCCCGTCGTGGAGACGAGCGGGGACTGCTACGCCCGGACAGTCGTCCGGGCGAAGGAGCTCTTCACCTCGATCGACCTGATCCGGCAGGCGGTGGAGCGAATCCCCGACGGCCCGATCGACATGAAGGTGACCGGCAACCCGAAGGGCGAGTTCTACGCCCGCTCGGAGCAGCCGCGCGGGGAGGTGATGCACTACGTCAAGGCGAACGGAACCAAGAACCTGGTCCGGTTCCGCGTGCGGACGCCGACGTTCACGAACATCCCGCCCCTGCTGGAGGCCCTGAAGGGGATCGAGCTCGCGGACGTCCCGGTCGTGGTCCTCTCGATAGACCCGTGCATCGGGTGCGCGGAGCGGTGATCTCATGGGTGTTTTCACGATAGCACGGACCATCACGCGGAACCTCTTCAGCCGGCCGCCGACCTCGCGGTACCCGGCCGAGCCTGCAAAGCACTACGACCTGACCCGGGGACATCTCGTCTTCGAGCCCGAGAACTGCCGCGTCTGCCGGATCTGCATGCTCCGCTGCCCGACCCAGGCGATCGTGGTCGATCGGGAGAAGCGGACCTGGGAGTGCGACCACTTCCGCTGCATCACCTGCGGCAACTGCGTCGAGCTCTGCCCGGCGAACGTGCTCCACCTGGAGCCGGCGTACCGGGCGCCCGAGGCGGAGCACCCGGCAAAGGAGTTCCACGTGATCCCGGCCCCGCCGCCGAAGGCCGAGACCGGCGGCGAGACGGCCGAGGCATAAGCCCCCTCCGTTACCCCTTTTCCAGCCGTGCGCGGCGTCACCCGGACATCGGCGTAGCCAAGAATTATACAAAAGAGCGAATGTTTTTCTCTCCCGCGGCGAAAGCAGGGCCGTGGACAGGCCACCCGGCAGACCGGGCTCCGCCTGCCCGGACCTCACGCCCGGAAGGAGGGAACCATGAGCGACACAGTTCTCCGCGAAGCCGACCGGCTGTCGGTCACGGTACTGATGGACAACTACACCGATATGCTGCTGATGCAGGGGAACGAGACGGTCCGCCGGCCGATGGTCCCGCCACCCCGCTGGCTCCTGGCGGAACACGGACTCTCATGCCTGGTGTCGGTCGGCGCGGGGGAGGAGGAGCACACGCTCCTGGTGGACGCCTCGATCAGCGCCGAGGCCGTCCTCCGGAATATGCAGCTCCTGCGGGTCGATCCCGCCGGGATCGAGGCGGTCGTGCTGAGCCACGGCCACTTCGACCATGCCGGCGGGCTGCCGGGGCTTCTCGCCCGGATGCGATCCGGAACGCCCGTCCACCTGCACCCCGACGCCTTTCTCGAGCGCCGGCTGAATCTGCCGGTCCTGCCGTTCCCGGTACCGATGCCCGGGCCGGACGGGCCCGCCCTGCGGGACGCCGGTGGCGTGCCGACCGCTTCGACGGGCCCGGGCCTCGTCGCGGGGGGACTTGCCCTGGCCACAGGCGAGGTGCCGCGGCGGACCGGGTTCGAGCACGGCATGCCCGGGGCGGAGGCGCGGATCGATGGTGCCTGGGCTCCCGACTCCTTCCGCGACGACCAGGGGCTCGTGGTCCACCTCCGCGATCGCGGGCTCGTCGTGCTGACCGGGTGCGCGCACGCTGGTGTGATCAATACCACCGGGTACGCGCGGGAGCTCGCCGGAACTGACCGGGTCCACGCGGTCCTCGGAGGATTCCACCTGACCGGGCCCGCGTACGAGGCCGCCGTCGGGCCAACGCTCGCGGGAATGCAAGAGATCGACCCGCGGTTCGTCGTCCCGATGTACTGCACGGGGTGGGGGCCGATCGGCCGGTTCGCCCGGGAGATGTCCGACCGTTTCGTGCTGAACACAGTCGGCACGACCTACGCCTTCTGAACCGCGGCCGGGTCGGTGGCGGGGGAGGGCTTCCCCGGTTCCACCGGTGGCAACACGGTTCACCGCGGGGGCGCAGGCCCCCGCTCCCGATCCCGCGAGATTGTGGCGCGCAGCCCCTCCATCCCCCGCTCACGCGGCCAGGAACGGATCTCCCCGACGAGGTGGTCGCGCACGGCCCGTGCCCGCGCCTCCCGCTCCTGGTACCGGTACTGGAGGTCGTAGCTGCTGCGTACGGCTGCGGCCAGTTCCCCGGTGATCTTCCCCTCGAGGGTCCCGGTGACCACGCCGGCGAGGGTCGTCGCTCGCTCCGCGACGAGGATGCGATCGCGGACCGGGTCGTCGGGATCGAACTCGGTCACGACGGCGCCGAGCTCGCGCCAGTACACGAGGGTCTCGCCGAGGGACCAGTCCTCGGTCTCCCTGCACAGAAAGCGCTCCTCTATCTCGCTGTCCGAGAAGCCCCACGGGTCGGTATCCCTGGACGGGTCCGTGTCCGGCAGCGTGGTCCAGTCCGTGGTGAAGGTCCGCGAGGGCACCGGGAACGGGCACCTCGCCGGGAGCGTCCGCAGGAGCCAGAGGGGGACGATGCCGGCGGCCCGATACTTCGCCGACCGCTCCGCGAGCTCCTCGCCCGTGATGGATGCCAGCTGGACCTCGAAGGCGTAGGTCGTCCCGTCCCTCGTCGCGAGGACGTCGGCGGTCCACTCCCCGCGGGGCCCGCGCGCCTCGATATCCGTGGTCCATCCGAGGTCCCTACAGAGGCGGTAGACGGCGACCTGGATCTGCTCGTGCTCGGGGGACATCGGCGCGCCGCCCGGGCAGTCGCTGTTCGGGTGGTGCCTGAAGAACGGCCGTCCTCGATGCGACGTGGCGAGGGCCACTAGCCCGCCGCAGTCGAGGCAGGCGTACTCGAGGTCTCCGGCCTTCTGGCGGCCCTTCTCCTCCCGCCACGTCTCCTCGTTGAAATCGAGACTGATCACGGGCTCGCCGTCGCGGAGGGCCTTGAAGGACATGCACGTAGCATGGGCCCGCGCACGGTATCAGCGATCGGGTCCGGATAGGGGCCGGACTCCGATCAGGACGCGGCCCCCTTCCACCCGGACCGGGTAGACGGTCAGGTCGGCGACCGGTGCCTTCGCCATCTCCCCGGCCTTCTCCCGCGCCATCGCCCGCGCCCGCGGCGAGAGTCTCTCGAGGCCGGGAAGGTCCGCCATGACCGGGCCCGAGAGGTTCTTCCCGGTGGTCACGTCGAACCGCGAGCCGTGCGCGGGGCAGGTCACGACCGTGCCGTCGAGCCGGCCGGCCGAGAGCACCGCGCGCTCGTGGGAGCACCGGTCAGCCACGGCGTGGAACCGTCCGCCGACGTTCGCCAGCAAGATTTCGTGTCCGGCCGGCTCGACATGGAGCATCCCCCCTGGCGGCACATCGGTGACGGCCGCCACGTCGATGAACGTCATCGTCATCGCGGTGACAGGAGGCCGATGAACGGGATAAGGTTGTCGGCCGCCCGGGCGAACCGCCCGCGAAATCGGTGGCGAACCCCGCGAGGATACGAAGCCCGCTGTGGCCGTATGGGAACGACACCGGTCCCTGCGTTCTCAGGAACCGGGGACCTGCCCCAAACCGCACCCTTTTACCGTGCGCGACGGCAACCACGTACCGGGATGCGGGTGATCGGGATCGACCCGGGGTACGGCCGGGTCGGCTGGGGTGTCGTGGACGAGCATCGGCACGAGCTCGCCTCGCGAGCGTGAGGCTGCATCGAGACCGCGAAGGAGGTCCCGATCCAGGGCCGGATCCTCGAGGTCTGGCGCGAGGTCAACCGCCTCCTCGAGGAGTGGTACCCCGACGGCATGGCCATCGAGACCCTCTATTTCTCGAAGAACGTGACCACGGCCATGCAGGTGGCCGAGGTCCGGGGTGTCATCCGGCTGGCCGCCGCGGAGCACGCGCTCCCCGTCGCCGAGTACACGCCGAACCAGGTCAAGCAGGCGGTCACGGGCTCGGGCCGGGCCGAGAAGCGGCAGGTGCAGGAGATGGTCCGGCGGGTTCTCGCCCTCGACGAGCTCCCCCGTCCCGACGACGCGGCCGATGCCCTCGCCTGCGCGGTCTGCCACCTCCACCGGACGTACTAGGCCGCAGTGCGGGCGTACCGGAACCGGGCGAGCGTCGGACCCCAGAGGAACGCCGCGATCGCTGCCGCGATGATCGAGTGGCCGACGGACCCGTCGGCCAGCTCGAACGCGGACCGGCTGCCCGGAAAGACGCTCCGGTCGGTATTGGGCGTCGCGTGAAAGATGATGGTCGCGCCGATGCTGTGGGCGTGTTGTTATACAGCCAGATGGTCAGGATGCGGAAGGCGATGGTCAGCAGCGTCCCCCACGCCATCATTGCCCGTGTCTGGCCCATCGAGTAATCCGACGGGTAATACCAGACCGCGTGGATGGTCCCCATAACGAGCACAGCCGGCAGTGCGCCCCACCGCTCCAGCAGGGGGATCGGTGGCACAGCCCGTGTACCCCAGCTCCTCCTTCGCGGCGGCATGTGACCGACCGGGATTCTACTATATAAATTTATCTCCAGCATTGCCGCAGGATCAGTCTCCGCGTTGCCCGGACGGAGCTCTTAACGCCGGTCGGGCTCAATATATAAAGAGTATAGAGGGGGGGCTCCTGATGTTCGCATATCTCGAGGGAAAGGTCGACGCCGTGGACGAACGCTCGGTCGTGATCGACGTCGGCGGCATCGGCTACCGGGTCCTCGTTACCAGCCCGACAGTCCATGCCCTCCGGGGCTTCGAGGGGGCGGTCCGGGTCCACACCCACCTCGCGGTGCGCGAGGACGCGTGGACGCTCTACGGCTTCCTCGACCCGGGCGACCTCGAGTTCTTCCGGGCCCTGCTCGGTGTGAACAAGATCGGGCCGGCACTCGCACTGAAGATCCTCGGCGAGATCCCGGTCGACGAGCTCGTCCGTGCCGTCCGCGCCGGGAACGAGGCGGTGCTGATGCGGGTCCCCGGAATCGGGGCCAAGTCGGCCCGCCGGCTCCTCCTCGAGCTGCGCGATCGCCTCCCGGAGCCGGGTTCGAGCACCGCCGCGATACAGGTTCCGATCGGGGGTTCCGAAGCCGCCGCCGACGCGGTGGCCGCGCTCGTCGCGCTCGGCTTCACCCCGCGCGAGGCCACCGACGCGGTCGAGGCCACCGTCGCCGAGTCGCCCGGCGCAGACCTGCAGGGGCTGATCCGCGGGGCGCTCGCCCGCCTCAGGAGGGGCTGATGAGCGACCGAGATCTCTCGCCCGCGCTGCTCTCCGGCGAACCAGAGGAGGTCGCGATCCGGCCCGCGTCGCTCGAGACCTTCATCGGCCAGCCCGAAGTGCGCGAGGCCCTCGGCATCGCCATCGAGGCCGCTAAACGGCGCGGCGAGCCCGTGGACCACATCCTCTTCTCGGGGCCGCCCGGCCTCGGCAAGACCACGCTCGCGCATATCATCGCGCGCGAGATGGGGGCCTCGATCCGGACGACGACCGGGCCCGTACTCGAGAAACCCGGCGATCTCGCCGCGCTACTGACCTCGCTCAACGAGGGCGACGTCCTCTTCATCGACGAGGTCCACCGTGTCTCGCCCGTGGTCGAGGAGGTCCTGTACTCGGCCATGGAGGATTTCTTCATCGACGTCATGATCGGGGATGGGCCGGGCGCCCGGTCGATCCCGCTCTCCCTCGAGCGATTCACCCTGATCGGCGCGACCACCAAGATCGGCAACCTCGGCGCGCCGTTCCGGGACCGGTTCGGGATCGTCAGCCGGCTCAACCTCTACGACGAGGCCGACCTGGTCCGGATCGTGGACCGTTCGGCCGGGATTATGCGCATCCCTGTCACGCCCGATGGCGCACGCGAGGTTGCCCGACGGTCGCGGGGCACGCCGCGGATAGCGAACCGGCTGCTCCGCCGGGTTCGCGACTACGCGCTCGTCCGCGGCGACGGCACGGTCACGAGGGAGATCGCGGACCACGCTCTCTCCATGCTCGGGATCGACCGACTCGGCCTCGACGATCTGGACCGCCGGATCCTCGGCGCCATCGCCGACGACTTCGACGGCGGCCCGGTCGGGGTCCGGACGATCGCGATCGCGGTCGGCGAGGAGGTCAGGACGGTCGAGGAGGTCTACGAGCCGTACCTGATCCGGATCGGTTTTCTGAAGCGGACGCCGCAGGGCCGCGAGACGACGCCGGCGGCGGCAGCCCACCTCGCGTCATACCACGCCGAACAGTGCCGTTAGATCGGGAGCGCGAGCAGGTCGAGCGCGGCGGCCGCGAACGCGGTTACGCCGGTCTCGAGCACGGGCCCTGGATCCGGGGCGAACGTCGGCGAGTGGAGCCGGCCGGGGCCGGTGCCGACGCGGAAGTAGCAGAGCGGGACCGGCGGATCGGCGTCGCCGAAGGCGCCGAAGTCCTCGGAGCCCGAGGATGGCCCGAGCGATCCGACCCGGTTTTCTCCGAGAGCCGCCTCGACCGCGGCACGGACGCGGCGGACGAACGCCGGGTCGTTGCGGAGCGGGCGGGCCGACTCGTCTAGGAGGGTGAGGACCGGCCTGAGTTCCCCGGGGACGCCGGCCGCGGCGGCGAGGCCCATCGCCACCCGTTCGATCGCGGACAGGAGCCGATCGCGGACGGTGTCATCGAAGAACCGGATGTTGAGCCCGAGCCTGACCTCCCCGGGTATCGCGTTGTGCTTGGCCCCGCCGTGAACCGAGGCGACGGTGAGCACGCCGAAGGCCTGGGGATCGAGTTCGCGGCTGACGATCGACTGGAACGAGAGGACGCACGAGGCCGCCAGGAGGACCGGGTCCACCGCCTGATCCGGGTGGGCCGCGTGGCCGCCGAGGCCACGGATCAGGAGATCGACCGACTCCGATCCCGCCGAGGCCGTCCCCTCGGTGAAGAGGACGGCACCCTCCGTCTCCCCGGGCGCGACGTGGAGGGCGAGCGCGAAGTCGGGCCGGCCGACGCGGTCGTAGAGCCCGTCGGCGATCATCGCGGCGGCCCCCGAGACCCGCTCCTCGGCGGGCTGGCCGACCAGGACGAGCCGCCCGCGCCAGGAGCCGCGGAGCGCCCCCATGGTCCGGGCCAGGCCGACGAGACACGCCATGTGAAGGTCGTGACCGCAGGCGTGCATGACCGGGACGGCTCCACCGCTGGGGGAAGGGCCGGTGGCGCGGCTCGCGTACGGGAGCCCGGTCGCCTCCTCGACCGGGAGCGCGTCCATGTCGGCCCGGACGAGGAGCGTCGGGCCCGGCCCCTCATCGAGGACGGCCGCGATGCCGTGGCCCCCGATCCCGTGGTGAACCTCGAAGCCGGCCCCTTCGAGCGCTGCCGCGAGCCGTTGGGCCGTCTGCGCCTCCTGCCCCGAGAGCTCGGGGTGCTCGTGGAGGGCGTGGTAAAGAAAGACGAGGTCGTCGTCGACCGCACAGGCCACGGCGCGAGAGAGGAGGGGGTCCATCGGGTGTACGTGGCGCCGTGAGAGAGATAAGCCTCGCGTCCAGCCCATCCATGAGAATAAGTGGAACGGGAGACGACCTGTTCAGGGATGAAGATCCCACGCGGTGCCACCGCGGCGCTCGCCGTCGCGGTGCTCTTCCTGATCCCGCTTCTCGCGCCGGCTGCGACCAGCGCAGCCGTCGCCGCCGGCGAACAGCCAGGATACCTCGAGATCAGCTCGAACCCGCCGGGTGCCGAGGTCTATGTCAACCAGGCCCGGGTCGATGGAGTGACACCGCTCACATTCCCTGTGACGGCCGGGGAGCCCCAGGCGGTCGTGGTCAACCTGTACGGCTACGAGGCGGCGCTGCAGACGGTCACGGTCCAGTCGAACGAGACCCTGCCCCTCCAGTTCGACCTGGTGCTCCTGCCCGGAGCGGGCGGGCTCCAGCCAGGGACGGCTGGTGGCGTCGGGACGCCGACGGCACCGGCGGGAGAGCCGACGGCCGACCAGGAGATCTGGGAGGAGGAGGTTCCCCTCCCGGCGTCCGTCGCGGTCCTCGCGCTCCTGGGGGCCGGCCTGCTCGCCGCCCGGCGGCGCTAGGCCCGCCGCGCCGCGACGGCCGCGCCGAGCAGGGGTCCGTCACCCCCGAGCGGGCTGACGACGACCTCGGGGCGCGGCAGGAACTCCTCCATCCGGGCCACGGCCGGTCCGACGAGGAGGTCGGCCTGCGCCAGGACGACAGCACCGTCGAGAACGATCCGCGCCGGGTCGTAGGCCACCACGAGCGTGGAGAGGGCCCGCGCGTTCAGGATTGCGACCCTCTCGAGGAACCGGGCCGCGGCGGGCTCGCCGGTGCGCGCCGCCCCGAAGATCGCCTCGGCCGTCGAATAGTCGGGGTCGCCGGGCTCTCTCTCTACTGCGTAGAACCTGGGCAGGTTCCGTCCCGAGCAGTAGCCCTCCCAGTGGTTCGGGTAGCCGCACCCGCAGACGAGCCCATGTCGGGTCTCGACCGTGATATGCCCGATCTCGCCGGCGTTCCCGCACCGGCCGAGAAGGAGCCGGCCACCGGCGATCACACCGCCGCCGATCCCTGTCGAGATGGTGACGTAAACCAGGTCGTCGCACCCCTGCCCCGCGCCGTGGGCATGCTCGCCGAGGGCTCCTGCCCGGGCGTCGTTGACGAGAGCGACGGGCACGCCGAACTCGTCCGCAAGCGGCCGAACGAGCAGGAGACGGTCGTACGGGAGGTTCGGTGGCGAGACGATCGCGCCGGCCCCGAGATCCAGGGGGCCGGCGGCCGAGATACCGATCGCCCGCGGGATCCCGCCCGAGACCCGGGCGAGCGCAGCGGCGATCGCGTCGGTCACGGCCGAGGGACGGTCCCGCGGCGTCGGGAAGACCTCGCGGGCGAGGATTCGACCGTCGGGCGCCACGAGGGCCACGCGGGTCCGGGTCCCGCCGAGGTCGACCGCGCAGACGTCGTCCATGATCACTCCTTGTGGAAGAGGACGATCCGGTTGGTGTTCGTACCGCGGGAGTGGTTCTCGACACCCCAGATGTGCGAGGTCTTGGTGAAGCGGGAGGTGTTGACCAAGATCGCACGGCAGGCGAAGCCGGCCGCCTCACCGAGCGGGACCACGTGCTCGTCGAGCGGGACCGTGCCTCTCCGAACCTCGCCGACCTCGAAGGCGACGTGGCCTCCCGGGGCCGTCACCCGGTACAGCTCGGCGAAGACGTCGGCCATCGCGGCCGACCAGGCCGACACGGTCCGGGCCATTGTGATCGCGGCGCCGACGTACTCGGGGTCGAGCCCGTTGAACCAGCACCGGAGCCAGTTGTCTTTTGCGTACGCTACCTGGTCGAGGAACGGCGGCGAGGTGACCGTCAACCGGACCGACCCCGATCCGATCGCCGGAGTCGCACGCGCGTCACCGGTGAGGAAGCAGGCGTCCTCTCCGCGGCGCGCGAGCCGGTCCCGGGTGGCTTTGTCGAGGCCACGGAGGAGCTGCGCGGTCTTACGGACCACGAGCGCGGCTACGTCCCGCTCGGGCGGGACCTGGCCTCGCCGTGTGTTGATCCGCCGTTGCCCGGACGGAGAGGCCGCCTGGTTCGGCGGCAGGGTGTAGACGGAGAAGAAGCCGGGTGAGTGACCCGTGAGCCGGTTGGTCGCGACCATCCGTATCCACCGGTCGAGGTCGTCGTCCCCGCCGGCCGCGGCCCGGGCTAGCAGGGCACGCCGGAGCGAGACGAGCGCGGCTTCGGTCACGGGGTGGTAGAACATGGAGAGATCGAGTTCGGCGCGGGCGCCGGGGTCGAGTCCGTACTCCGCCATACGGGCCGCGACCAAGTCCGGGCAGCTGGGCGGGGCGAGGCGCGGGGCCGCGAGCAGGGCCGAGAGGGGGTTGACGTCGTTGGCGACGACCCGCCGATCGAGAAGGGCGGATTCGAGCGCGGTCGTGCCACGGCCGGAGAACGGGTCGTAGACAAGGTCTCCCGGGCATGTGAGCCGCTCGATGAAGAACCGGGGGAGCTGCGGCTTGAAGCAGGCGCGGTACGATAGCTCGTGGAGAGGGTGCGCCTGCCGCTGCCGTGCGGTCCAGAACTCGGCGACGTACCGATCGATCCTCCGCCCGCCGCATACGACCGACTCGTTCCGTGTCGCGTCGGTGACCGTGAAGGACGGGTCGGAGGCGGGACCCGTGATCTCCATGTATCGTCAATGTGGGCGGCGCTCGGGGATAATGGCGTGGCCCGACGAGTGCATGGCCCCATGGAGCATCTAGGCTGCAGGCCCGTATCGACCGGGATTATAGCGGATTCAACGGCAAACGCCATATCTCCGTTGATCTTCCGGCAACTATTTATGTTCTCTCGAGGGATAGTGACGCGTGCGCCAGCCCGGTGCAGGAGAGGTGAGAGAGGCGTGGCCGTTCCAGACGAGGTGAGGCAGGCGATAGAGGAGCAGGGCGGTCTTGAGGCGCTGGCCCGGCAATTGCCAGACGCCGAGCGGCTCCGCGCCGAGAGCCGGCGTTTTCACACGCTCTCGGACCCGATTCGTCTCTCGATTCTCCATCTTCTCGCGTCCCAGCCGCTCTGCGTCTGCGTGATAAAGGACGTCCTGCACGTCCCCGACTCGAAACTCTCCTACCATCTCTCGGTCCTTCAGTCGACAGGCCTGATCCGCGGCGAGCGGCAGGCGAACTGGATAGTCTACCACGAGACCCCGCTCGGCCGGCGGCTGATCCAGCTCGTCCAGGACCTCTCCCAGCTCGAGCAGGAGGGCGCGATCGCCGAGTCTGCGGGTGCGAACGTCTGACCGTCACTCTCCCCGGGGCCGCAGCTGAAGCAGCAGCGCCGCCCGGTTCCGGACCGCGGGGGCCAGGTCCGCGCAGGCCCGCCTGACGAGAGCGTCGGCTTTCTCCCCCCCAATCTCCCCGAGTGCGATCACGGCGCCGAGACGGAGGTCCGAGTCGGAAGAGTCGAGCAGGGCGCCGAGCGGTTCGACGGCCAGTTCTCCAAACCGGGCGAGCCCACGCCAATCCTCGAGACCGAGCGCGAGCATGATCCCCTCGCGATCCGAGGCAGGGGCATAGCCGGCCCGGGTGAGCAGGCCGGCGGCGCCCGCGCGGATCTCTCGCTCGGGGCGGTCCAGCGCTGCAAGGAGCGCCGGTACGGCCGCCTCGCCCGTGGTGGCGAGCGCGCGGATAGTGCTGGCGCGCACATCCTCGTCGGGATCGGCGAGCTGGTCGACGAGGAGCGCGACCGCGGCAGGCGAGGCGGGCGAGCCGAGCGATGCCACGGCGGCAGCGTCGAGCGCCGGGTCGGGGTCCACCTCGCCGAGAGCGCTGGCCGCTTCCAGCTGTTCCGCGGGACTCCCGGTGGAGAGCGGAGCGGCACGGAGACCGAGCGGCTCGACGTCCGTCGTGTCAGATGGCGCCGGCGATCCATCGGCATCGGCCTGGCCCATTCCTCCGGCGACGGACAGGCTGGCGGGTCCGGGAGAGGGCTCCTCTCCGCCAGACCCCGGTCCCATTCGCGCGAGGAGGACCGCCGCCCCGTCACGGACCCCTGGATCAGGGTCGTCGCGGGCGCGCTCGAGTGCCGGTCTCGCTATGGAGCCGATGGCGAGGAGGGTCCCGGCGGCGCCACGACAGACCCCGTAGGAGCCGTCGGCGAGGACATGGATGAGACGCGGTACGGCGGCGGCACCGAGCCGTTCGAGGGCGGTCCACTGCATCGTGGCGACGAGGAGGGCTGCGCGTGCGTCCTCGTCCGGCGGCGACCAGCCGAGGCCGGCGAGCGAGGTGGCCGCAGCGAGTCGGACGACATGGGACGGGTCTTCCAGGGCTGCCCGGAGCGCCGGAACTGCCGCGAGGTCGGCGAGCAGGCCGAGCCCTTCGGCCGCCGACGATCGGACCTCCTCCTCGGGGTCGCGGGCCAGGAGCTCGCAAAGGATGCGCGCAGCGGTGGTCGCATCGCACCGGCCGATGGTACGGGCCGCAGCCTCGCGGACTCCCGGGTGGGGATCGCCGAGGCACTCGTTAAGGAACGGAAGGGCCTCCTGGCCCATCGCCGCGATCGCCTGCCAGTCCCTCGAGGCAGCGTGGAAGGCGAAGGCCTCGCGCGGGCTCGCGGGAGACCAGCCGGCCCCCGCGAGTGCCCGGGCGGCGCCGAGCCTCACCCGGATCGAGGGATCGCGAAGACGAGCGACGAGGGACGGGAAGGCGGGCGGACCGATACGGGTGAGCGCGAGTTCGGCCCCATCCCGGACCTGCCCGTCCGGCGAGCCAAGCGCATGGAGCAACGCAGGCAGGGACCGTGCGCCTCCCTGCGCCAGGAGGGCGACCAGGTCCTCGGAGGGCGCGTCTCCGGCGCCGAGGGGCCCGACCAGCCGCGCGGGGTCGAGCCAGGGGACGCCGGAGAGCACCCCTGCAGCCCCCCGGCGAAGGTCCGGGCTTCCCGTCGCAACGAGCTCGATGAGGGGCTCCGGATCAGCCGCGGCGAGCCCGTGGAGTGCCGACGCCGCCCCGTCGCGGACACGGGCGTCGCGGTGCTCGAGCAGGCGGAGCAGCCCTGGGATATCGTGGTCGGCAGCGAGCTGCCGGACGTCTGGTCTGAAGCGATCTGGGAGCCTGATGATGCACCACCTCGAGTGGTTACCGATATCGGCGCGAACCGGTTTATGAGTATTGGCCGGGGCCCATAGCTGGAAAAAGAGATGTACGGCGCCGTCGAAGATCCCGTACCATGTTCCTGCGGCGCGTCGTCGAGACGACCTTCCAGAACGCGCTCGCCGAGGAGCTCGCCCGGCGCGACATGACCATCCGCGAGCTCTCGAACCGTACCGGGATCCCGCTCCCGACCCTGTACAAGTGCTCCTCGGGGGAGCGCGATCCCCGCCTCTCCACCGTGCGTCGGATCGCCGAGGCCTTCGAGCCGCGGCGGGGACGGTCCGTCGCGGTGATCGCCGCCCGGTTCCTGCTCGACGAGGTCGCCGGTCTCAGCATCGAGGTCCGGGGCCACCCGTACCCGGTCCGTGGCTACCCTGCGAACTCCCTCGAGGAGTGCATCGTCGCCGCCGTCCGGGCCGAGAAGGAGGGAGCGGCCGCGATCATCTGCGCGCCCGTGCTCGCATCGATCGTCGAACGGTGCGTCGACGTCCCGGTCGTCATCCTCAAGCCGAAGGCCGAGACTGTGACCGAGGCCCTCGATGCGGTCCGGCGGCGGCTCTGAGCGTACCGCGGCAGGAGTCCCGGTCCAATCCCCTGGCTTCCCCACGCGGGTGACACCCGGCTCGGAGAATTTCGCAATGCCTATGGTCCTCGCGGGTCATAGTCCATCACGATGACCCGGTGCCCGTACTGCGGCATGACGATCTCGAACGGCGCCCTTCCCTGCCCGCACTGCGAGGGAGGGACCTCCCGGGGAGCGTCGCGCCAGCGGCAGTATCCGCGCCGGTTCTGCGCCCGCTGCGGCGTGGACGTCACGGCTACCCGGGACGCCTGATGCCCGGGGGTGCGGATTCAGGATCCGATCGATGGAGTCGCCGCCGACAGCACCTGCCACGACGGGATCCACTTCGGTACTCACATCCGCACGCAGTGGCAGGGCCGGCCATTCTCTCATAACGCTGGTCCTGCTGGCCCTCGGACTGCTCGCGGCCGCTCAGGCGGTGCCGGTGTTCCTGGATCAGCTGGGCCAGTGGGGGAGGGATCCCTCGATACACGAGCCGACGGCGATCCCTGCGGGACCCCCGGGCCAATCGGAGAGCGAGATCGGGCCGGACTCTCGGGGACTGGCCTTTACCGTGCGGGCGCATGCGGGGACGGTCCCCGTCACGCTGTACAAGGGGGTCTTCGACGCCATGCCCGATCGCACCCCTGGATACGTGGGCGACGACGAGGTGATCCGCTATCACCGGGTCGTCAGTGAACCGTCGGGACAACGCTACCTGCACGATCTCGCCTCGACGATCGACACGATGACGGACGACCCGACGATCGCGCCAGGATCGCGGTGAGCGTCGTCCAGTACCTCGACTATGATACGGCACGCGCTGCCGGCACCTATTATGGTGTCCGGTACCCGTACGAGACGCTGTACCTTGGCAGGGGAGTCTGCTCGGACAAGTCGGTGCTGCTCGCAGCGCTGCTCCGCGAGCTCGGTTTCGGCGTCGCACTCCTCCGCTTCGACGCCGAGTGTCACATGGCCGTCGGCATCCGCTGCCCGGACGGGTACGACTATCTCGGCACGGGGTATGCGTTCGTCGAAAGCACCACGCCGTCGATCATAACCGACGCCGGTGGTGATTACGTCGGGGCCGGCCGACTGATCTCGGCTCCCAAGGTGATCCCCATCGCCGAGGGACGGGCCTTCGCCTCAATCGCGAACGAGGACAGGGATGCGGCCGAGTGGAACGAGATCCGGGGGATGGGCGTGGTACTCGAAGCGTACCACTGCGAGCGCTGGCAGGCCCTTTCCCGGGAGTATGATATCTTACCTGAGACGGGATAGGAGGCCGGGTGCCCGCCCGGGCCCGGCGGGCCGGCAGCCCCCCGGCAGTCGACGAGGGAGTGTGTCAGTCCTTCCAGCGCCACCACCGGAGGAGATCCGGGTCCGGATCGGGCGTCGCCGCGAAGTAGACCGCGCATCGGAACGCGTAGAGCACGCACCGGTCGACGGGGCACCCCCGTCGTCCGCAGAGCTCCGCGTAGAGCACCTCCGGATCGCGCCCCCGGAGATCGCCGACTGAGGTGATACCGAGATCGAGGAGGTCCCGGGCCATCGAGGGGCCAATCCCGGGGCAGCGCCGCAGGTCGCGGAGCGACGCCCGCTCATCCATGGGCATGCCGCCGGTAGAGGTTGTCGAAGACCGCGAGCTGGGCGTCGTACACGCCCCCGCCCGCGGTCTTGTACTCCAGGCACGTCATGGTGCTCGCGTGGGCGGCGATCCAGGGGATCGCGTGCTCGAAGGGGACGCCGCCCCCGGGCACGTCGAGCGGCAGGTGCCGGTCGCGGATTGAGCCAGCCGGCGAGTTCGAGAGGTGGTGGTACCGGACCGGCAGGTCGCCGAACGCCGCGAGCGCGACACCGTAGTCCCACCCGCGGTAGTTCGAGGCCACGTAGAGGTGGGCGAGGTCGAGGCAGTAGCCAGGGACCCGTCCGTCGCCGAGTGCCGCGAGCTCGGTGGCGGAGGTCCCGACGAAGACGAGGTCGCGGTGGATCGCAGGCATGTTCTCGAGGACGAGGCGCGGATCGGTCCAGTCATCGAGGAACGCGGCCATCGCCGCGAGCGCCTCGGTCGGGGCGTGCCGCACGACGCAGCCCGCGTGGAAGACGACGGTATCCGCGGCGAGCAGGTCGGCGGCCTCGAGCGCAGCGCTCATCCCGGCCTCGAGCCGGGCCCGTCCCTCGACTGGGGAGAGGTCCCCCGGGGCGGTCGGCTCGACCGGGTTAACACCGTCCTCGTGGTGTGGGGCGTGGACGGCGAACGCGGTCGGCAGCGAGGCGTGTGCATCGATCGCTGCCCGGTCGACCGGCGTGAGAGGACCCGCTACGTAAACCTGGATTCCGTCGAGACGGGCGTCCCGGGACAGCCCGGCGAGTGCGTCGGTCGACGCCGGGTCCCGGATCTTGACCGCCCCGGCGATGCGGTACGGGCGAGACATCGTGCAGCATGGGCGCCGATCCCGCATGAACCCACGGGTCGTCAGGCGAGCAGGGCCGCGATCACGCCCGCAAGGAAGATGCCGTCGAAGGTACCGGCGCCGCCGATCGAGACCACGGGTGCCCCGAGGCGCGCGAACTCGCGCCAGAGCAGGAGGTCGGCACCGACGAGGGTGCCGACGGTCCCGCTCACGTACCCGATCACCGGCCCTGCCCAGGGAATGCCGGCCGAGAGGAGGATACCGGCGAGCGCGGCGCCGAGGGGCGGCACGTAGAACGGCGTGATGATCCCGAGGCCCGGGACCGGGCGGGCGACGAGCCGGGTCAGGAGGGCCACGCCGAGGACCCCGAGCCCGATCGGGGCGAGGACGGCGGCACCACCCGTCCGGACTGCCGCGGCCGCCAGGCCGACGGAGACCAGGACCGGGAGCACGGCCCCGCCGAGGTTCACGGCGACCGTGGTCTCGGTTACGAACGAGGGGATCCGGTAGCGCCGGTCGACCATGAACCCGCGCGGCAGCCGGGTGACCTCGCCGAACGGGAGTTCCGACCGGATCCGGGCGACAGGGACGTTCACGAACGAGCCCGCAAGGGTCAGCGCGAGGAGGAGCACAACCTGGGCCGACGAGAAGCCGAGGCGGGCAAAGGCGCCACCGACGATGCCGAGGAAGAGGAGCGGCGCGATTACGAACAGGACCACGAGCAGCCCGGCCACGAGCAGGAGCGTGAACGGGGAGCCCTGCCGCACCCGTCAGTCCTCCCGGCGTGCCTGGATGGCGATGTGATCGCGGTGGTAGGGGAGGAGGGGGCGCGACGAGTCGACCGCGTACCCGCCGGCCTCGAGCGCTTCCACGGCCTCTGCCCCGACCTCCTCGAGCGGCCGGGCCTGGTCGATAGATCGGGCCTTGAGCATCAGGACCAGTCGGCCACCGGGAGCGAGGAACGGCCGGTTCCGTACCGCGATGGCGGCCTGGTGGGGCTGGGCCACGTCCTGGACGAGGAGGTCGACCGCCTCGAGCAGATGCGCGTACAGCTCGGGGCGGTTCGCGTCCGCGAGGATGGGTATGATGTTCGAGCGTCGATGCGCGACCGCGAGCAGGTCCTGCATCGGGCGGGGGGCGAACTCGACCGCGTAGACGACCTCAGCGTAATCGGCCACGTGGGAGACCGTCGTGCCGTTCGCAGCCCCCAGGTAGAGGACGCGGCTCCCGTCCTCGAGGTCGAACTCGCGGTCGAGGTGCGCCAGGGCGGCGAACTTCGACCGGCGCGGGTCCCAGACACGGTACCCTCCGCGTACCCGCTCGCCGTAGACACCGCCTGGACCGGGCGAGACGAGCGCGCCGTCGCGCCAGATCATCCCGCCGCTCCATCGATGCGGGCGTTCGCGGCCTCGACGAACGCGGGGTCGAGTTCTCCACGGTACCGGTCGATGCGGACTGCGATCGCGAGGCGGGATGCAAGGACACGGGCGACCCGACCGCGGACGGCAGGGGGGGCACCGTGGACCCGCCGGTGCTGGAAGATCAGGCCATGTTTCGGCGGCGGCGTTCCCGCGCGGATGTGCGAGAAGAGGGCCGTCCGTGCCCCGAGCACCTGGAGACCGGACCCGGGCAGCCGCGCGAGCGCATCGAGCGAGCCGGCCGCCGCGAGGAGGCGGGCCGCGACGAGCCCGCCGACGATCGCGGACGCGTTCGGCAGCACCCGCGCCGCGGCCCGGGTGACCTCCCGCGCGAGCATAGCCCGGGACTCGGCGAGCCCCTCGATCTCGGTGAGGAACGGGCGGAGCGGCCCCCGGGCCCGCGCCGCCAGGAGCGGCACGAGCCGGCGGGAGGGCAGGTGCGAGAACTTCCGGGTGAAACCGGGATCCTGGGTCGAGTACCATTCGACGGCCCGCTCGGTCAGGAGGTTGATCGCCTCGTCGAACCCGTCGAGCGCCCGGACCATTCGCGCGAGCTCGATGTCCGGGCCGCGGAGCGCGTCCGCAACCCGGGCCGCGGCGAGACGCGACGCGAGGCGATGAAGGCGAGCGAGGTAGTCCGGGCGGTCCGTGGCGGCGCCGCACGCGACCGCCTCCTCCCACGACGACGGGGTCCAGCGGTCCATCGGTGTCTCGATCGAGGCGAGCCGCTCGATGGCGGCACCGTCGTCGGAGGTGGCCGGGGTACAGCCCCCGTGGTCGCCGAGGTCGCCCCACCAGTACCGCCGCGTCACGCATACGGAAAGGAGGCGTCGGGGTAAAAAAGGCACCGCCTAGAACCCGGCAACGCCGAACGACCAGGCCATGACCGGGAGCATGATCGCGCCCATGGCGTGGACCCGTCGCACGTTCGCGAGCGGCGGGACGAGCCCGACCGCGGTCGCGAGCACGAGCACAAGGAGGCCGAACGGACCGGCCAGCGCCGCGGAGAGAAGGACGAGGAGCGAGGCGACCGCGAGGTTGAGGACCCGACCGTCGAACCGGGAGAGGTGACGGGCCGAGGAGGCGAGCCGGACCGTCAGCAGGAAACCCGCGATGGCCGCGGCCAGGCCGACGACCATCAGTTCGGCCATGGATGGTAGCGCGAGCCCGGCCATCGCGGCGAGCACCCCGTTCCGCGTCCGGCCGATGGCGAAGAACGCGGCAAGCCCGATGAAGGAGTTGGCCGTGTTGGCTGCCGACGTGGCGATGATGAAGCCGCGGCGATCGCGGTCGTACTGGACGACGGCATCGAGCAGGCCGTTCGCGGTCGCGTTCGAGAGACCCGGGAGCCAGCCGACGAGGAGGCCGGCGAGGGTGCCAAGGAGGGAGTGGCGCACGAGGACGGAGTCGGGGATCGCGATGCCCCCAAAACGCTGCTCAGGCACGCCGCCGTGCGAGGCGGTCAGCAGGACGGGGAGTCCGAAGAGCCCCGAGAGGAGCGGGAGAAAGATCGCGTCCTCGCCGAGCGGATGCCAGGCCAGGAACCCGTAACGGAGGGCGAAGAGCCCGAGCGCGCCCGAGACGGCGAAGACGGCGAGAGCCCACGCCGGTGAGTCCTCGGAGAGGATCATGGCGCCGACGACCGCGACGAGTATGATCCCGATCCCCCAGTCGAGCGCAGGCTGGAGCGGCGGGAGAACGAGGACGCAGGCGAGCGAGAGGGGGACTGCGAAGGCCATGGCGAGCGCCGAGCCGAGCGCAGAGCAGCGGACGGCCTCCTCGCCCCGGCCCTCGAGACAGAGGGCGTGGGCCGGGAGGACCGCGAGCGCCGTCTCGGCCTCGGGCACGCCGAGGAAGGTCGCGGGGATGTTGTCGAGGAACGAGTGGGTGATAAGGGCCGCGAACATCGCGGCGGCGATCGCCCCCTCGCCGAGCAAAGCCGCGATCCCGGCGCCGAAGGCGAGGAGGGCCGCCGCCAGGGTGTTCGCATGGATGCCCGGCGCGAGGCCCGAGGCGGCCCCGAGGACGATACCGAGGGCAGTCCCGGCCACGAGGGCGAGCATCAGCAATGCTTCGGCCGGCCCGGTGTTAAAGCGATCGATACCGTTTAGTCCGACCGTGCAGACAGGGTCAGGAGATGAGGATCGCCATCACCAGGCTACCGGACAAGGGCGGCGACGATGCCGAACGCTGCGCACGGTTCGGCCACGAGTGCTACCCGGTCTCGCCGCTCCGGGCCGAGGTCGTACCCGCCGCGATCGAGACCTTCGGGGCCGACCTCGCGGCCGGCCGGTTCGATGGGCTCTTCTTCACGTCGGCCCTGCCCGCCGACCTCGTCGGGCCGCGGGTGGCGGCGTCCCGCCGGCCGCTCCGTGTGGTCGCCATCGGGCCGGCCACCCGCGCGGCGCTGGGCCGGCACGGCGTCACGGCCGAGGTCCTGCCCACGTTCTACTCGCGCGACTTCGCGCCGCACCTCGGTGCCTGGCTCGATGGAAGGACAATCGGCATCCCCCGGGCCGACGTCCCGAACGACGCGCTGCTTGCCGCGATCCGGGCCGCGGGCGGTGAGCCGGTCGAGTACCGCATCTACCGGCTTGTCCCGACGGGCGAACCGCTCGACCTTACGGGCGCAGACGCGGTCCTCTTCACCTCGGCGAACTCGTTCTCGGAGGCGGCATGGTCCCCGCGCCCTGGACTCCTCGCGTGCGCGATCGGAGACGTGACGGCGGCGCGTATGCGGGGGGCCGGGATCGAGCCGGACGCGGTGGGGGACGGGTCGCTCGAGGGGGCCCTCCGGGCGATCGAGGTGCGATGACGGGAGCACTGGTCACGCGCCCGGGGATCGTCGTGGTCGACAAGCCGCGCGGCCCATCGAGCCACCAGGTCGCCGCCTGGGTCGGCAAGATCCTCGGCGTGCCTGTCGGCCACGCGGGCACGCTCGACCCCCAGGTCTCGGGTGTGCTCGTGGTGATGCTCGGTCGTGCCGTCCGGCTCGCCCGCCTCCTCCTGAGGCACCAGAAGGAATACGTCTGCCTGATGCGCCTCCATGGCGATGTCGGCGAGGCGAGGGTCCGCGAGGTCGCGGCGGAGTTCGTGGGACGGATCTACCAGCGGCCACCGCGGCGATCGGCTGTAAAACGGCAACTGCGGATCCGCCAGATCCACGCGCTGGAGATCCTCGAGGTCCAGGGCCGGCTCGTCCTCTTCCGCGTGACCTGCGACGCCGGGACGTACATCCGATCGCTCTGCCACCACATCGGGTTCGTCGCCGGCTGCGGCGGGCAGATGGTCGAACTACGCCGGACCCGGTCGGGCGCGTTCGGCGAGACCGACGCGGTCACGCTCCACACGCTCAAGGATGCCGCCGTCCGTGCGGCGGAAGGGGATCGGGCCGGGCTCGACGCGATGGTCCTCCCCGTCGAGGCCGCGGCACCGGACCTGACCGCGATCGTGATCGGCGACCGGGCCGTGGATGCGATCTGCCACGGGGCGACGCTGGCCGGCGTCGGCGTGGTGGAGCTGCCGCAGTTCAGGGCCGGGGAGACCGTCGCGCTCGTGACCAGGCGTGGCGAGCTCGTAGCGCTCGCCCGGACCCTCGTCTCGAGCAGCGAGACGGCGCCAGGCAAGGCGGGGCTCGTTGCCGCTCCCGAGACGGTCTTCATGGCGCCCGGTAAATACCCGCGGGGCTGGGCGCGGAGAACCTGCTGAGGATGCCCCGAACCCGGTGGGCATAGGATTAAGAACGCTCCACGCCAACGATATCCCCTGTTCTGTTCTGCCGGGCTGAGGTAGTCTAGACTGGTAAGGCGCAGGCCTGGAAAGCCTGTGGGGCTCTGCCCCTCGGGAGTTCAAATCTCCCCCTCAGCGTTCAGGAACGAGTGAGCAGGCGGGAGGGCCACTCTTGCCGGTATGCACCGGCATCTGCATCGTCCCCATGCGTACTCGCATGCTCTCCAGAGCATATGTTCATCAGAGTTGCACGGCGACGTCGTTTGGCAAATCCTAAAGTGGACTCTTGGTCAACCACTTGGTGTCTCCGGGCAGCCGGTACAGGGTCCGGGGGCGGACGCGGTTGACGGCGCACAGCTGGGCCGCGTCCGTCCCCAATGCTCCCGGGACGCGGGTGCACCTGGCGTTCTGCCGGCGCATCTTCTGGGCGTGCGATCCACCTCGATTCGCGTGGTGGATACGGGCCTCCCGAGATCCTCCTGGAGAAGGTCGGAACTGGCGCATACTCTTATGCTCATCACAATCGCCATGCAACGTTGCACGGCAAACATTGATATTTTCGCCATTCGACCACTTTCCGAGTCTCCGGGGGCGCCAGATACACAGTCCCAGCCGGATGGGTGCCGGATTCGGGCCGCAACTCTACTCTGCACCCGTCCCTCTCCCCGGGGCTTCGGACGCCGATTCTGATACTCTCCTGCCACGGACGCCCTGATCACCGGGACGGGCGAAGAGAGAAATAGCCTCAATCACCACACCCAGTATGGATCCGGAGGAGCCCGCGCCAGGCGTTGACGAGAAGCCCGGGGCCGGGCAGACCGGGTACCGTGCCCTGGCGATCGGAACAGGACTGGCCGCCCTCGCGATCGTGCTCCTCATCTTCTCCAGCCCGGATCCCTCCGCCGAGGTGATGCTCCTTGTGGCAGGCGCGCTCCAGGTCGCACCTTTTGTCCTCCTGGCTCTGGTCGCGTACCTGGCAGAGGATACTCCCGTGCTCCGGTTTCTCGCCGTGGTGCTCCTGGTCGGGGTCGTCGGATCCCTTGTCCTTGTCTCGTTCGGGCTCGGTGTGATCGCGATCATTCCGCCTGCCTCGCTCGAGCCAGGAGTGCTGCCCCCCGGTCTCGAACCGGCAGTGCTTGCCCTCCTCGGGCTCGGGTCGCTCTTCGGCCTCGTTTCGTTCGCCGGGCTTCTCGGCCCCGCCCGTCGGGGAGTCGCGAGCGTCCTGCCGATGGACCCTGGCTCGTTCATCCACGGGGTAGCTCTCGTGGTCGTCCTCGCTCTCTGCCTCACCCCCCTGGTGCCCCTGATCGTGAACGGTGCTCCGCCGCTCCTCTCCCCGAATGTCCTCGAGAGCGGGGCCTTCGACCAGGGATCGGGCGAGCTGGCCCGGTCACAGGTCTACTCCCTGCTCTTCATCATCTACGGGTCGTTCCTGGCCGTCGGGCTCTTCGTCCGCCGGAACTTCGCGGAGGCCCTCGAGCGGCTCGCGTTCGTCTGGCCGACGGGACGGCAGGTCGTCTTCGCCCTCTCCATGGCGGTCACACTCGTCGTGGCCTTCGTCTTCATCGACAGGGGGATTGCCGCCATCTGGCAGGGTCTGGGTTGGCCCGTCACGGATGAAGCGGCGTACGGCCGCCTCTTTGCGGGCATGCTGACCCCCGTTGGGGCGGTCACGGCCGCCGTCTCGGCCGGTGTCGGCGAGGAGCTGGCTGTCAGGGGGGTTCTCCAGCCGGTATTCGGCATGCTCCTGCCGAGCCTCGTCTTCGCCGCGCTCCACGCCTGGCAGTACTCGTGGGACGGGCTGGTCTCGGTCTTCCTCGCGGGTCTCGCCTTCGCCTGGATCCGCCGGCGCGCGAACACCACGACGTCGGCCATCACCCATGCCGTGTACGACCTGATCCTCTTCGCCGTCCTCGCGCTGGGGATGACGACCTGAAGGAGAGTCCGCGGTGAACCCTCAACGCTGGATCATGGGGATCGCGCTTCTCCTGCTCGCTTCTGCCGCGGGCTGCGCGATCCCCACCCACACCGCCGAACCCGGACCAACGCCGATCGCCGGCGAGACGGCCGACGTCCTCTATTTCTGGGGCGAGGGCTGCCACGCCTGCCATGGCGCCATGTCGTTCATGGAAGAGCTGGGCAGGGACCATCCCGGCGTCCGGTTCGAGACGATCGAGACCTATGGCAATGCGACCAACGTCAGCCGGTTTTACGCCGTGAACCGGTGGCTCAATGTCACGCCGGACGGGCTCCCCGAGGCCGTCGCGGACGGCAGGGCGTTCTTTGGCGAGGCCGCGATCCGCAACGGGCTGCCCGGGGCCATCGCGGCCATCGAGGCCCGCCGGTGACGGGCGAAGGCGAGACTTTTTACTGTGCCGCGACGAACCCACGGCCCATGGCCGATCCACAGCGGGGGCTGGAGACGGAGCAGGTGGTATCACTCCGGGAGCTCGTCGGGTATCAGCCGGGCACCGTCGTCTCGCGGATGCTTGTCTTCAAGCGGACAGGAACGATCACGCTCTTCGCATTCGACGAGGGCGAAAGCCTCAGCGAGCACACGGCCCCGTACGACGCGATCGTGACCGTGCTCGAAGGGAGGGCCCGGGTGACGATCCGCGACCAGGAGTTCGCTCTCGGCGAGGGAGAGCTGATCATCATGCCCGCCAACGTCCCGCACGCGGTTTACGCGACGAGCCGGTTCAAGATGTCGCTCGTGATGATCCACGAGTAACGCAACCCTGCCTGCGTTAACTTCGGAAAGGTTGAACCGCGTGGGCG
Source organism: uncultured Methanospirillum sp. (assembly GCA_964501565.1). Classification (GTDB taxonomy): domain Archaea; phylum Halobacteriota; class Methanomicrobia; order Methanomicrobiales; family Methanospirillaceae; genus UBA288. The sequence continues at coordinate 36,681 of CAZCUJ010000017.1, forward strand.
ACCAACCGCAGAGGGATGAAGCAGATCGCCCTCTACGGCAAGGGAGGTATCGGCAAGTCGACGACCTCGGCGAACCTCTCGGCCGCCCTCGCCGAGCGCGGGCGATCCGTCCTCCAGGTCGGCTGCGATCCGAAGCACGACTCGACCCGTATGCTGATGCACGGCGAGCCCCTGCCGACAGTGCTGGACCAGGTCAGGGAGCGCGGTGCTCCGAATGTTGCGCTCGCGGATGTGATCCGTACCGGATTCGGCGGGGTCCGCTGCGTCGAGGCCGGCGGGCCCGAGCCGGGGATCGGATGCGCGGGCCGGGGGATCATTGCGACCTTCCAGCTCCTCGAGCAGCGCGGGGCCCTCGAGGCCGACGTGATCGTCTACGACGTCCTGGGCGACGTGGTCTGCGGAGGTTTTGCCATGCCCATGCGAGAGGGGTACGCCGAGGAGGTCTACCTCGTCACATCGGGCGAGCTGATGTCGCTGTACGCGGCTAACAACATCGCGAAGGCGATCGCCCGACTCGCCGAGCGGCCGCGGTGCCGCTGCCGGCTCGCGGGGGTGATCCTGAACGCGAAGGGAATGGAGCGGGAGGAGGAATTGGTACGGGCGTTCGCCGACGCGATCGGCGCGCGGCTGATCGCGGCCATCCCCCGGGACCGCACGGTCCAGATCGCCGAGCTCCACCGCCGGACCGTGGTCGAGGACGCCCCGGACTCGGCGCAGGCGGCGGTCTATCGCCGGCTCGCCGACGACGTCCTCGCGAACACCGACCTCGCGATCCCGCGACCCCTGACCCAGGATGATCTCGAGTCCCTCGCCATCAAGTACACCGCGTTCTGACGGTTGCACCCTTGCGGGGGCGCTCTCGGTCGCGTCCGCGGTCGCCGACGGGGTCACCGTCGTCCACGGTCCTGCCGGCTGTTCCCACCACCACGTCTCGCTGCTCCTGACCGCGCTCCTCGACCGGCCCGGGGCCCGGCTGCCGGTCCTCCTCTCGGACGATCTCGGCGAGGAGGAGGTGATCTTCGGCGGGGAGGACGCGCTCGCGGTAGCGCTCGATGAGGCCGTCGAGCGCTCCCCGGGCTCGATCGCGGTCATCTCGACCTGCGTCGCCGAGGCGATCGGCGACGACTGCGCGGCCGTCGCGACACGGGTCGCGCCCGTTCCGGTCGTGGTCGTCCCGGCCGGAGGCTTTCTTGGAGGGGGTTTCTATGACGGGGAGCGGGCCGCCCTCGAGGCCTACGCGGAGCTCTCGGTCCGCCTGCCCGTGCCGGACACGGACGGAGGACCGGTGGTCGCGCTGGTCGGCGAGAAGAACCTCGAATACGAGGCGGACAGCCACGCGGACGAGCTCGGCCGGCTCCTGGACCGCCTCGACATCGGTATCGGACTCCGGTTTGTCCGGGAAGCTCCCACGGCCTCGTTCGGCCTCCTGCCCTGGGCCGACCTTCTGGTCCTCCGCGAACCCGGCCTGGGGCCGGTCGCGGACCGGTTTCCAGTCCGGCCGCTCACGCCCCGCATCCCCGGGTTCCCCATCGGGCTATCGGCCACGCTCGAGTTCCTCCGGTCCGCGGGCCGCGCCCTCGGGATCGATGCGACCGCGGCCTGCGAGGCAGAGGCAGCGCATCAGGACGCCGTCCTCGCCCGTTACGGCGGACTCTCCGGGGCCCGGATCCGCCTCCCTTCCGCCGTCCCCTGGGCCGCCGAGGTCGCGACCGCGCTCGGGATGGTCGTCCACCCCGCGGGCGTCCCCGTCCCGGTCCCGGAGCCGGCGCCGGTTGGAACGGCGGGCATCGCCCGGATCCTCTCCCGATGGGGGCGGCGGTTCTGAACCACCGCTGCCACGCGGGCCCGCTCGTGCCCTGCGCCATGGTCGGTGCGGTCGCGGCCCTCTCGGCGTACGAGGGACTCGGCGTGGTGGTCCACGGCTCCTCGGGGTGCTGGTTCTACCCGTCCTCGCTCCTCCGCGTGGACCTCGGGTGCACGGATCTCTCGAGCGTGGACGCCATGCTCGGCTCGGAAGATCGGGCACGCGCGACGGTCGAGGGCCTGCTCGAACGCCACCAATCGGTCGCGCTTGTAAACACCTGCGTCCCTGCAATCGCGGGAGAGGACCTGGCAGGTGCCCTCTCCGACCTGCCGGTCACGGTCGTGGACGCCCCCGGGTTCGCCGGCAGCGCCTGGACCGGGCACGCCCGCGCCCTCGCGGCGCTTCATCCGGTCGTCGACCCCGGGGCCAGGACGATCGGGATCGACGGCCTCTCCCCTCTCGACCCGTTCGCACGCGGGAACCTCTTCGAGATCGAGCGCCTCCTCCGACTCGCGGGGGCGACACCGGGAGCACGGTTCGCCGGCGGCACGCTCGCCTCGCTCGCGCACGCACCCCCTGTCTCCGTGGTCGCGAACCCCGCGTACGCCGCTGGGGCCGGCGAGCGCGCCGGCGATCTCCTCGGGCTCGAGGCAGTCCTCGCGACCTTCGAGCGCCTCGCGGCCGGAGGGAGAGGGATCGATGCCGCGCCCATCGCGACCGAGTGCGCAGCGGCGGAGGAGCGATGCGCCCGGGCCTGCGACAAATTTCTCCGGCGCCACGATTCGCCCCGGGCCGCGCTCTTCGGAGAGGGGGGCTACATCGGGGCCGCTGCCGGGCTCCTCGACCGGTATCTCGGCGCGGAGTGCGTCCTCGGGTACCGGGACGTCCCACCGCCGGGGCCGTGGATGGCGGCTCCGGCCGATGACCTCGACCGTGTCGGCGACCTTCTCGACAAGGCGGAGCCGGACCTGGTGCTCGGTTCATCGTTCGAGCAGCGGCTCCGGCCCGGGGCCGCGTTCGTCCCGGTCTCGGCTCCTATCCGCGGGCGATGGTGGCTCGGGGCCGTCCCGTTCGTGGGGATCGAAGGGGTTCTCGTGACGGTCGAGGCCGTACTGAACGCCTGCGCGGGGGCGCCATGACCGGGTCCGGACCCGGTGGCCGCCGTCGAGACGACGTCCGTCCCGGGGCACGGGTCACCATCGTCCAGAAGCAGGACCAGCGGACGGGCCGGACCGTCGAGGGCGTTGTCGCGGCGGTCCTGACGCGGTCGGCCACCCACCCCCACGGGATCAAGGTCCGGCTCGTCGACGGCCGGGTGGGGCGGGTGAAGGCCGTACTCGGCGACAGCCCGGCGTCGACTGCCTGAGCCGATCGCCACGAGCGGGCGACATTATCAGCGGCCCCATGCGAGCGGGCCGTCGTCGATGGGTCAGCTCCCCTCCATCATCTCGTTGACGACATCGCGCCCGAAGGGGTCCGCCTCGAACGCCGCCTCAACTCGCAGGCGAACGGCGTCGTCGCCGATCCGGTTCAGCGCCGCGGCGGCCATCCACCGGCAGCACTCGATCTCGCCGAGCAGATTCTGCATCAGCGACGGGATGGCCCGCGCATCACCGATATGCTCGAGCGCCCAGATCGCAGGGACCCGGACATGCCAGTCAGGGTCCGTGGCTGCGACCACCAGGGTCTCGACCGAGGGCAGTCCGACCCGCTTCAGCGCGATCGCGGCCCGCCAGCGGGTCTCGCGGTGCACGGAGCGGAGCAGTGGCGCGATAATGAGCACGGCGTCCTCGCCATGATTCCCGATCGCCTCGGCAGCATCGAGCATCTCGTACGTGCTGCCGTTGACGAGCGCGTGCACCAGCGCACCGATCGCGGTCTTCTCCTCCATCTCTCCTCCCTTCTGTCGACCTCCTCTGATCGACGGGGGGAGCCTCCGGCCCGACGGATAATAGATATTTGCCACACGACGTTGCCCGGCAATGTCGCCGGGCACTGTGGCCGGGGTTAGCCGGGGTTCTCCCCCGGAGGTACAACCGCCGGGTTGGGCAGGTAGCCCGTGGGGAACGGCAGGGGGAGCGTCGTCACCACGGTCGGGGGGGTAGTTGGGGGCAGGGGAACCGTCGGCAGCATCGTCGGGGTCGTAGTGGGGATGGTGGTCGGCGGGGTCGAGGGAAGGATGGTCGTGGGCGATGCCGTCGGTGCCTGGGTCGTAGAGGCGGTCGTCGGAACCGTGGTCGCAACAGTGGTCGAGACCATGGTGGTGGCCGTCGGCGACGGGATGGTCAGTGAAACGGTCACGGTCGGGACGGCGGTGGTGGTGGTCGGGAACGGGGTGGCGGGCCCGGCGGTGGTCGCCGCCGGCGTCGTTGGTGGGAGGGAGGGTATCGTGGTCACGATGGGAGTCCAGGTCGTGATCGAGGTCGTGCTCTGGGTGGACGGGCGGATCACGGTCACTGTCTGGTGGGGTGTCGGCGTATGGTCGCCGCCGGTGTACGAGTTATACCCCGACGCGGTCGTCGACGTTGTCGTTGCGCGAACGGTCGTGATCGTGGTGGTCGGACCGGTAGTCCCGGTGGATGCTGAGGTGCCCGGTGATACGGCCGGGCTCGCAACCGGGTCCTCGACTGCGGCGAGCGCGAGAGCGGGAGCGAGTACGACCGTCTCGAATCCATCCGCGTCACCTGGGATCGTGCCCGGGCGCGCCGGGTCGCTCCAAGCAAAGAGCAACTGGCCCCGATATGTCGTCTGGGATCCGGACGGCCCTGCGGCCGTGCCGAAGTCGGCGGCCTGAACGAGTGGGGACGGCCCGACGATGGAGGGGGCGCGGAACGGGACTGCTCCTGCCAGCGGCTCGGCCCCGGTCTCGTTCTCGCGGGCGAGGAGCGTCGCTCCGGCCGTGTCCGTGAGGAAGACGCCGAGGGAGATGTTTTCCCGGACCATGACCGTGTAGTCGGGCTTGACGAGGAACGTGATGTTGTTGGCACCCTGGCTCTTGGCGTCGCCGGGATTCCGGTCGTTGATATAATAGTAGAGTGGCCATCCCCGGAACGTGGTCTGGCGCTGGCCGTCGGCGCGGCTCAGGTAGCCGAACTCCGAGATATTGATGCCGTTACCGCCGTCGACGGTCTCGGCATAGAACGGCGGGTAGAAGCGCCCGACCTCACCGAGATTGGCGACGGCGCCCGTGTTCGGGATGTCGCGGGCCTGGAAATACAGCGACCTGCCCGTGGAATCGGTCAGGATCTGTCCGTATATCGGATGATCGGTGATTTTGACCGTCAGGGGCTGCTGTTGTGTGCAGCCGGCCATGAGCATGGCTGCGGAGAGGAGAAGGGCGAGTACGAGGATGGCCGCCGTGCGGCGGTAGCGGTCCATTGCAGAGAAAAGGTTGGAACCCTGATTATTTTAGACCTCTGTAGACACAACGGGCCAACGTATCCGCGTCACAGGCCAGAAAACCGTCTTCCCAGGAACATTATGAGATACTGCAGCGCTGACAGCCCGGCCCCAAGGTCGCGCGATCCGGCCTCCAGGATACCACTCATTTAGGTCCGGGGGAACGTGGTGCTCCAGGCGTCGAGATGGGAAGCCGCGGAGCACTGCCGACCTGCCCCGGCGGCATTCGTGGTCTGAATACCCATGCTGGACCCGGTGTGGATACCGATCGGCAGGGTGGGCTAGCGGTTCTGGTCCGGCTCGATCTCGATGACGGTCCCGGTATCGGTTGGCGTGCTCGAAGTGGTCGTGGCACCGGCAGGTCCCGCGTCCATCGCGGACAGCGCCTGCTCGGGAATGATAAGCCAGGCGATCAGGTAGGCGAGGACACCCGTCCCGACCGTGAAGACCGAGACAATGGCCCAGATCAGGCGGATCACATTCGAGTCGATCCCCAGGTATTCGCCGATCCCGCCGCAGACACCAGCGATCATCCGGTCCGTGCGCGAGCGCATCAGTTCCTTCATACGCCACCCCTTCGGCGATAGGGGATATATAGGTTTGGAGGGGGTGACGGGGCACCGTGAATGCCCACGGTCTGCCGAAAGCCGGATGTGGGCGGCTGCCCGGTGCCTATCGGCGTCGGTCTTCAGCGGTGTGCGACGACCGGAAGTGACGACCGAACCGACTCGAGTGCGGCGATGGCGCGCTCGGCAGTGGCAGAGAGGCCGGCCGACCGTGCAGCGTCGCGAACGGCGGCGTAGATACACGCACGCTCGCGCCCGGCCCGATCGGGGATGGCGGCGGCGACGGCGAGGGCCGGGTCGGCGACCTCGCCTGCGCGTGCTTTGGCCGCCAGGTAGAACCCGAGATCCGGGTTCCCGGCAGTGGCTCCGCCCGGGCTCGGAACTGCCAAACCGGCTCCCGCGAGCGCGGCCCCGAGCATGGCGAGCAGAAGGTACGGTGTAACTCCGTGCATCCTCTCATGGTATTCGTCGTCCGGGCATATAGCCCGAGCTGTCGCGAGGGATCATGATAGTAAATATGTTCCTTTTCGGAGAACGGTGAAACCGGGGGGTTATTAAAAAATGGCGGATATCAGTCCAGTCACTGGAAGTTATCTGGATAGTGCGCGGACAGGGAGCGACCGTCCTCTTTGACGCCGCGCGGATGACGGGAAACGGTCGGAAAAGGAAAACGGGGGATATTCAGGAGATTGAGAAATTCATGCCTTCTCCGGGCCTTTTTTTCTACCGGTGAGGTTAATTAGCTTGGATGGCCAAACTGGATCATACTGTGCTCGAGGCGACGCGCGTGATCGAGATGAGAACCATTACTGCGATACTGCTGCTGACCGTTCTTGCCATGATGCTCATTCCCCTGCACGCGGCGGCGGCCGGACCGACCGTCGTCGTGGCCGCGGCCGATGCAAGCGCCGCGTCCAAGGCGCAGGCCCAGGTCTTCTGCAACGGGAACAACGACGAGCAGCAGATCAACTACGCCTTCACCCTGCTCGAAAAGACGGGCGGGACCGTCCAGCTGACCGAGGGGACATTTCACACCGCGAGCTGGGTCCACCCGAAGATGAATACCAACCTGTACGGCGCGGGACAGGACCGGACCGTGATCAACGTCTACAACCCGAACCAGTACTACAACCCGATCCACCTCTCGCGGCCGAATGTTCACGTCAAGGGCTTCACCGTCCGCGGGATGGGCTTCTTCCTGATCAGGACCAACAACGTCGTCATCGAGGACGTCACCGTCACGAGCATTGACATCAACGGCGTCCGCCAGCCCGTTGGTGGCAACGGGATGTTCTTCATCTGGGTCGACAACCCTGAGACGGGCGATATCACGTTCAGGAACTGCACGGCCATCGATGCCAACACCCACGGGTTCAACATGAACGCGAACAAGAACGTGTCGCAGGAGCGGGTTGAGGGCGTCGAGCCCTGGACGATCAGCAACCTCCGGTTCATCGACTGCCAGGCCATCCGGTGCGGTTTCGGCATGGCAGCCGGCTCGAACTCGGAGTTCTCGTGCGGCTTCGACGTCCAGGAATCGAACAACCTCGAGAACGTGCAGCTGATCAACTGCCTGGCCGAGGACAACTGGGAGAACGGGTTCCACTGCGAGCCGGGCTGGTACCTGGGGACCAAGAACTTCTACATGGAGAACTGCGTCAGCCGGAACAACGGTCAGCGCAAGCCAGAGAAGCCACCGTACCGCAGTTCCTACCTCTCGGGTTACTATGTCCACCGGAACTCCTACCTGAAGAACTGCGTCTCGGAGAACAACAAGAACGCAGGCTTTTTCTGCCATGACGGCGTGAACACGACCTTCGATAACTGCATCGACACGGGATCGACCTACGGGTTCAAGATCGTCAAGGGCTCCAAGGACATCACGCTCAAGGACTGCTGGTCCCAGGACGCGGAGGAGTGGGCCTTCTGGTCCGCGTTCGGCGAGAACATCCGGGTCGAGCACTTTCACCAGATGAACATGGGCGGCAAGGCCGTCGACGGCGGGGCGCCGACGCAGTCCAACATCGGCTGGTACTACCACGACGAGAAGTACCACCACTCGGTCTCGAACTCGTACTTCGACATCACCGGATACGGGCCGCAGATCGAGGTGCTGAACCACCACGGGAACGGCAATACCTACGTCCTGAACCGGGCTCCGAACCAGTACCCGATCCCCGCCCACCATGATATCCAGGCCAAGTCGATCCCGCCCCTCCCCGTCGCCGGGCAGGGCGGGTTCACGCCGGTCAGCCCGTCGGCCCCGGTCTTCACGCCGGTCGTGGTCCAGCCGACGCAGGTGGTCACGGCAGCGCCCGTTGGCGTGATCACCACGCCCGCGACCGTGGTCGGGGCGGAGCCGACCGTCACTACCACCCCGAGCCGATTCGGTCAGCGGAGGATCTCTCCGCTCTGGGCGAAGCGGACGGCGAGGACGGTCCAGACGGTCACGACCGTCGACCCCAGTTCGAGCTCGCGCACCTCGTTTGGGACGGTCCGGCCGGGATCGTCGTTCGGTTCCTTTGGCGGTCGCTGGTACCCGTTCGGCTGAATACTCTCTTTTTCCTCCCCGCCGCGGGAGAAAAGGCCATATAGCGGGACCGCAGAGGACATGCCGAGATCGACCATGGTGCGGACTGAATGGAGGGAAGACGGGCAGCAGCTCGTGCGCGGGATCGCGAACGAGGATGCCGTCGAGCTCTTTGATGGCGACGAGGAGATGGCTCGGCGGTTCGCCGGCCCGGGCGAGCCGGGCGTCGTGCTCCGGCTCGACCACTGGCGAAGGCACGCGTGGTACGCGTTCGGCGAGGCCGAGACCGAGTGGCGCGAGACCGACTACGCGGGCGTGCTCGGGTGGGCATGGGAGCGCGGGCTCCTGCTCGGGCCCGAGGACGCGGCCGTGTACGACCGCTTGGACCCGAGGATGCAGGCCTTCATCTGCAACGGTGAGATCTACGCGGTCAGTGACGACGGCATCGTCGTGGATACAGACCTCCAGCGGAGCGTGACCGAGGCAGAGCTCCGGGTCGAGATGTCGCTCTCGGGGGGCGCGGAGCTCTGCGGCTCCGGGTGCCAGGGTGAATGATCGGGGCATCACGAGGAACCTTTTTTTTTATCTCAGGCACCACGTGAACGCGATGGATATCGCCATCATCGGTGCCGGGTACGTGGGGGCAGTCACGGGAGCCGGCCTTGCCGGGCTCGGACACCGGGTCACGTTCGTCGACCTTGACCAGTCGGTGGTGGACCGCCTGGAACGGGGTGTCGCGGGGTTTCACGAACCCGGACTCGAGTCGCTCCTCTCCGAAAATCGGGACCGGATCAGGGCGACCACGGACCTCGTGTCCGCAGTGGGGTCCAGTGACATTACCTTCCTCTGTGTGGGTACCCCCCCGGCTCCGGACGGCTCGTGCGATCTCAGTGCCGTGGAGAAGGCGAGCCAGTCGATCGGTGAGGCTCTTCGCGGCCGCGAGCGACGCCATGCCGTCGTGGTCAAGAGCACCGTGCCGCCCGGCACTACCGGCGGACTGGTCAGGCACACGATCGAGGGCCGCGCCGGGCGAGGCCCGGACGATGGCGTACACGTCGTCTTCAATCCCGAGTTCCTTCGCGAGGGAAACGCCGTCAGCGACTTCTATGCGCCGAGCAGGATCGTGATCGGCGCGGACGATCCGGCTGGGGCGGAGGTGCTCGCGCGGATCTACGAGTCGTTCACCTGCCCAGTCGCCCGGTGCGACTGCACGACCGCGGAGATGGTCAAGTACGCCTCGAACGCGATGCTCGCGGTCCGTATCTCCTCCGCGAACGAGATCGGTGGCTTCTGCAAGAAGCTCGGGATAGACGCCGGCGAGGTGATGGGGATGGTCGGGCTCGACGACCGGATCGGACCGCTCTTTCTCAAGACCGGTCTCGGGTTCGGTGGATCCTGCTTTCCCAAGGACGTTCGGGCGCTGATCGAACTCGCCCGATCGCTCGGCAACGAGTCCCCCCTTCTCTCGGCCGTCCTCGAGGTCAACGAGGGGCAGCCCGCCGCGCTGCTGGCCCTCGTCGAGAAGCACGTCGAGTGCGCGGGGCGCCGGATCGGCGTGCTCGGGCTCGCGTTCAAGCCAGATACCGACGACATCCGCGAGAGCCGGGCCGCTCCCGTGATACAGGGTCTGCTCGACCGCGGTGCGACGGTCATCGCCTACGACCCGATGGCGATGGACCGGTTCCGAGCCCTCTTTCCGGGGATCGAGTACGCCGCGACGGCCGACGAGCTGCTCGCCTCGGTCGACGTGGTGGTGATCGCGACCGAATGGTCCGAGTTCGAGGGGCTCGATTACTCGGGGCTCGCCGTCTTCGATGGCCGGCGATGCGAACGAGCCCGTGAGACCGCCCGGCTGTACGAGGGGCTCTGCTGGTGACGCCGGTCATCCGGGCCGTGATCCCGGCGGCGGGCCTGGGCACGCGGTTCC
>CAZCUJ010000018.1:0-42957 GCA_964501565.1 uncultured Methanospirillum sp.
GCATCAGCACGGTCTTGCCCGCTCCCGACCGGCCGATGATCCCAACGATCTCGCCTTCGCGGACCTCGAGCGAGACGTTCGAGAGCGCTCGCTTGCCCGTGAACTCCATGCTGATGCGGTCGAGCGTGATCAGCGGGGGGGCCGCCCGATAGGCATCGTTCAGAGTCGCGGCTCCGGCCGTGCCGCCGGCTGTTCCGTATATCACACCTTCATCCTCACCCATTGTCATGTCTCCGTCCGGTGCGGGCTCACCCGTGTCCGGTATGCGATTGTTACCCATATGAGCGAAAATACTTACCGATCGTGGTCGGGTCCGCACGAATACGGACAGTCTCCGTCGATGGAACGGGGGCAGGCGGTCCCGGTTCGACGTGGACAGATACCCTCCTCGGCGCACGAGCAGACGGCCATCTCGATCAGCCGTCCGTTTACCAGCGCGTCGATCACCTTGCGGCGTGCCCCGTGAAGGTCCCGCCAGAGGGTCTTTCGCGAGATACCGAGGACAGTCGCGGCTTCCTCCTGCTGGAGGCCCTCGAGGTCGACGAGCCTGAGGACCTCGATCTCGGCCGGCATAAGCGAGACCGGCTCGACCTCCCCGTTCGACTTGCACTGAGGGGCGAAACACCGGAGCGGTCCCTCGCTCTGGATAAGCCGGTTCATCCGCGGTCTCCCCCGACGGCGGCAGCACTCCCCCCCGCCAGCCGTGCTGTTCATAGTCGCCCCATCCCAATCATACACCGATCTCGACTCGTAGTAAGGGTTCCGTTTCCATCATGCACGTGCTTCACATCCCTCACCGATCGGCTGGCCGCGCGTGTCCCACTGGATCGCCGCGTTCCATGTCGACCGGTCCAACCGGCAGACGCCATCCGGATCGTGGGTAAGGAGATCGTCGAGGGCGGACCGGAGCCGGTCCCGGGATACACAGGGGCAGTTGAGCCGGTCCCGGAACTCGTCCACGGCCATGTCGATGTCGCCGAACCGGTGATGGCGCGGGTCGAACTCCGCCGTGAGGGACGCTATGATCCCCATCTGGTAGAGGATGTTCCAGACACAGTCGGCCATCGGTTCGGGCGGATACTCGCTGCCGTGGATCAGGGGCCAGAGTGCCCGCTCGACCGTGCGGCCGCCCGGGGGGGTCAGTGGATGGAAGAGGTGAACCCTGCCCCGGCAGACCGCGTGCATCTTCGCAAGAGCAGCACGGAGGTCGATCATCATCAGCGAGAACGAGGCGACGACGAAATCGAAGGGACCACCGAGTTTCGTAAGGTCGACCTGCTCCCACGGCTCGCAGACGAGATGGACCGTCACCCCCGCGCGGTCGGCGTAGTCCTGGAGCGCTCGCCGCATCGGTGCCGATGGCTCGACTGCGGTTACCCGGCATCCCCGTTGTGCCAGGGGTACGGCGAGCGTGCCTGGCCCGGCGCCGATATCGAGAACCGCCGCGCCGTAGGGGATTGCCATCGAAGCCACCTGGCGCCCGGCATATCCCCCGTACTGCTCGTCGAGCTGTCGCAGGTACCGATCGACATTCTCCTGTCTTCCGAAGAACTCCTCCCCCGTGAGAAATCCCGGCGTGGCCCGCTGCCGCTCCCTCATCGCCATCCAGACTGCATTCCAGTCGGTCACGGCTGAATGCCGCCGCGCCCTCACCCCATGCATGGCCGCTTCTCCTGGGTCCCTCCGTCCCCTGATGAATGGGCTCCTGCCCGGAGGATCACCTTTAACATATTATGCGCATATGTGTAAATATTCGCCGGTTGGCCGGTGGAGAAGATTCAACATGCCAGCACTTGACAGCACGGGCCCGCTCGGGCGCGGGCCCGCCAGCGGGCGGGGCCTCGGCCCCTGCCGGAACGGCGCATCCCCCGCGCGGGAGAACCCTCCTGCCTCAACCTATGGTCTCGGCCGTGGGGGATACCCCCGCGGCGGCGGGCGTGGTCTCGGCCGCGGCGGACGATTCTTCAGGACGTGAAATTATGAGAGTGGCAATTGCAAAGGAAGGTGCCGCAGTCTCCGAGCATTTCGGGCACTGCGAAGGATACGCGGTCTACGGGATCGAGAACAGCAGGGCCGAATTTATCGAGGAGATCGACAACCCCGGGCACTCGCCGGGCTTCCTGCCCACGTTCCTTGCCGAGCACGGTATCGATACCGTGATCGCGGGAGGCATGGGTCCCCGCGCGGTCGACCTGTTCTGCCAGAACGGGATCGACGTCGTGCTCGGGGTGCACGGTCCGGTCGCGGAAGCCGCGCGGGCGTTCGCCGAGGGCACTCTGGTCGGCGGCACAAGCGTCTGCACCCACGACCAGTGCTCCGGCGACTGCGGCTCGCACTGAGTCGGGAGTCGGGCCATGCCGTATAACGTCGATCCCGATCTCTGCACCGGCTGCGGCAGCTGCATCGCGGTCTGCCCTGCCGAGGCGATCATGTTCGACGGGGAGTGCGCCCGCATCGACGAGGCGCTCTGTGCCGAGTGCGGGAGCTGCGTCGAGGAGTGCCCGACCGGCGCGATCACGGAGTCGGGCTGAGCCGGCCCTGGAGACGAAACGTGGAGAGACAGTAACCATGATGGTCTGCATCACCGCGCAGGCGGCGGGACTGGAGGCCCCAGTCGAACCCCGATTCGCTCGGGCCCCGTTCTTCATCTTCGTCGACACGGTCACGGGCGAGGTCCATTCCGTCGCCAACGCGCTCTGCAATGGCCATGGCGGCGTCGGGCCACGCGTGGTCCAGTTCATCGCCGAGTACGGCGCGGAAGCGCTGATCACGGGCCGGCTCGGTGAGAACGCTGACCGGGCGCTCCACGCGGCCCGCATCCCAGCCTACGGAACGAGTCTCGAGAAGACCGTGGGCGAGGCACTCGAGGCGTTCCATCGAGAGACACTCGCCGAGATCGTCTGAGGAGAGGGCATGAGAGTCGTCGTCGCGAGCGGCAAGGGGGGAACCGGGAAGACAACGGTCGCGGCGAACCTCGTATTCACGCTAGCCCAGTCACGCGGGGTCGTGGGCGTGGACTGCGATGTCGAGGGGCCGAACCTCCACCTCTCCTTCCCCTCTGCCTCGCGCGAGGTGCCGGCCCGCGTCACCGTGCCCGCCTTTGACAGCGACCGGTGCACGCTGTGCGGCGAGTGCGGCCGCTTCTGTCGTTTCGGTGCGATCAGCGTTCTCCCGACAGGGGTCTTCTTCCTACCTGATCTCTGCCACGGTTGCGAGGGGTGCCGGTACGTCTGCCCCGAGCACGCCATCAGGAACCAGTCCCGGACGATAGGCACCGTCCGGTGTGCACGTCCTTCTCCATTTCTCACCCTGATCGGTGGCGAGCTCGACGTGGGGGAGATCCGGGAGGCGGCCGTAGTACGGTACGCGAAGCAGCTGGCGGCGGGGGCACCGCTCGTCATCTGCGACGCTGCACCAGGGATCGGCTGCGCCGTGATCGAGGCCATGCGGGGGGCGGACGTCTGCCTCCTCGTGACCGAGTCGACACCATTCGGAGCGCACGACCTCGCCCTTGCAACCGAGGTGGTGCGGCAGCTCGAGATCCCGGCCGGTGTCGTGATCAACCGGTCCGACGGCGCGGACCGTCCGATCCGCGAGGCCTGCCGCGAGCTCGACCTCCCTGTGCTTATGACCATCCCGTTCGACCGGGAGATCGCGGCGATTCAGAACCGTGGCGGGCTGATCGCGAGGGAGTTCGAAGGCTGGCGATCCCGGTTCGCCGCCCTCTTTCGCGAGGCGTCCGCCCTGGGGGAACCTGCATGATCCGCCTGGCCGTGGTCAGCGGCAAGGGAGGGACCGGCAAGACCGTGGTCACGGCGGCTTTCGCAGCTCTCAATGGGAACGCGCAGGCCCTCGCCGACTGCGATGTCGAGGCCGCCAACCTGGAGTTCCTCGTCTCGGCACGGTGGGCCCACGCGAGCCCGTTCGCGGGCGCGGAGACCGCATCCATCGATCCCGAGAAGTGCTGGGGGTGCGGGCGGTGTGCCGAGCTCTGTCGGTTCGACGCGATCACGGTGGGAGACGACGCCGTCGCCGTCTGCGAACCGAGAGACTGCGAGGGTTGCGGCCTCTGCGAACGGGTCTGCCCCTCAGGAGCCGTCTCTCTCCAGCCCCGGATCAGCGGCACGGTCCTTCGATCCGCCACGGAGTTTGGTCCACTGAGCCACGCACGTCTCCGTCCCGGTTCCGGGAACTCGGGCCTCCTGGTTCAGACCGTGAAGCATCAGGCGGTGAAGCACCCCGGCTCGGCCGAGCTGCTGCTGATCGACGGGCCGCCCGGGATCGGCTGCCCGCTCATCTCGACCATTGGGGGCGTGGACGCAGTTGTGGTCGTCGCCGAGCCGAGCCGCTCGGGCCTCCATGATCTCCGGCGCGTGATCGGCGTCTGCCGGCCCTTCGGCCCGCGTATCTTTGCCGTGATCAACCGCTGGGACCTCGACCCGATGATCGGGGCTGAGATCGAGGCCGAGTGCGCCGCTCGAGGCGTACCGGTCCTTGGCCGGATACCGTTCGACCCGGCCGTACTCGAGACGGTCAGGAGGGGCAGGCCGGTCACCGGGACGGGCTCCCCGGCGGCGCGGGCCCTCGTCGGCTGCTGGGAGAGACTCGGGACAGAGCTCGGGCTCGCCTGCTCCCCTCGTAGCATGACGGCCGGATAGGGAGCTGCCAGCCACTTCGAACGTGACAGAGTGACTGAACAGCACTGAATGGGTTGGAATTTACCATCGAGAGAGTCTGATACCATGAGTATGCAAGATCAAGCGCAGGTCGAGATCGAGGCAGAGATGAAGGCGGTCGGTTCTACGACTCAACCACTTCAGCAGAACCAGAGCACCCTCCCTCCGAAGGCCGAGATCGATGTACAGCACGTGATCCTCGTCCTTTCGGGGAAGGGTGGGGTGGGAAAATCAACCGTCGCGGTGAACCTCGCAACGGCGCTCGCCAACCATGGCAGGAGGGTCGGGCTGCTCGACCTCGACTTTCACGGGCCGAGCATCCCCAAGATGCTGGGCATCGAATCCCGGGTACCGACGGTCTCCGCCGACGGGATCGAACCCGTCCGGGTGACCGGGAACCTCGCGGCCATGTCGATCGGGTTCCTTCTCTCGAGCCCGGACGCCCCCGTCATCTGGCGCGGACCAGTGAAGATGGGTGTTATCCGGCAGTTCCTGGCAGAGGTCAATTGGGGGACACTCGACTACCTCGTCGTCGACCTGCCGCCCGGCACCGGTGACGAGGCCCTGACCATCGCGCAGCTCGCGCCGAACCTCCGCGGTGCCGTGATCGTCACCACACCGCAGGATGTCGCCGTGCTCGACGCGGTCAAGGCGGTCAAGTTCATCCAGCAGCTCGACATCCCGGTCCTGGGGATCATCGAGAACATGAGCGGGCTGGTATGCCCCCAGTGCGGAGGGACCGTCGACATGTTCGGCCGGGGGGGCGGCAGGAAGGCCGCAGGCGACCATGGTGTCCCGTATCTCGGGGCGATCCCTCTCGACCCCGAGATGATGAGATCAGGGGACCAGGGGCGGCCGTACATCCTCCAGCAGGCCGACTCTCCCACCTGGAGAGCGGTCGATGGGGTCATGGAGAATCTCGTCGCCGAGGTCGAGTCCTGAACCCGGACCGGTGAAAGAGAGGTCCGTTTTTTTCAATTCCGTCCCGGGAACGACCTGACGATCCCGGGGCAGGCAGCGCCGGGGGGAGAGCCGGAGACGATATCGGGACGGCTCATCCAGAATAGTCTTCATACGTATCCCGCATGTCGCGCCAGAGCCAGACCATGCGGTCGAGGAACCAGAGCTTTCCGAGGTAGACGAGGGCAGCGCCAAAGAGGGTTGGCCAGATCTCGAGCGCCAGCACCCCCCATCCAACGAAGAGCGCGCCGAGACCGCCGACGGTCGAGAGGATATTGGGAGCCCTCCGATGATGGACGGGGACGGGAACAGTGTCACGGTTGAGCCAGACGCGCTCGCCAAGCACGCTCTGCGAGGTCCAGTGGTCGAAGGATCGGGGGGCGGGGAAGATGCGCGGATTGAGCCATGTCCAGAACACCGCTCCCATGACAGGGGCGATCGCCCACCATCCGATCCAGACCCGGCTCCAGAACGCCAGCACGAGAAGAGGCAGGGAGGTATTGCGCAGGACCACGCTCCAGGGATTCGCGTGGCGGCGCCAGGTCTCATCGTCCAGGCGGAAGAATGCTGCTATCCTTCTCTCCAGGGTCATCGGAAGTCATTCGGTGCTCACGAGGATTATCTGCTCGGATCGCCGCTCCTCCTGCGGCGCCGACGGCCCCGTGGCGGGCGGCACCAGGACGGAGGGGGCCGCGTTGATCTCCCGCAAACGCCCCGGGCGGGCCGCTCGGAGACCGGGGTTGCTCGCTGCCGCGGTCGCCGGACCGTGTCGTTTATCACCCTGCGGCGAGAGGTGACACTGTGGAGCAGTGGTCCTCCAGGACGGGGTTCATTCTCGCCGCCGTCGGCTCTGCTGTCGGCATCGGCAACATCTGGCGGTTCCCGGCGGTTCTCGGCCAGAACGGGGGTGGGGCGTACCTCGTGCCGTACCTGCTCGCCATCTTCCTCTGCGCCCTGCCCCTGATGATCCTGGAGATCGCGATGGGCAGGCACTTCAGGGGGACGGTGGTCAGCGCCTTCGGCGCTGTTCGCCCCGACCTCCGAACGGTCGGATGGCTCCTCTTCGGGGTCAACCTGCTCGTTCTCTCGTATTACCTGGTCATCGCGGGATGGACGCTCGGGTATTTCCTCTTCTCCCTGGCGGGGTCGGAGATCGCGTTCGACCTTTTCACGGCAGGCTGGCTTCCTGTCGTCGCCTTCGCCGCGACGGCAGCGATCAGCGGGATCGTCGTCTCCCGTGGGATCCGAAAGGGGATCGAGCGCGTCTCGACATGGGCGATCCCCGTCTCGATAGGAATCCTGGTCGTCCTCGCCGGGTACGGGGCGACCCTGCCGGGCTTTGGAGCCGGGATCGCCTTTCTCTTCAGCCCCGACTTCTCGGTCCTCTTCGATCCCCTGATCTGGAGCGCCGCCTTCGGCCAGGCTTTCTTCTCACTCTCGGTCGGGACAGGGATCCTGCTGACCTACGGGGCCTATGTCGACCGGGAGCAGGGACTCCCCCTCTCCTCGCTCGTCATTACCGTGGTCGACGTCGCCGTCGCCCTCCTCGCAGGGGTCGTAATCTTCCCTCTCGTCTTTTCGTTCTCGCTCGCCCCGGTGGCGGGGGCCGAGCTGGCCTTCACCACCCTCCCGGCGGCCTTCGAGATCCTGCCGGGGGGCCGGCTGATCGGCCCCGCCTTCTACCTCGTGCTCTTCTTCGCCGCCCTCACCTCGTCCGTCTCCATGCTGGAGGTCGGCGTGTCTGCCGTCCGCGAGTCCTTCGGTATGTCGCGCGCACGGTCAGGGGCCCTCCTCACGGGTGCCGTCCTGGCCCTCGGGCTGCCGTCGGCCCTCTCGTACAGTGCCGTCGACCTCCGGCTCGGCGGGCTCCGGGTACTCGATCTCATGGACGAGACCATCGGCACCCTCGGGTTGCCTGTCACGGCCCTTCTGCTGGCCGTCACCTTCACGTGGTTCCTCCCTCGGGAGATCCTCGTCAGGGAAATCGGCGCCCGGGCGGCTCGGTACGTCTTCCTCGTTTGCAAATACCTGATCCCCGCCATACTGATCGCAACGACCGCAGCGCGGCTCCTCTCGGGGCTGGACTTTCCGTTCCTACGCGCCCTGCCCGGGAGCGAGTTCATCGGTTCCCTGCTCCAGGTCGAGGGTGCTGTCGTCATCCTGGTCCTTCTCGTGGTGCTGGTTCTCGCCGGATACCGGCTCCGGCGGCGTTCGGTTACCGTTACCCGAGAGAACCTATAACTGCGCAGCGGGCGGTTACCGCCCCGCCGACCGGTGGTCCGCCGTCAACCCCCGGCATTTTAATTATCAGGATACGCGTTGAGAGAGCCGTGCGTGTCGGAACCGTCAACGCCGTCGTGAACCCATCCTCCTTGCCCTGTTCCTCCCGTCGTTCGTCTCCGCCCTTGTCCTCTTTTTCGCCCTCCCGCCCGGCGGGCATGGCGGGGGGGCGAACGTCTTCCTCTCGGTGCAACGGTCGACCTGGGCGACTGTTCACGACTAAGCGGGCCTTCTCTTCATCGCGCTCGTGGCCCTCCACCTCGTCCTCCATTACCCATACCTGCGGCACCTCGACCGGCACCTCGCGGGACCGGGCGGGACCGGGCGGGACGACGGGAAAGAAGGGATAGGCGGTTGCCGGCGGGCGGAAGCTGTCGCCCGCCACGGGTGTCGGGGCGTGCAGCGGCAGAAAAACGGGGGAGGACTCAGTACCTCGAGAGCAGGGACGTGAATGCGTCCAGATGGTGATAGGAGCCCTTCCGAAGGTTGGTGTAAACGTTCCTGATGTCCGTGCGCGTGGTCGCCCCGAGCGCCTCGTCCAGGTCGTCGATGTCGGTGACCTCGATGGTCACGCCGATCTCGAGCGCGTCCTTTCTCGAGAGGACTCCCTTCTCAATCAGGGTTGTGGAGAGGGCCTGGATCTCCTCGTTGTCGTAGACTCCGGGGTCGTTTCCGGCCGTCGGGTCGGCGACGCCGTAGCGCGTAAGCAGGGTATTGACAGCGTCCATGTGTCTCTGCTCGCTTGCAGCGATGGTGGTGAAGATAGGCATCTTCCACTTCGCGTAGAGGGCGAGGTAGACGTCGCGGGCGAGTTTCTCCTCTTCACGCATGTACTGCAGCCAGTGCACCTCGTCGGCGGTGAGGGTCGCCGCTGTGATGGTACCGTCGCTCGTATCTCTGCCCGCATCCGCTCCGAACCGTGCCCCCCCGGCCGCGAGTGCGGCAGTCGGGAGCAGCAGGAGCGCGATCAGCGCGATGATGGCGATTCTTCGTCGCATGGTCGGTATATCCTGTCCGCCATGACCGGTAACGGGGGCGGACGGATAGAGTCGGCAGCGTGCCAATAAATCTTGGTGATTATTCAGTTAGTGCCACCCGTGCATATTCCTCAAGCGTTTCAATCAGCCGATCAAAGAGATCGACGTCCCGGTAATTATACCGGAACTCCAGTTCCTTGAGATAGAACGGGAACCGGGTCGGATCAACACCATGGTATTTCATCAAGCGCTCCTTGGCGAACGACCAGAACCCCTCTATCCCATTGATGTAGACCTTCCCGTTGGCGAACCGCTTGCCGTGGTCGATCCGTTGATGCCGAAAGCCATAGGAGACCAGGCCGTTGTAACTTTGAAATCGATCCGTGTACACCAAACTGCCGCGTTTCACTTTCTTGATGGTGAGGTCGAGAAGCGTCGCCCCTTTCACGTTCTGCACGACCTCGACGCGTACCTTCCCTCCCCGTTCGAGGATCCCGAAGACCGGTACTTTGCCCGCGGCGCCTCGTCCCCGTTTACCGTTCCTCCGGCCGCCGAAATACGATTCGTCGAGTTCTACCTCTCCTTTCAGGGATGCTGCATCCTCGGCGGTGCAGAGGATCGCTGTCCGGAGCAGGTGGTGAAGGCGATAGGCGGTGTTGTACGCAAGACCCAGTTGCCGGGCAGCTTCCCGGACCGACGTGTCCAGTTCGAACAGTTTGACCGCCAGCAACAGGGTTGAGAACGGAACCTGCGACCGTTCGAAGATGCTCCCTTTCCGAACGCCCCACTCCCGCCGACAGCCGTAGCACTTGTACCGCTGACGGCGGATGCGACCAAGACGAGTGCCGCCACAGTGAGGACACGTCGTGTACGATACCAGGAGGCCATGATCCCGCAGATAGGTTTCAGCGGCCTCTTCGTCACCGGTGTATCGACCTAAGTCGACGAGGGATACCATACGTCCGCCGTCTCATTCATCATATGAAGGTGGCATTAATTAAAGAATCGCCTAAATCTTTTATCACGCTCCGAGCTACACGCCGGCCCAGTTCCGGGGGGAGGGGGGCGACCCTCGTTTCCAGCCGCGTCGGGTCGCTCTCGGGCTTTGCGTGCGCCCTGATCGAGCCATGTGGCCGAACGCGCGAAAAGGACGTTCGAGGAAGCGCTGCGCCTCGCCCTTCCCGGGCCGTGCCTTCAGATCTCCGGTGGACACGTCGAGATCGGCGCGGCGTTTCCCGTCCACCGTGAGTGTGGCCGTCGTTGTGCCCATGACGGATTCGACCGGGGCAGGTTCACGCTGCCGGCAGGGTGAAAAAGAAGGTCGAGCCCTCGTTCGGCGCCGACTCGACCCGGACTCGACCACCGTGCCGTTCTACGATCTTCCGGACTACGGCCAAGCCGATACCCGTGCCCGGGTACTCCTCGCGGGTATGGAGCCGCTGGAAGATGACGAAGATCCGGTCGAAATACTCCTCGTCGATCCCAATCCCATTGTCCCGCACCGCGAACTCAATCATCCCGTCGTGCCGTTGGGCCGAGATCCGGATCTCCGGCGGCACGTCGGGGCGGCGGTACTTGATCGCGTTACCGACCAAGTTCGCGAAGACCTGCGCGAGCTGGGCCGCGTCGGCCATCACCGTCGGCAACTCGCCCACGGTGACGGTCGCGTCCGCCTCGCGGATCGCCGCATCCATCAGCCGGAGCGCATCCGCAACGACCGTTCCGGCGTCCGTCGGTACGAGCGGCTTTGCCCTGGTCTCGATCCGCGAGAGCTGGAGCAGGTCCATGATCAGCTGCTGCATTCGGTTCCCGCCCTCGACGATGAACTGTATGTACTCGTCGGCGTCCTCACCGAGCTGCCCCCCGTACCGCCGTTCCAGGAGCTGGGAGAAACTGATGATCGTCCGCAGCGGCTCCTGCAGGTCGTGGCTCGCCACGTAGGCGAACCGCTGGAGCTCCTCGTTCGAGCGCTGCAGCTCGTCCATGTACGACTCGAGCGCCCGCTCGCTCTCGCGCAGGCGCGTGATGTCGAGGGCGTTGAAGACGACATCCTCGTGCGGGCGCGTGGGATCGATCGGCGAGGAGCTGAGCAGGATGTCCCGGACCACGCCGTCCTTTCTCCGCCACCGCGTCTCCACGGCGCCCGTTCCCCCTGCGAGGATCTGCGCATACTTCTCCCGCCCGACGTAAAGGTACGACTCCTCGTCGGGGTAGAAGATCCGGGCCTCCTGTCCGATCAGCTCGTCGCGGGGATACCCGGTCATGTGGCAGAGCTGGTCGTTGGCCTGGGTTATCACCCGGTGCGAGACCATACCGATGCCGACGGGGGCGGCACGGAAGATCCCCTGTAGGGTCCGTTCCCGCTCCCGAAGGGTCATCTCGGCCAGGTACCGCTGGGTATCGTCGTGGACGTATCCCCGGATCCGGACGAGCTCGCCAGCCTCATCGAAATCGCCGATAATGTTCTCGACAACGTGGATGGTCGCTCCGTCGTAGCGGCGCCGGAACCGTTCCTCGTTCTCGAGTCGCTGTTCCCGTCGAAGACGGTCGAGGAGCCGGCCCCGTTCTCCGCGATCGACGTACGTCTCCAGGATCGTGACCGCCCGCGCCTCTTCGACCGAGGCGAAGCCGAACATCCGGGCGAAGGCCGGGTTGCAGTCGAGGAGGCGACCGTCAGGGGAGCTGACGAACTGGCCTGTAATGTCGTCGTCGACGAACTGGCGATACCTGGCATCGCTCTCTCGGAGGCTCTCCTCGGCCTGTTTTTGCGCCGTGATGTCCATGTTCACGCCGAGGAACCGGAGCGACCTTCCTTCCGCGTCGAGAACGACGCCGCCGAGGACCCGCATCCACCGGGTGGCTCCCGCCTCATAGGCATAGCGGAACTCAACCTCGAACGGCTCGCCCCGGGCGACGGCCGCGTCCCGTTCGGTCACCACCCGCTCGAGGTCGTCGGGGTGCACCGTCTTCCTCCAGTCGTCGAGCCGGGACCCAGAGGGTCCCTGTTCGTAGACCCGGAGGGCTCCGTCCGATCCCGCGTCGCTCGCTCCCGGGAGGAACTCCCAGATCCCGATACCGGCGCAGGCCTTGGCAAGCCGGAGCCATTCTTCGCTCTCCCGGAGGCCCTCCTCGGCCCGCTTTCGCTCGGTGATGTCCTGCACCATCGGGAGCAGGTAGACGACCCGTCCCTCCGCGTCCCGGATATACCGGACGGAGAGATGGCCCCAGAGTATACTTCCGTCTTTGCCGATGAAGCGTTTGTCGATCTCGTACTGGTCGATAACGCCGGCCGCGAGTTCGATAGCCTGCCGGAGGTCGGCCTCGACGTCGTCGGGATAGGTGTACTCGGGGAACTTCATGCGTTTGAGTTCGTCCTCCGAGTACCCGAGCATCAGGCAGAGCGCCGCATTCGCCCGCAACAGCGTGAAGTCGGGCAGAAGGAGGGCCGCGCCGACGGGAGACTGGTCGAAGGTCCTGCGAAACCGGTCCTCGCTCTCGGCGAGTGCCCGCTCGGCCCGCCGTATCCCGGTCACGTCCTGCCAGATCACGAACGCGCCGGCGATCCCGCCGTCGTCCCCGATCGGCGAGGCCGAGACGAGGAGGTGATGCTCCAGCCCGTCGGCCGCGGTGACGATCATGGGGAGATCGGTCACTCGCTCGCCCAGGAGCGCCCTGGACAGGGGAAGCTCGTGGGGGAGATACGCGGTGCCGTCGGGGTGCCGGTTCAGGAAGATCGCGATCAGCTCCTCGGCCGTGACGCTGACGAGGCTCCGGCCCGCGAGCGTCTCGATCGGTTCGTTCGCGGCCACGATGCGGCCCCCGGCGCCGAAAACAAACGCAGGCTGGAGGATGGCGTCGAGCGGGACAGACGGTGTGGCCATGGAGATCTCTCCGGCGGCGGAGCTCTATTGTATCGATCACCCAACCGGCGAAAAGATAATGGTTGGCATTCGTGTCTGTCGCGGACGGCCCCGGATACGGTTCGGCCGGGACTTCGTGCCATCACATTCACGCGGCTGGGAGGCTGAACGAGAATCGATGGGCTCCCGGTGACCGCCGAGGCCCCCTCGAGGCGCCTGCACCCGGCAGAGGAGGAGAACGCCAGCCACCTGTCGGTGCATCCGTCCTACTCGACCTTCCCGAAACTGAGCCGCTCGGTCGGGTTCGCCAGGTATAGTACGAGCCGATCCTGGGCGCTCATCTCGTACCCGGTCACCAGCTCCAGCGCGGGGACGAACTGGTTGTCGAGCGAGTCGTCGCCGCAGTACATCCTGGTCAGACGCGGGAGCGAGATGTTCAGCTTCGCACCGTCCACGGTAAACGTCCCGCCCCCGGTGTTGCAGTCGGCCCTGAGGTCGTAGGTCCCCGTCGCGTTGAACGTGAGGGTGTATCTCTCAGGGTCTGGCACCTGGACCGTCTCCGAGCCGCTGCGCCCGAGCCAGCGCCAGGTCATGTTGACGAACGGTGCCGAGACGGCGGGCGCGGACTTCTCGGCGGCAAAGAGTAGCGTGGTTCCCGGCTCGTCGAGGGTCAGGAGCAGTTTGCCCGAGTCGTCGATCTCGTACGCCGTTGCCCGCATGAGCGAGGCGAGGAAGAGCTGGTCCTTCGACTCCTCGCCACAGTAGGCGAGCGTGATTGCCCCGGGCGCCAGGTTCAGGGCGGAGCCGTTTACCGTGAAGGTTCCGGTGCCGGTATTGCAGTCCGCCCTGATCGCATAGGTCCCGTTGGGCCGGAAGACGACCGTGTACGGCGCCGGGTCATCGATCACGGTCTGGTTCGCGCCAGCCTGGAGGGCATGCCACTGCCAGGGGGTGTTCGTCAGCGTGGCGGGAGCTACCGTCGGAGTGCCGGTCGCACTGGTGGTCGGGGCGACCGTCTCGTTCTGAGTCTCGTTGCCGGTCATGATGGGGGTCGTGACGTCGGTCGCGACCGTGATGCCGGTCCCGGCCAGGGTTGGAGTCGATGTGGCGTTCGTCGGCGGGGTGGTCGTGCACCCGACCGCGACGAGCATCGCTACCGCGAGAACCGCGAGGAGCGCAGGCGGAAGAGACGAGAGATGCACGCGTATCCTGTATTCCCTGGACACTGCTATACATACAGATTATTGTCTATTTATATAATGAAAGAGACGACCGGTTTCACCCGGAATGGAGGGGGAGCTGGCGTCGGTTCGGGTCTGGATGGCAGGGACGCGATCAGCCCCGGAGAGCCCCTGGCATGTGTTGAACGGATGTACCCTCACCGAAGGTGGTGGAGAAGCAGGGAGGGAATGCAGGAAGATTGATCATCGGTCCCGGTCAAAACCTGGTATCGTGCCGGCTTCGGAGAGAGCGCAGCCCACGCCGCCCGGCGACCCCGCCATCTGCCGGGTCCCGTCGTCGGCGCCGACGCAGACTGAGCGGCGGATCGTCCTCGTCGCCGCGCTGATCGCCGGGTTCATCACCCCCTTCGACGGGTCGGCCGTGAACATTGCCCTGCCGCAGATCGGGGCCGAGTTCTCCATGGACGCGGTGGCCCTCTCGTGGATCGCGACCGCGTACCTCCTCTCCAGCGCCGTCTTCATCGTGCCCTTCGGCCGGCTCGCCGATATCCACGGCCGTAAAAAGGTCTTCCTCGCGGGGGTCGCGGTCTTCACCGTCGCATCGCTCCTCCAGACCCTGGTCCCGTCGACGCCGGCCATGATCGCCGTCCGCGCGGTCCAGGGGTTCGGCTCCGCGCTCATCTTCGGCACGGCCATCGCCCTCCTCACCTCGGTGACCCCGAGGGAGGAGCGGGGACGGTTGCTCGGGATCTACATCACCGCCGTCTACCTCGGGCTCACGGTCGGGCCGTTCCTCGGCGGGCTCATGACATCGCAGTTCGGGTGGCGCTCGATCTTCCTGATCAACGTTCCCCTCGGGGTGGCCGTCATGCTCCTCGTGATCACGAAACTGAAGGGCGAGTGGGCCGAGTGCCGCGGGGAGCCGTTCGACCTCGCCGGGTCCGTCCTGTGGGGCCTCGCCCTTGTCGGGATCATGTACGGCCTCTCCGAGCTCCCGGCGCCGGCCGCCGCCGTCCTGATCGTCGCCGGCCTCGCCATCTTCGCCGCGTTCACGTGGTACGAACTCCGATCGGCGTCGCCGATCCTGCCCGTGGGTCTCTTCGCGACCAACCGACCCTTCCTCTTCTCGAACCTGGCCGCGCTGATCAACTACAGCGCGACGTTCGCTGTCACCTTCCTCATGAGCCTCTACTTCCAGTACTCCCGGGGCTTCTCGCCCGCGCTCGCCGGGGTCGTGCTGGTGCCCCAGTTCCTGCTGCAGATGCTCGTCTCGCCGTTCGCCGGACGACTCTCGGACCGCGCCGAACCGCGGGTCATCGCCTCGGTCGGGATGGGCCTGACCGCGGTCGGCCTCGGGCTGCTCACGGTCCTCTCCGATACGACCCCGCTCTGGTACATCGTCGCCTGCCTGGCCCTCCTCGGGGTCGGCTTCGGGATCTTCTCGTCGCCGAACACCAACGCGATCATGAGCGCGGTCGACCGGCGGTACTACGGTGTCGCCTCGGGCATGAACGGGACCATGCGTATCCTCGGACAGATGTTCTCCATGGGCGTGGCGATGACGATCTTCTCGATCGTGATCGGCCGGGTGGTGATCACGCCCGAGTACTACGGCGTCTTCGTGGAGAGCGTCCGGATCGCGTTCGTCGTCTTCACGCTCCTCTGCGTCGCGGGCATCGGTGCATCGCTCGCGCGGGGCACGTCCTCCTCCTAATCGGCCGCTTTCGGGAAGGTCTTTACCGTCGCGGGGTGAGTGGTGTGCATGACTTCACCCCCACCGAAGCGCTCGATCGGCGCCCAGACTACGGTCGGCATCCACCCGGTGCTGATCGTCGGCTCCTACGACCCCGCAGGAAGGCCGAACGCGATGGTCGCCGCCTGGGGTGGGATCTGCTCGTCGCGGCCGCCCGCGGTCGCGGTCTCGGTCCGGCCCGAGCGGCAGACGCACGCGGGGATCACCGCCCGGAAGGCCTTCACGGTCTCGGTCCCGTCGGAGGACCGCCTCGCCGAGGCCGACCTCTTCGGGATCGCCTCCGGCCGCGACCTCGACAAGTTCGGGGCGACGGGCCTGACCCCGGTCCGGGCCGAGAACGTCGACGCGCCGTACGTGGCAGAGTGCCCGCTCGTCCTCGAGTGCCGTCTGATCGCGTCCCACGACCTCGGCGCCCACACCCAGTTCGTAGGCGAGATCGTGGACGTCAAGGTCGACGAAGACTGCTTCGGCGAGGACGGACGGCCCGAGCTCGCCCGGATCCGGCCGTTCCTCTACGACACGTTCGGCGTCGGGTACCACGCCGTCGGGGAGCGGCTCGGCGACGCGTTCACGGCGGGCCGCCGGTTCCTCGCGCGCTAGCCTACCCGATCGTTCGGACGATCCGCTCGCGGTCGACCCGGCCCGCGAGACGGGAGAGGACGATCAGCACCGCGACGAGCCCGGCGATGGCCGCGAGTTCGACCTCCAGCGAGGGCACGGAGCCGACGACGACCTGGCCGACCGAGAGCAGGGCGATCAGGCCGATGACCAGGCCGAGGTTCAGGAGCTGGTTCTCGCGCAGTCCCAGAAGGAGTTGAACGAGCCCGATCGCACCCACGGCCACGGCCGCAACGAGCGGGACGAAGACGAAGAGGTGGACGACGAGCTGCCCCGAGACCGGGACCGCCGCGTTCGCGGCGAGAACGGCCGCGGCGATCGCGCCGCCCGTGCAGGCGAGCGCTATCAGCGCAGCCACCCCCGCGCAGCCGGCGACCTTGCCGGCCCAGAGCGACGAGAGCGTGAGCGGCGACGCGAGGACCGTCTCGATCGTCCCGTCCAGCTTCTCTCGAAGGAACGCCTGCTGCGAGAAGAGGTATCCCAGGAAGACCCCGAGCACCGGCGCCTGGAGGTAGACCCCGGCGAGTCCCTCGCCCGAGACAAGCGCCCCGAAGATCGGCATCCCGCCCACGGCCAGGCCGACGAGGGCGCCGCCGAGAACGACGGAGCGAGCGCGGGAGAGGACCAGAAGCTCGCGCCGGGCCACGGCCAGGACCGGGTTCACGCCCCGGCCCTCCCCATGGCCGCGAGGTAGACCTCCTCGAGCGAGCGGGTCCGGTACCGCGCCTCCTCGACGCCGATCCCGGCGCCGACGAGGGCCGCGAGCAGTACCGACGGCGCGAGCCCGGGCGGGAGCGAGACGATGAGTTCGTCCTCCTCGGACTCGATGCTCTCGGCCCCGGCACCCCGGAGCACGGCCCCGGCCCGCAGGCCGTCCGCGGCGGAGGCGAGCCGAACGGCGTAGCGCCGCGGCCCGGCGCCGCGCCGGAGCGCGTCGACCTCGCCGAGCGCGGCGAGCCGGCCGCCGTCGAGGATCGCGACCCGATCGCCGATCCGCTGCACCTCGTCGAGGTGATGGGAGTTGATCAGCACGGCCGCCCCCGACCGGCGAGCGAGGTTCGTGATCAGGTCCCGAATCTCCGCCTGCGCCGCCGGATCGAGGCCCGAGGATGGCTCGTCCAGGAAGAGCGCCTCCGGGTCGTGCATGGTCGCGCGGACCAGGCCGAGCCGGCGCTTCATCCCTGTCGAGAAGGTCCCGACCCGGTCGTCGGCGCGCTCGAGGAGGCCGGCCTGACCCAGCCGGTCGTCGATCTCCTCCCGGTCGACGCCGTGGAGGGCGCCGAAGAAGGCGAGGTTCTCCCGCGCCGTGAGCCGGTCCGCCATGCCCGACTGCTCGAGCAGCACCCCGATCTGGCGGCGGAGATCGGCCCTCTCCGCCAGGGGGGCGCCGAAGACGAGCGCCTCGCCCGTTGCGGGCCGGAGGAGGCCGAGGAAGAGACGCATGGTCGTGGTCTTACCCGCGCCGTTCGGGCCGAGAAGGCCGAAGACCTCGCCGGCGCCGACCTCGAACGAGACGTCCTCGAGCACGCGCCGTGGGCCGAACGACTTGGCGAGGGACCGCGCTTCGATAAGCGGCATCTCCAGCTCCGTCGACGCCCGGCACGAAAAAACCCGGCGGCGCGCGCCGATACCCTCATCACGGCGCCCGATCCACCACACGTACCCAGCCACGGCCATGGTCGCCTCCCACCTCAGCCCCACCCTCGTCGCCCGCTACTTCTTCTTCGAGTGTCCCCGCTACCTGCGTCTCGCGGCCCAGCCTCTCGGCTCCCGGCAGGTCAGGGGCCTGCCGAGGGAGGAGCGGCGGCCGAACCTGACCGCCCGCTTCCTGACCGAGGAGGGGGAACGCTGGGAGAACGAGGTGGTCCAGTCAAGGATCGCCGGCCGGGTCCACATGGCCGCCCCGGGCATGCCGAACCCCGGGCGGTACCGTCTCCCCGCGGCCCGGACGCGGTCCCTGCTCGGCACCGCGCGTCCCGGGGAGTACCTCTACCAGCCGACGCTCGTGCCGCCACGGGACCTCCTCGCGCCGTACGGCATCGACCCGGCGCTCTGCCGGTTCAAGGAGTGCTACCCCGACCTGCTCGCCGTCGGCGAGGCCGACCGGGTACGGGTGGTGGACGTCAAGGCGAGCGAGCTCCTCCGGGGGAGCCACCGCGTCCAGGTGGCCCTCTACGCCCTTGTCCTGGAACGGTTCCTCCACGAGAACGATCTACCGCTCCATGCCGACATGGTCCGCGGTGGGGTCTGGCTCCACGGGCAGGAACGGATCGAGTGGTTCGACCTCGACCCGGGAATGCGGGTCCTGCGCGACTTCTTTGCCGGCGAGCTGCCGGCCATCCTCGAGGCCGACCCGTCCTCGGTCGGCTGGCACCTCCACGGCCGGTGCGAGTGGTGCCCGTTCTACCACCACTGCCGCAACGAGGCCCGGGCTACGGACTCGGTCTCGCTCCTCCCGTACCTCTCGGTCCACGCCCGGCGGTACCTCCACGAGGCCCCGTGGACCGGGGGCACGCCGGTCGAGACCCTCGACGACCTTGGCCTCCTCCTCGAGCGAGAGGATGCGGCCACGATCTTCTCACTCGCGGGATCGCTCCGCAACCAGGAGGCGGCGTACGGCCGGGCCGTCGCGGCGCTCCGCAGCGGGGCGGCGGTCCCTCACGACGCGGTCTCGATCGCGTTCCCCCGCTCCGAGGATCTCCGGCTCGTGCTGACCCTGCAGGAAGACCCGGTCACGGGGATGATCTACGCGGCCGGCCTGCACCGGTTCGGCGGGAGCCGCGTCTTCGGACAGGGCGCGGAGACCCGGGCCTTCGTGGCCGGTCGGCGCGAGGATTGCCCGTCGGTCGTGGCCGGGTTTCTCCACGCACTCTACGATCTCCTCCGGGCCGTCCACGGCCACAACGGGTGTCGGGAGTGGCAGGACCAGGTCTCGCTCCAGGCCTACGTCTACGACCGGTACGAGCTCGACCTGCTCAGCCGCCTCCTGCACGAGGCCGTCGGCGACCCGGCGCTCGCGCGGATGGCGCTCGCCCTCCTCTTCCACTTCCAGGACCCTGGTCTGGCCGAGGCGGATCGACATCCGGAGGGCGAGGCCCTCTTCCCCGTGATCGTGCTGACCCGCGTACTCCAGCGTATGGTCGCGCTCCCCGTGCCGGTGGCGTACGGCCTGCCCGAGGTCGGGGTGGCGCTCGGCTGCTCCTTCGTCTGCTCCCGGGACCCGTCCTTCTGGTTCGACCTCTCGAACCGGCTCAGGAGCGACCTCGTGCTCAGGGCCTGGGAGGAGAGGAAGCCCGGTCTCGCCAGCCGGGTCGAGCACGAGATCGAGCGTCGCGTCCGGGCCGCCTCGTCCGTGGTCGACGGCATCCGTTCGGCTCTTGGCGGGCGGGGGCTCTTCGCCCACCCCCCGAAGTTCCGGTTCCCCGAGGCCTTCGAGATCGCCGCGCCCGAGCTCTCTCGGCTCGCCTTTGTCGTCCGGTACGAGACGTACCTCGCCGCGATCGAGCTCCGCGAGCGGCGGGCCGGGCCGTTTGCGGGCCGGGTGGCGGACGGAGTTTCGATCCCGATCGTCTACCGGGGCGGGATGACATGGGAGCCCGAGGTGGGAGTCGACCGGTTCCGGGTCGTGCGGGAGCACCGGCTCGAGCACCGGAACCCGTTCTCGCTCCTCGTCCCGGCTGGTGAGGCGGGCGAGCGCCTGCAGCAGCGGCACGACGACGTCCGGCTCCGGTCGTTTATGGCCCGGCCGCCGGAGGGGTCGTGGTACGTGGAGCTCCGCCCGGACGACGGCCGGGGCGACCGGATCGAGCGCTTCGAGGTCCGCTTCAGGCCGCGCCCGGACCCGTTCCCGTTCGAGGCCGGGGACCGGGCCGTGGTCCACCCGGTGGCGAAGGACTACACCTCGCAGCGGCTGCTGGATCGGCTCGCCGCGGTCGATCAGGCCGAGGACCCGCCCCTGCTCCGGCTGATCCGCGACCCCACCGGATTCGCGGGGCCTCCGGCGGAGCCGGACGAGGTGGCTGCCGACGCTCTCGCGCGGGGTGGGGTGGCCGGCATGACCGCGAGTCAGCAGGGCGCCCTCCGCCACCTGGTCGCCCGCCGCCTCACGCTCGTCTGGGGGCCGCCGGGCACGGGCAAGACCGCGTTCCTCGCCAAGGGACTGCTCGCCCTGGGACGGGCCCGCGCGGAGGCAGGGCTGCCGACGCGGGTGATGGTCTCGGCCCTCACCCACGCGGCTATCGAGAACGTGCTTGGCGCGATCGCCGACGAGCGCCGTGCCCAGGGAATCGCCGACGACGTCCTGGTCGCGAAGCTCGGCCGCTGGCAGGGTCGGGCCGGCCGGCCGGACGACATCGGCTCGATGGAGCCGCGCGAGGTGACCGCCGCCAGGCTCGCCGGGCGCGCCGTCGCGATCGTCGGGGGCACCGGATACAAGCTCGACCGTATCGCGGCCGACGGCGGGGCCGTATTCGATCTCCTCGTGGTCGACGAGGCCTCGCAGCTCCGCTTTCCCGAGCTCGCTCTCGGCCTAGACCGGCTCTCCCGGGACGGAAAGCTGGTCCTCGTCGGTGACGATCTCCAGCTCCCGCCGATCACCAAGGGCCAGTACCCCCTCCCGGGCGACGGCCTTCCCGGGCTCGAGGCCTCGGCCTTCGCATATCTGCGGGGTCGGGACACAACGGGCGAGGCCTCGTACACGCGAGTCCTGACCGAGAACTGGCGGATGAACGAGACCCTCTCGCGCTTTCCCGCCGAGACGATCTACCGCCCGGCCCCCTACGCCCCGGCGACGCCCGCGATCGCCGCGCGCGAGCTCTCGCTCCGCGCGCCCGCCGAGGGCGCCGGGAACGGGAACCTTGCCCTTCTCGGGTTCCTGCTCGCCTCCTCGCACCCCCTCTCGGTCGTCGTCCTGGAGGACGTCCGGGCGACGGTGCAGAACCGCCCCGAGGCCGAGCTGGTCGCCGGGCTCGCCGTCCTGCTGCGCGCGCGGCTCCTTCATCCCGAGACGGGACGGCCGTACCCGCCGACCGACGAGGGAGACCGCGTGTTCTGGCGGGAGGCGCTCGAGATCGTCTGTCCCCACCACGCCCAGATCCACGCGGTACGCGAGTTGCTCAACCAGATGCACGAGCGCGACTGGGTGCCGTTCGTGGACACGGTCGACAAGATGCAGGGGCAGCAGAGCGAGGCCGTGATCGTCTCGTACGGGGTCAGCGATGTTGAGACGGCGCTGGCCGAGGCGCGGTTCATCTACTCGCTCAACCGGCTGAACGTCGCGGTGACACGTGGCCGGACCAAGTGCGTGGTCTGCCTCCCGCGCCCGCTCCTGAAGGCCTCGCCGGCCGTGCTCGAGGACGCGGAGGCCCTCGAAGGGCTCTCGCACATGCTTGCGCTGGTCGAGTTCGCGCGCAAGAACGGTGAGGAGCGGACCTTCGCCTGGACCTGCCAGGACGGCGCGACGGTTCGCGCTACGGCGATCCGGGCGCGGGTCGAGTCCCGCGGCGGAGACGGATGCTGATAAAAAACAGGGTGCGGGGCGGAGTGTCGGTCCGCTCCCGGTTCGAGGTGACGTGCGGGCGCGGCCGGCTCAGGAGCCCTCGATCAGTTCCTCGACGATCCCGCGGCCAGCCGGGTCGTTCGCGAACGCGGTCTCGACGGCAACCCGCTCGGGCTCGCCCCCCACCTTCGAGAGCGCGGCCGCGGCCATCCAGCGGCAGCACTCGTTCGGGCCGTTCAGGTTCGCCATGAGCGCCGCGACGGCGCGCGTGTCGCCGATGTGCTCGAGGGCCCAGATCGCCGGGACCCGGACGAGGTAGTCGTCGTGGGACGCCGCGGCCACGAGCGCGTCCACGGCCGGTGTCCCGATCCGCTCGAGCGCGACGGCCGCGCGCCACCGGCTCTCGCGGTCACCGGACTCGAGCACGCGGGCGACCGCGTCGACGGCGGCATCGCCGTGGTCGGCGACGGCCTGGGCCGCGTCGAGCATCTCGTAGGTCGTTCCCTGCACGAGCCTGGCGACAAGCTCGCTGACGGTCTGCTGGTGTGCCATCTCTCTCCTCCTCTTCGTCGATTCTATCGACAGACACTCGTCGCACGGGACGTATAATAGAAATTTGCCCGTCGACGTTGCACGGCAATATCGCCCGGCAATCTCCGGCCTCGTAACGGAGAACGGGGATTCATGTGCCGGCGTTTACTCGCAGCCCGACGATGCCGGTAACGATCAGCGCAAGGCAGAAGAAGCGGAGGGGGTCGCGGGGCTCACCGAGGAGAAGGAGGCCGACGAGGGCCGTGCCGACGACGCCGATCCCGGTCCAGACTGCGTAGGCCGTCCCGATGGGAAGATCGCGAAGTGCGATCGAGAGAAACCAGAACGAGGCGATCATCGCGGCGATGGTCAGGGCGGACTCGAGCGGGCGGGTGAAGCCCTCGGTCGACTTGAGGAGGACGGCCCAGACGACCTCGAAGAGGCCGGCGACCGCGAGGTAGGTCCAGGACATGGCTGCTGGTTCTGCTTCGCGCCGCTATAGACCTGCCGCCTCGCCGGGCGGGATCGAAACCCGTATCTCCTTCAATGGCAATTGTAAATCAATGGATCGTGCATGGACTATCGACCTCGAGCTCGCCGCGACCCTCGCCTCCAACGCCGAGATCGGCCGGCCGGTGCGGGAGTTCCAGCGGCTGTACTCACGCGCCCAGCTCGCGGTGGCGCTGGCCACCGATCCCGCCAGGGTCGAGGGGCTCGTGGCCGAGCTCGTCGATGCCAAGACGGACGACGAGGTCTGCCGCGTCCTTCGCAAGGTCTACCCGACGCCCGTCCTGAAGCCGTCCTAGGGCGGGTGGGAGCCTGACGGTTGCGACGGCCCTGAGTTTCACCGAGGAACGGCGCGCCTCGCCGCAGGTCCGGATCCTGCTGGTGACGTCGATGAGTTCCACCGTGCCGCAGCCGGGCCCCGTGCCGCCACCAGGATCTCTGATCGTGGTGTTCCCATGGGCGAGATCCACGTTCGACCCAGCCCCTGTTCAGCCGCTCTCCGCCGTGCGGTCCGCTGATGCGACCGCTTCGAGTAGCCAGGCCATCTCCCGTCCCACGGTACCCGCCCGCTCCAAGGCTTCCGAGTCCTCCAAGACATCGCCGATCTCCGTTCCCACCCCGATCAGCGGGGGGCCTGCGACGAACATCCCGCTGTAGAGCATGAAGTGGTGCATGGTATCGATGGCATGGTTCGCACCGGACCTCCGCACCGCCGCCGCGGCGGTTGCCACCCTGCGCCGGAAGAGACCGCCGTTCGCCCGGGAGACGATACCGGCCCGGTCGATCAGGGCCTTCATCTCTGGCGTGACGTCGAGGAAGTAGACTGGCGAGCCGAGGACGATCCCGTCGGCTGCGATCATCCGCTCGATACAGTCGTTGACGGGGTCGTCGTCGAGGACGCACCGCCGGTCCCGGGTCTCGAAACACCTCCGGCAGTCCGTGCACCCCTGGATCGTCCGGCCGCCGATCCCGACCAGTTCCGTGGCGATGCCCTCGTTCTCGAGTTCGCGAAGGACGTGCCGGAGCAGGATGGACGTGTTGCCGTCGCTCCGGGGACTCCCGTTGATCGCGACGACCTCGAGTGTCTTCATCTCATCTCACCAGCTCCCAGCGCTCCCGGGAAGAGAGGGGGCCGAAGGTTCGGAGCCCGTTTGCGGCGAACGGTATCCCGTCTCCCGGATCACAGGATCTTCTTTCCGGGCTCGTCGCCGGGAACGACGGTGTACACGTCGGTGATCGTCACGAGCACCGCGGATTTGGGCACGAGGGCCGGCCGAATTTCCTTCATCCAGGCGACGTTCCGGCTGAAGACGTCGTCGTCAGTGTGGAGCGTGACCGTGCCCTTGATCTGAAAACCGCCCTTGCCCGCCCACCACGACAGGGCAATCCGCGGGTTCTCCTGCATGTTCCGCAGCGTCTTGTTGAAGAACTAGTCAGAGATGAGGAGCGATCCGTCGTCCAGCACCGTGAACGCCCCGATCGGCACGACATTGGGAATGCCGTCCTTCGACGAGGTTGCAAGGAACGCAGTCTTCGCCTCGCTCAGCGATTCTTCGATCTCAGGTGTCAGTACAACCATGGAATCGTCTCATCGTACTCTCACCCGTGCCCGATAAAAACGAACCGATCGGTCATTATCCTATCCGCGGAAGTCTGCTCCATTCCGAAGCGCCTGAGTCACGCCGGCCAGAGCTCCGGGGTTCCATCGGGACGCAGGAAGGAGGCACGAATGAAGCGTATCGCCGCAGGCAGGAATGGCATGAGCAGGAGAGGCTGCTGCGTGGTACCGACGGACGAGATCACGGCCCGCATCGGGGTGATAGTAGCCGCAATCTCTCTCTTTCAGGGAATACGACGTCCAGGTCGGCGCGGGTGAAGACGTTCCCGGTCCTGGGACGCCAACAGGCGACAGGCAGTCTCGCGAACGGAATGCCCCGCCGTAGCTCGACATCCCTGTTCGAGGAGCAGGTGGCGTACCATCTCCGTTGACAGGTGAGCGCACGGGATCAGGTGAGTCCCTCACGAGGTGATGGCGCGGTTTGCCCTGAGGAATCCTCCGCTAACTTTTTCCCGGTCCGTGAAGCGTGGAAGGAGTACGCACCCCTGAATGCAGGGCCGTGCTGATCAGGGCAGGGATGCGACCATGACACCGATCGTACGGGAAGTCCAGGCGAAGAGCATCCTCTCGAGATCGAAGGTCTACCCCTGGACCCTCAACCCCTAATCCGGGTGCCAGCACGCGTGTACCTACTGCTATGCCCGGTTCATGAAGCGGGTCACCCGTCACTCCGAGCCCGGGGGCGAGTTCGTCGACGTCAAGATCAACGCCCCGTCCCTGCTGCAGGCGGAGACTAGGAAGAAGAAGCGGGCGCGGATCTGGGTCAGCGGCGTCTGCGACCCTTACCAGCCCCTCGAGGGGCACTACCGGCTGACCCGGCAGTGCCTGGAGATCCTGGCCGGAAACCGCTGGCCGGTCGTCGTCCAGACCCGCTCGCCCCTGGTCTTGCGCGATCTCGACATCATTCGCGGTGCTCGGGATTTCGAGGTCGGGCTCTCCGTCACGACGGCGGACGACCGGATCAGGGAGCTGTTCGAGCCCAGCGCGCCGGCGTCAGGACATACGCCATGGTCGCGCCGGTGCTCCCGGGTGCCGAAGGGCTGGCGGACCTCCTGAGGGGAAGGTCGACTACGTGCTCGTGGACCACATGAA
The DNA here is from genome assembly GCA_964501565.1 of uncultured Methanospirillum sp. GTDB lineage: Archaea > Halobacteriota > Methanomicrobia > Methanomicrobiales > Methanospirillaceae > UBA288. The sequence continues at coordinate 25,551 of CAZCUJ010000018.1, forward strand.
CTATCACTACGCCGACCGTGTCTACACGGAGCACGGCCTGGAGGACGCGCGCTCCAGCGAGTACTTCTTCCGGGCGACGCGAGAGCTCCGATCCCTCTGAAGGGGGCCAACGAGAGGACGTGGGGCATGAACTCTCCGCGCGTCCCGCCGCGTCACCTGGCCGCGCCAACAGGACCAGGGATGTCGCGGCGGGCGGCGGATGCCTGCCGGGGGGGTGGGCGAGCTATGGGTGGGCCTGCGACGGGATGCCCGGCTCCCCATCAACGTCCAGAGGGACGACGGCGATGGCGTCCATCTCCACGAGGTAATCGGGGTGCGCCAGCCCCGCGACGTACATCCCGGTGATCGCCGGGGGGTCGGGGCGGTCTCCCCAGACCTCCCGGAAGACCCCGTAACCCTCCTCGAAGGACTCCCCCTCGACCACGTACACGGTCCACCTGACCACGTGTTCGAGCTTGGCGCCGGCGACCTCCAGGGCCGCCACCAGGTTGACGAAGACCTGGTGGACCTGTTCGCGGAGGTCACCTTTCCCGACAACCTCTCCCGCGGCGTTCACTGCGTCCTGCCCGCCGATGTAGACCGTTTTCACAGGCCCGGTGACGACAACCACGTTCGTGAAGGCCGGGTTGACCGGCCGCGTGTCCTGGTTGAGGTGGAGGACCTCTCCCCTCCGCGCGTGTTCCATGGGTGGAGCCGGGAGGGCATCGGGGATATGCCTTCCGCTCACCGGCTGGCAGCGCTGTTGTCCGCGAAGCGGATGAAGAGTCCGAACGCGGGCCGCCAGCCGGGCTGTACCCAGGTCTCCAGCGCCATGCGCTGACCGGTAAAGGGAGCGTACTCTCTGCCGATACGTGGAATTCCGCCCCCATGCGCCGGCTTTTTCTGACCATTACTGTTTGTCAATGCAATCGATGAGATATATTTATATTTGTATTTACCAACTGGTGACCAACCCTTGTTCTGTGGTCCGGTGCAATCCATGTCAGAGGACCTCCGTCTTCTGCCGCAGACCGGGGGGGACGCGGAGAGCCGGGCGGCGGCGATGCCGTCCCGCGCCGGCTCCCCCGTCTGCGCAACGGCCGCGGCCGCCCGTGTCGGGCGCACCTTGCGGCCGGGGAGATCGAGAGATGACAGAGAAGTATGTAGTGTACCTGGGGGTCGCCCTCCTCCTGGTCGGCCTGGTGGCCGCCCCGTCGTTGGCCGCCGGGATCACGGGCGTGAATCCCCAGGAGGGGACCGTCGGCACCCAGGTGACGGTCTCCGGTTCGGGCTTCGGCGCGAAGATGGGGACCGTCGCGGTGGGAGAAGAGCGATGCAAGGTTCTCTCCTGGAGCGACACCCGGATCGTATGCAGTATAGCCAAGCCCATGCCCGCCAGGGAGTACGCCGTGACGGTACAGGGCCAGGGCTCCAAGAAGAAGTCCGACCCGATGACGTTCTCGCCCTTCACCATCCGGGAGCCGGAGATCACGCCGGGCACGCTTGCCCGCGACGGCACCACGGTCACGATCGCAGGGGCGTTCTTCGGCGACAGAAAGGGAGAGGTCGTCATCGCCTACCGTGACAACGGCGTCGTGGTCGACAAGGCGAAGGTCGTGGGCTGGTCCATGGACGCGGTCCGGATCCGGCTGCCTGCCGGGCTCGCCGGGAAGTTCATCGTGAAGGTCCAGAATGAGATCGGCACGGACTTCGCGCTGCTGGACCTGGGCGACGGCCCGCCACAGATGGCGGGGATGGCCTGGCCGTCGGGGTACGGGCAGATCGAGTCGTGCAACAATGCCCGGGGGATTGCCTATAATGGCAAGCTCTACGTCTGGTCCACCTGGTTCAAGGAACGCCCGTCGATCAAGGAGCAGCGCGAGAACCAGTACCTTATCCAGTACCGGCTATTCGAGAACGGCCAGCTCTCGGGCGCCCATCATCTGTGGGGAGGCAAGTCCGAGGCCGAGCCCGCGCCGGTGCTCGTGCAGTACCCCAACAACGGGCCGCAGAAGATGTTCGTCTTCGTGACGGGCCAGAACGGGAACATCTACTTCACGCGCCTGAACGGCGACACCTGGGAGGACGGCGACTGGCTCCGGATCAGGGACGCCGCCACTGGCAACTATATCTCGACGAAGGAGGAGAGCTGGGAGGTGGCACCGGTCTACGATCCGACGAGTCACTCCATCTGGGTGTACTACGCGAAGGACTACAACAACTACCTCTATGCGGCGGTGAGCGGTGACTTCGGGGACACCTGGTACGACTATGGCAAGGTATACAATTCGCCCATCGTGAAGTCACCCCCGGGCGCCGTACCGTATCAGGACGCGGCTGGCAACACCGCGCTCGTGGCGGTCAAGGATGCCGACCAGAAGATCCGGGTCTGCCACATGTACATGCAAAGTGCCGTGAGTTCGGAGGTTGTGCCGACGCCCGCGTCCGACAATATCGAAGGATACGGGCGACCGTTCCTGACCGACGTGGGCAACGGGTACATCGCGCTGATGTACGCGGCCGAGCACGGAGACCAGGCCTATTGCTCGAACTGGTACATCCCGCACATCTGCCTGTTCGACAAGGCGACCGGCCAGTGGGGGGCCCCGTACCAGGCGACGACGCTCCCCGACCTCGGGACGGCCCAGGGCGAGTTCCAGTTCCACTGGCAGCCCAACGGCGTGATGGACCCGGCGACGAACACGTTCTGGCTCTTCTACGGGTTCGAACTCTGCGCCCTGTACACGGACACGACCAACAACGGCCCGTGGTGGACGTTCTCATCGATCCCGACGCCGAGCCCGTCTGTCGCCCAGGGAGCGGCCGAGACGGCCGGGACCGGGCAGACCGCCTGCATCGCGTGCGGCACCAGCTGAACCCTTTTTTTTCTCAGTAGCGATCGCGTCAAGGCCGGAGGAGGGCGCGAGTTCGTTCACGGCCTCGCCGCTTCCGGCGCCGAAGTATTCGCCCACCAGGTGCACGCTCGACCCACTGATCGGGAAGATCGTGAGCGGGGCCTGGTCGAGTGTCGACGTCCCGCGAACCTGGACACGTGGAGCGAGCCGGAGAGCCCGGCGTCCTTATCCCAGCGGGCCGAGGGAGATGCGCGGACTGACCGGGACGAGGAGATCACGGCCTGCGATCAAAGCACAGAAGCCGTTACGCGATGAACCGGTACGGTGACGATGACGACGGCGGGAGAGGACGCCCCCGGCAACCGCGCATGGTTCCGGGACTGGGCCGACGAATACGATGCGACCCTCGGAAAGGTCTCGAGGCACCGGATCATGCTCGACCTGGCCGTCGAGGCCTCGGGAGTGGCGGATAACGACGAGGTCCTGGACATCGGGTGCGGGACCGGCCTGCTGTCGCTCAGGTTCCTCGCCGCGGCGGGCTGTAGGGTCACGGCCATCGACACCTCGGCCGAGATGCTCGCGCTTTTCCGGGAGAAGGTCGAGCGGTACGGGCTGACCGAGAGGGTCACGTGCCGTCAGGCGCCGGCGGAGGAGATGGACTTCGGTCCCGGCCGGTTCGATATCGTCACGGCCACAGTCTCGCTGCACCACGTCAGGGAGAAAGCGCCGGTCGTCGGCGCGATCCACGACTCGCTCAGAGAAGGTGGACGGTTCGTGCTCGGGGATATCGACCTCGACACCATCGGGAGCGTGGACGACCCCGTGCGCCTTTCGCGGATCCTCGAGTACCTCGCCGGCGAACTGGTGCTCGCCATGCGGGAAGGGGGCGTCCAGGCGTTCGAGCGGATGTACGACAACGGGAAGAAGCACATCCTGAACGACGGCGAGTACTGCGTCGCCATGCGGCAGTGGGAGCAGCTCTGCCGTGATGCCGGGTTCCGAGACGTAGTCGTGCACCCGGTGCCGGGCTACGACTGGTTCAGCGTGCTCGTGGCGACGAAGTAGTCGCCGCCGTCCAGCGGCCCGGTGCTGGACCGGGCCTGCCTGGGTTATTTGCCGATGATGGTGGTTTTTTCTCGGAAGACAGACGGGAGACGCCCGACCACGTCGACAGGGGGTATATTCACTCTCCCCGCGTCGCCTTCTTCGCCGCGAGCCGTTCCACCGCGACCATGTCCACCTCGCCACAGACCTCGAGCCGACCGGTCGCAACGGCCGCGTCTACGAACCCTTTGCCCACGGGTGTCCGGACGAGGAGCGTCGTGCAGCCCGAGGCCGACCCAACGGCCCCCGCTGAGATGTCGGCCGACGGCGCCGCGAGGTCCGTGCACGAGGCGCAGCCCGGCCGGATGCAGTCCTCGAGCTCCTTCAGGGGGAACTCGAGCGCGTTGCCGTCCGCGAGCAGCACCTCGAGCTTCCCCTTCACGTCGAGCCGGCGGACCTGCCAGGGCTCGATCCCGTGTTCGCCGCGGACCTTTCCTTCCATCAGCCGGTCGTAGTCGAACGACTCGGTGCAGAAGAGACCGACCACGAGCCGGATCGCGTTCGCGTACGGGGCCAGGAGGTCGTTCTCCGAGGCCCGCATCCGAGCAATCGCCTGGACGACGCAGGGGAGGCCCGTGACCGCAATCCGCCGGTACTTCCGCTCGACCACCGCTACCCTCAGGGCCGACAGCATCGGGACCCACCAGCTGTACCGCGACCCGGCCGCCGTAACGAGCGTCTCTGCGTCGGTGACCAGCGTCGAGACCGGCTGGTGCGACCATCGGTCCTCGCTGACCGTGACCACCGCGTCCACGAGCCCCGCCTCGAGCGCGTGCTCGAGGATCGCTGTCACCGCGCCGCCGCTCTGCCGCCCCGCCACCTCGAACGAGGCACGGGCCGAGAGCCGCTCCAGGCAGTCACCGATGCCCGTTGCCGGCGCCGGGCCCGTGCGCGGGCAGGCGTCATGGCAGGCCCCGCACGGGACGCTGTCCGTCTCGGCCTTGCAGTAGCCGATGTTCTCGGGGACGGCCGCGCCCGCGTCCATGCGGATCGCGTCGGCCGGGCAGACGGCTGCGCAGGCGCCGCAGCCCGAACAGATGCCGCGGTCCCAGACCGCGCTCTTCAGATCCTGGAAACTGGTCAGTGCCATGATCACTCCCATGCGTACTTGTCCGCGAACGGCCGGATAGAGGCCGGCACGACCCGCGTATATTTGTCCGCGGCGAGGTCCGCGACGTCGACTCCGAAGTGCTCGCCGTACGCCTCGATCAGTTGGACGATGCGTGGCCGGGCTGCCTCGTCGAGTGGCACGGCCGTGGCACCCACTCCGAGATGCCGCGGGTCAACCGCGCCTCGGAGTACTATCTCCCCGCCGTGGATCCCCGAGCCCAGCCCGCGCTCGGCGATCGCCGGGCCGCCGTGGCGGGCGAGGACGAGCACGGTCCCGCCGGCCATGTACTCGCCGAGGAATGCCCGGGCATACTCCCCGACCACGAGCACGGGGCGCTTGTCGAGGTACTGCTTCATGTGGATCCCGCCGCGGTACCCGATGGCGCCCTCGACGAAGATCCTTCCGCCGCGCATCGAGTGGCCGACCGCGTCGCCCGCCGACCCGTGGACCACGATCTCGCCCGCGTCCATCGTATTCCCGGGAGCGTGCTCGGCGTTGCCGAAGACCTCGATCGAGGGGCCCGACATGAACATCCCCAGGTCGCCACCGGGCACGCCGTGGATCTCGATCGCCACGTCGCCGCGGACCCCGTTCGCGATGAACCGCTGGCCGAGAACGTTCTCGAGGACGATCCGCTGTGCCCCGTCCGCGACGGCAGCGCGAATCGTCCGGTTCAGCAACGTGTAATGCATGCCTGCCGCGTCGATCACGAGCGTCTCCATCCCTCATGCCCCCACGGACTTGACATCGAGCACGTCCATCAGCGCCTGGTCGAGCATGTACGACCGGAGGCGGTCGCGGTTGCCGCGCAGGCTCTCGATCGAGTTGATCCCTGCAGCGCCCATGAGGTCCATCAGCTCCAGGGTCCAGCCGTGGATCAGGTTCGCGACCTGGACGCCGCCGGCCTCGGGGTCGAGCCGGGCCACGAGGTCCGGGCGCTGGGTCGCGATCCCCCAGGGGCAGAGCCCGCGGTAGCAGCTGCCGCAGACACGGCATCCCAGCGCCACGAGCGCGGCCGTACCGATGTAGACCGCGTCCGCGCCGAGCGCGATGATCTTCGCGACGTCAGTCGACTCGCGGATCCCGCCCGAAGCGATCACCGAGACCTCGTTTCGGATCCCCTGTGCCCGGAGCTTGGCGTCGACGGCCGCGACGGCCGCCTCGACCGGGATCCCGACATGGTCGCGGAAGATCCGCGGGGCCGCGCCCGTTCCACCGCGGAAACCGTCCACGACCACCGCGTCGGCGGCCGACCGGGCGATCCCCGCCGCGATCGCCGCGACGTTGTGAACAGCCGCGATCTTGACGAAGACCGGCTTCTTCCACTCGGTCGCCTCCTTGAGCGACCGGACCAGCTGGGCCAGGTCCTCGATCGAGTAGATGTCGTGGTGCGGCGCGGGGCTGATCGCGTCCGAGCCCTCGGGGATCATGCGTGTCCTCGAGATGAGCGCGTTCACCTTCTCGCCCGGTAGGTGGCCCCCGATCCCGGGCTTCGCGCCCTGGCCGATCTTGATCTCGATCGCGGCGCCGCTCTCGAGGTAGTCGATGTCGACGCCGAACCGGCCTGAGGCCACCTGGACGATCAGGTGGTCCTGGTACGGCCGCAGTGGCTCTGCGAGCCCGCCCTCGCCCGTTCCCATGAAAGTCCCCTGCGCCGAGACTGCCCTCGCCATGGAGAGCTGGGCGGCGAGCGAGATCGCGCCGTAGGACATATGCCCGATCATGATGGGGGTATCGAGGCGGAGGTTCGGGGCAAGCTCGGTCAGGAGCTCGACCTCGCCGTCCTCCCGGGTGCGGAGATCGAGCTGCTGCGGCCTCTTGCCAAGGTACGTACGAAGTTCCATCGGCTCGCGCAGGGGGTCGATCGAGGGATTCGTAACCTGGCAGGCGTCCAGCACCAGCCGGTCGAAGATCATCGGGTAGTCGAGCGCGTTGCCCATCCCCGCGAGCACGATCTTCCCGGTTCGTGCCTGGTTGTAGATCGCCTCGCGCACCCCGCGCGTCCAGACCGGGTGTGATCGGTAGTCGAGGGGGCGCTCCTCGATCTCGATCGCATCGCGCGGGCAGAACGCGACGCAGCGGTGGCAGGCCGTGCAGACCCGCGAGTTGACCCGTATCCGGTCGCCGTCGACACGGAATGCCCCGTACGCGCAGTTCTCGACGCAGCGGCCGCAGAGCATGCATTGCTCGGGGTCGACCGTGACCCGGAACTTTGGCGGCAGCGAGCCGACGGACGGGCTCATCGGCACCTCCCGACGATCGGCTCGCCAGCCCGCGGCATGAAGACGCGGTCGAGCGCGGGCTCCATGGCCCTGATCGCCGCCTCCTCGCTCGAGACGTAGAGCCGGTCCCCGGCCTCGGCACCGACAAGCGGCCGGAGCTTGGATCGGTCCGTGAACGCGACCATCGAGTCCTGGTCCGCGACCGCGATCGCGAACGGCCCGTTCATCATGGCGGAGGCGTAGGTGAGCCGGAGGGCGTGATGGAGTCGATGGCGGTCCCCCTCCATCGCGTCGATCTCGTCCCAGAACGGCGGGGCAAGGGCCGTGACTGCAAGCTCCGCGGGGAGACCGTGCCGCCGCACCAGGAGATCGACGAGGTACGCGACCACCTCGGTGTCGGTGAACATGGTGCACTTATAGCCGAACGACTCGATGTACCGCCGGTTCGTGCCGTAGCTCGTGATCTCGCCGTTGTGAACCACGGACCAGTCGAGGAGGTTGAAGGGGTGAGCCCCGCCCCACCAGCCCGGAGTATTCGTCGGGTAGCGGTTGTGCGCGAGCCAGCAGTACCCCTCGTACTCCTCGATCCGGTAGAAGTCGGCCACCTCCTCGGGCCAGCCGGCTGCCTTGAAGACCCCGAGGTTCCGGCCCGAGCTGAAAACGAGCGCGCCGTCGATCGAGGTGTTGACCCGCATCACGAGCTCGGTTACGATCTCTTCGGCCGGCGTGGTCGAGCGGGGCATCAGTCGGACGTCGGGCTTGAAGAAGTATCGCCAGGGGACGTGGACCTTGCGCAGCCGGGGCGTGTCCCAGGTCGGGATCTCCTCGTCGTGGACGACCCGGCCCCACTGGGCGAGAAGCGCGTCAACCCGGGGCTTGGTCTCGTGGATGCGGTCGAAGAAGACGTGGAGAGCGAAGTAGTCCCGGAACTCTGGATAGACGCCATACGCGACGTAGCCTGCACCCTCGCCGCTGCCGCGTTCGTTCATCATCGAGAGCGCGCGCCGGATCGCCGAGCCGTCCATCGACTCGCGCCCGCGGTCGATCACACCGATAATCCCGCACATGAATCGAAGACCTCGTGGGAGTGCGGCGATCCGCACCCCGTGGCTCTATGGTATGTTGGAAAGAACATATATAGGATTGGGTAGAAGCTGTCTTCCTGTATGTCGACCGACATCGTGTCAGAGCTGCTCAAGCGGATAGACGCGGACCTGGTGAAGTTCATCAGGCTTCAGTTCTCGGATATCCAGGGCCTGCCCAAGAATGTCGCGATCCCCGCGACCCAGGCCGAGAAGGCCCTGACCGAGGGGATCTGGTTTGACGGGTCCTCGATCGAGGGGTTCTGCCGGATCGAGGAGTCGGACATGCTCCTCAAGCCCGACCCGACCTCGTACGCGATCATGCCCTGGCGGCCCGAGAACGGGCGCGTGGCGCGATTCATCTGCGACCTCGAGACCTACGGCGGCAAGCCGTTCGAGGGCGATCCGCGGTATATCCTCCGCAAGACCATCGCCGAGGCGGCAGAGATGGGCTTCACCTTCAACACCGGCCCCGAGCTCGAGTTCTTCCTCTTCAAGATGGCCAACGGCCTGCCCACGACCCAGTTCGTGGACTTCGGCGGGTACTTCGACCTTGCACCCAACGATGCCGCGGAGGATGTCCGCCGCCAGATCGTGGTCGCCCTGACCGATATGGGCTTCGATATCGAGGCCTCCCACCACGAGGTCGCCGAGAGCCAGCACGAGATCGACTTCAAGTACGCCGAGGCGCTGGTCACGGCCGACCGGGTGATCACCTTCAAGTTCGCGGCCAAGGCGATTGCGCTCCGCGAGGGACTCCACGCGACCTTCATGGCCAAGCCCATCGGTGGGATCAACGGGTCCGGGATGCACACGCACGGGTCGCTGATGAAGGGCGGCAAGAACGCGTTCTACGACCCCGATGGGCGCTTCGGCCTCTCCGAGACATGTATGCACTGGATCGGCGGACTGCTCCGCCACGCGCCGGCGATCACGCGCGTCGCGAACCCGACCATCAACTCGTACAAGCGGCTCGTGCCGGGGTACGAGGCGCCGGTCTACGTTTCATGGTCCAACGCCAACCGGACGGCACTGATCCGGGTCCCGGCGGCCCGCGGCATGTCGACGCGCGCCGAGTTCCGGTCGCCCGACCCGATGTGCAACCCGTACCTGACCTTCGCGGCCATGCTCGCGGCCGGCCTCGACGGGATCCGGAACCGGATCGACCCCGGCGATCCGACCGACGTCAACATCTACCACCTCTCCGAGTCGGAGCGGCGGGAGCGCGCGATCGAGATGCTGCCCGGGAACCTCTACGACGCCCACCAGGCGATGCTCGGCGACGACGTGATCCGGGGGACGCTCGGTGACCACGTCGTCTCGGGCCTGAGCGCCCTGACACGGGGCGAGTGGGACTCGTTCCGGATGTGCGTCCACCCCTGGGAGCACGAGCGCTACCTGGCGATCTACTGATCGCCCCCCTTTTTCTCTCTGCCGGGAGATAGGGTGACCCGGGGCGCCATTCGCGTGTCCAGCCCGGAGGAGTGACGCCAGGGTGCGTGGACCCTGCGCAGGCGCGGCGTCTCGTGCGCCGGGAGCTCCCCGTCGTGGACGACGTAGCCCGACCGGGGGAAAATCGTTTCGACCTTCGACCGTACCCCGTGGATGGGGCCGGGTATGACGCGGAGTTCGAAGTCGTCGCGGGACCCGGGACAGATGTCGTTCGCGACGGAACCCGCGCCTGTTCGTCACGGCAGGTGCGCATCGGGCGGCGGAGCCGTCCATCACCTGCCGGGGCCGGCCGATCCTCCCGCGCACGGGGCCTCGCGGAAGGAGTTCCGCGTTTCATATCCCCTGCTTTGCCTGCCCTGTGAGAAGGGAATATACAGGATTGGCTAGAAGGTTTCTTCCAGTATGTCCACCGATATCGTGTCAGAGCTTCTCGAGCGGATAGACGCAGACCTGGTCAGGTTTATCAGGCTTCAGTTCTCGGATATCCAGGGCCTGCCCAAGAATGTCGCGATCCCCGCGACCCAGGCCGAGAAGGCCCTGACCGAGGGGATCTGGTTTGACGGGTCCTCGATCGAGGGGTTCTGCCGGATCGAGGAGTCGGACATGCTCCTCAAGCCCGACCCGACCTCGTACGCGATCATGCCCTGGCGGCCCGAGAACGGGCGCGTGGCGCGATTCATCTGCGACCTCGAGACCTACGGCGGCAAGCCGTTCGAGGGCGATCCGCGGTATATCCTCCGCAAGACCATCGCCGAGGCGGCAGAGATGGGCTTCACCTTCAACACCGGCCCCGAGCTCGAGTTCTTCCTCTTCAAGATGGCCAACGGCCTGCCCACGACCCAGTTCGTGGACTTCGGCGGGTACTTCGACCTTGCACCCAACGATGCCGCGGAGGATGTCCGCCGCCAGATCGTGGTCGCCCTGACCGATATGGGCTTCGATATCGAGGCCTCCCACCACGAGGTCGCCGAGAGCCAGCACGAGATCGACTTCAAGTACGCCGAGGCGCTGGTCACGGCCGACCGGGTGATCACCTTCAAGTTCGCGGCCAAGGCGATTGCGCTCCGCGAGGGACTCCACGCGACCTTCATGGCCAAGCCCATCGGTGGGATCAACGGGTCCGGGATGCACACGCACGGGTCGCTGATGAAGGGCGGCAAGAACGCGTTCTACGACCCCGATGGGCGCTTCGGCCTCTCCGAGACATGTATGCACTGGATCGGCGGACTGCTCCGCCACGCGCCGGCGATCACGCGCGTCGCGAACCCGACCATCAACTCGTACAAGCGGCTCGTGCCGGGGTACGAGGCGCCGGTCTACGTTTCATGGTCCAACGCCAACCGGACGGCACTGATCCGGGTCCCGGCGGCCCGCGGCATGTCGACGCGCGCCGAGTTCCGGTCGCCCGACCCGATGTGCAACCCGTACCTGACCTTCGCGGCCATGCTCGCGGCCGGCCTCGACGGGATCCGGAACCGGATCGACCCCGGCGATCCGACCGACGTCAACATCTACCACCTCTCCGAGTCGGAGCGGCGGGAGCGCGCGATCGAGATGCTGCCCGGGAACCTCTACGACGCCCACCAGGCGATGCTCGGCGACGACGTGATCCGGGGGACGCTCGGTGACCACGTCGTCTCGGGCCTGAGCGCCCTGACACGGGGCGAGTGGGACTCGTTCCGGATGTGCGTCCACCCCTGGGAGCACGAGCGCTACCTGGCGATCTACTGATCGCCGTCTTTTCTGTCCCCGCCGGCGTGCGGCCTCCTCCGGTGAAAAGAGAGAGTGCGGGGATCAGTCCGTCGCGACGAAGGCGCTCTTCCCGATCCTCGCGTACACGCCGCAGATCGGGCAGACGTAGCTCTCGGGGAGGTCCTCGAACGGGGTGCCCGCCGCGATCCCGTTCTTCGGTTCACCCCGGGCGGGGTCGTAGCTGTAGCCGCAGGCCAGGCAGCGGTACCGGCCGGATCTCGCGTCGAGCTGGTTGAACGCAGTCTTCCCCACCCTCGCGTACACGCCGCAGACTGGACAGACGTAGCCCTCGGGGAGGTCCTCGAACGCGGTGCCCGGCGGGATGCCCGCCCTGGGCTCCCCCCTCGCGGGATCGTAGATGTACCCGCATACGCCACAGACGTACGCCTCTTGTTGTGCCATGTATAGTCCTCCTGCCCCGGGAGAGCCCCCGCGGGGCCCCGGGTATATGGATAGAACATCAATGACATATATATACTGATGGATAGGGGGCCCGACATAACCGGCGGGCCGCAGGTCGAGCCCGGGTCTACGCCGGGCTGAGGAAGCGCTCGGCCAGGAACGTGAAGAACAGGACCAGGGCAACCATCAGGATTAGGCCGATCGTGAACCAGATCGGGGACCGCCAGGGCCCCGAGATCTGGAGCACCGGGCCGACGATGACCTCGGTCAGGACGAACGCGCCGATAGCAGCGGCGCCCAGGATGATGATCTCGCGCCGCTGAGACCGGACGGCGGGGTCGGTCGACATGGAAGAGAGGTCGGTCCGGGCAGAGATAAAGGAGGACGGCTAGAGGGCGAGGAACCCAACGGGCGCGAGCGAGGCCGCGAGGGTCACCTCGTTGATCTCCTGGTGAGCGGTCCACGTGGAGACCGAGCGGTGCCGCTCGTCGAGCCAGAAGTCCTCGATGGCATCGGCGAGCGGCGCGGCCCTCTCGAGCTCACCGACTCGCTCGAGCAGGGCGGCGGGGCGGAGGAAGGCGGCCGGCCCGGCCTCGATTGCCGCGCGGACCCGTCCTACGCCGCGGATCCCGAGGGCGAGGCCGAGCTCGCGGAAGGCGAGACGCTGCCCGGCCGGAAGGCCGGTCGTTCCCGACCGGGCAAAAGCCGAGACCCCGGATACGGCCGCGTCGAGGGATTGCCCGATCAGGTCGGGGGGGAGCTGCCGACCACGCACGGCGAGCCCGGCGATACGGACTGCGTCGAAGAGAAGCCCGCCCGTCCCGAGCGGATCGTCGGTCCGGAGCGTGGTCCGGCGCGCGAGTGCTGCGAGATCAGCCGCCTCGCGCGCGAGGTCGGCGCCCGAGACGGCCTCGATCTCGGCGCAGGTAACGAGTCCGTCGAGCGGATCGTGCTGTCCCATCGATAGGACGAGCGGCCGCGAGAGATCAATGGACATCTTCCAGTGCATCCGGCCCGGCCCCGGGACGAAGGCCGAATGGACAGCCCGCACGAGCTCGGCCGCCCATCGCGCGTACACGGGGTCGCCGGTCACGCGGGAGGCCCGACAGAGCGCATGGGCCCACTTGGTGAGGTAGTGGTAGTACTGGCCGTCACGGTCCCACTCGAGCTGGTCGTCGTACGGGTCGCCCGGTCGCCGCTCGGGCAGCGGCTTGCCGATCCGCAAGCCGCCGGCCGTCGGGTGGAGCGCGCCCTCCGCCTCGGGCAGGCCCGAGAGCCAGCCCTGCCGGCCGTCGTCGACCCGGTGGCGGCCGAGGACCGCGTGGACCTGCCCGATTAGCGCGAGCGCCCGGGCGCGGCACACAGGCTCGCCGCCCGACTCGTAAAGCCCGAGGTAGGTGCAGGTCGCAAACGCGTCGGTCCAGAGGTACCGCGACGGGACCGGGGACGGCGGCACGAGGCCGGTGCGGGCCGCGTACCCGCGAAGGAGCTCCATCGCCCGGGCGGCGGCTGCGCCGGTCGTCATGGTCCAGCCTCTCGCCGCCCGGAGAGATAATACATACGGCCTGGACGTTTCGTTCGTCCGGGGCCCGGCGTGTGCATGCGCCCCGATATCGCCTACGCCTCGTCCACCACGGCAACAACGGGAAGATCGCCCGAAGCATGGGCGGGACGTTCGGCGGCGAGATCGTGCGCGCGGCCGACGTGACGGGCGATAAGGTGGCGGGGGCCGGTACCGCCGGGGACCTAAAACGGGCCGTCCTGCTCGAACGAACGGCCGAGGCGGAGCGCGAGCTCAGCCTTCTGGAGCTCGGCCCCGAGATACGCCGCGTGGTCCAGGCGCGAGACCCGGTCGTCGGCGAGCAGGGCCGCGAGGACGTCCTGCCATCGGCAGCCGTGGAATGCCACCCCGCCGTGGACTGCGACGATCCGGTCACCCTCGAGCCCGATTCGGATGTTACCTCGGGGGTCGTACTCGACCTCGTCCGGGGTAGGCGGGACCTCGACGGCCCGGTCGTACGCGAGTGGGGGCTCGCGCCGCCGCCGCTTCTCCTTGACGACGAACAGGTCGATCCCGAGGTCCTTGGGGTACGGCCGGCACCGGGTCAGCACCATCATCTCGGTCGCCCGCCGCATCTCGGCGATCGCGCCCCGGGTCTTGTCCGAGTGCTCGGCCGTGAAGACGATGGCGGCCCCGACCTCCTGGGCCATGCCGGCGAGGAGCGCCTGCGCCCCGATCGAGTCCGCGTCCAGGAGCTCGACCACGTTGCCCGCGCCGAAGAAGAGGGGCACGTCGTAGTCCCGGAATTCGCAGAGCGATCGGACCAGCCCCGAGCCGACAGGCTGGAGGAGCGGGTCGGCGACCAGGGCCTGGCACCCGGCCGCTCGCGCGGCCTCGAGATTCTCCGTGAGCGACGAGTACCGCGGCACGACCACGGCCGCCGCGCCGGCATCGGCCACGGCCCGGCCGATGACGGGGATGTTCTCCTCCTGGAGCGAGAGGACGAGATCCGCCCGGAAGAGCGAGGCCGCGATCAGGGCCGGGTCCTGTGAATCGACCGCAAGCGGGCCGTCGATCCCGTCGAGAGCTCCAAAGCACCGAGCCACGTCGGCCGGCGTCGCATCGAAGCCGAAGCCGAGGTCGACGATGTCGGCCCCGCTGCAGAAGGCGCGCTCGACGTCACTCCGCAGATCGGGCCGGCGGTGCGCGTCCATCAGCTCGGCCAGCACCTTGCACCGCGAGGTCCCTCCGACCTTCACCCCCCGGAGCAGCAGGTCCCACTCAGCGTTCTTCTCGATCGACCGGACCTTCCGGTACGCGTCGTCGCGGCGGAGGTCCCGGAGCAGGTCGTCAGCCGGGACGTCCCGAGAGAACTCTACCTTGCCGAGCAGCTCGACCATCAGCGGCAGGTCGGCCGCGTGGCGTGGCCCCCGGAGGATCGGTACGCCCGTTGCCTCCTCGACCGCCGCGAACGAGGCTGTACACATCCCCGGGACCACGACATAGTCGTATCGACCGGTGCGGACCAGGTCCAGGAGTCGCTGCGGGGTCAAGAACGACGCGATCTCGCCGGTCACGGCCACCTCCGCGTCGAGCCCGGCGACGGCCTCCCGCACGAGGGCCTCGGTCGCTGTACCCGTCGGAAAGAGGATCGGCATCAGTTCTCCTTAATAGGCTCCACGAGATAAAGTAACAGGTTCATGCTCGCCTGCGACCTGCACGTGCACACGCGGTTCTCCAAGGACGGCGAGTCGTCGGTCGAGGCCGTGCTTGCCCGGGCGCGGGAGGTCGGCCTCGCGGCCGTCGCGATAACGGACCACGACACCCTGGAGGGCGTGCGGTACGCTGCCCGGCTCGCGGACCCGCCGGCCCTCGTGATCCCCGGGATCGAGGTCTCGACCGCGGACGGCCACCTGATCGCGCTCGGCGTCGCCGAGCCGGTCCCACGCGGCCGGCCGGTGATCGAGACGATCGACCTGGTCCATGCCCAGGGCGGACTCGCGATCCTGCCCCACCCGTACCACCGGCTCCGGCACGCGGTCGGCTTTCGCGAGCGCGACGCCCTCGCTGCCGCTGACGCTGTCGAGGTCTTCAACAGCCGCTACATCTTCGGGTCGGCAAACCAGAAGGCGGGTCGACGGGCCGCGCGGCTGGGCAAGCCCGCCGTGGGAGGCTCGGACTCGCACCACGCCCGATACGTCGGGTTCGGCCGGACGCTCGTGGACGCCGAGCCGGAGGTCGACGCGATCCTCGCGGCCATCCGGGCGGGGCGCTGCTACCCCGCCGGGCGCATGACCCCGCTACGGACCTACACGGGCCAATCCCTCCGGTCGACCTGGCGGAAGGCCCGGCGTCGCATCCGGTTATGAGGGTCGCGTTCCGCCTGGGGTGGTGGGGGGAGGACTTCGCCGGGTCCCAGCGGCAGCCCGGGCTTCGGACGATCGAGGGGGAACTGATCCGCGCCTCTCTCGCGACGGGGCTCTTCGAGGACCCCCGACGGGCCGGTTTCGGACTCGCGGGCCGCACGGACCGCGGGGTCCATGCCCGTGCCCAGGTCGGTGCTCTTACGACGGATCGGCCCGAACGGGTCGTCGATCTCCTGAACCGGGCGCTGCCGCACGATATCTGGCTGACCGGGACGGCGGAGGCCCCCGACGACTGGCGACCGCGACACAGTGTCGCGTCGCGCACCTACCGCTACTTCTTCTCCGACCCCACGCTCGACGGCGAGGCGATGACCCGGGCCGCTGCCCGGTTCGTGGGCGAGCACGACGTCTCCCGGTTCTGCCGGGCCGGGGGGAACAGCCCGGTCCGGCGGATCCTCGCTTCGCACATGCTCCCGGGACCGGTCTACGAGGTGACAGGCTGGTCGTTTCTCTGGCACCAGGTCCGTGGCATGGCCTCGGCGCTCGAGGCGGTCGGGCGCGGCGAGCTCGACCCGGACGGGATCGACGCCCTCCTCTCGGGGGCGTGCCTCCGCACCATGCCGCCGGCACCGGCCGACCGGCTCGTCCTCTGGGAGGTCACAGTCCCGTTCACGTTCGCGCCGGTCGAGCCCCCGGAGCGGTCGGACGCGTTCCTCCTCGAGGCCGCGCGTGCCGCCCGAGCCCGTGCCGCGATCGCCGACCTCCTCCGCCCGGCCTGACGGCTCGTCGTTCAGGCGGGCCGGGCCCGCACGCTCGGCGGCAGGAGCCGGTCGATCAGGAACTTCGGGACCTGCTCCGAGGTGCGGATGCCGAGCTCGAAGTGGGCGTCCTGGCCCACCATGCCGAGGTACTCGGCCTCGAGGACGAAGTCGAACGAGAGGAGGCCGACGCCGAGCAGGGTCACGGTCGCGTGCTTCGCCGAGACCTGGCGTGTCTGATTGATCGGGATGTCGTACGGGACCTTGTCGACCGAGAGACTCACGCGGTCGGGATACGGGATCGCGACAAGCGTGATGTTCCCGATCGGGACCGGTTCGGCAGCGGGAAAGATCACGTCGTAGGTGACCGTGTACGGGTACGTGGCGTTCCCGGTCGACGGACTGATCGCGACCGAGAAACTCAGGACCGCGGCGATGCCGACGAGGAGGAGGACGCCGATCGCGGCGAGGACCAGGGTCAGGCGCCAGTTCCGCCGACGGTGTACTGGAGTCGCCGGCGGTGCGGACGGGGGCGGGGGCCGCGAAGCGGGCTCCGGCGCCGGGGCTGAGGCGGCGGGCGGGGGGGGCGCCGCTGCGGGCGGCGCCTCGTCGCCGGGGATCTCGAAGTACAGGTCCTCGTCGGTCATACGGGAGATCTCGGAATGCCTGGCGATAAGCATTGTGCCGGTGCCTCTGGGTTTAAGACGGCGCGGGCCAAACCTCTCAAGGATCGTGATGAATCCACTCCCCGCCGAGGAGTACGTCCAGAAGTGCACGACCGCGTGCGCGGGCTGCACCTCCTCGCTCTCGCTGCGCTACGTCC
>CAZCUJ010000019.1:0-8504 GCA_964501565.1 uncultured Methanospirillum sp.
TGAACGGCCCGAACGAGTGCTGCCGCTGGATGGCCGCGGCCGCGCTCTCGAAGGTCGGCGGCGAGCCCGAGCGGGTTGCCGTCGAGACCGCGTTCGCGAACGACCCGGCCGGCCGCGGGATCGTCGAGGAACTGATCGAGGGCTCCTGAGCCGCCCGCGCCCGCACGTCACCTCGAGCCGGAGCAGGCCCGGTCCCCCCGCTCCGCACTTTTTTGGCTCCCGTCCGCACCCGGGGCCGGCGCTTCATATCAAGGTGCTCGTGTCCGAGCATCCGCGGGACGAACGGGTTCATCCCGGCGCGCGTCCTGCGCGTCGCCGCTGAAGTCCGGCATCCAGGGCAGGAGAGCGGGGCGTCCCTCCTGTACGGACGGGACCCGGACAGGGGGCCCTGCACGCTGTCGTCGTCGGAGCGGGTCCAGACACGCGTCCCGCCGGCCGTTCCCCGGAAGCGTGTGCTCATAGAAATGCTTAAGGGTCTGATCGCCTATATGACGACTAACGGTGTTAGTAATGAAGTCCAAGACCCGGGCCACAGCGATCCTGCTCGCCCTCCTGCTCCTCGTCGGCGTCGTGGGCTTCTCGTCCTTTCTGTCGGGGGCCATCGGGGTTCCACCCGTCGGACCGGGCACCCCCCCGCCCACCACGGCCGTTCCCACCCCCGACGAGTCCCAAGGCGGCGACCCCGGGTCGGACGGGTCGGCCCCGGGCGGGACGGAGCCTGAGGGCACCCATCCGCCGGGGACCACCCCGACGGTGTATATCGACCAGGACTCGGGGAACATCTCCGGCGCCTGGCCCGCAACACCGACGTACACGCTCCCCGCCACGACCGTGACGACGCCCCGTCCCTCCGCCACGGACGAGACGGTAGATAAGGAGAAGGAGAAGGAGAAGACGCACGCTCCGTCCGGGGAGGACGAAGTCACCGTACCGATGCAGGTGGTGAACGAGACGTACAGCCCATCGACCATCACCGTCCGGGCCGGGACGAAGGTGACCGTCACCTTCGATAACCAGGATGTGGGCACCGGGCACAGCCTGGTCATCTACCGGGACATGACAATGACCAGCCCGGTCTTCATCGGCAAGGGGATCGTCGGTCCGGACCAGATCACCTACACCTTCACCGCCCCGCTCGAGCTCGGGCGGTACGTCATCGGCTGCGGCATCCCCTACCCCCACCCGAAAGGGGTCCTCGTCGTCGAGTGAACCCGCGAGCCCACCCCATTTTTCTGTTCCGCCAAAAAATTGTTGGTTGATACACGCGGTGGAGAACGAAAGGGCTCTCGTCTGGCCCTCGCTCCACCGTCAGGCGAGCCGCTGGGCTCCGACTGGATGATCGTGTCACAGCTACCCCTCACCCTCGTGTCGAATCGCGTGTACCTGTGTCCGGAGGATCCCCTGGCACCCATGCAGTCGGCTTCGGCCAGCATGCCATCGGCACGGTCGCGGAGCCCTGGGCGATCCACGGTCGGCTGGTTCCAGGCGGACGTTGCGTGAGTTGTTCGGTAGAGACACACTCCTGCAGCGGCTTTCAGCTCCATGACGCCTGAGCGACCCGGCTCGACATCGTCGCGATGAACTGGAGTATCCACGTCAACACCCCCGAGACGATCCCCCGTCCGTGCTCTAAAGGAGCCGGGGGCCACCCATTCCAGCAGCTCCTCTTTTATGTCATCGGCATGCAGAGACTCAATCATGGTACAGCAGGACATTTCGGACCTCTTTGAGCAGGGAACCGTGCTGTTACCGGATCTCGAGGTCAGGGCGGCCGATACGCCATGGTACGCTCCCCCGACGTGGCGGGGGGTCTTCCTCAAGGACCTGGTAACGGGAAAGGAGACAGGTGGAGCGTTCAGCTACCACCTCATGCGAGTCGAGCGGAACTGCGAGATCCCCGACCATGACCACGAGACTCAGTGGTCGTGGAACGTAATCCTCGCGGGCACCGGCTCCTTCATCCTGGGTGATAGGCAGGTTCCAGTCGAGGTAGGGCAGACCTTGATCACGCCGCCGCGCGTTCATCACGCGGTCAGCGCCGGCGACGCCGATATCGTGCTCCTGGCCATCTTCGCACCGGCACTCGGGTAAGAGGTCGCCCGAACGGGGGATCTCCCCCGTATTTCGGCTTCCGGGGAACAGGGAAAAAGAGATTAGGCGAGGTAGTCTTCCGGCCGCGGAAGCTGCTCCTTGAGCCCCTTCCGCTTCCGGATTGCCATCACGACGTCTTTCACCATGCCCGCCGGCACGATCTCGAACCCGGCGAACTCGGTCGACCACATCGCGCGCCCCTCCGTCGCCGACCGGATGTCGCCGGCGAAGCCGAAGAGCTCGGCAACGGGGGCCTTGCCCACGACCGTGACCGTGTCGCCCTCGGAGGTGATGTCGAAGACCTGCCCGCGCCGGCCCTGGACCTGGGACGTCGCCGCGCCCATCTGGTCCGTCGGGACCGTGATCGAGATCTTCTGCATCGGCTCGAGGAGCGAGTCGCCCGCGATCAGCAGGCCGGCCTTGATGGCGGATCGGGACGCCGGGATGACCTGCGCCGGCCCGCGGTGGATCGCGTCCTCGTGGAGCTTGACGTCCACGAGCCGGATCTTCATGTTCTGGACCTTCTCGTCGGCGAGCGGGCCGCCGGCGAGCGCCTCGTGCACGCCCTCGAGGACCAGCTCCATCGTCTCGTTCAGGTACTGGACACCCTTGGTCATGTCGATGAACATGTTGGTGCCGTAGATGTCCTTCACCGACTTGGCCTCGTCCTTGTCCATCCCGGCCGCGATGAGCGCGTCGCGCCGCTCGAGCATGGGCTGGTTCATGGAGATATCGCCGTCCTTGATCATCTGCACGATGTTCTCGGGCAGGGGCTCGAGGTCGACGTAGAACCGGTTGTGCCGGTTCGGCGACTTGCCCTCGACACTCGCGGCCATCCCTGTCGGCGTCTCGCGGTAGACCACGATCGGCGGGGACGTGACGATCTCCACGCCCTTGTCACGCTTGATCCGGCCCGTGATGATCTCGAGGTGGAGTTCGCCCATCCCCGCGATCAGGTGCTCGCCCGTCTCCTCGTTGATCGTGACGTTGAGCGTCGGGTCCTCCTTCGCGACCTGCCGCAGCACCTCGACGAGCTTCGGGAGGTCCTTCATGTTCTTGGCCTCGACCGCGACGGTCATGACCGGCTCCGAGTAGTGCTTCAGGGACTCGAACGGCGTCATCTCGCGGAGGCTCGTGACCGTCGAGCCGACGATCGCGTCCTTCAGCCCCGTCACCGCGGCGATGTTGCCGGCCGGCAGGGCCTCGACCTCGATCCGCGTCGGGCCCATGAAGATCCCGGCCTGCTGGATCCGGTTCGCCCGCTGGGCAGCGCCCATGATGTAGAGCTCGGCTCCGCGCCGTATCGTGCCCGAGAAGAGCCGGCCCGTCGCCACCTCGCCCGCATGGGGGTCGAAGGAGATGTCCGTGACCATCATCGAGATCGGCCCGTTCGGGTCGCAGGCGTACATGGCCTTGCCCTCCGGCGACTCCTTGTCTCCGTGCCAGATCACGGTCACCCGCCGCTTCTGCGCCTCCAGCGGATCCGGAAGGTGGCGCACGACCATGTCGAGCAGGACCGACGAGAGCGGCGAGCGCTTCGCGAGCTCCTTCATCTCGCCCGCGCGGCACTTCTCGTAGACCTCCTTGAACGAGACGCCCGAGGTCTTCATGAACGGGGCCGAGACGGCCCAGTTGTACAGTGCCGAACCGAACGCCACCGTGCCCTGCGATGCGTCGAGCTTCCAGCCTGCCTTGTATGCCTCCTCGTTCATGCCCTTGATCAGCTTGTTGACCTTGTCGATCACGCGCCCGAGCCGGATCTGCATCTCCTGCTCGTCCACCTTCAGCTCGTTGATCAGCCGGTCCACCTTGTTGACGAAGAGGACGGGCACGACACCCTCCTTGAGGGCCTGCCGGAGTACGGTCTCGGTCTGGGGCATGGTCCCCTCGACCGCGTCCACGACCACCACTGCGCCGTCCACCGCGCGCATCGCGCGCGTAACGTCGCCGCCGAAGTCGACGTGGCCCGGGGTATCGATCATGTTGATCAGGTACTCCTTGCCCTCGTACTCGTGGACCATCGAGACGTTCGAGGCGTCGATCGTGATCCCGCGGGCCTGCTCCTCCTCGTCGGAGTCCATGAAGAGCTGCCGGCCCGCGAGTTCCTCGGAGATCATGCCCGCGCCGGCGAGCAGGTTGTCCGAGAGCGTGGTCTTGCCGTGGTCGATATGCGCAACGATCCCGATGTTACGGATCTGCTCAGGCTTGTCCATGAGCTCCGTGACACGGTCTACCATCTTCTTGCCGCGTGCCATAGGTTATCGGAAAAGGGGATTGTATCTAGCGGGCGGACTTCGCGATCCGCTCACGCTCTTCCTTCTTCGCGACCGAGTAGGCCTTGATGTCGCCCTTCGAGGCCGCGATCAGCTCGTCGGCGAGGGCCGCGGCGACCGACTTCTTGCCCCGCGAGTTCTTCTGAGTTCCCTCGGTGATGAACTTGAGCGCTGAGTCGACGCGGCGCTGGGGGGCTGTGTCGACCGACTTCGGGACGTTGATCCCTCCGTACTTCAGTCGGACGGTCTCCTCGCGCGGGCCCGCGTTGGCGACGGCCTCGACGAGCACCTGGACCGGGTTCTCCTTGGTCCGCCGGGCAATGATCTCGAACGCGTCCTTGACGATCCGGATCGCGAGCTGCTTCTTGCCCGTGTTGTGCTCGGTCTGCATCAGCCGGTTGATCAGCCGCTCGACGATCAGCATCTGGCTTTTCGAGAACTCGCCACCGTTCAGCTTGCCGCAGGAGTGGGGCACGATCATCGAGTGGAGGTTCACGTATCGCTCCATGGCGGGGTCTTTGATCTCCACCTCCGAGACGTCGTAGAGGTTGAAGAGGAGCTTCGGGGTGCCGGGCGTGGCCTGCTCCTGCTCGGGAGCCGCTGTGTCCACAGTCTCCATATTTACCGCCTCGGCTTCTCCTTGCGACCGATCACCATCTCGTGGAGCGAGACGTTGTTGACCTGGGTGACCACGAACCGGACGCCGGGGATGTCGCCCATCGAACGACCGAGCCGGCCGCCGATCCCCTCGACCTCGACCTCGTCGTGCTCGTCGATGAAGTTGATCGCGCCGTCGCCGGCCGCAAAGGCCGTGATCTGCCGGCCGTTCTTGATCAGCTGGACCCGGACGCACTTGCGGATGGCCGAGTTCGGCTGCTTGGCCTCGACGCCGACCTTCTCGAGCACGATGCCGCGCGCCTGGGGCGCGCCCTCAAGCGGGTCGCTCTTGATGTCGAGCCCGAGGAGGCGGCGTGCGTAGTTCACGTCGCTCCAGCGGAACTTGTTCGAGTCCCGCTTCAGCTTTCTTGCTGCGAATTTGCCCTGTCCCATGGGATGCCCTCAGTATGATTGACTATTCGAGAACGGCGAGTTACCGATCCTGAGACCAGTACTGCGACGGGAGCGAATATATCCGTTCGCACGCCCGGTTCCCGCGTGGGTATATCATTTGCCCCTACCAGGTAATAATATATTTCCAAACGGCGTGTCGGGGAAGTCTCCCCTTGCACTTTCACGCTGCGACCTATCCCCCTCACATTCCCAGCCGTGGAGCTGTTCTCATGGAGGGGCCCATCGATGATCTTCTTTCCATCTCCCCCACGCCCGGCACCCGGCGCGTCTATCGCTCAGCCCTTCGCGCGTTCCCCGGGTTCGTCGACGGCCGGGAGCGACCGGGCCGGGAGACAGGGGTGCGCCCGGAGGCCGTCGACTACGAAGCCCTCGCCGCCCAGTACCTCGCCACCGACCGCGACCAGGCCGCCGACCTGATCCGGTTCGCCGGCTCCTCCTCCGATGCCCCGACAACGACACAGAACCGGGCCGCGATCGTGCTCGAGTTCCTGGCGCATCACGGCATCGATCTCTCCGACCGGGACCGCCGGCAGGTCCGTCAGAAGCTGCCCCGCGGTGGGGTCGTGACCCGTCGCGGCGACGTGACGCACGAGATGCTCCTGCGGGTCGCCGGCCACCTCGACGAGCGCGGCCGGGCGCTGCTCTTGGTCCTGGCGTCGTCGGGGATGCGGATCGGGGAGGCCGTCGCCATCCGGCTCCGCGAGCTCGATCTCAGGGCAACGCCGGCGACGAGCCGCTGGGCGAGGGGCGCGGCCCCGTCGGGAGAGGCGACCGCGGCCCGCGACGGAGCGGTCATCCGGCCAGCACCTCCCGAATCGTCTCGCGGAGGAGACGGGGGCCGTCGTACGACCCGAAGTATTCTGCCATCGGATCGAAAGCGAGCAACCTGCCCTCGATCGGGATCCGCTCGAGGGCACACTTCAGCAGGATCGCCTGATTCACGAAGTCGCTGACGTTCCGGAACTCCCCCTCGGCCACGAGCTCCTGGGTCCGCGCCTTGATCCGGGGGTCGGTCCGGAAGGTGATCCTACCCTCGATCATCGTCGTCCGGGCTTCCATCGTTTCGGTCTGCCGTTGTCAGAGCGTCCCGTCCGACCACCACGCAGGTACCAGGGAAGGGCGGAGGAGCCATATCTGTCTCTGATTGTCATGAACAATCACCGATGTGGTGCCGCCGCCGGGGGTTTGATGGCCGCGGAGATCAGATCCTCGACTACAGAGAATATGAGGATGGAAGATCGCGGTGTGAAAGTGAAGATGTTCCTGTATCGCCGCTGAAAATGGTATTAGAGGTTATTGAAGAGCCAGACGACGTCGGCGAAGTCAATCCGGCCGTTGCCGTTGTAGTCGAAGGCGGCGATCGGTTCGTTCGCGGCGATCCAGGTCATCTGGTTGAAGTACAGGACAACGTCGGCGAAGTCGGCCCGGCCGTTGCCGTTGACGTCGTCGTACTTGCCGTCCGCGTTCGTGTCCGACGGCAGGGTTGTACCGCCGGGCAGCGCCACGACGACAGGGCCGATCGCCCCTCCCGCGGGCGAGAACTTCTGGACGCGTTTGTTGCCGTAATCGGACACGTAGACGTCCCCCGCGTCGTTGACCGCGATCCGGGACGGGCGATCGAACTGCCCGTCGCCTGAGCCGGAGGAGCCCCATTTCGTGATGAAGGTGCCGTCCGCATCAAACTTCTGAATACGGTTGTTGCCCGTGTCGGTGACATAGATACTGTCAGCGCTGTCCACGGCGATGCCGCTAGGGCCTCTGAACTGGCCGTTCCCGGTGCCGTAACCTCCCCACGTCACGAGGAGCGTGCCATCCGGCGCGAACTTCAGTACCTGGGTGTCGGCACCTTCAGCACCATCGGTCACGTAGATATCGCCGGATGGGCCGACTGCGATCCCATCGGGATACCAAAACTGTCCCTCGCCGGTGCCGGGGTGGCGTAAATTCGCGAGGAACATGCCGTTCGCGTCAAACTTTTGGACCCGCCTGTTGTTCGGGTCGCTGACGTAGACGTTCCCCGCGCCGTCCGCTGCAATATCCGACGGGTTCCTGAACTCCCCGTTACCGGTTCCTTCCGTACCCCACATCGTGAGAAACACCCCGTCCGGCGCGAATTTCTGGATGCGATTGTTCCATGTGTCGGCGACGTAGACGTAGCCCGCGCCGTCAACTGTGATGCCCGCCGCGTCGTTGAACGGCCCCGTGCTGTCATCGTTGACGGACCAGTTCGCGATGGGTGTACCATAGGCGTCGAAGACCTCGACCCGGTTTTCGTCCGGCCCGGATCCGAAGCCATCGTGGACGTTCACGAGAACGATGACCTTCCCCGCTCCGTCAACCGCGACAGCGCGGGGGTACCGGATCCCGTTACCGGTGCCGATGGGGTCCCAGGACGTGACGAAGCGGTACCCGGGCGCCGAATCGATGACGATGTACCGTGGAATCGAGATGGTGTTGGTGCCGTCCGCGTTTGAGGCGGTGAGGGTCACGGCATAGGCGCCGGCATCTTCGTAGACGTGGACGGGGTTCTGCTCAGTCGAGGTCCCGCCGTCACCGAACTTCCACGCCCAGGCCGTAGGGCTGTTGGTCGACTCGTCAGTGAAGCGGACAGAAAGTGGTTCCGTGCCACTCGTGACATTTGCGGAGAAGGCAGCGACGGGTGGGTAGAGGGCAGTGACCGTGATGAACCCCACCCTTGAGGTGGTGTTGCTGCCGTAGCGTCTCGTGACAGTTAGGTTCACTGTGTAAGTGCCGGCCGCTGTGTAGACGTGGACCGGGTTCTGCATCCACGACGTCTTGCCGTCGCCGAACTCCCACGCCCAGGATGTCGGGCCGTGGAGCGACTCGTCGGTGAACTGGACGGCGAGGGGTGCCGTGCCGGCGGTCGTGTTCGCCGAGAAGGCCGCGAGGGGCGGGAGCGGATCGACGGCCTGCAGCGCAACGCTGTGAGAGCCCCCGGCGGCTACGGCCGTGTAGCCAATGCCCTCCGGCGGCAGCAACTTCTGGTAGTCATCACTCCACCCCCCCCAGCTGACGATCGAGCCGTCGGCCTTCAGGGCGAGGCTGTGC
>CAZCUJ010000019.1:8604-42240 GCA_964501565.1 uncultured Methanospirillum sp.
CCCCAGCTGACGATCGAGCCGTCGGCCTTCAGGGCGAGGCTGTGCTGTGTTCCGGCGGCAATGGCTGTGTAGCCGGTGCCCGCCGGCGTCAGCGACACCTGGTGCTATGTATCCCTCCCCCAGCTGACGATCGAGCCGTCGGCCCGCAGCGCGAGGCTGTGAGAAGTCCCCGCGGCAACAGCCGTGTAGCCGGTGCCCGCCGGCGTCTGTGACACCTGGCCAGAGCCATCATATCCCCAGCTGACGATCGAGCCGTCGGCCTTCACGGCGAGGCTGTAATAATCCCCGGCGGCAATGGCCGTGTACCCGGTACCTGCCGGCGTCTGTGACACCTGGCCGTAAAAGTCATACCCCCAGCTGACGATCGAGCCGTTGGCATGAAGCGCGAGGCTGTGAGAAACCCCTGCGGCAATGGCTGTATACCCGGTGCCCGCCGGCCTACCCGATACCTGGCCATTACTATCAACCCCCCAGCCGACGATTGAGCCGTCGGTTTTCAGCGCGAGGCTATGATCAGCCCCGGCGGCAATGGCCGTGTACCCTGTGTCCGTCGGCGTCTGCGACACCTGGCCGTATTCGTCATGCCCCCAGCTGACGATCTCAAGGGACGTGGCGCCGAGGGCGGGCGTCACGAGCAGGGCGCTGCAGATCACCAGGAGTGCCAGCACGGCCCGGTTCGCAGTCGAGAGGAGCATACATCGCCATTGGGCAATTCACATGATAAAGATAAAGGATTGGCATATGCCACGTTCCCGGACGGACCGTCTTCCCTCTTCCGGCAGGGGTGGAGTCCTTGGGTACCTGTGCCGTCGCGCTCCGAGGAGGGCGAGCGCGAGAAACGAAAATCGTGTAGCTCCGTTGGGGTGGTGCGACGAACAGAAGGGTTTGAGGCCGGCCGCTGAGAAGAATGGAGAGAGCGGGAGGCCGCTCAGAGGTTGTTGAAGATTCAGACGACGTCGGCTCACCCCATCGCCTGCGCCGGCGGGCACCGCTCGACCGTCAGCCCGCCAAGGTCCACGCTCCCCCGCGACGGCGAGTGCACCTCGACCTAGTCCGCATCGTGGTCCATTACGATATTGATCCAGTTGTTGACCATACGGTATCCGCGGGCGCGATACCGCTCGAAGTCCGCCGCGTGCCCCAGGGCGTCGACGAACTCGAGCCGTTGGGTACTGCCGGGGAGGCCGGTCCGATTTCGGAGAGGATCACCTTGATGCTTCAGGAGACACGAGTACGGGTGTGGAACCGGTTCCGGATATGGTCGAGGCCTTCTTTCCCCTGCCAGGCAGCGATGCCTGCAGACGCATTGTCGCGATCCTCGAGCCGTACGGAGTCCGCCGGATCGCGCTCTTCGGCTCCCGGGCCCGCGGCGACCACCGCCCAAGCTCGGACCTCGACCTGCTGGTCCGGTTCGAGAAGGCGCCGTCGCTTCTCCGGCTCGGGGAGCTCGAAGAGCGCCTGGGCGAGGCCCTCGGCGTGCGCGTCGACCTCGTCACCGAGCGCTCGCTCAGCCCGTACATCCGCGATGCCGTCCTCCGCGAGGCGCGGGTGATCTACGGATGACAAAGAGTGATGCCGTCTACCTCCACCACATCCTCGATGCGTGCGAGACGCTCGTCGAGATCCGGGGCCGCGCCGGTTCCGCGAGCGGGCTCGAGGCGCTCCCCGTCGAGCGGGCGGCGGCCGAGCGGCTGCTGACCGTGATCGGCGAGGCAGCGAAGAACGTCTCGCCCGAATTCCGGGCGCTCCACCCCGAGATCCCGTGGAAGGGAATGGCCGGCCTCCGCGACCGCCTCGTCCACCAGTACTTCGGCGTGGATTACGAGGCGGTCTGGGCGACGATGGTGGAGGACCTGCCCGGTAATGGAGACCCGGGTGCGGGTCGCCCTCGAGGCCGCCGAGACCTGAATGGCGTCCGGAACGTGGAAACGCTCAGGTCACACCTGGACGACGCGGCGCCGGCGGGCACCGCTCGACCGTGAGCCCTCCAGGGTCCACCGTCCCCTGCGACGGCGAATGCACGTCGACCAGGTCCTTGGGGTGGTCGGTCACGACCGCGATCCGGTTGCCGGCCATCCGGTAGCCACAGGCCCGATTCGCTCGAGGTCCGTTGCGTGCCCTGGGGCGTCGACGAACTCGAGCCGCCCGGTGATGCCGAACAGCACGGGCCGGCCGTCGCTGCGGGAACGAGAAATGGAGAGGAGACCTTCCAACTGTCACCGCATCTCTTCATGTGCGAGTATGGACGATACCGCGGCCCGGAGTCCGGGGAGGTCCTGCTCGATCGTCTCCCACACGATCGCCATCGAGACATGGAAGTACCCGTGGACCAGGCGGTCGCGCATCCGGGCCGAGGACTGCCACGATACCTCGGGCCACGCGCCCGTCAGGCCGGGAGGCAGGTGCTTGACCGCCTCGCCGATCACGAGCAGGTTATACAGGACCGCGTCGTGCACGGCACGATCTCCCGCGAACTCGTCGTACGTCATTGATGCGGTGAGCCCGAGGATCGCATCGACGGCGTCCGCGATATCGTGGAGAAAGAGGAGCGGGCCCCGCTCAGACATAGACCGCCTCGGCGAGCACGCGCCGCTCGATCTGCGGGTGAAGGCCGTCCGGCGTGGTCATGTCGACCGGCACTCCGGTTCGCTCGCGGACCAGGTCCTCGAGGCGGCAGAAGGCGCTGAACGGGACGGGCCGCTCGAGCTCGACGAGCAGGTCGAGGTCGGAGGTCTCGGTCTGCTCGTTCCGGGCGTACGACCCGAAGAGGCCGAACCGCCGGACGCCGAAGCGGGGGGCCGTCTCCATCTTCAGGTCACGTAGGATGGCGATCACCTCGTCCCGGGTCTTCATGGCTCTCCCTCTGCCTGATGTAGGCGGGAGAAGGTAATGAGCGTATCCGAAGTGCCGTAGCGCCGCGGAACGCTCCGGAGGACCGTGCCTGCCCGTCCCGGGAGCCATAGGACGACCCGGGGCTCGTTCTGGTCCGTGCCCGGCGCCGCCGGCGGATTCAGCACGGTCACGGTGACGTTCGCGGGGTCGAGCCCGAGGGTCTCGCCGGCGGTCGCGGCGTTGGCGGGCGTGAGGATCCGCGGCCAGTCGAGCGAGGCGGCGACGGCCACGATCGGATATGGGCGCGCCGGCGTGATGAAGGATATGCCCATTGTTGTGCCGGCGAAAAATGGGTTAGAGAGTGTTGAACAGCCGGACGACGTCGGCGACGTCGATCCGGCCGTTTGCGTTGTAGTCGAACGCGGAGACGGGCTCGTTTGCCGCGATCCAGGTCATCTGGTTGAAGAGCATGACCACGTCCGCGAAGTCGCGCCGCTGGTTTCCGTTCACGTCCTCGAAGTCGCCGTCGAGGTCGAGGTCCGCCGGCGGCAGCGCGGCGCCGGGGACCGGGACCGGCAGCTCGGGGCCGTCCGCCGCTTCCACGGTGGAGCGCGTCCTCGAGGCCGAGATCCGCACGGTCCCGCTTCCTGCCGTCGAGTAGACTTTCGCGCCGGCGTCCTGCAGCCGCTTCACGACGCCCTGGGTCGGGTGGCCGCAGGAGGTGAACGTGCCATCCTCACGGACCGGTTAACGAGTACCTGGCCGTCGCGTAATTTGGACAGTAGTTGCCGGTGTTGATGCTGGGGTCCAGCGTCACCTCGATATCGAGCGCCGTGGTGCCACCGGTCGACTTTGTCACCTGGAATCTGCCGCTGGCATCGGTCTTGACAGAGGGGGAGTCATACGAAAAAAAGTCACAGTACCCCCTGCCGCACTGGCGGACGTAGACCCACTTGTCCGGTATCGGCGTCCCGTCGAGGTTCTTGAGCGTGCCCCAGACCGTCGTCTTGAGCACCCCGGGATGGTACTTTGCATCCAGCTGCGATCCAACGCATCCCCCCTGATCGGGGACGATGCTCCCGGTCAGCGTCCCGGCCTGTCCGGCCCCGGAGAGCCAGACGCCGGCGACGATACCGATCGCCACCACCGCGACGACCATGATGAGGAGAACCTTCGTATCCACCCGCCATCACCCGGTTTGTCCAGAGATCCGCTGCCGGGAGGATTATGGGTTCGGTCTGCTTGTCGCCGGCGCGGGGGCTGGCCCCCCCCCGTTCGTTCCGCCGGCAGCGGCGCCGGCGGGCCCCGCTCGACCGTCAGCCTGGTGATCGTCCCGGGTACCCGGGTGCCGCCCACCGACTGGGACCACGACGGCCTGTACGAGGACGTCAACGGCAACGGCAGGCCTGACTTCGCGGACGTCGTCCTCTACTTCAACCGGATGAGCTGGATCGCGGAGAACGAACCGATGGCTGGATTCGACTACAACCGCAACCGTCGCGTCGACTTCGCCGACGTCGTCTGGTTGTTCAATAACCTCTGACCCTCATTTTCCCGCCGGGGTCGAATGGCCACTTGCCTGGCAAACGATTATTGCCGCCTGTGTGGGACCTATGGCGACCATGACTCTGCCCGAGACGAAACCGGCCGACCCGACGGCACGGGTCTGCCAGGCCTGGAACGATATTGATCCCGCCCTGAGGGCCTTCAACCTACGCAACGCCCCCGGTAAGCAGGACGACTACTGGTGGTTCCTCGAGTGGCTCATGGCCCTCGAGAGCGACGATGTGTTCGTCGCCATCGACCGCAAGCGGTCGACCGGAACGCTCGAGGAGGTCGTGGTCCCGTTCGAGGACGCCCCCGCGGGAGCCCGGGTGCGCCTCCTGCCGGACCGGGTCGACGGGCTCCTGGCCGCACCGTTCGTCGAGGTCCGGGAGGTTATCGCTGTCACGGCGCGCCACCCCAACGGCCGGCCCGCCAGATACCGGCCGATCGCCCGGATCGCGGCCACCGTGGACGTGAACTACAAGGACCGGCGCTGGTCAGACGAGACCGTGCTGATCTGGGTGAAGGTCGGGTTCGAGCCGGTCGTCACTGAGCTGTCGGTCGACGAGCGGGGGGACGAGGAGGCGACGTTCGTCATCGGCGTCGAGGGGCGCCCGGTTATGGTCTTCGACGAGGACGCCCTAGCGTTTGTGCCGCTGGAGGGGTGAGGCGGACCTGCGACGGAACGGTACACCGATGAGAACGACAAAGGTTGGGTCGACATCGTCGTCTGGTTCTTGAACGACTTCTATCCCTCTTTTTTTCCGCCGTCCCTCAGGGCCGCTTGCCGAGCAAACGCTTACTGCCGCCTGTGTGGGACCCTTGCTGATCGTGACTGTGCCCGCGACGAACCCGGTCGAGGTTGCCATCGCTCCCCTGTGGTGCCCAACCTTGAGGGTCCGAGAGGCGAGCGGCCGGCCCGAAGCGATCATCCAGCCTTCGGCGGCCTGCTCGGCGTCGCCGGCGAGCAGGAACGACTGCGAGCCGTAAACGAGGCGGAGGACGACCGAGGCCTCGACGTCGCCGGCCGGGTCGGCCGCGGCGGGGTCGCTGGCGTAGAGGATCGCCGGGTAGCCGGCGAGCATCCACGGCACGTCGGCCGCGAGCACGCGGTAGCAGCGGCCGCCGGCGATCCGGATCTCGATGTCGTCCGAGTCCTCAGCGCGACCGGCGCTGCAGACGATCGCCCGGCTCATGCTGACGATCAAGCTGGACCCTCAGGTCAAGGGGCGAATTGACAGGATAGTCGAGGCGGGCCTGTAGCGGCACGTCTCCGATTTTAGGCACCGGGTTATCAAGGCCGAACTCGACCGCGAAGGGAGCGACCCCGATGATATCTTCCGCGATCAGATGATGGCGGCCCTGAAAACGGACCCCGAGGTCCGGGCCGTACTCTTCGACGTGCTGAAGGCGGCCCGGGACGAATCAGGCTGAACCGGGCACTTTCACGCTGCGATCGAACCCGTCTTAAGG
This sequence comes from uncultured Methanospirillum sp., assembly GCA_964501565.1. GTDB lineage: Archaea > Halobacteriota > Methanomicrobia > Methanomicrobiales > Methanospirillaceae > UBA288. The sequence goes on from CAZCUJ010000019.1 coordinate 14,455, forward strand.
TCTCGAGGGTAATCCGTCAGCATGAGTATTGCAGCGGAGGCCATCCGGGAGTTTCTGCAGACCGAGGACGGCCGCCGCCTCGTTCACGCTGCTCTCGCCGACCTGCCAGTGCCCCCTCCGTCGGACGACTGACTCATCCTGGGGTCGCCGAAAACACGGCCTCCTCGTGTGCCTTCGCGCGCTCTGTTTTTCCACGGCGTACCAAGCGCATACATATATTTCACCGGAACCATGCATTCTGTGATGACCGTCCGGATCTACAAGGAGGTCGAGTTCGACGCCTCGCACCGCCTGCTTCACTACGCGGGCAAGTGCCATAACCTCCACGGCCACCGATGGAAGGTCGAGGTCTGGATCGAGGGAACGCCCGACCCCGTCTCGTGCATCCTGCTCGACTACGCCCGGGTCAAGGAGGTCGTCCAGCGGTACGACCACCAGATCGTCCTGAACGAGGCCGACCCGATGGTGCAGGCGATCGAGTCCTTCCACCCCGTGATCACGACGCCGGGCGACCCGACGAGCGAGCTCCTGGGCCGGGAGATCCGCGATGCGCTGGACGCCGAGTGCCGGCGGGCCGGAGTGGCCGCGCGGGTCGTCCGGATCCGCGTCTGGGAGTCGGCCGGCTGCTACGCGGAGGTCGGGGAATGCTGAAGGTCTCCGAGATCTTCCAGTCGATCCAGGGCGAGGGGCCGAACGCCGGCAGGCCGACCGTCTTCGTCCGGCTCGCGGGCTGCAACCTGGAATGCGCCTGGTGCGACACGCAGTACGCCCGCGACGCGGACGGCGCGACCGAGATGAGTGCCGCGGAGGTCGTCGCCGAGTGCGCGAACCTGCGCCCCCACCGCGTCTGCATCACGGGCGGCGAACCGCTCCTCCAGTTCCCGGCGCTCGTGCCCCTGCTCGCGTCCCTCTGCGGGCACGGGTACACGGTCGAGATCGAGACCAACGGGACGATCGACCCCTCGGGCGCCCGGGCCTTCGCGAGCATCACGATGGACGTCAAGTGCCCGTCGTCGGGGCAGGCGAGCAACCTCGAGTACCTCGACGCGCTCGGCCCGGAGGACACGGTCAAGTTCGTGGTCTCGGACCTCGCCGACCTGCGGTACATGGAGTCCGTGGTACGCTCTCATCCAATCCGGGCAGAGATCTTCGTCTCGCCGGTCTGGGGCACGGACGCGCGGGAGATCGCGGACTACGTGGTCGAGCAGAACCTGCCCGTGCGGATGCAGGTCCAGCTGCACCGGGCCATCGGGGTCCGATGAAGGCCGTCTGCCTCCTCTCGGGCGGCATGGACTCGTCCACGCTCGCGTACGTGGCGCGGGACCGGGGGTACGATATCCTCGCGCTCCACCTCAACTACGGCCAGCGGACCGAGGCGCGCGAGCTCGCGGCCGCCCGGGCCGTTGCCGACCGCCTCGGCGTCCTGGAGTTCCTGCCTGTCTCGGTCGAGTACCTCCGGCTCTTCGGTACCAGCAGCCTGACCGACGCCTCGATCCCGATCGGGACATACGACCCGTCCGCGCCGGAGCTCCCGAGCACCTACGTCCCGTTTCGGAACGGCAACCTGCTCGCCATCGCCACGAGCTATGCCGAGTCCCGCGGCGCGGACACGATCTTCATCGGCGTCCAGGCCCTCGACTACTCGGGCTACCCTGACTGCCGCCCCGGCTTCATCGCAGCCTTCCAGCGGGCCATCGACCTCGGCACGGCCGAGACGACCTCGATCCGGCTCGAGACCCCGTTCGTCGGCTTGACCAAGACGGAGATCCTCCGGATCGGCCTCGACCTCGGCATCCCGTACGACCTGACCTGGTCCTGCTACCAGGGCGAGGACGAGGCCTGCGGCGTCTGTGGCTCGTGCCACTATCGACAGGCCGCGTTCGCCGAGCTCGGCGTCCCCGACCCCATCCCGTACCGGGGGCGCGCATGACCGAAATCTGGCGGGGCCGGCGGCTCTGGGTGGAGAAGCGGGCGGTCGACGCCCCCTCGGGCCGGCGGGAGTACGTCATCGTCCACCCCGGCGGCGCCGTGGCCATCCTGCCCCTCGACGGCGACGAGGTGGTGCTGATCCGGCAGTACCGCGCCGCCATCGACGCCTGGATCCTCGAGGCCCCGGCCGGCACGCTCGAGGAGGGCGAGGAGCCCGCCGCCTGCGCGGCCCGCGAGCTGATCGAGGAGACGGGCCTCGCGGCCGACGAGCTCGTCCCGCTCGGCGCCGTCTACACCACGCCCGGGTTCTCGGACGAGGAGATCCACCTCTTCCTCGCGCGCGGCCTCGCGCCGTGCACCGACTTCGAGAAGGACGAGGACGAGCAGATCGAGGTGGTCCGCGTCTCGAGGGACGAGGCCCGGGCCATGGCCCTCGACGGCCGGATCCGGGACGCGAAGACGGTCTGCCTGGTCCACCGCGGGCTCGGGGGCGCGCCATGAGGGCCGCGCCCTGCCTCGCCCTGGCCCTCATCCTCGCACTCGTCGTGCTCGGCGCGGGCTGCACCGGGACGCCCCGCACGGACACCTTCAACGTCGACGGGGCGGGCCGCCTCTCGATCGCGCTCGCGCCCGAGATCGAGGCGAACGCCACGGTCGTGAACACCACCGGGAACGTCATCCTCTCGCGCGTCATCTTGACCGCGCCCGACGGCGTCCCCGTCACCGCGTATGTCGCGGCGCCGCCCGACCCGGTGGCCGCCGTCGTCTACGTGCCGGGCGCGAACGAGCCCGTCTCGGGCCACGCCGAGCGGTTCCGGACCTACCCGGAGGCAGGCATCGCGTTCTGCTACCTCGACGTCCGCGGCAACGGCTTCGAGACGCCGGGCGAACCCCTCGACCGGCGGGAGCAGTTCGAGCAGTTCCGGCAGGACCGGTGGCCGCAGACCTACCGGATCGTGGCCGACGTCATGCGCGCCCGAACATACCTGGCCGGCGAGTACGGCGTCCCCGCCTGGGCCCTCGGCTCCTCGGACGGCGGACGGTACGCGGCGATCGCGGCCGGTATCGACCCGGGGTTCGCGGGATACGCCGGGGTCTCGACCTCGCCCTACCGCGCCCAGCTCGGCTCGGGCGACCTTTCGCGGCGCTTCACGGCCTCGATCGATCCGGCCACGTACATCGGCGGGATCAGCCCGCGCCCCGTCGTCCTGTACCACGCCGAGTACGACCCGGTCATCCCGTTCGCCGAGGGCAAGGCGCTCTTCGCGGCGGCCCGCGAGCCCAAGTCGTTCGTCGTTTTCACCGGCCCGCACGGCATCTCGCCCGAGGTCGACGACGACCTCCTCGGCCGGCTGACGCAGGTTTATGGCTCCTGAGCCGCTATATATGAAGACGCGAGGCGAGGCATGACCGACGGGGAACAGGTCGAGATGGACGAGGGCCGGCGCCGCTACGAGTTCAAGAAGGCGCTCGAGCGGCTCGAGGCCAAGCAGGGGGCGGGGACCGAGCTGATCACGCTCTACATCCCGCCGGACAAGCAGATCTACGACGTGACGGCCCAGCTCCGCGACGAGTTCGGCCAGTGCTCGAACATCAAGTCCAAGCAGACGCGCTCGAATGTCCAGGCCGCCATCTCCTCGATCCTCTCCCGGCTCAAGTACTACAAGCGGCCCCCCGAGAGCGGCATGGCCGTCTTCTGCGGCACGGTCCACCGCGGCGGCGACAAGTACGACCTCGAGTGCCAGATCGTCGAGCCGCCCGAGCCGATCGGCCTCTATATGTACCGCTGCTCCTCGACCTTCGAGCTCGAGCCGCTGCGGCAGATGCTCGAGGAGAAGTACGTCTACGGCCTCCTCGTCCTCGACCGCCGCGAGTCCTACTGGGGCTTCCTCCGCGGCGCCCGGATCGAGCCGATCGCCGGCGCCACCTCGACCGTGCCGGGCAAGCAGCGGAAGGGCGGCCAGTCCTCGGTCCGTTTCGCACGCCTGCGCGAGATCGCGATCAACGAGTTCTACGTCAAGGTCGGCGAACGGGCGAGCGCCGCGTTCATGGCCGAGAAGGACTTCTTCGAGCGGTTCAAGGGCGTGCTGATCGGCGGGCCGTCGCCGACCAAGGAGGAGTTCGAGGCCGGCACCTACCTCCACCACGAGGTGCAAAAGCGCGTGATCGGTCTCTTCGACGTCGCCTACACCAACGAGTCGGGCCTGGCCGAGCTCGTGGACGCGGCCCAGGACGCGCTTCGGGGCGTGGAGGTTATGAAGGAGAAGGCGGTGATGAGCCGGTTCCTGAAAGAGCTCGTCAAGGACGACGGGCTCGCCGCCTACGGCGAGGAGTCGGTGAGGAAGAACCTGGAGATCGGCGCCGTCGACACCCTCCTCCTCTCCTCGGGCCTCCGCGAGGTCCGGCAGCGCCTCGCCTGCGATGCCTGCGGCTACGGCGCCGAGCGGACGGTCCGGGCGAAGCCCGGCGAGGCCGGCGGCGAGGGCGAGACCGGCGCCTGCCCGTCCTGCTCGAGCCCGCTCACCATCGCGGAGGAGTCGGACATCATCGACGAGCTGACCTCCTTCGCGGACCAGTCGTCGGCCCGGGTCGATATCATCTCGGACGACTTCGAGGAGGGCTCGATCCTGATGACGGCCTTCGGCGGGATCGCGGCCATCCTCCGCTACCGGACGGGGTACTGATGTACCTCGGGACTCGCGCCCTGGTCGAAGCGGCGCTCCGGGAGCTATCGGGCGAGGAGGACCCTCTCCTCGCCGACGGGGGCGAGCACGCGGACCTCGCCTCCACGGTCGCGTTCGCGCTCGCGAAGAAACGGCGGCAGGCGCCGGTCCAGATCGCGAAGGAGCTCGCGGCCGAGCTCGGCCCGCGCCTCGCCGACGCCGGCGTCGCGGTGGAGGCGACCGGGCCGTACCTGAACTTCACCTTCGGCCCCGCGTACCTCGAGGCCTCGGTCCGCGCCGCGCTCGCGCCGGGGTACGGCACGCTCTCCGCGAAGCCGGCGCGGGTCGTCCTGGAGCATACCTCGGCCAACCCGAACGGCCCGCTCCACGTCGGCCACATCCGGAACTCGGTCATCGGCGACACCCTGGCCCGGGCCTTCCGGAAGGCGGGGTATCCCACCGAGGTCCAGTACTACGTCAACGACATGGGCCGGCAGATCGCGATCGTGGTCTGGGGCATGGACCGGCTCGGGATCGGGCCGGAGCCCGGCGAGAAGCCCGACCATTACATCGCCCGGGTCTACGTCGAGGCGAACCGGCGCATCGAGGCCGACCCGGCGATCACGGGCGAGGTCGACGCCCTCATGCAGCAGGTCGAGGCCCAGGACCCCGCCACCGTGAAACGGTTCCGGGGGGTCGTCTCCTCCTGCCTCGACGGGTTCCGCGAGACGCTCGCCGCCCTCAACGCCCCGCACGACCGCTTCGTCTGGGAGTCCGACTTCCTCCGGATCGGGGACATGGAGCGGCTGCTCGCGCGGTTCGAGCGCCGGCCCCAGGCGCACAGCGACGAGGTCTTCTGGGTCGACCTCTCGGAGTTCGGCATCAAGAACCGGTACGTGCTCCGCCGCTCGGACGGCACCTCCGTCTACGCGGCCCGCGACCTCGCGTACCACGTCTGGAAGGGCCGGAACGCGGACCGGGTGATCGACGTCCTCGGCGCGGACCACAAGCTGATCGGGGCCCAGCTCCAGGCGGCGCTCGGGATGCTCGGCGAGCGGCCGCCCGAGATCGTCTTCTTCGAGTTCGTATCGCTCCCCGAGGGCTCGATGTCGACCCGGGCCGGGAAGTTCGTCTCCACGGACGAGCTGATCGAGGAGACCCGGCGGCGCGCCCTCGAGGAGGTCACGGTTCGCCGGCCAGAGCTCCCCGAGGACGAGCGGCTGGCGATCGCCCGCTCGGTCGCGCTCGCCGCGATACGGTACGACATCGTCCGCGTCTCGCCCGAGAAGGCGACGGTCTTCGACTGGACCACGGCCCTCGATTTCGAACGGCAGTCCGGGCCGTACGTCCAGTATGCGCACGCCCGCGCCTGCTCGATCCTCGAGAAGGCCGGCGAGTGGACCGAGGCGTTCGGGTACGACTCGGACCACGAGCGCGCGCTCGCCCGGCAGATCGCGAAGTTCCCCGCCGTCGTCGAGCAGGCGGTCGAGGAGCTCCGCCCCCACCTCCTCGCGACGTACGCCCGCGAGCTCGCGGACCTCTTCAACACCTTCTATCACTTCGAGCCCGTGCTCCGCGCCGAGGGAGCGACCCGCGACAGCCGGTTGACGCTCGTGAAGGCCGCGCAGAACACCCTCACAGAGTCTCTCGAGACCCTCGGCATCGATGCCCTCGCCACCATGTGAGCCGGCCCGCGAGGCGCTCGCCCGGCAGGGCTACCTCTTCCTCGACCGTCGCTCGACCGCGGCGGTCAAGCCCTGCCTCTGGTGCCGCCGCGCGCTTGCCGGCGGCGAGACCTGCTACAAGCAGCAGTTCTACGGGATCGAGTCGTACCGCTGCGTCCAGATGACGCCGACGCTGCGGTGCAACCAGCGCTGCCTCTTCTGCTGGCGATCGTTCGAGCACGAGCCCGTCGAGGAGGTCGAGCCCGATCCGCAGGCCCTCTTCGAGGCCCTGCCGCGACTGCAGAAGCGGGCGCTCGCGGGGTACAAGGTCCAGGTCCCGCCCGAACGGTTCGAGGAGGCCGCGCACCCGAACCAGGTCGCGGTCTCGCTCGCGGGCGAGCCGACGCTCTACTCGCACCTGCCGCGCTTTCTCGACCTCTGCGCGGACGCCGGCATGACCACGTTCCTGGTCACGAACGGAACGCGCCCGTGGGTCGTCGCCGACTGCCGGCCGTTCCAGACCTACGTCTCGCTCGACGCGCCCGACGAGGCGACGTACCGGCGCGTCTGCCGGCCGGCCGACCCCGGCGCGTGGGAGCTCGTCCGGGAGAGCCTCGCCCTCCTCGGGAGCCGCCGCTCGGCGATCCGGACGACCCTCGTCGCGGGACTCAACGACCACGACCCGGCCGGGTACGGCGCGCTGGTCGCCGATTCGGCCCCGAGATTCGTGGAGGTCAAAGGCTATATGCACCTGGGATACAGTAGAATGCGGCTCGCGGCGGCGCATATGCCGCCGCACGAACGGGTCCGGGCGTTCGCCGGGCAGGTGGCGCGGCACGCCGGGTACCGGGTGCGGGACGAGAACGCCGCGAGCCGCGTCGTCGTGCTGGAGCGAGTATGAGGTTCAACGTCGAGGAGTGGAGGGATCGGTCGAGGTGCGACTTCGAGGGGGCCTGGCACGCCGGGCCGTCGGTGGTGACACCGCCGGGCTCGAGGGGGCGGTATCCCCGCCTCGCGTACGCCCGGGCGTCCCGCCACCCGGTCTTCGAGACGATCCAGCGCCTGCGGGAGGCCTACCTCTCGATCGGGTTCTCGGAGTACGCGAACCCGATCATCGTCGAGGAGAGCGAGGTCTACCGCCAGTTCGGCCCCGAGGCGATGGCCGTTCTCGACCGGGTCTTCTACCTCGGCGGGCTGCCCCGGCCGAACGTCGGGATCGCCCGCGAGCGGCTCGACGCGATCAACGCGATCCTCGGCACCCGGATGGAGGAGGCCACCGAGGAGGCGCTCCGCGAGTGCCTGCACGGGTACAAGAAAGGGACGATCGACGGCGACGAGCTCGCGCACGAGATGGCCTGCGTCCTGAAGACCGACGACGGGTGCGTGGTCCGGATCATGGACGAGGTCTTCCCCGAGTTCCGCGAGCTCGCGCCCGAGTCCTCCCGCTCGACCCTCCGCTCCCACATGACGAGCGGGTGGTTCATGACGCTCGGCGGGGCCTGGGAGCGCCTGCCGCTCCCGGCCCGGCTCTTCTCGGTCGACCGCTGCTTCCGCCGCGAGCAGGAGGAGGGGCCGACGAGGCTGATGACCTACCACTCGGCCTCGTGCGTGGTGGCCGGCGAGGAGGTCACGAACGAGGAGGGCAGGGCGGTCTCGAAGGCCCTCCTCTCGGCCTTCGGCTTCGACGAGTTCCGGTTCCAGCCGGACGAGAAGCGGTCGAAGTACTACATGCCGGGGTCGCAGACCGAGGTCTACGCCCGCCACCCGGCGATCGGCTGGGTCGAGGTCGCGACCTTCGGGATGTACTCGCCCTCGGCGCTGGCCGAGTACGGCGTGGGCGTGCCGGTGATGAACCTGGGCCTCGGCGTGGAGCGGCTCGCCATGATCCTCCACCGGGCCGACGATGTCCGGGCCATGGTCTTCCCGCAGTTCCACCCGCGCCCCCTCTCCGATGCCGAGATCGCGGCCGCGGTCGACCTGCGCGAGGAGCCGGCCACGCTCGAGGGCCGATGCATGGCGAACGCGATCGCGGCTGTCGCGGCCGAGCACGCGGACGCGCAGGGCCCCGTCTCGTTCGAGGCGTGGGAGGGCACGGTCGCGGGGACGCCCGTGATGGTCTTCGTCGAGGAGCCCGAGGCGAACTCGCGCCTCCTCGGGCCGGCCTGCATGAACGAGGTCTTCGTGCGCGACGGCTCGGTCCTCGGCGTCCCCGACACGGAGAAGTTCAGGGACGTTCGCGAGCACGGCGTGCCGACGGGCATCCGGTTCCTGGAGGCGGTTTCCGCGCTCGGCGCGGCGAGGGTCGAGGAGGCGGCGCGCTGCGGCCAGGGCACGACGGTCCAGGTCAAGATGGCCAAGCTCCCGAGCGACGTCAACCTCCGTGTGGCGGAGTACGCCATGCGCTCGATCACGGACACGACGAAGAAGGTCGACGTCCGCGGGCCGGTCTTCGTGACGATCCGGTCGGAGGTCGTGGAGCCGTCGGCTCCCGGAGACGCCGAATAGTATACGGTGATTCCTGAATGAGTGCCACCATCCCAGAAAGCATGAGACGGTGGCACCGCGGTATCCCTCATCTCCCCGGGTCGATTTACCCCTGACGACGATGCCGCCGGGACGTATCCTCGGGACCACGATCTCCTGCTCTTCTCCACGAGTTGGCCGCATGAGGGCGGCACAAAAAACGGGTCGCATCCGGCGTCGACGGTACAGGAGCTCGTCTCACCGGGGACACTCCTCGAACTCACCGTCACGAAGGTGAGACGCAGCACCCTGGGGGACACGGATCGTTCTGGAGCTACAACGGCCTGGTCTCCCGTGGATCTCGTCACACGGAAGGTCGAGATCAACGGGATCGAAGGACTCTGGTCGTTCGCCAGGGACGTCTCCTGGTATATCATGGGGTCGGCCCGGTGAATTTCCGTTCTCCCTCGCAGAACTGGAGTTCGGACCGAATCACCGGGACGCCGATCTCTCTGATCACCTCGGTGAAACGCCTGGTGACTATCTGCGGGTGGCAGTACCTGATTACTTACCCTGGTCCAAAAGAAATTGAAGGTACGACTCTTGACGTGGCAGGGAATTCTCAATGCAAGTGGTAGCCGCCGTGCGCGCCCTTCGAGCATCTGCAGCTGGCCTGGAATGGGAGGATATCCACAATGAAAATCGCTCCATGGGTACGATTTGTTGCCATTGTCCTGGTTTGCGTGACACTCGATATCGCCCTGCATCTCGTTACCAGCCCATACAGTACGATGCCCGAGGACCCGAACTACAGCATGGTGGCAACGCTGCTCGGGGTGGAGATCACCGTCTCCCTCTGGGCGCTCCTCTCGTTTTCCAGTGCTGCCGGTGTGTATTGCCTCGCCAGAGATACGATCCCGGGAGAGGGGGTGGGGAAAGGGCTGCGGTATGGTTCCGCTCTTGCTCTGATCTGGCTGTTTGCCATGCTGGAGGGGGTGGCCCTGTTCGGCAATCCCGTAATGAACGAATTCGTGGTCGGCCTCAGTGATGCTATACCGGTTTTTTTGATGGGGGTCCTCCTGGGTTTGCTGGTACCCGGGAAGGGAGAGAATGCTGCGGTACAGCCGCGTACTCCCGGACAGCAATTGACGGCCGTATCCATAATCGCGGGGATATTCTTCGCTGGGCGGTACGGTGCCTATTTCACGGGAGCGATCCAGTCAGGACACCAGACAAGCCCGGTTTCGACAGTGGTCTGGACTCTTCTCATGGGCGCCTGTATCGGGGTGATGTGCATTCTGCTGGGGAATATCGACAATACGGTGTCCCTGGAAGGGAGAGCAGCGACGTTTGGACTCCTGGTTTTCGGGGTGAACTGGGCGGTGTTCCTTGTTTTCATGCCCCTGTTGTTCTCCGGCTATCTGACGGACGTGATCTGCAGGATCATTATCGACCCCCTGCTGGTAACGATTGGCTATTATCTGGCGTTTCGTCCCGGGGCTGGATTACGACCGTAAGTACTGCACTGAGGTCCTGCATTCGTGAAGAATGCCGAGCATGACAGGAGACCCTGTCAGCATCAGTGTTTTCATATTGTTGCCCGGTGTGGACAGTTTCCCAGGAAATGCAGGTCATTTTGTGCACGATGGTATCCCGCTATCCTCCCTCTGATCAGCGCACACGCACCACTGACCGGTCCCCGAACGACTGTTCGAGCCGTTCGTAGCCTGATCCCACTTCTCGGAACGACGTCCACCACCTAGAACATCGTGCAACCGCTGTCCGGGTTGTGTGGTGCCTGCGATCGAACCGCTGGAGTCGTTGCTGGTATGGCTTCGTTCGCTCTCGTGGGTTGACGGGGATCATGGTCCGGATTCCACGGCGACGGTCGGTCCTGCGAACTGCCGTGGTGTCGCAGGGAATCGGCGGGACTCTCTCCCGGATAGAACGGCGACTCTCGCCTGGACAACGGGAGCGAGCAGCGCGAGAGACCCGCCGTCGTGCCCGGTCCGTGGATCCTGGTCTTCGTCACGACCCTCCCGGGGTCGTGGGTCCCGCGGGCCGATCCTGGCTCCCTCCCCGACCCGACGGTCTCCGCGGCACCAAACCTTTTCCAATCAGCCCCCGAACCCTGATCGTCTGCGATGCCACGGCTCAGGGAGCAGGTCTACGACCTCCTCGACTATTCCAACACGGCCGGGCCCCTCGAGCGGGCCGTCACGGCCGGCCTCGTCACGCTGATCATCGCGAACGTCGTCGCCGTGATCCTCGAGTCCGAGCCCGCCCTGGGCGCCCGGTACGCCCCGTTCTTCGCTGCCTTCGAGGCCTTCTCCGTCGCTGTCTTCACCCTCGAGTACGTCCTCCGCCTCTGGAGCATCACGGCGAATCCCCGGTACCGCGACCCGGTCACGGGCCGTCTCCGATACGCGGCCACGCCGTACGCCGTCATCGACCTGCTCGCCGTGCTCCCGTTCTACCTTCCGCTCTTCATCCCGATCGACCTCCGGGTCCTCCGCGTCCTCCTCCTCTTCAAGCTCGGGCGGTACTCGACCGCGTTCGACGTTGTCGAGCGGGTCGTCCTGCGAAAGCGGGGCGAGCTCTTCGTCGCTGTCTTCGTCTCGTTCCTGCTGCTGATTGTCGTCTCCAGCCTGACCTACGCGGTCGAGCACGAGGCCCAGCCGGAGGCGTTCCCGAGCATCGTCGGGACCATGTACTGGAGCCTGGTGACGCTCACCACGCTCGGGTACGGCGATGTTGTCCCGCACACGACGGTCGGGAGGTTCCTGGCCTCTGTGGCCTCGGTGATCGGGGTCGCGCTCTTCGGCCTCCCGGCCGGGATCCTGGCCTCCGGGTTCTTCGAGGAGTTCCACCGGCGGCGCGGCACCCGGTTCTTCGTCTGCCCCCACTGCGGCGGACGGCTCGACGAGGGGGAGGACGGGGACCACGAGTAGGGACACCCGCGGCCGCTCCGGCAGGTTGAAGAGGAACCCGTGCCGAGATCGATCGGCAGGGGAGAACGGTCATGGGCCTCGCCGACTACATCGGGACGTACTGGGCGGGCGCCGAGATCCTCTACGGCGCGATCATCGCCATCTCGTTCACGAGCGCGCTGCGCGAGTACCCGGACGTCTCCGTGTCCGTATCCCAGAACGTCGCCGTCGCGGCGCTCCTCTGCACCATCGCCTGGGGGCTCGCGGACGGGCTCTTCTACCTCTGGGAGAGGAACTACATCGTCAGCCAGGAGAACCGGGTCATCGCGTCCTCGCGTTCGCCCGCGAGGAGGGACGAGGCGGTGGCCCTGCTCGGCGAGCAGCTCGACGACTCGATCCTCAGGAACCTTGCCGACGGGAGGCGCGCCGAGCTCTACGCCGGGCTCCTGAGCGACCTGGGCGTCGCTGACAAGGCGGCCGTGACGCGGGGCGAGGCGTTCGAGATCGTCCTCGGCACCCTGGCCCGCTCGGCCGCGGCCGGCCTCGTCATCGTCGCGCCCTTCTTCATCATCGGCGACCCCGCGCGGGCCCTGCTCGTCTCGAACCTCCTCGGGATCGTCCTCCTCTTCGCGGTGGGGTACTCCCGCGCGCACGAGCGCGACGTCCTCTCGAGGGCCGTCGGCGGCGCCGGCACGGCCATGATCGGGGTCGTCATCGCGGCGATCACGATCGCCCTCGGTGGGTGAGGCGCGGGGCCGGCGCCGGACCGGCCGCCTCCCGGGGGAGAGTACACGGCTTCGAACCCCCGCCATTCCCTTCGCAGGGTGCGCGTCCGCGACCTCCACGCTCGAGCCAGACGGCCCGTGATACTGAGAGCTGTCCGGCGCGGCAGGAGCCGTCCGTGAGGCGCCCCACGACAGGACGGGTGCCGGCGTCCCGGGCCGGAGGGAGTTTAATTTTGGTATAAATTGTAATAAATATTATTACGGATGAGGGCAACTGAATGGTGGTGAACGCCCTCGCCCACCGGAGGAACCGTGGTCCACCCGTACACCATCCAGGTCTGGTATAGCAACGAGGACGGGGGTTTTGTCGCCGTCGTGGTCGAGCTGCCGGGGTGCATGGCGCTCGGCGAGACCGAGGAGACGGCCGTCTCCAGGGTCAGGGTGGCGATGGCCGACCATCTCGAGGCCGTGGGCGGCGCAGCCGGGCAGGTCCACGTGCATGGACCCGGGCCCGCGCACTGGTTCGACCCCGCGTGATGTGGAGGACGTGTCCCGACCCGTACCCTTTTCCGGTGGCGCGCGGTACCCCGTGACGTGGACCCGTTCACCCACGGTCTCGCAGCGGCCCTCGTCACGTACGCCCTCGGCCTTCCCGGGCTCGTCCCGTTCGCCGTCGCCGGCGCGGTCATCCCCGACGCGGACGTCGCCTTCGGTCGGGTCTTCGACGGCCGGCCCGGGCGCTACCTCTTCACCCATGGCGGCATCGCGCACTCGCTCGTCGGCGCCGCGGTGATGGCGCTCCCGGCGTCTGCCGTCGCCGCGCTCGTCAGCCCCGCGGTGCCGTTCCCAGAGGTGGCGGCCCCGCTCGCGTTCGCCGCCGCCCTCGGCGGCGCGTTCCTTCACCTCGGGCTCGACTGGCTCGCCAGCCCCGGGCTCCCGCTCCTCGCCCCCGCGTCCGACCGTAAGTACACCCTCGACCTTCTCCCCGGTCCGAGCCTGGTCCTTTTCGCCGCCACGGTCGTTCTCCTCGCCGGGGTCGCGCTCGGGGCCGGCCCGTCCGCCGCGCTCCTCCCGTACGGCGCCGTCGTCGCCGGGTTCTTCGCCGTCCGGCTCGCCGCGTTCGCCGTCGTCCACGCCGATCTCCGCGGCTCCGGACGCGCCGTGCCCACCGTCAACCCCCTCCGCTGGCTCGTCATCCGCGAAATGCCGGAGGCCTGGACGGTCGGGACGTACCTGGTCGGGCGGGGCACGACCCGGACCGCGACCTACCCGAAGTACCGGGGGACCACCCCCGCCGCGGTCGCGCCCTGCCTCGACCTCCCCGAGGTCCGGCGGGTCCGGTACCACTCCTACATCACGACGGCGACCGACGAGGGCGGGGCGCTGGTCGTCGCCGACCCCCTGCGGCAGTCCGGGACCATCCGGTATCCCCCCTACTACACCGAGGCCCGGGTCCCCCACGGCGGCTGCCGGGCCGGGCGCTGAACGGCCCGTGTCACTTCGACTGCGACCGGCCGAGGAGCGCGGCGAGGACCGCCGCAATCACCGCGATGACCATCGAGATAAGGACAAAGAGCCCGAAGTCCTGGTCGGCCCGGGCCTCCTGCGCCGCCCGCTGCCGCGCGGCCTCGGCCTCGAGGTCGATTATCAGCACCTCGTCCGCGCCCGGCGCGACCGCCCGCTCCTCGCGCCAGCGGACTCCGTCCTGCCCGACCGCCTCGACCGTGACGGTCCCGGTCGCCGGGAGCTGCACCAGCACCGGCGTCGTCCCCTCGAACCGCGAGTCCACGTAGAGCCCCGCCCCCGGCGGCACCGTCCGGACCTGGAGCGTCCCCGGCGCCGGCGGCGGGGGCGGGGCCGGCTCGAGCCGCAGCGTCACGTTCGTCGTCGCCCCTGGCCGCACCTCGAGCCGGGCCGAGCGGTCCACGTGGCCGGCAAGCACGCACCGAAGGACGTGCTCGCCCGGCGCGACCCCCTCCTCCCGGCGGGGCGCCGGCCCCAGGAGCCGGCCATCGAGCTCCACCGCGGCACCCGCCGGCTCGGTGACCACATGCACCGCCCCCGTCGCCGGCTCCCGCGCCGGGCAGGCCGGCGGCGGTCGAACGGGCTCCGCCGTCTCCGCCTCCGTGACGAGGCCCAGCGCGATCCCCCAGGAGTCCACGGCCCAGCGCGCCAGTGCCGCGTCGAACCCGCGCTCGTCCACGAGCCGGGCCGCGAGCGGCGCGGCCAGGGCGGAGAACGGCCCGCGCCCGGCGCGGAGCGCCGTCGGGACCCCCTCCTGCACCGCCGCGCCGAGCGCTGCCGCCTCGCGCCGCCACCGCCCCTCGAACCGGTCCGCGAGCACCGAGGCGAACCGGCGCGGGTCGTCGGCCACGCCGGGCTCCTCGCGGAGCAGCGCGAGGAACGCAGCGCGGGCCTCGTCGGTCACGCGCCCTCCCGCACCAGGAGGCCGACCGTGATGTCGTCGCCCGACCCCCCCTCGCTCGTCTCGCGCAGCCAGCGCGGGAGCAGCCGGTCCACGGCCTCCTCCCCGTCGGCCTCCAGGGACGCGACGAGGTCGCGCGCCACCTGCCGGAACGCCTCGTCGCCGGCGAACGAGTTCGCGTACCCGTCGGTCGCGAGCAGCAGGAGCGCCGGCAGCTCGGACGCGTCCAGGAGGCGGCACCGGAACTCGGTCCAGGCCTCCGGCAGGCAGAGCGAGGCCGTCTCGTTCCCGAACGACCGCTCGTCCGGCGGCACCGGCCGATCGACCGCCCCGTCCGGTCCGACCGCCAGCACGTCCCCGTCCCCGCACTGGAGGAGCAGGATCAGCTCCGGCCCCACCGCGAGCGCCGCGATCAGCGTCGTGCCGTACGGGCGCGTCGACCCCAGCGGCGCCGGCCGTCGGCGGCCCCGCAGCACCGCCTCCTCCCCGCCGTCCCGGTCCTCATCCACGCGCTTCTGCCAGCGGCGCACGATCTCGCGCGCGAGCTCCTGGCCCAGCCGCCCGGTCCGGGCCCCATCCCGGATCGCCATGGGCGCCAGCCGTCCGGCCAGGTCGCGGCAGGCCTCGACCGTCGCCTCGACCGCGAACTGCGCCCCGCGGTCCGACCGGCAGTACGCCTCGCCGCCGTGGCCGTCCGCGACCGCGAGGACCACCGTCCCGTCGTCGCCCTCCCAGGAGAGGACCGCGTCCTGGTTCGGCTTCCCGTTCCGCTTGTGCGCCGCGCCCCGCACCGACGCGGTCAGCACGCTCCATGCCCTACCAGACGTCATCCTCGCCCGGGGGCTCCGTGAACTCGACCGGGATCTCGATCGGCACGTTCGAGGCGGGTGCCCCCTCCTCCTGCTGGATCGCCGGGCTCGAGGCCGCGCGAAGGACCACCGTCGAGACCCAGCGGACCTGCCGGACCAGCGCCTCCGCGTTGTTCGCCTCGAACGGCGGGATCTCCGCGTTGCCGATGAACTTCGCCAGCACGTCGCGGTCCGCGTCCTTGCCGATCGCGATGGCGAGCCGCACGGCCTTCTTTCCCCACGGCACGTCGAGGAGGCGCGTGAGCCCCCGGTCGAAGTCGTCCGTCGGCTGGCCGTCCGAGACAAGGACCAGCACGGGCGGCAGGGCCCGGTCGGTCATGGGCGGGATGGTCAGCGCGTCCGCGACGAGCGAGAGGGCTTTTCCCATGTCCGTCGGCCCGCCGGCCGGCAGGTCGGCCCACTGGAACTGGTCGACCGGGACCGCGTCGGGCGTGGTCCAGTCGGCCCCCTTCGAGAACTTCACGGCCCGGACGAAGACCTGCGCGTTCGGGTTCTGGTCCGCCTCCTTCTTCATGGCGGGCAGGGCCTCCTTGACCGCGAAGTTCAGCTGGTTGATCTTCTCGCCGGCCATGGATCCCGAGCAGTCGCAGATCCAGATGAAGTGGAGCGGCCGCGTCGCGAGCGTGCCGCCGGGTCGGTTGATCATCGCCGTTTCAACTCCGATAGTCTCTGGGTGATCCACGAGGACTTGAGACCTTCGGTCTCCGCCGGCGCCTCCACCTCGCCGCGGGCCCCGCCGAACTCGATCGCGAGCCCCGGGGCGAGCGCGACCGTCCTCCCCGGCGCGACCGTGGTGCGCGAGCCGTCGGGCCGGACGGCCACCCAGGCGCCGTCCGTGCAGTTGGTCAGGCCCCAGCGGGCCGGGTCCGCCGGGTGGCGGGCGACCCGGGCGACCACGGTCTCGAGGTCCCACGAGACCCCGTCGAGGTGGTGGCGGACCAGGACCGTGTCCCGGTTGAGCATCACGGCCCGGCCGCCCACCACGAGCCGCGGCGGCGGGCGCAGGGCCGCGCCGCAGTTCCAGCATGCGTCGGCCGCGCCGGCGAAGTTCTCGACCCCGCAGGACGGGCAATAGTGGATCGCGTCGCGGAGGCGGAGGAGGGCGTCGCGCCACTCGCCCTCGCGGACGCGCCCGTGGCGGGGCTCGCGGATCCCGGCCGTGAACGACCGGACGAAGAGGTCGCGGAGGAACGGCGGGTAGAGGGCCCAGTACCGCCCGGCGCAGGTGTGGACCGCGGGGTCGGGCCGGTTCGAGGCGTCGGCCGGGTCGAAGATGAAGACCGGGTTCTCGCCGTAGAGCCGGCGCATGGCCGGCGCGTCGAAGGCGTGGATCGCGGTCTCCTTCAGCCCCTCGAGCGGGTGGGAGATGGTCAGCATGTAGAAGAGGAGGACCGCGAGGCTGTACAGGTCCGTGTCGACCGACGGCCCGGCCTCGTTCCGGACGATCTCGGGGGCCATGAACCGCGGGGTGCCGTTGACCGAGACCCGGCGGGCTGCGCCGTCGACGCAGACGTTGTCGCAGTCGCAGACCTCGACGCGGCCTGTCGCGGGGTCGAAGAAGACGTTGCCGAACGAGATGTCCTTGTAGCAGAGGCCGGCGGCGTGGAGGCGGCGGAAGGCCTCGACGAGCTCGAGCGCGGCCGTGACGAGGGCGCGGAACGGCGGGTCGACGCGCCCCTTCATCAGGTCCACGATCGAGGCCACGGCCGGGTCGCGGAGCGGCATGGCGTAGCCGAACCCCTCGCGGCAGGGGTTCTCGACGACTTCGATCGGCCAGAGGAACGCGGGCGAGGGCGGGCCGGCGCGGACCAGGGTCTCGATCGCCTCGCGCTGCTCGGCCGTGGCGAAGGCGGGCAGGTACCACTTCACGGCGTAGTCGGTGCCGCCGGCGGCGACGCGGTAGACCTCGCCCTGGCTCCCCGCGCCGAGGAACCGGGCGACCGTGTAGACCGTGCCGGCGGGCGACCGGAGCCGCTGGCCGGTGGAGAGGGCCTCGTACATGGCGGGTGCGTCCTCCAGGTACATGCCGCGCCCGGCGGCTTGAACGGATCGGTCGGGGTAGGGGGAGAGAGGCTTATGCGCCGCGGTGCCCTAGGTACGGGGCGTGTCGACGAACCTGCCGCCGTTCTTCGCCCGCCGGATCGCCTTCTTCGAGGCTGAGCTCGCGGCGGTCCGCGCGTATCCAGGCGCCGGGCTCGCGGCGGTGGTGCGAGAGATCGGCTTTGCCTGCGACGGGTGCGCCCGCTGCTGCACGCGGCGGTCGAACGACCACGTCTTCCTCCTCGAGGCGGACGTGGACCGGCTCCGCGGGGTCGCGCCGTCCGCGCTCGTGCCGGCCCCGGACCCCGAGCTCGCGGACCGCGAGGGGAGGCTCTACATCTCGGGGTACGCGCTGGCGGCGACGCCGGCGGGCGACTGCGTCTTCCTCGAGGGGGGCCGGTGCCGCGAGTACGCGGCCCGGCCGACGATCTGCCGGGTCTACCCGTACATGCTCCACCGCGAGCCGGGCGCGGACGGGCGGGTCGACTGGCGGATGCTCGCGGGCCTGGGGGACCACGGCGGGTACGACACGGCGATCCCGGCCGAGGAGGCGGACCGGATCGCGGCGGAGACGGTCGCGTACGAGGCGGCGTTCCTCGAGCAGATGGCCGGGTTCTACCGGGCGGCCGCGGACCACTTCGCGGCCCACGGGCTCCGGCACGTGCAGAAGGTCCGCGACGACCGGCTCCGGGCATTTGCGCGCGGCGAGCCGCTCGAGGTCTTCGCGTACCACCGCGGCCGGTTCGAGCCCCACCGGCTCGTGCATGGTCGCGAGAAAGAGAGATAGGAGGGAGCGGCACCGGGACGCCGCGGTTGCCCCGCGGGGTGGCCGCTCCCCCGGCGCCCTGTCCCCCCATTGACGGGGCGCCGTTCTCCCGCCGTGGTCGCCGGGCGCGGGACGCCCCCTGGCAGCGGGACGGCGTCCCCGCCGGCGGTCCGCCGGCACCCGGCCGGCGGCGGCGTCCAGGAGCGCCGCCACCGGACCCGGGCCCGGCGGCACGGCAGGCGAGAGTACGTGGAGACGATGAAGACAGTCCGAATGGTGTTCTCGACCTGTTCGACCTTGGCAGATCCTCTGTGCGCCCGTTCCTGGTCCGGACGTACACTTAGATTATCTTCATAGATAATAAATATTGCTATTTCTAATCGCGGACGAGAAGAGGTTTCACGAAAATCGAAGCGATCAACGGGTCCGGCTCCCGCGCTGAAGCCGTTTTTCGGCCGGGCGGACCGGGCAAGCGTGGTCGCGGCACCGGGACGGGCTGTCGTGAGACCTAGAGCACGAACACCAGCGCTACGATCATGATCGCGTAGAGGACCGAGACCTCGGAGAACAGGACCAGACCGACGATCTCGGAGATGGCCATCTCCTCACTGTTGCATGCCATTGTGACGACTCCTGTCCCGGTGGCGCGGCACTCACGCACGGCCCCCGGGACAGCAGGTATTCGGCGAAGGATCTATAACTATCTTTTCTTTTACTTTCTCAGTTGTACGGATGGGATTGGTAAAATGGAGCGTGCGCTGCCGGCACCGAGTGCCTACTGGGGTGATGCCGGGCAGGCCGGCGTCGACAGTCCATGGGCCGTTCACCCGGTCGTCTCCGCACGGGGGGCGATTGGTGCATCTCTCCGGTGATCGACGATACGCCGTTCTCTCTCCGCGGTTCCGGGGCCCGCCACGGCCCCTGCCAAAAGTAGTAGTAGGCCCGCGTCGAACCAGAGCTCATGGACGAGCCGTCGCGGCGGCTGTACGCCGCGCTCCTGCTGGGCGTCATGCTGGGAGTCGCGAGCAACCTCCTCGCCCAGGCGCTCCTGCTGGCCTACCCGCTCTCGACGCTCCAGTGGAGGCTCGTGGCCGCGCTCGCGGCCATCGTCCTCGTCCTCGTCCTGCTGGCCGCCCGGCGGCTGCTGCGGGCGGGGCCGGGGGCGTGAGCCGGCCGTCGATCACCGCCCCCTCGCCGGCGGGAACCCCGGCTCGAAGACCGTGACCGTGCTCCCGGGCGCCGCCACGTTCCCGCCGGCCCCTCGGCACCATGGCGGGGCGGCGGCGTCGGCCGCCGGTTCAGGCGCCGACAAGGAGGAGCGCGACGAGATAGGCCAGGGGTACGGCCAGCGCGGGGACGAGGAGGATCACCGCGAGTTCGCCGGCGGCGAGGTCGGATCGGACGTCGGTCAGCCGGCCCAGGGACGCCGGTGGGTTCGGTTCGCTGATTGACTCGGTCATATCCCATCACCCGGGCGATCCCGTCGCCACGAGGCTCCGGCCTTCCATTGCTTTTTCAAATTATAATTATTTCGCAATGCACAAGGGCATGGCACGGGCGGATGGCGGAGGGGAGGCCGATGGCGCTCGCGTACGGCCCGGGCAGATCGATCCGGCCCGGCACCGGGGACCTGGCGACGGACAGGCGCGGACTCCGGTGCGGTTCATCGCCGGCACGGTGGGAAGGGGGAGATGCGCGAGGGTGACGACCCGCCGTATCGCGGGTAGGGTGTGAAGCCCCGCACGCCAGCGGATATGAGTCGTTTCCCTCCGCGACGGAGCCGCCCGGTGCTGAAAGCGGCGCTGCGCACGGCGCGGCACCCGGTTCGGCGAGGTCGTCGCCATCCTCTTCCGTCGGCTCGAAGGCGGGGGCGTCCTCCCCGAGGTAGTAGCCCACGACGATGAGGAGCGGCAGGCCGATCGGGATCGTGCTCCCGGCCGGGGCGTGGCTGGCCGGCGTGTGACCCGCGACTGCCTGGGCGGGACATCGAGAGATCAGGATGGGCTTCGACAACGTCGAGGCCGGCCGGCCGCGGGCCGTCGACGACGGCCACCTGGTCCGCCCCGGGGCTGGCTACATCGGTCAACGCCAAGACCTCGCCGACGGGCGTTCACCGATGGGCCATGAACTCCTCGACGGTCAGGCCGCTCTCGCGGATGATCGCCATCAGCGTTCCCCGGGCGATCGGCCTCCCGGGGTGGTTGGGAACGGTCACCCTGCGCCGTGACACCGGGTCGTACCAGATCTCGTGGCTCCCCTTTGCCTGCCGATCAAAGACGAACCCGGCGCTGCGGAGAGCGCGGATTACCTCCCTGGCCGTCAGTGAGGGCACGTGGGTCATGTCGAGACGGTGACGGCGATCTGGAGCGTGTCGCCCTGTTCGGCGACGGGTCGGAGTTGTGGCGGAAGCGGATCGCCGTGCTCGAGGCAGGACTCGATCAGCCGCCGCGCCACGTCCTGCGCGATCTCGATCGTCTCGGCAACGGTCCTTCCCTCGGCGATCAGCCCCTGGACGGTGCTGCTCGTGGCGAGATACCCGCCCTCCTCGAGCGGTTCGACGGTGATGGTGATGAGATACTCCGACATGCCCGATGCCCCTGCTGCACTGATGCATCATGGGTTTTTGGATAAAAAGACATTCATCGGACATCGGTGCCCGGGTCGCAGGAGAACGCACGTGGTGCCCGCGTCCGAAGAGTGGCGTACGGGAGGGTCAGACGTTGCCGCCGAGGCCGTCCGGCGCGAATGCGCCGCCGGCCCGGTACCTCGCGGTGACCGAGATGCCGGCGTGCGTACTGTCATGGTACGGGGGTCGGCGGGCTTTCGATCGCTGCCGGTGATCACCGGGCGGCGTTGATCGAGGATGGGCCGGTGGAAGGGTGCAGGAGATCGCAGAGGAGGATGGGATTTGGCGATGTCGAGGCCGGTCATTCACGAGTTCGGATTCCGGATCGTTTCACCGAGATCCCTGTCCGAACGCGGCCGTGGCTACCGGTAGATGGAATCCCGGTTCTCGAACGAGTGCAGGATGAGGCGTTCTCCGTCGATCTCGTAGATGATACGGAACGGGGGCAGCCTCAGGGAGCGTTTGCCCTGCAGGCCGTACCGGAGGGGGTGTCCGGAGTGCGGGTCGGCGATCAGTTTGTCGACCATCTTTTTAATCCGGGCCTGGACCTTCGCGTCCCGTACCGATCGGATCGACCGGGCGAACTCGTCCGTGTATTCGACGATCATTCCCCGGCCCAGATGCGGTCGAGGTCGGCGGAGGACTCGAGCCTGGTGATCCTCCCTTCGCGCCGGTCCTCCTCAGAGCGATCGATCGACGCCATCAGGTCGTGGTCGTTCAGGCAGTCGATCGTCTCGAGCACCTCGTCAAGCTCGGCCCTGAGCCGGCAGAGTGTCTCAAAGGCTTCACGGCTGATCTGCACGGTCGTTGTCTCGTCCATCGGGTTCTGCCTCCGGATTCCGCACCTCGTGGGGGCGGGTCGTGGGTGAGAGATACTGCTCCGTGCCCGGTGAAAAAACCTGTCATCGTCCCTGCCGCCGGCACCGTCGTTCAGGGGGTCGTCCCCCCCCCGTTCGGCCGCCGGCCGGTTTCCCTGCGCCACGGGGGCCCGCGGGACCGTCGGGTGGCGGGCTTTCGATCGCTCCCCGTGACTATCAAGCGGCGTGGATCGAGGATTGGCCTGCCGGGCGGTGCGGAGATCGAGAAAGAGGGTCGGCGGGGTTTCTTTCGCGGCCGGTAATCAGAGGGTCGGCGCCGGCGCGCCCGCGTGCCCTGCCGCGGGTCGGTCAGTCGTCCGCGCTCGAGTCGGCACCGGCCGGTCCGCGACCGTCTCCGGCGCGGACGCGTGCCGCCGGCCCGGTGTTCCTGGCGCTCAGCACCGTGCCGGGATCGCTCGCGGGGCCGGGGCCGGGCTGGCCGCATCGATCGATCTGGCGCTCGTGCTGGGACAAGGAGTGACCTGGTGAACCACGCGACGCCCCTCGAGTGCGTGCCGGTGGGGATCTGGCCGGGCCGGGCGCACTGGTCCCGTCGTCCACGACAATCGTATACATGGAGGGCCGGGCCACCACACGGACGCCGGTGCGACGGATCGCCGTCACGGGGGGTTTCGAAGGCGGGGGCGCAGCGCCCTTCAGGCCGATGGGTTACGCGTCGTCACCGCTCGAGTCGGCGCCGGGTCGGGCGTGATCAGAGATAGGAACAGGACTCGTCGACGGTGAGGCCGGCGTCGGCGATGAGCTGGCGGAGGGTCCCACGCTTGACCTCGTCGTGCAGCGGCACGGAGAGGGTGACGTCGACGCCGGGCTTCATCATGATCAGGTGGCTGCCGGCCTGGCGGGCCGCTGCGAAGCCCGCCCGGGAGAACGCCCGGGCAGCGACGGCACCCGAGACGACGGGCAGGCGCGGCATGCGGTCAGACCGTCACATCGAGGACGGTCGCACCGGCCGCACGCACCGCACGGTCGTTGAGCGCCTCGATGCAGCCCCGGATGGCGTCCTGGATGGTGGCCAGCGCTTCGTCCACCGTCTCGCCCTCCGAGTGGCAGCCCGGGAGCGCGGGGCAGCTGACGACGTACCCGCCGTCCTCGATGTCCTCCTCGCTCACGACTTTCAGGTCCATGGTACAGACCCCGTCACATGCACCGCCCCCTCTCCTCCCGGGCGCGCGGGGGGGGAACAGGCAGTTCGACGCACGTCAGGGTACCTCTCGCGGGGAGAGATAGAGGTTTCTCCCTGGAGCAGGGCTCGGGGCCCAGCGTCCCTGGCGCTCGAGCGCGGCAGATCGCGCGTCACGGGAGGGGCTCGAGGGCGAGGGCGCGGTGCGGGAGCCCATGGTAGCCCGCGCCTCGACGGCTGATGGGCGTTCGGCGACCCCGGGCATATCTCGGGTGGCCCGGATCGGCGATGGGGCGGTGGGTCCGTGCAGGAGATCGGATCGAGAAGGGGAGAGTTCGAACTCACACGCCGAGGACAACCTGCCGGTAGCCGTCTTCGAGCCCGGCGTGTTCTAGAAGGAATGCCGAAGGTCGTGCCTGCATCCCGAAGACCGGACCTGTCCAGGCGGGAGAGCAAGAAGATTTTGGCATCGAGGATGCCCGGGCCCGGACATGAATCCTTATCATTTTTCATCGTTCAGCACGCACGGTCACGCAATGCGCATCACGTTCTCGGTCGAGATGATCCAGGAGATCCACGCCGAGATCATCGACACCTTCAGAGTGCTTGCGCACCAGAACGGTGACGATGAAACCGGGATTGTCTTTGATGTCCGTGATCCGGGGACGCTCGATTTCATCGTCATGGCGATCAACCTCGCTCCGACGCCGGTCGAACAGGCGGCCGTGGCGCTCCACCGGATCGCCTCGCAGCACCCGTTCTTCGACGGCAACAAGCGGACGGCCCTCATCGTTGCCGAAACCATCCTCGGAGAAGATGGCTGGTACCTGGAAGGTGCGCAGTCCGACGACGAATTCATCCTCAGGATCGCACGATACGAGACCTGTCTGGACGACGCCGAGGCGTGGGTTCGTATGAAAATGAGGCGGGGCGGGTCCGATTAACTCAGCTTCTTCAGGGTTGCCATGTGCCGGCGGATCGACGCCTTCACCCGCTTCCGCTGGGAGGGCGAGAGCCCCCTCTCCGTCTGGGGCGTCTCCGGCTCCCAGGCCGCGCCGTTCGGGGCCGCTCCCGTTCGTACTGGTTCTCTGCAGACCATCGGTCTCACCATTCGATCACCCCCATATCCGCTGTGCGTGGATAAAAATGTCTGTTTGTTCGTCCGAAAAAAAAGGAGAGAACCGTCGGCGTCCGGCGGGTGCGCAACCGGCAGCGAGGTCGGGATCCTGCGATGTTCCTCCTCGCTCGTTCCCCTGGCGGCCGTTACGGGCTATCACGGTGACGGACTGCCGGCCGGCCGCGACGGGCGTCGTTGGGAGCGTCGTCTTCCCGGCGCGATCGGTCTTCCGGTCGGCGCAGTGCCGGTGGGCGCGGACCATCATCGTCCCGGCCCTCTTCCTTGCGTGCGTCCTGCCGGTGGTCATCGTGCTGCTCGTCCTCGTGCCGGCGGTGCGGGACCCGCGACGACCCGTGCCGGGATGGTTGGGGGTGTTCGACGGCCGCGGGGAATCCCGGACGGCACGGATCGGCGATGGGGCGGCCGACTTGTGAAGGAGATGGTAAAAGGGGGATGGCTCAGACAGCGACGTCGAGGACGACCTGCCGCGAGCCATCGACGGCTCCGCGACGACGGCCTCGCATTCCGTGGCGCGGACCGCTTCAGTCGTCCGCGCTCGCGTCGGCGCCGGCCGGCGCGGGGGGCGTTGCGTCGTCCTCAGCCATGAGATCGTCGTCGCACTCGTCCGCCGTCCCGGTGCCGGCGGCGTCCTTCTCGAGGGGGTAGCCGATAACGAGGAGGGGCGGCTCGATCGGGATGCAGACGCCGGCCAGGCCGGGCGGGCGCCGCGGTCGCGCGGTCATCTCTTTGCTGGATAGGCCATTCTGGGGGGGGTCTGGGGGGTCTAGGGGGGTCTGTTTCCATCTCCTGCCGATCGAAAGAGAATGGAATCGGTACGTGGCGGATCCAGACTCACCCAGACCCCCAGACCCCTCAGACCCATCGGCATCGTTCCCGCCGGGCGCTGCGGGGTCGACCGACAGCGGGCCGCTCAGTCGTCCGGGCTCGAGTCGAGGCCGGCTGGTGTGGGGAGCGGGGTTGTGTCGTCCTCATTCTCGAGGTCATCGTCGCCTTCGTCCGTCGTCCCGGTGCCGGCGTCCTTCCAGAGGAGGGAGCCGATGACGAGCAGGGACGACGCCGGGACGGATGATGGGTGTTCGGTGGCCCCGGGTGGTTATCGAGCGGCGCGGATCGGTGATGGGGCGGGAGACATGTGCACGAGATCGATTACGAGGATCGGCCGGTTTCGCTCGCGGCCGGTGATCACCGGGCAGCGCGAATCGAGGATTGGCCGGCCGGTCGGTGCAGGAGATCGCAGAAGGGGATGGGGCTCGGACGACGACGTCGAGGGCGACCTGTCGCGAGCCGTCGACGAGCCCGGCGACGACGACCCCGTGGTCGCTGCCGGCTGACAGCGTGTTCGGTGATTACTCCACGTCGTTTTCGAGCATTGCAGTCCGGACCCTTGCCATGACGCGCCGCGCTGCGTCAATCGCCATTCCGGCCGACGCGGACGAGTACACGGCCCCGTAATCGGCTCCCTCCCTCGCCCGCATCACCTGCTGGAGATCGGTGAGCACGCTCGGAGGCAGCTCTCCCGAATCGACCAGAAGGGCCTCGACCGCAAATCGGAGACAGGTGTGACTCTTCTCCCGATACCCGCGCTGAAGCACCGGTGCCCGGAGGGCATGGAAGATGGCGTAGTACGCCTGGACCGTCGCCCACTTGTCGTCCCCGTTATCGAGCGAGCGTTCGGCGGAGACGAGATCGGCCGCCGCTTCACGCAGCTCCTTCTCCACCAGGGCCGGGTCGGGGGCGATCGCGACGATCCTCCCCCGATCGAGGCATTCCTCGAACTTATAGCGCATTCGTGGCCTCCCAGGCAACCCACCCCTGCCGAATCCGCTCGGCGAGCGCCGGGTCGCGCTGCCCGAGGGCGAGGAACTCGTCGGGCCCGAGGACGATCGCGCTCACGGGCCGGCCGCCCGCGATGGGGTGCCGGGCGAGCGCTGCGTCGACCCGGCCCGGCTCCTCTGTCACGATGCAGAGGTCGATATCGCTCTCGACCGTGTCCTCGCCGGTCGCGCAGCTCCCGAAGAGGGTCACGGCGTGGACGTTGGGGGCGAGCGCCCGGAGGAGCTCGTCGAGCTCGGCGAGGGTAGCCGCGAGCTTGACCGCCCGCACGAGGCCGCTCTCCAGGTTTGCACGGTAATAGACGTTCCGGCCGCGCTCGATCCGCTCGAGGTGATGCCCGGCTGCGAGGAGACGCAGGGCTTCGCTGACGGGACCGACGCCGAGCCCCACGGAGCGGGCGATCTCGCGGACGAACGCGTCCTCCCGGTACCGGCGGCCGAGGTGGACGAGAAGGCGGCCGGCCGGGGCCGCGACGATGTTCGCGTACCCGAACATATGTTCTACCATGCGAACGATACGGGGATGAACCTTTCCGCGGAGAGCGGACGCCTCCCCCCGTCGCGGTGATCCCCGGGTCGCCCTGTGTGCGGGGGGAACATGCATCGCCCGGCGACAAAATAACCGAGGATGGCGGGTCTTCGGACGACGACCACGCGGTTCCTGCCCGGCAGAGGTGCTACGCGGGTTCCACCGACCGGCGCGGAGGCGTGCCGCCGGCCCGGTGTTCCTGGCGCTCAGCACCGTGCCGGGATCGCTCGCGGGGCCGGGGCCGGGCTGGCCGCATCGATCGATCTGGCGCTCGTGCTGGGACAAGGGGTGACCTGGTGTACCACGCGACGCCCCTCGAGTGCGGGCCGGTGCGGCGCATCGCCGGCACGGTGGAGGGGAAGAGGCCCGAGGGCGGGGGCCGCCGCTGCTGGTCGTCGTCCGTTCCCGCCGGCCCGGCGCCGGCGTCCCGGGACCGCTGCCGGCCCCCGGATCTCTGCCTTGTTGGTGTCTCATTGTCTTCCTCCGCCGGACGGCGGACGCGCGCCGAATTCGCGCGGAATTCCGCCGTCCGGCTCTTTCTGGGGCTCTTCCCTCCGCTCACGGGTGAGAGGATTTATGAGCTATAGTAATTTCAGATGGTGATAAATATTAATTGTGACTGTCGAAGTGGTGGCGGTGCCAGTGGAACCGGCGGGGACGGCGTCCGCTCGCGGAGAGACGCGCGGCGGGGAGATCGTGCCGATAAGATGAGCGATTCTGAGATCAAATGATTTTCTCTAGAGGACACCTCTGGATGGGGAGTGTATCAGAGATCGATGAAAGACAAGTACCGGGTCATTATCAGGGGGCCTAGGGATATCAGGGCGTTACTGACGGTATTTATCGGAGGAGACATAGATCGCGGCGTCGTTCATCTCAGCTGCGGCGATATCGAGCCTTCGAGGTCCATTTTTTTCCTTTGATCACTAACGATGGAACTTTTCATTTCTTGAGTTGCATGACATTCTCGGACCGGTTTTTTCCACTGGTCAGGAGAGTCACTCGATGCCTCGAATTTTTGAAAAACAGGAGTTAGTGATTGATATTCGCAATAGAGCGATTGGGACCAATAAGATAGAATACTATAATAGGAATCGGAAAAAATTGAATAAAGATTTTAGGTTTAGGTCGAACCGGGTACTGTCGCACCAATATTGGTGTCGAGGATGACCTGCGATTTCCCATCCAT
>CAZCUJ010000020.1:0-1334 GCA_964501565.1 uncultured Methanospirillum sp.
GCCTCGTCCGCGCCGGCCGTGTAGTAATAGTACTCCCCGCTGGCCTTCTGCTCGCGGTCGAGGTACGACCCGGGCTTGTTGATCCGCGGCCGGCCTGTCTGGTCGCGGCGGAACGAGACCCCGAGGTTCCCGAGGAACCGGTTCATGCCCTCGCGCATTTCGAACGGGCCGACAGCCGTGCCGGAGACGCCGGGCTCGCCCTCGAAGACGAGGATCCGCTCGGAGGCCATGTCCACGAGGTAGATGTCGTGGTCGATCACCATCACGCCGGCCTCGCGCCCCTCGGCGTGCCGCTTGATCAGCCTGGTCACGCGGACCCGCTGCTCCACGTCCAGGTGGGCCGACGGCTCGTCCAGGATGTAGAGGTCCGCGTCGCGGGCGAGACAGGCCGCGATCGCCACCCGCTGAAGCTCGCCGCCCGAGAGGGTGTCCACCGACGACTGGAAGAGCGGCTTCAGGCCGAGCGGCTCCACGATGTCGTGCTGGAACTGGGAGGAGTCGAACCGGTTCGTGACGCCCCGGAGCAGGAACTCGACCGACACCGCGGTGTCGCCCTTGAGGTACTGCGGCTTGTACGAGATCTTCACGGACTCGGCCAGCGGCCCGCCGTCGGGGTCCTGGGCCCCGGCCAGGAGCTGCGCGAAGGTCGACTTCCCGATCCCGTTCGCGCCGACCACTCCGAGGACCTCGCCGCGCCGCACATCGCCGCCGGTCACCTCGAGCCGGAAGGCCGGGTACGACTTCGTCATCCGGGGGAACGAGAAGAGGAGCTCGCGCTCGCTCCCCTTCGTGTGGGCCCGCTTCTCGAAGACCACCGAGTGGTCGCGGAAGCGGACGTTCTCCTCGGCGAGATACCCCTCGAGGTACTGGTTGATTCCGACCCGGACGCCCTTCGGCCTCGTCACCACGCCGAAGACTGCCGGCGTGCCGTACCCGACGTGGACCGTGTCCGCGAGCATGTCCAGGATCGCGAGGTCGTGCTCGACGATCACCACCGGGCGCGAGGCAGCGAGCTCGCGCACGAGCCGGGCCACGACCATCCGCTGGTACACGTCCAGGAACGGCGTGCACTCGTCGAGGAAGTAGAAGTCCGCCTCGCGGGCGAGGCAGGCCGCGACCGCGACCCGCTGGAGCTCGCCGCCCGAGAGGGTGCCGATGGTCCGGTCCGCGATCGGCCCGAGGCCGAGCTCCTCCATGTAACCCGCGAGCGCGCCGCGCTCGTCCGTCTTCTCTAGGAGCTCGGCGACCGTGCCCTGGAAGACCTTCGGGATCTGGTCGATGTACTGCGGCTTGACCGCGACCTTCATCTGCTTCTTCGCGACCCGCGAGAGGTA
>CAZCUJ010000020.1:1434-41511 GCA_964501565.1 uncultured Methanospirillum sp.
TGTACTGCGGCTTGACCGCGACCTTCATCTGCTTCTTCGCGACCCGCGAGAGGTACTCGAAGAGCTCGGTCCCGGCAAAGCCCTTGAGCACCTCGTCCCAGTCGACCTCCCGGTCGAAGACGCCCAGGTTCGGCCGGAGTGTCCCCGAGAGGATCTTGACCGAGGTCGACTTCCCGATCCCGTTCGGGCCGAGCAGGCCCGTGACCTTCCCCTCGACCGGGTTCGGGAGTCCGTAGAGCACGAACCCGTTCTGGCCGTACCGATGGGTCGGCCGGTCGAGCTCCTCGGGGGTCGAGACGATGTCGATCGCGTCGAACGGGCACTTCTTGATGCAGATCCCGCAGCCGACGCAGAGCTCCTCCGAGATGATCGCCCGCCCGTCCTCGCCGAGCACGACCGTCTCATCCCCCGTCCGGACCCGCGGACAGTAGGTGATGCACTCGGTGCCGCACTTACGCGAGTGGCACCGCTCCCGGAAAACGACGGCGATACGCATGGACACCTACGGGGTGGGGGCCGAGGTGGTGAGCAGGATCGTCAGCGTGATGAACCAGAACGCGAAGGTCATGAATCCCTGGTAGAACCAGTCCTTGCCCCGCAGTGCCGGGGTGTCCAGCCGGAGCAGGAGAAAGAGGTGTCGCTGGATAACGATCGCGATCCCGAGCACGACGAGCCCGATGAGCGCGAGCGGCTGCACCATGTTCGCGTCCGGCGTCCCGCCGATGACGAACGAGATCCACCCGGCAAAGAGCCCGAGGAAGCAGGCCGCCAGGGTCCTCGCGATCCGGTTGAGGTGGGCGTGCTGCTTCTCATTACGGACTCGCTCGGTCTTGGCGCCGGGCCCGGATCTCGGCGTATCGACTGTGGTTTCGGTCATGACACCAGTGAACCTATTTTTTAGCCGTCGGGGCATATGTACCTTGGTATTTAATGGCCACTGCACAGGGGATGAGCGGCGTGGACCTGCTGGCCGTGGTCGCGGGGCTCCGGCAGGCCATGCCGCTCTGGATCGGGAAGGTCTACCAGTACGACCAGAAACTGCTCGGGCTCAGGCTGAACGGGCAGGAGCACGCTCGGAACCACCTGCTCGTCGAGGCGGGCCGGCGGCTCCACCGCGTCCGGGCGGCCCCCGAGCCCCCGAAGCTGCCGTCGTCGTTCGCGATGCTCCTGCGAAAGTACCTCGAGGGCGGGCGCGTGCTCGCGATCGAGCAGCACGGGCTCGAGCGGATCGTCTCGATCGAGGTGGGCAGGCGGGAGACGAGCTACCACCTCGTCTTCGAGCTCTTCGACGAGGGGAACGTGGTCCTCTGCGACCACGACTGGACCATCATCAAGCCGCTCTGGCACCACCGGTTCCGCGATCGCGAGGTCGTCCCCGGCGCGCGGTACACGCTCAGCGAGCGGCCCGGGCCGATCCCGGGCCCGGAGGCGTTCGCGTCCATCCTCGCCGAGTCGGACCGGGACCTCGTGCGGACCCTCGCGACCGGCCTTCGGCTTGGAGGGCCGTACGCAGAGGAGGTCTGCACCCGGGCGGGGGCGGACCCGTCCGCGATGGCGAGGACCGTCGACCCGGGACCGGTCTACGAGGCGCTCGAGTCCCTGGTCCGTGATGTCGTCGAGCGCCCGGCGCCCGTCCTCTCCGGCCACGGCGCGTGGCCGATCCCGCTCGCCGGGATGACGGTCGACGCGACCTGTCCCTCGTTCGACGCGGCCCTCGAGTCGCTCACCCCGCCCGCCCCGCCGCCCGCGGCGGTGAAGAAGCAGGAGGCGCTCGGCCGCGAGGAGCGGATCCGGCGCCAGCAGGAGCAGGCCGTGGCCGGGTTCGAGACGAAGATCGCGCGGTACGAGCGGCTGGCTGAACGCGTCTACGAGCAGTACCCGCTCGCCCAGGAGGTCATCACGACGCTCGAGGCCGCGAGCCGGACGCGCTCCTGGCAGGAGATCGCGGGCCTCCTCAAGGGGGCCGAGAACCCGGTCGCGCGGCGGATCCTGAGGGTCGACCCGGCGACGGCCTCGGTCGAGGTCGACCTGGGCGGCGAGCGGGTCACGCTCTGTGTCCACGAGACGGTCGAGCAGAACGTCGAGCGGCTGTACGGGCAGGCGCGGAAGTTCAAGAAGAAGCGGGCCGGCGCCCTCGCCGCCATGGCGGCAACGCCCGCGAAGGCCGCGCCGAGGGCCGCCGTCGCGGCAAAACGCGAGAAGCCGCGCTGGTACCACCGCTTCCGCTGGTTCGAGACCTCGGACGGCGCGCTCGTCCTCGGCGGCCGGGACGCGGGCCAGAACGAGGAGCTGGTCAAGCGGTACATGGAGGGGAAGGACACCTTCGTCCACGCCGACGTCCACGGCGCCTCGGTGGTGATCGTCAAGGGACCGACCGAGCACTGGGACGAGGTGGCGCAGTTCGCGGCCTCGTACTCCGGCGCGTGGCGCGCGGGCCACCTCGAGGCCGATGTCTACGCGGCCCGGCCCGACCAGGTCTCGAAGACCCCGGAGTCGGGCGAGTTCGTGGCGCGCGGTTCGTTCGTCGTCCGGGGCGAGCGGACCTGGTTCCGCTCGGTCCCGCTCGCCGTCGCTATCGGGTACGGGCCGAACGGGGTCCTCGGCGGGCCGCCCCCCGCGGTGAACGGCCGGGCCGGGGTCTCGGTCCTCCTCCGGCCCGGGCCCTTCGAGCCGAACGACACGGCGCGGCAGGTGCTGCGGACCCTGCGCGAGCACCTCGGGAGCGACGGGGGACGCGGCGCCAAGGCCGTGCTGAACACCGAGGCAGTGGCCCGGTTCGTGCCGCCGGGCGGCTCGGAGGTGGCCGGCGTCCATGCGGGCTGAGGCCGGCGATCTCAAGCGCGGCTTCGGCGAGTTCCGCTTCGTGCCCGAAACCCTCGACGATCTCTGGCACCTCTCGCACCTGGTCGTGCCGGGCGCACTGGCCTATGCGACCACGTTCCGCACGGTCGAGACACCGACCGACCGGCTCCGGCCCGAGAAGGCCGAGAAGCGGCCCGTCCGCCTCGGGCTCCGCGTCGAACGGGTCGAGTTCCACGCGACCACGAACCGCCTGCGAATCGCCGGGCCGATCACCTACGGCCCCGAGCTCGGGGCGTACCACACCTTCAACCTCGAGCCCGGGACCGAGGTCTCGGTCCTCCGGACCTGGCGACCGCAGGACTTCGAGCGGATCGAGCGCGCCGTCCGGGCCTCGACCGCGTCCCTGGTCCACGTCCTCGCCATCGAGGAGGGCGAGGCCGAGCTGTACCGGGTGCGGCAGTACGGCCCCGAGTTCGTGGCCGGCATCACGGCCGGGAGCGCCAAGGGCGACGAGGGCGGCGGGCGGCAGGCCTTCTACGAACGGCTGGTCGAGCTCCTCTCCCAGGTCGACGGGCCGCTCGTCGTGGCCGGGCCCGGCTTCGTCAAGGAGGAGTTCGCGGCCCGGCTCCGCGCCGCGAGCCCGTCGCTCGGGTCGCGAGCGGTCCTCGCCGAGACGCGGCGGGTCGGGAAGGGCGCGGTCCAGGAGGCGATCGGGCAGGGCGTCCTCGAGCGACTCGCGGGCGACGCCGAGCTCGCGCGCGAGGTGACCCTCGTGGAGGAGGTCATGCGCCGGATCGCCACCGGGGGTGCGGTCGCGTACGGCATGGCCGAGACCCGACGGGCCGTCGAGTACGGCGCGGCCGAGACCGTGCTGGTCGTCGACCGGCTCCTCCGCGACCACGCCGCACAGGCGCTCATGGAGGGGGCCGAGCAGCTCGGCGCGGCCGTCGCGGTCCTCTCGTCCGAGTTCGAGCCGGGCGAGCGGCTCGACGGCCTCGGCGGGGTGGCGGCCCTGCTCCGGTACCGGCTCGGGTGACTCCCGGGGCTCCGCGAGATGGGCTCCCAGGTCGAACGCCCTCTCGCAGCTCCGGGCCTTCCCTGTTTCGACGCCCACGGTGGTTCCCCGGTCATCGCCCGGCTTTTGCCCGCCGGTCGTCCACCTCTCCCGGACTGCCGCCATCCACCATCCGTTCATCGTCATCCCAGCCCGCATCGGTCCCTGCCCGGAGCACGGTCCGGTCCGGGCCGAATCCCGGTGCCCATGGCTCGCGAAGAGCGCCAGGACCCCAGCGGCGATGGCGAACACCGCCCCGGCGACAAGTCCCGCCCAGGGCAGGAGTCGAACAGGTCTCCGACCGGGAGTGGATCGTGGTCCCCGATCCGGCGCCTGTGCATCCCGCGACAGGAAGGAGAGGACGTCACGTGGGGGGCCCGCCGCCGCGGAGGGTCGACTGACGGTCCGCCTCGCTTCCTATGCGTATGACAGGCGCAGGAAACCCCTGTTGACCTGCCTGGTGATCCGAGAGGGTCAGGCCAGGTAGAAGAGAAGAGTGGGATTTTCAGCCCAGGAGTTTCTTCTTTGCGGCCGAGAACTCCTCGTCGGTGAGCGCACCCGCCGTGTGAAGCGCGGAGAGTTTCTCGATCTGCGCGATTACATCGTCCTGGGACGGCGGCGGCGCCTGAACGGCCTGCTGCTGCGCCATTGCCTCCTGCGCTCCCTGTTGCTTCAGTGCCTCCGCCTGTGCCATCTGCTGGTGCGCCCGGTTCTGGCCCGCCCGCATACCTGCGGCGAGCATCAACATCCGTCCTCTCGCCATCTTCAGACACCCTGTTCCCGTATCATGCTCATACCGGCCTTCTCCATCGTCTCGGGAGGGATCCTCCCCATCTCGATCAGCCGGGCATCCGCAGCCTGCAATGCTTCCTTGAAACGGATGGCCCAGACGTTCTCGAAGAGCAGGAGCGCGGCCGAACTGTTCTTCGGCAGGTCTTCGGCAAAGAACTCGATATCGGCCTCGGAGAACCACTCGTCGGTGCGCTTCGCCAGTTCCCGGTACGCGGCCCCCGCCTCTCCCTCCAGGTTCTTCGCCTCGACGTTCACCAGGTTCCCCGACTCGTCTCTCATGAGAAAGACCAGGTCAATCACGCGGATGATGCCGTTCTTCTCCAGGTCGACGAGTTCAGGCGCGATCCTGCCGGTGAACCTGTTCCCGGGAAACTGCACAATCAGGTAATCCACGGGACCCATCGTAGTGCCTTGCTCTGCCATATCGAATCTCCCTCACGTGAAGGACGAGGGATAGTCACATGCTTATAATATAAATGCTTGGAGTGGCACCGTCCCCGGACGGCGAACCCCGATAGGACCCGGCCCGAGCTCAACGAAGCGAACATCGCGCTTTCCACCAGCTGACCGATCTCCAGGGTCGAGACCGTCCCCCAACAGGTGGAGCGTTCCCACTGTGAAAATGGAACACTGGTTTCGCTGGCTCGTCGCAGACCACGAAGAGCTCTTCTCCTCCCCACCGGACGGTCCCGGTATGGGCCCCCGATCGATGTACGGCCGTGAGAGCTATCCTCGACCCCATGGGTACCTCTCCTCTTCGTCACGGGCGCGTCCAGGGCAGCTCGAGAGAGACCGGGTCCCGCGCCTTGCCTCCGGGCTCCGAACGACCCTGAGAGCATCGTCGTCACAGTGCTCCCGATCGAGCTCGGCGGCCGTGGGCCGAGACGGGGGCGCAGCTGGGACAGGGGCACTCTCGATCAGGCCGGCGCCGGCTCCCGCCGTCGCCCGGACCCACGCGTGCCGGTCGCCTGGACCGCCGCCCCCTTCCGGGGGTGCCTCCCCCTGCGTCACGCCGTCGTCTGTCCGGCGCCGGTTTTCGCCGCGTGCTCCCGAAGCACCATGCCCTTTCGCACCCACCGGACGTAGCCGTTCATCCACCTCGGCAGGAACGCTGGCTCGCCTCGCCGATCTGCCCGTCCTCGTCGAATATGCCCTCCCGCAGCTGGAGATACGCCTCGGGCTGGCCCTGCACGGGCACGTCCAGGACCGCGAGGATGCTCCGCAGGTGCTCCTGGGCCACGGCTGTTCCGACGGCCCCGGGCGAGGCGCCCAGCACGCCGGCCGGCTTGCCGACCCGGACATTCTGGCCGCGCGGGCGCGAGCCGTGGTCGATGGCGTTCTTGAGCACGCCCGGGATCGAACGGTTGGACTCGGGGGTCACGAACAGGAGCGAGTCGGTCTCCGCGATCTCGCGCTTCATGCGTCGGACGGGTTCGGCCTGGTGCTGGTCGTCGTCCTGGTTGTAGAGCGGCAGGTCCCCGATCTCCACCTGGTGGAATGCGAACTCCGGCGGCGCTGGAGAAAAGGATATCGAGGGCCCGGGGGCGGCGAGCCCGCGGGGGAGGAGTCGGGGGCCGCACGTGCCCGGGTCGGGATATGCGGTCCGGCAGCCTGTCGCAGTCGACCGGCCTAGGGCCGAGCCCCGGGCGGCTGTTCCCTGAGCGACCTCGCGAACTCCCGGCCGATCTCGAAGATCTCGTCGAGCTCCTCCTCGGTCGGCACGAAGTAGACCTCCTTCCGGGTCGCCACGTCGAAGCCGGCCTCGGCGAGCTCGTCCGCGATCTTCTGGACCGCGCCGCCGCGCCCGCCCATGGAGCCGAAAGCGACGGCACCGCGGCGCCGCCCCGTGCGGTCGAAGCGCAGGCCCTTGAGGTAGTAGATGATGTCGCCGACGCTCGGGTAGGGGGCGTCGTTGATCGTCGGAATGCCGACGCAGATCCCCTTGCTGGTCAGGATCTCCTTGGCGATCTCGCTCCGCTCGTCCTCGTGGAGGTAGAAGACCTTTACGTCCATGCCGCCCGAGATCAGCCCCTCGGCGAGGGCGTGCGCCATCTTCTGCGTGGAGTGGTGCATGGTGTCGTAGACTATCGTGACCTTGTCCTCGCAGACACCCGTGGCCCACTCCGTGTAGGCCTTCAGGATCGGTGCCGGGTCCGTCCAGATCTGGCCGTGCCCCGGAGCGATCATCCTGGTCTTCTCGAGGACGCCCAGGCTGCCGAGCTCGCCGACCTTCTTGACGAGCAGCTTCGAGGGGAGTACCAGGAGGTTCGCGTAGAACTTCGCGGCCGCGTCCATCAAGAGGGTTCCGGGGACGTCCCGGTCGTACCGCCGCGGGTAGCAAAGGTGCTGACTGAAGGCGTCGTTCGAGAAGAGGATGCCCTCGGGAGCGAGGAGGGTCTCCATGCTGTCCGGCCAGTGGAGGAGGGGGGTCTCGACGATCTCGAGGGTCCTGCCCCCCAGGTCCACGGTCGTGCCGGTCTTCGAGACGACGAACTCGGCATCGGCGAGCGAGGGGTAGTGCTTGAGGAGGCCCTTCTTCCCGATCTCGGTGCAGTAGATGGGCGCGTTCTGAAACATCCGGTGGACCTCCACCAGGGCCCCGGAGTGGTCGCGCTCGATGTGGTTCTGCACGATCACATCGATGGCGAGGTCGTGCTTCTCGCAGGCGAACGCGTGGGCGATCCGGGCCCACATCTGAGCCGAAGTGCCGGGATAGGTGTTGTCGATCAGGGCGACCCGATCCCTGCCGAAGACGAGGTAGGCGTTGTACGTCGTCCCCGGAAGCGTGTAGCCGTGATAGCTTCGCAGGTCCCAGTCGAGAGTCCCGACCCAGTAGACGCCGTCGGCGATCCTGAACGCTTCTGCTTTCATGATATCTGGTTGATCGTTCTGATATTTACGAACTTCATCCGGCCCTCCCGGGACGGCCCCCGATCGCCGGCCGGGCTCGCCTGACGGCGCGCATGCACCGGCCCGGAACGCGGGCGCCCGGCACCCTATCGGAACAGAACGAACGGAGGGGCGCCGGGACCACCGCGGCCCAGACGAGTGTTCGACCTCCGGCCGTGCCCCCTGCACGGTCCGCCCCGACCTTCGAGCTCCGTCTCCCGAGGGTCTGCGCGAGCGCGATGAGGGAATGGAAAGCGTTCAAGTCGCCCGCGTGAGGGGGGCCGTTCCAGCCAAGCAAGCGGGTGGAAGGCCCGCCTGGTCAGGCTGGGCCTTTTGCGGCTGCGTATCCGGCCAGGGCCAGGACCCCGCCTGCGACGGCCAGCACGGGGCCGGCGAGGAGCCCTGCCCAGAGCGCCAGCCCGAGGAGGCCGATCCCGATCATCGCGGCCCCCCGCCAAACGGACGGGGCCGCTGGGGCCCGGACCCCGAGGAGGACCGCGTAAGCGCCGAGGAGCACCGGCCCGGCGATGAACGCGAGGGTCAGGACGACCCCGGAGTCCCAGCCCGCCCGCTGCACCGCGTGGACGACCTGCAGCCCGGTCATGGCCGCGCCGCCGAGGTAGAGGAGGCCCGCGACCAGGATCAGCCTCCCCGGGAGGTCCGGCCACGGTCCCCACCGTCGCCGTTGGAGGACGAACAGCGCGAGCCCGCCGAGCACCACGACGGTGAACGGCCCGAAGATGTACGCGGGCGACTGGCCCTCCCAGAGGCGGATCGAGACGACCGACCAGGGGATCAGGAGCCACTCGTCGACCGTGAACTTCTCGACGGAGCCGGGGGCGAGGCTGTACTTCGCGCCGCCGGGGCCGAAGACCGCGACGTAGTAGTCGCCGTCCGTCGGCACGGCGAGGTCGAACCGTCCCACCTCGTGGATCGCCTGCGGCGTGAACGGCTCGTACGAGGGTGCGCCCGGGGTTTCTCCCCGTAGGATCATCGCGCCCGACCCGTCCGGCACATCGACGAACGGTGGCACGGTGCCCGACGGGGCGATCCCGGGGCCGATGATCGCGAGGTCGGGGACGGGCGAGTCGGGACCGGGCACCTGCAGCGACCCGTACAGGCGCTGGCCGGCCTTCAGCGGGAACCGGTAGTACTGGGCATGCCCATCCCCGGGAAGCGCGGTGTAGAGGACATAGGACTTCTCGGGGTCGAGAAAGACGGTCGCGTTCGCGGGGTCCTCGTTCGACCCGACACTCATCGGCGCGTGCGCCGAGGCGATGCCGGCACCGGCCGCGAGCATCGCGGCGCAGAGCAGGCAGAGGGCAGCCGTCCCCTGGTGCAGTCCGGGCCCGGGTACCATGCCGGACCCTGACGCTCCGAGCATAAGGCTGTTTCTACGCCGGCGTGGGCGCCGGCCGATAACCAGGCCTCAGGGACGCGGGGGAAAGAGAAGGCCGGCCGGGCTCGCGCTCGCGGACGGCGCCGGGCGCGGGAGCGGGTCCACGGTTCTCCTAGCCGCCGGCGCTCCCCTCACGCGCCTCGACCAGACCCGCGGCGTTCCACATCCCGTAGCCGTCGACCATGAAGAAGAGGCCGCCGAGCATCACGATCGCGCCGAGCAGGAGGACCAGGACGCTCACCATCCGCACGGGGTTGACAAAGGCCCAGGCGCCGAAGACGAGCGAGGCCAGCCCGAGCCCGAGCGTGAAGGCGAACCCCTGCGGCAGCCTCCCGCGCGTCCGGACGACCCGGGCGAGGGTGACGGCCGCGCTCGAGAGGAACCAGACGGCGAGGATCAGGAGCAGGACGACGGCGTAGAGCAGCCAGAAGCGGTACAGGAACAGACCGGCCGCGATCAGCGTGGCACCCCGGACGGCGGCCTTCGCCCCCCGGGCGCCCCGGACGTGGAGGACGAGCCCGTGGGCCAGCACCACCAGGCCGCTCAGGGCGACGAGCGCCGGGACGACCAGCTGGAAGAAGAGCTGGGTGTCGCCGAGCGCGAGCAGGAGCAGGATCGCGCCGGTGGCGATGGCGAGGAGACCGAGCGCCGCCTGCGCGGCGGCCGAGAACCGGAGGTCCAGGAGCCGGGTCGTGGGGTCGCCGCGGTGCGCGTCGCGCGCCGAGACGGCGAGGGTCTCCATGGTCTGGTAGATCATCAGGGGGAGGGGAGCGTCGTCGACCAGGTGCATGACCGGGTTCGTCCCGGGGTCGTACCGGTCCAGGTGGACGCGGTAGTCCTCTTCCGTCTCGTGGGCGTGGTACTGGCCGTTCCGGTAGCTCGCGATCGCCCCGGGGGCCGGGAGGTTGACCGGAGACCGCGTCCAGGGCGGCTCGAGCGGCTCGGTGACGCACGACTTGGGGACGATAACCTCCCAGACGCCCTGGTGGAGCGCATCGAGGAAGTCCATCAGCGGCGGCATGGGAAGAGATCTCCTGGATATCGAGCGGCACGGTATTTACATCTGTTCCCGTATCTTCGCCGAACCCCAGGCCTCATCCTTCGTGAAAACCGGTGACCGCCGTCCCTGCGATCACTGAGAACACGAACGAGCCTGGGGACCGGGGGTGGTCTCGTGCCCGCCCACGAACTCCCGCTCACCGTCGGCGCGCGAGCCCGTCGGCTACGAACGGGAAGAGGAGAATGACCGCCACCACGGCCCAGGTCGTCGCGAAGAACCAGAAGAGGGACTCGCGCTCCGCGTCGTAGAACCGGACGTGGGCCTCGCGGGTCGACTCCCACGCGACCACATTCGAACCGTCAGCCCGGATCGTGACGGTCGCGCCGGGAGAGTACCCGCCCAGGACCGGGTTCGTCACGTTGAACCCCGCCGGCACGGTCACGGTCGCCCGGTACGGCTGCTCGAAGACCTGCATCAGCTCGTTGTCCCGGATCGTCCCCGAGAACGAGACGGTGTAGTTCCCCTCGGGAAAGAGGATCCCGGCCCGGCCGTAGTCCTCGAACGTGACCTCGGTCCCGTTCTCGGCCACGAGCCTGACGTTCCCGACCTCGACCGGGACCTGCTCGCCGAGGAGCCCGGGCTCGGTGAAGACGTACGAGACCGCCTGCACGAGCTCGACCGTCGCGCAGAACGCCGTCCCGTTCTCCGCGACCCGGAACTCCGCCGCAGGCAGGGCCGCCGCGGCGAGCCCCGGGATCAGGAGGAGAGCGCAGAGAGCAGCGAGGAGAGGTCCGCGTCGATCTCGATCGGAGGCTCGCATTGCTGAATCACCGTCTCGGGGTCCTTGAGGAGGTGGCCGGTCACGACGCAGACGACCCGCTCGTCGCGGTCGATCGCGCCCTCGTTCGCCAGCCGCCGTATACCGGCCACCGAGGCCGCCGATGCCGGCTCCACCCCGATCCCCTCCAGGCGCGCGAGGTCGCGCTGCATGGCCAGGATCTCGTCGTCAGTCACCGTCGTCGCGGTCCCGCCGGTCTCCCGGATCGCCGTGAGGGCCTTCTCGGCGTTGACCGGCGCCCCGATCCGGATCGCGGTCGCGATCGTTTCGGGCCGGGGCTCGGGCACGACCTCGGGAAGGCCCTCGGCGATGGCCCGGGCCACGGGCGCCGAGCCGGCGGCCTGGACGCCGGTCATCATGGGCAGGCGGTCGATGAGGTCGAGCGCGACCAGCTCCCTGAGCCCCTTGTGCACGGCCGAGATGTTCCCCGCGTTGCCGACCGGCAGGACGATCCGGTCGGGCACGTCGCCGAGCTGGTCGATCGCCTCGAACCCGATCGTCTTCTGCCCCTCGAGCCGGAACGGGTTGACCGAGTTGAGGAGGTACAGCCCGTGCGAGAGGCAGAGCTCGTGGACCATCTCGAGGGCGCGGTCGAAGTTGCCGCGGACCGAGATCACCCTCGCGCCGTGCATCAGGGCCTGCGCGACCTTACCGAGCGCGACCTTGCCCGCGGGCAGGAGGACCACTGCCGGGATCCCGGCCCGGGCCGCGTACTGCGCGAGGCTGGCGGACGTGTTTCCGGTCGAGGCGCAGGCGACCGAGGTCATGCCGAGCTCGAGGGCCATGGAGACCCCCACGGTCATGCCGCGGTCCTTGAACGAGCCCGAGGGGTTCATCCCCTCGTGCTTGGCGTAGAGGTGCGGCAGCCCAAGCTCGGCCCCGATCCGGTCAAGGTGGTAGAGCGGGGTTCCACCCTCCCGGAGGCTGACGGGCTCGCCGGCGACGGGGAGGAGCTCCCGGTAGCGCCAGACCGAGAGGGGGCGGGCGTCCCACGCGGCACGGTCGACCGCGAGGCCGTCGAGCTCGTACTCGACCGCCAGCAGGTGGCCGCATCGCTTGCAGGTATAGATGATCTCGTCGGCTGGGTACGACGCTGCGCAGTGGACGCACGCGAGGCGGTACATGCAGATATTTATGGGCGCCCAGGGGGCTTGAAGTGCATCCCTCTCACGTGCGCGCCGCAAGCCAGAAGAAGGTCCAGAGCGCGCAGAAGAGGAAGAGCGAGACCTCCGCCACCGCTTCGGCCGCCGCGCCATCCCAGGCCGCGATGAGGACGCACGCCCACATCGCGCTCCCGAGCGCTGCCGCGAAGAGCCGCGGGCGCAGGTCGGACCGCCCCGTGCGGAGGCGGCCCCGGACCCGGCGCTGCGAGAGAGGGTAGAGCCAGGCGATTCCGCCGGGGGTGCAGGAGTCCTCGGCGAGGTGAAGGAGCGCGCCGGCACCGAAGCCAGCCAGGCCAAGCGTGAAGACGGCCGGCGCCGCCCACCCCAGGAGGTGGAGCGCGGCCATGAGGTAGAGCCCGGTCAGCGCCGTGGAGAGGGCCACGCCGAGGAGGGAGTGGAGGACGCCCCGGTGCCCGGCCCGGAGCCGCCCGCCCGAGATGAGCCAGAAGACCCCGGCCACGGGGAAGTAGACGCCGTACCGGATCAGGTAGCCGAAGACCGGGAGGACGCCGCCCGCGAGGTCCGCGACACGGCGCGTCACGCCCTGGAGCCCCGGCACCCGCGTGTGGAAGATCGCGGCGTCGGTCGCGTCGGCGTCGGGGGCGAGCGAGCCGACGAAGAGGCCGAAGAGGAGGGCCGCGATCCCCGTCGGCGCGATCACCGCGAGGTGGGGGGCGATCAGGAGGCCCCCCGAGAAGAGCGTGATCAGGACGTGCTGGTCCCCGCGCACGCTCTTACCCCCCCGCCGGGTCCGGGCCGGCCCTCGCCCGCGCGATCACGCCCGGATCGAGGTCCGCGACGAGGAGCGCGGTGTCGGCGCCGGCCTCTGCCAGCACCTCGCCCTCGGGGTCGGCCGTGAGCGAGCCCCCGCAGTAGGTCCCGACCGGGGTCTCGCCCCCGGCGTACGAGGCCCCCGCCACGTAGACCCGGTTGTCGAGCGCCCGCGCGCGCAGAAAGAGGCGCCAGTGGCGGAGGCGTTCGCAGGGCCACGCGGCCGGCACGAGGACCGCGTCCGCGCCGAGGGTGCGGTACCCGGCGAAGACGGCGGGGAAGCGGAGGTCGTAGCAGATGGCCAGGCCGAACCGGAGCCCCCCGCAGTCGAAGAGGGCCGGCGCCGTCCCCGGGGCGTAGCAGGTCTCCTCGCCCCCGGGCGTAAAGAGGTATCGCTTGGCGTAGACCGCGACCACGCCGCCGGCCGCGTCGAGGGCCAGCGCCGTGTTCCGAGCGCCGTTCGCGCCGGCCTCCCGGATCGAGCCGACGAGCGCGAGCCCGTGCCGCCGGGCGATCGACGAGAGGGCGTCGGTCAGCGGCCCGCCCACTGGCTCGGCGCCGGCGGCGGACCGGGGGTCCCAGCCCAGGAGCGGCTGCTCGGGGAGGACGAGGAGGGCCGCGCCCTCGTCGGCGGCGCGGCGGGCCGCACTGTCGGCCGCCGCGAGGTTCGTACCCGGATCGTTCCAGGCGGGAAGGAGCTGGGCCAGCGCGATCCGCATGCTCAACCCCCGCCCGCCAGGACCGGGAAGGCGGTCCGGAGGCCGTCGATCACGAACTCGACCGCGATCGCGATCAGGAGGATGCCCATGATCCGGTTCACGGCCCGGAACTCGCGCTGGCCGACCCGGCCCATGACTCGGTCGGCGTTCGCCATGGTCAGGTACGTGACCACCGCGGCGACCGCGATCGAGAGCACCACCACCACGTACGCCCAGAGCCCGAGCCCCCGCGCCTCGTCCATCAGCACGATCACGGTCGTGATCGCCCCCGGGCCCGCGATCATCGGGATCGCGATCGGCATGACCGCGACGTCGTCGATCTCTCCCTCGTACTTCTCGGTCGCGGTCACCTTGGACCGCGAAACCCGGGCGTTGACCATGTCCAGGCCGATCAGGAAGAGGAGGGCGCCGCCGCCGATCCGGAAGGCCTCGAGGGTGATCCCGAAGAGTTCGAGGATCAGCCCGCCGATGAGCGCGAAGACCACGAGCACAACCAGCGCGTACCAACTGGCCTCGACGGCGATGGCCCGCTTCTGCCGGTCCTCGAAGCCCGAGGTCATCGAGACGTAGATCATCGCCGCGCCGAGCGGGTTGACGATCACGAGCAGCGACGAGAGGCTGAGCAGGACGAAACTCGTCGGGTCCGTCGCCATTAACGCAGAGATACGCGTTCTGCCGATAAATGGGTTGAGGTACCCGGACGTTCCCGCGACCATGCGTTCCCGGGAAGCCGGACGGTCGGCACGGGGGAAGGAACCTTTTTGAGCCCCCACCCGAGAGATCCTGGTACATGGTCAGGCTCCCGTACGAGGAGGCCGTCCGGGGCAGTCCCCCCGTACTCGGCGAGTTCGCTGACGGGGTGTCCGTCCTCGGTGGACCCGGGGACGCGACGCCGCCGTATGGAGGGGGATAGGTGTCCCCGGGCCTTGGGCCGTCCGATTGGGAGCGGTATGGCCGGCAGGTCCTCTCCATCGGCGCGGAGGGCCAGGAGCGGCTGAACGCGGCGCACATCCTGGTCGCGGGCGCCGGCGGGCTCGGCTCCCCCGCCGCGATCTACCTCGCGGCCGCGGGCGTCGGCCGGCTGACCCTGGTCGATTGCGACACGGTCGAGCGGTCGAACCTCAACCGGCAGGTGCTTCACGGCGAGGCGGACATCGGCCGGACGAAGGTCGAGTCCGGCGTCGAGGCCCTTCGCGCCCTCAATCCCTCGATCCGCCTCGAGGGCGTCCGCGCCACCATCACCGGCGAGAATGCGGTTGATCTCATCGGCGACGCGGACGGGATCGTGGACGCCATGGACAACTACCCGGCGCGGTTCGTGCTGAACCGGATCGCGCAGGAGCAGGGCATCCCCCTCTTCCACGGCGCGATCCGGGGCTTCCACGGCCAGGCCACGACCTGCCTCCCGGGCCGGGGCCCCTGCCTCGCCTGCCTCTTTCCGAACGTCCCGCCGAAGGAGGTCTCCCCCGTCCTCGGTGCGACGGCAGGCGTTATCGGCTGCATCCAGGCGACGGAGGTCGTCAAGTACGTGGCCGGCGAGGGTGAGCTGCTCACGGGCCGGCTCCTGCTCTGGGACGGACTCGCCGGTCGCATGGATGAGGTCGCCGTCGCCCCGCGGGCCGGGTGCCCGGCCTGTTCGGAGAGAGTACGGCGCTGACGACGCCGTCGCGCGGTGTACCTCGCCCGGCTCC
This sequence comes from uncultured Methanospirillum sp., assembly GCA_964501565.1. Classification (GTDB taxonomy): domain Archaea; phylum Halobacteriota; class Methanomicrobia; order Methanomicrobiales; family Methanospirillaceae; genus UBA288. The sequence goes on from CAZCUJ010000020.1 coordinate 16,553, forward strand.
GTGACCCGCTCGGGCTGAAAATACGAGGACGCGAGACGGGCCGACGCCCGTCTACCCGGTCCGGGTGAAGATGTCCAGGTTCATGGACCCGAGGTTGCCGTCGCGGGCGAAGTAGTACTCGGGGATCCGGTTCTGGTTGTCATAGTGGCTGTACCAGTAGTTGAGCTTGATCGTCCGCTTCTCGAACCCGGCCAGGGACGCGTATGCCCCCGCCTCTGCGATGACCATGTCTGGGTTCTGCGAGAGGATCGAGGACTCGTCGATCCGGTTTCCGTAGAACTGGATCCGGTCCCACCGGTCCCCGCGGTAGTACCACGGGAGCGGCCAGTAGTTCGGGCTCGCGACAATTACCAGGTCGGCACGGTTCATCTCGGCGAAGACCCCGCGCAGGTCCTCCGAGTTCTGGACCTGGACGATCGGCTCGGAGATGTCCTCGCGGACGAATTGGACGTGGTGGGTCGTGTAGGCCATCCCGAACCCGTAGATCGGGACGAAGATGCTGAAGAGCAGGAACGCGACCGTGACCCACTTCCACCCGTTCCACGGGACCAGCCGCTCCGAGGCCGGCTTCTCGCGCGCCCACCAGGTGGCCGCCAGGCACATGGGCAGGAGCTGCTGGATGATCAGCCAGGGGACCTTCTCCCCGATGTAGCCGTACATCACCATCGTCCCGGCCATCCAGACCAGGCAGAGCTTGAAGAACTCGTCCCGGCGGTCGACGGCCGGCAGGCGGGGCTTGGACGGCGCCACGCCGGCGAGCGCGTCGATCTCGGCCGACGCTGCGGCCAGGCGGTCCTCGCGCCGCCCGCGCCAGAGCCGGATCACGGCGTACGAAACGACCGAGGCGCCGGCCATGATCACAATCGGGACCTCGTACAGGCCGAAGAGCAGCACGTAGAAGTACGGCGGCCCGCCCAGGCGCTGCTGGTTGTGCATCGCGAGCCAGTGCTCGATCGCCTCCACCGGCCCCGTCCAGAGGGTCTCGATCTGGAGCCCGAAGAACGAGTAGAGCACGGCCATCACCCCGGCGCAGAGCAGCACGGCCACCGCGAGGTCGCGGAGGAGTTGCTTTTTCGGCGGCAGGGTCACGGTCCGGCGCGCGACGACGTAGACGAAGTACGCCCCGAGGATGATCAGGATGAGCGGCATCTCCTCCTTGCACGAGAGTGCGAGCCCGGCAGCGAGGCCCGCGAGGGCGGCAAAGCGGAGTTGCTTTCTCTCGATGTAGTACAGCACCGCGACCACGAGCAGGAACGTGAAGAAGAGCATGAAGATATCGTGGCGCAGGAACCGTGAGAAGTAGACCATGTTCGGCGAGAGCATGATCAGCAGCCCCGCGAGCAGGGACTGGCGCTGGTCGAGGTAGCCGAGACGGTAGACGAAGTAGACCAGGACCACGATCAGGACGCCGAGCAGGGCCGGCACCAGCCGCCCTACCAGGTCCGAGTCGCCGAAGATCCGGAACATCCCGGCCGTGATGTAGTACAGGACCGGCCCGTGGTACATCGGGTCGTAGCTGTAGGACCCCTTGGTCAGGAGGTCGTAGCTGAACCAGGCGTGGATCGCCTCGTCGTGGTGGTAGAGCTTGAGGTTCAGGCGGAAGAACCGGGTGAAGGCGGTTGCGACGACCAGCAGGGCGAAGAGGATTTCAAAAGAGAGATATCGCCGGACGGTCGAGATGACCTCAGCGGCAGGCACGCCGGACCTCTCAGTTCTCCAGGACGATCTCGATGCCGATATCTTTCGGCACCTGGATGCGCATGAGCTGCCGGAGCGCCCGCTCGTCCGCGTCCATGTCGATCAACCGCTTGTGGATCCGCATCTGCCAGCGGTCCCAGGTTGCCGTCCCCTCGCCGTCGGGGCTCTTTCGGATGGGGACGATCAGCCGCTTGGTGGGCAGGGGGATCGGTCCGGCCAGGTTCACGCCCGTCCGCTCTGCGATCTCGCGGATGCGGTCGCAGACCATCTCGACCTTCTCGTAATCGGTGCCTGTCAGACGAATGCGTGCCTTCTGCATTTCCATTCACCAAAAAATGGAATTAGCGCCGCATCTGCTTGGCGTCGATCGCGATGCACATGCCGGCCGCGATCGTCGAGCCCATGTCGCGGATGGCGAACCGTCCGAGCTGGGGGAGCTCCTTGACGGTCTCGATCACCATCGGGCGCGAGGGAACGACCTTGACGATCGCGGAGTCGCCGGACTTCAGGAAGGTCGGGTTCTCCTCCTTGACCTGGCCCGTGCGGCTGTCGAGCTTCTTCTGGAGCTCGATGAACGTGCACGCGATCTGCGCCGTGTGGCAGTGGAAGACCGGGGTGTACCCGACCGTGATCGCGGACGGGTGCTGGAGCACGACGATCTGGGCCGTGAAGTTCTCCGCGACCGTCGGCGGGGCCTCCGCGGGGCCGCAGACATCGCCGCGGCGGATGTCGTTCTTGCCGATACCGCGGACGTTGAAGCCGATGTTGTCGCCCGGAAGCGCCTGGGGCTGCTCCTCGTGGTGCATCTCGATCGACTTGATCTCACCGTCCTTGTTGGCGGGCATGAACGAGACCTTCATCCCCTTCTTCATGACGCCGGTCTCGACGCGGCCCACCGGCACGGTGCCAATGCCCGAGATCGAGTAGACGTCCTGGATCGGGACGCGGAGCGGCTTGTCCGTGGGCTTCTCCGGCTCCTTGAGCGTGTCGAGCGCCTCGAGCAGCGAGGGGCCGGTGTACCAGGGGGTCTCCTCCGCCTTCTTGGCCATGTTCGCGCCCTTGAACGCGGACATGGGGATGAAGAGCGTCTCGGCGGGCTTGTACCCGACCATCTGCATGAGCTGGCCGAGGTCCTTCTTGACCTCCTCGAACCGCTTCTGATCGTAGTTAACGGCGTCCATCTTGTTGACGGCCACGATCAGCTGGTTGATCCCGAGCGTCCTCGAGAGGAAGACGTGCTCCTTGGTCTGCTCCATGACGCCGTCGGGGGCGGCGACGACGAGCACCGCCGCGTCGGCCTGCGAGGCGCCCGTGATCATGTTCTTCACGAAGTCGCGGTGGCCGGGGCAGTCCACGACCGTGAAGTAGAACTTGGGCGTGTCGAAGCGCTTGTGGGCGATGTCGATCGTGATACCGCGCTCGCGCTCTTCCTTGAGGTTGTCCATGACCCACGCGAACTCGAAGGAGCCCTTGCCCTTGGACTCGGCCTCCTTCCGGTAGTTCTCGATAATGTGGGGCGGTACCGCACCGGTCTCGAACATCAGGCGACCGACCGTGGTCGACTTGCCGTGGTCGATGTGGCCGATGACGGCCAGGTTCAGATGAGGCTTGTCAGCTGCCATTTTTTTCTCCCAGTCGTGAACGGTACAGCATCCTGTCCGGTCTACGCGAGTATTACATATTTGAGACGCATCTATATAAAATCTGTCCAATGCGCTCGTTTTTCAAATCGGCCGGATTAGCGCTCATGGACAACAGGCTCTTATCTTCCGGCGGCGCCATACTTCTGAACCATGAAGACGCTCGCGATGAATAAGGAATCGGGAGCCGATAAGGCCACCGTCGAGTGCGCGGGCCAGCAGCGGTCGGTCCACCGCTTCTGCGGGTACTGCCGCCATTGCACGGGCATACGCGTGGGGCGTCGGCTGATCCCGAACCCCCAGGGGCGCGCGGCCGACGAGATCCGGCGCGGCTCGGCCCCGGACGAGAACCTGATGCAGGCCCTGATGATGTTCAACACCTACGTGCGCGACGGCAGTGCCGTCGAATGCGACGACGACGCGGGAAAGGGGTTCGAGCCGCGCTACGGGGCCTGATCGGCCCCGAACTCCTTCGCGATATCGGCCCTGAGCCGATCGAACCCCATCTCGTCGAGCTGGGTGCCGAGGAGCCGGCCCGAGCGCGCGCGCCGGTAGATCCAGTAGATGACTCTGTCGACGACCTCGACAACCTTCTCGGGCGTGTCGACGCGGACGAGCTCGCGCCCGTGCGTGGGGTGGCGGCCGCTCATGCCGCCGACGAGGATCAAGAAATGGCGATCCTCGGCCCGTATCAGCTGGAATGGGCAGGACCGGATGCAGAGCCCGCAGAGGTCGCACTTCGACTCGTCGAGGATGCAGACCCCGTTCCGGATGGTCACGGCCTGCTCGGGGCAGTACTGGGCGCAGGTGCCGCAGCCCGTGCAGAGCCCGGGCGTCCGTGCGGGCCGCACCCGACCGACGATCCCGATCTCGTTGAGGAGGGCGTTGTTGCACCCGTTCGGGCAACCGGCGATGGAGACCCGCACCTTGACCGGCATCTCCCTGCCGAAGAACCGGGCGTCGATGGCGCGCGCGAGCTCGATGGTCTCGACGTTGGCGAGCTTGCACCGGTCCGTGCCCGGGCAGGCCACGATGTTGACCACCTCGTTCTTCTCGGCCCCGACGGGCGTCCCGTTCGCCTCGAGGTCGCGCGCGATCTCGTCAATCCGGGCCGCGTCGACATGGGGGATCTCGAGGGCCTGGCGCGTGGTGAGGTGAACCTGGCCGTCGCCGTACCGCTCGACGATCCCGGCGATGCCGCGGAGCTGGTCCAGGGTCAGCACCCCGGCGGGTAGGCGCGTCCGGACCGTGACAAGGTCGGGGTTCTCCTGGGTGATGATGCCCCCGCGCGTGTGGACCCCCGTCTCCATCTGTTCCATCGTGGGATCAGGTTCGCCCCGGTGCTACAAAACGGTTCGCGTCGGGTCGAATTTTTACCCGAGGAGGGCCACGGCGCAGAGGACGGCGGCCCGGGCGAGCTCGTGCGAGGCGCCGACCAGGTCGCCGTTGACCCCGCCGAAGAGCCGCCGCCCGAGCCCGAGCACGACCAGTGGGACGGCGACGGCGACGGCGGCGGCGCCGAGGAGCGCGCCGGCGGAAAGGGGGGCGAGGGCGAGGGGGAGGCAGAGCAGGGCCGCGGGGAGGACGAACCAGGGCCGGGCGCGCTCGTGGAGGTAGCTCTGCATCCCCTCGCGGAACGGCGCGCCGGTCACGGTCAGGAGCGCCATACCGAAGCGGCCCAGCACCTCCGCCGCGACCAGGGCCCAGAGGAGCGACGGCGCCGACGAGAGCCCGGCGTAGGCGAGGAGGAGGACGGTCGTGCCGGCGGCGACGGCGCCCGCGCCGACCTGCCGGTCGAGCAGGGCGCGAACCCGGGCCTCCCGCCCGCCGTGGGCCATCAGCCCGTCGCCGAGGTCGAGGAGGCCGTCGAGGTGGTGGGCGCCGGTCACGAGCAGGACCGCACCGAGCCCGACGGCCGCGCCGATGGACGTGTCGGGCACGAGGGCCGCCGCGAGCCCGGCAAGACCGCCCGTCACGTAACCCGAGAGGGGATAGAGATACGACCGGCGCGCGAAGGTATCGAAGTCGGCCGGCCGGCCGAGCGGCAGGATCGTGGTGAACTGGAGGAGCGCCCGCAGGGACTCGATCATCCCTCGACCTGCTCCGAGTAGAGGCGCGAGGTGCAGCCCGCGATGAGCCCGGCGGCCGCGTCGTCGAGGAAGGGGCCCAGCTTGCCGAGGATCCCGGGCTTGGCCCGGTCGTACCGCGCGAACTCGAACCGGGCGTACGTGCCGGCGATCACCTCGGCGATGGCCATCCCGATGATCTCGTCCGCGACGAGGAAGACCGGGTCCGATGCGAGCTCGGACCGCTCCCGCCGCTCGACCAGCTCCTGTTCGAGCAGGAGCGCGCCGACGAGCAGGGCCGCGACGTTCGGGTCGCGGAGGTGGCGGTCGATGAGCGCGCCGAGCCGCTCGCGGGCCGCGCCGCCCTCGAGCCCGTGCGGGACGTAGAGCACCATCCCGGCCTCGACGAGCGCCTCCCGCGTGACCCCCCGCGCGGCCAGCCGCGCCTCGACCTCGAACATGGTACCGGAATCGTTTAACGCGATAGAAAAAAAAGAGAGATCCCATGCCGTTCCTCTCGGAGGAGCCCGCGATCCGGTTCGAGCGCCCGCTCTTCTCCGTGGTCCTCGGCTCCACGCTCCTCTCGACCGTCCCCGGGATCTCGGGCGCGGGGCCGTCGCCGGAGGGGAGCCTCCTGGTCCCCGCCCTCGACGCCGAGCTCGTGACCACCGGCGCCGTCACCAGCCGCGACGCCTCGCCCAACACGGCGACGGGCTGCCCCACGCCGGCCACGATCACGCGCGCGGCACTCTCGCTCGCGGGCCTCCCGCCGCTCTTCGTCAACGCGGGCCTCCCGGAGCGGCCGGCCGTCCCCTGCCTGGACGCCTGCGGCGAGCCCGGCCGTGACCCCCGGCCCGGCCCCGCCGTGCCCGGCGCGGAACGGCTCGTCGAGGCCGGGCGCTCGATCGGCCGCCTCCTCTCCCCGCTCGCTGACCTCCTCGTCCTCGGCGAGTGCGTCCCCGGCGGCACGACCACCGCGCTCTGCGTCCTCCGAGCGCTCGGTCACGAGGCGCGCACCTCGTCGGCCTGCGTCGAGAACCCCACCGCGGCCAAGGAGGCCGTGGTCCGCGCCGTCCTCGACCGGGTCGGCGGGCTCGGCCCGCTCACGCCGTACGGCGTCCTGCGCGAGGCCGGCGACCCCATGCTCGCCGTGGCCACGGGGATCGCGGAGGCGTACCGGGGCACCCTCCTCCTTGCGGGCGGGACGCAGCTCCTCGCGGTGGCCGCGGTCCTCTCCGCGCTCGGCCGGCCTGTCCCGCGGATCGTTACGACCGTCTACGTCCGTGACGACCCGAGCGCGAACTTCGACGCCCTCGCGAGGCGGCTCGGCGCCGGCCCGGTCTACGTCGACCCGGGCTTCGGCGAGCTCGGCCACGCCGGCCTCGCCCGGTACTGCCTGGGCGAGGTCAAGGAGGGGACCGGCGCGGGGGGCGCCCTGGCCCTCGCGTACCTCCTCGGTCACGACCCCGTCGCGATCCGCGAGGCCGTCCTCGCCGCGGCGGGGGGCCGGAGCTAAAGACCTATCTCTATAAAAGGTACACCTGATCCCGAATGCGACCCATCTACGTGGTCAACAACTTCGGGCAGTTCAACCACCTCATTCTCCGGATGCTCCGGGACCTCGATATCGAGGCGAGGATGGTCCCGAACACGACCCCGCCGGACGAGGTCGCCGCGGGGTGCCGGGGCCTGGTCCTGGGCGGCGGCCCGTCGATCGCACGGACCGGCCGGTGCGCCGAGTACCTCGACCTGGACATCCCCGTGCTCGGGATCTGCCTGGGCCTCCACGTCATCGCCCGCCGGTTCGGCGGCATGGTCGCCCCGGGCAAGCTCGGCGGGTATGGCGCGGTCGAGGTCGGGATCCGCGACCACGACCGGATCCTCCTGGGCTACCCCGACCGGGTCGTGGTCTGGGCCTCGCACCAGGACGAGGTCGTTACCCTGCCCCCCGGCTTCGAGATCCTCGCCTCCTCGGGGATCTGCCCAGTCGAGGCGATCGCCCACCGGGACCGCCCGCTCTTCGGGGTCCAGTGGCACCCCGAGGTCAGCCACAGCTTCGAGGGCCGGCGCGTGTACGAGAACTTCGACGCGGTCAGCCGTGGCGAGGCCTGACGACCGCCCCATGACCGGGCTCGAACGGCTCGCCTCGGAGATCGAGGCCGCCGGCTTCGCCTGCACCGCGTGCGGCGACTGCTGCCGCGGCGCCGGCGAGGACGGCTCGCTCGTGATGGTCTCGCGCGACGAGGCCCGCGCCGTCGCGGCAGCGGCGTCCATCCCCTTCGACGAGGCCGTCGTGCCGTACCCCGGCGCGGTCGAGGTGCGGGGCCGGCTCTGCCGGATCGGCTGGGCCCTCGCCCGGAAGAACGGGGGGGCGTGCCGCTTCCACGGGGAGGACGGGTGCGCGGTCTACGCCGCCCGACCGTGGATCTGCCGGACCTACCCCTTCATGCTCGACGGCGACCGGCTCGCCGTCTCGGAGTGCCCCGGGCTCGGCCGGCCGATCTCCCGCGCCGACGCCCGGGCCCTCGCGGCCGACATGCTCGCCCGCCGCGCGGCCGAGGAGGACGAGGCCGTGCGCGTCCGCCGGGTGGCCGCGTCGGCCGCGCTGCCCGGGGACGGCACGGTCGTGCTCGACGCCGAGGGAGCGTGGCGGGCGTGAGCGAGATCCGGATCGTCGGCACGGCCCACGTCTCGTCCGAGTCGGTCGACGAGGTCCGGCGCGAGATCGACGCGTTCGCCCCCGAGATCGTCGCGGTCGAGCTCGACGAGAACCGGTACCACACCCTCAAGTACGGGGCCGTGGAGCCCGAGATCGCCGACATCATCCGGGGCGGCAACCTCTCCCTCTTCCTGGTCCAGTGGGGCCTCGCGTACGTCCAGAAGCAGATCGGGATGGACGTCGGGGTCGAGCCCGGCGCCGAGATGAAGGCCGCGTACGAGGCGGCCGAGGAGCGCGGCATCCGGGTCGGGCTCATCGACCGCGATATCCGGATCACGCTCCAGCGCTTCCTGGGGCTGATGACGCTCCGGGAGAAGCTCCGCATGGGCTGGGCGCTCCTCGCCTCGGTCGTCCACCTCGGCGGCGGCGAGGAGGAGATCGACGTCGAGGCGCTCAAGCGCCAGGACGTCATCGACATGGCCCTCGAGGAGTTCCGGAAGTTCTCGCCGAACGGCGCGCGGGCCCTGATCGACGAGCGCGACGCCTACCTGGCGACCCGGATCCTCGGGCTCGCGCGGACGAACGAGCGCGTGCTGGTCGTGGTCGGCGCGGGCCACGTTGCGGGGATCCGGCGGTACCTCGCCGACCCCTCGACCCTGCCGCCGCTCCAGGAGCTGACCGCGACCGTGAAGCCGTTCCCCTGGTTCAAGGTCCTCGAGGTCCTGGTCGCGGCGCTCTTCGTCGGCATCCTGGCCCTGATCGCCTTCTCGGGCGTGGGCGTGGGCGTCCTCGCCTGGGCCCTCGTCTACTGGGTCCTCCTCCACGGGGTGCTGACCGCGGTCTTCACCCTCCTCGCGGGCGGCCATCCGTACTCGGCCCTCGCGGGGTTCGCGGTCTCCTGGCTCACGGCCATCCACCCCCTCCTCGCGGCCGGCTGGTTCTCCGCCATCGTCGAGGCCAAGATCCGCAAACCCCGGAAGGGCGACGTCAAGCGCCTCCTCGAGGCCGACTCGTTCGCCGAGATGCGGGCCAACCCCCTCTTCCGGGTCGTCTTCGTCGCGGCGCTCGCGAACGTCGGCTCGACCCTCGGCACGGTCCTGTACTTCTTCCTCCTCTTCCCGGCGCTCGGGGTCGACCCGACGGTCCTGCTCGGCCAGGGATGGGAGAACCTGGTCCGCTTCCTGGTCGGCGGCGGCTGAGGCGGTCACGCGTGGCCGTGGCGCTCCGCGAGGAGGAGGAGGTTTTATCCCAGCCGGTCCGGAACTCCACTCCCATGATCGTATCCGAGGAGGTCGCCTGGGACGTGGACGGTATCACGGTCCACGGAACCCTGACGCGGCCGGCAGGCGAAGGGCCCCACCCGGGGGTCGTCCTCGTCGCCGGCTGCGGGCCGACCGACCGGGACTGGTGCTCGCCCCTGATCCCGGGGACCACCTGCAGCGGCCGGTTGCTGGCCGACGCCCTCGCCCGCGAGGGGTTCATGACCCTGCGGTACGACAAGCGCCCGTCCGGGCCGCACATCGCGGAGAACGCCGCGCGGCTCGCCGGCCGGATCAGCATGCAGGGCCACCTCGACGAGCTGGCCGGCGCCGTCGAGACGCTCCTCGCCGACGGGGCTATGGACGCCCCGCGGCTCTACGCGCTGACGAACAGCGAGGGGGCCATCCACACCCTACACTACCAGCTCGCCGCACAGGCCCCGGGAGGGTGGCGGTTCGCGGGCCTCGTGCTCACCGGCGTCCCCGGCCGTTCCGTCGGCCAGGTCGCCCGGAGCCAGATCCTGGCCCAGGTCAGGGACCTGCCGAACGGCGAGATGCTCATGCGCCACTACGATGCCGCGATCGCCGCGTTCGAGGCCGGCGAGCCGATCCACGTCGACCCGGTCCTCCCGGAGGGGATGCGGATGATGCTCAGGGGACTCGCCGCCCCGGTCAATCTCCCGTTCGCGCGCGAGCTCTGGTCGGCAAACCCCGCCGCGCTCCTCGCGCGGGTGAAGGAGCCAGTCCTCGTCGTGATCGGTAAAAAAGACATCCAGGTCGACTGGCAGGTCGAAGGCGGCGCGCTCGAGTCCGCCGTGGGCGGGGCCGGGAACGTCGAGTTCGCGTACCCCGCCGACGCCGACCACGTCCTCAAGCACGAGGACCGGCCCCGGGACGACCTCGACGGCCCCTCCGCCGTGGCGTCGTACAACAGCGAGGGAAGGGTCCTCGACCCGGGAGCGCTGACGGTCATCACGAGCTGGCTCGGCGACCACGCGCGGCGGGACGTCCCCGTCGACACGAGCGGCCGGGGCGCGTGACCACCCTTCCGTCCACCATCAAGGACGGGATATCCTTCCGGTGACCGTGGCGCGCCGGCGCATGGGGGTGATCCGGGACGGTCTCCCGTCGCCCACGGACCAGTCGTACCGAGCGCGGATCGTCGGCGGGAGGTCGGTCTCGGAGATGGGCACGAACCCGAAGCCGGCGTAGAACGGCTCGAGCCCCGCGAGCGCGTACATGAAGAGGTCCTCGTCGTGGCAGGCCTCCACCAGCCCGGCCACGACGCGGCGGGCGTATCCCCTCCCCCGGAACTGCACGGGCGTGAAGACGGCGTCGACCTCGCAGCCGTCCGGGTGGCGCCGGCACATGGCGAGCGCGCGGAGAGCCCGGTCCGCGAAGAGGGCGAAGACCCGATCGATGGCCGGGTCGCCCCAGGTCCCGTGGTAGTCGCGCCAGGCCTCGGTGGCGAGCGGGAACTCCCCAGTCTCGAGCTCGCGGACCGCGAGCCCGGACTCGTGACGGGTCAGAGGCGCGTTACCTCGTAGATGTTGTTCGCCCCGAGCTCTTTGATGGCCGGCAGCGTCCCGTCGGCCGCGATCTCGAAGCGCGAGTCCGTCACGGGCCGCTCGTACTGGGGCAGGCCGTAGTACCATTGGAGCATGGACTGGTAGCCGTCCTTGCCGGTCACGCCCCGCTGCTCGAAGCCCTCGAGGACGAGCCGGTCCGCGTCGGCCGCCCAGAGCCCCCACTCCAGGTTGCCCGTGGTGGCGCAGTCCTTCAGGGTGATGTCGTGGGAGTCCTTGACGACCTTCCAGCCGTAGGTCGACCCGGTGTCCGTGCACCGGTCGAAGGTGACGGTCCGCCCGCCGTGGACGAAGAACCCGGCGTTCCGGTTCCGCTCGGAGGTGCAGTTGACGAGCACGGCGTCGTTGTGGACGTAGTACCCCGACATGAAGCTGTCCGTGTACGGGTAGCCCTTGGTGTTCCGTTGGCCGTTGCCGATGCTGACGCAGTCCTCCATCCGGATGTCTTCCGCCACAGTCTTCGGCGTGACGTGGCCCCCGGGCTCGAAGTGGAACCCCGACTCCCAGTTGTCCTCGGCCCGGCAGCGGATGACCTGGATGCCGTAGAGGTCGTTGGTCTCGTGGAAGTCGAACCCGGTCGCCCAGATCGCGCGCGAGTCGGCGTTGCCGCACCGGATGGCCGCGCAGTCGATGTACCGGAGGTCCCGGGTCTCCTTGGGCGAGCCGTCGCCGTTGACGTTGAACCCGTGGATGCCGCAGTCGATGGCCGTGCAGTTCCGGAACTCGATATCCTGGAGGACCGAGTCCTTGGCGAAGACGAAGAACGCCCCGTTCGCCTCGACCCGGCCGGACTGCATGGTCGTGATGGTGATCCCCTCGACCAGGATATGGCTCGCGCGGACCAGGATGAACCCGCGCCCGGTGACCCGGAAGTCGCGGAGCGTGACCCCGTCCTCGAGGAGCTCGATCGGCTTGTAGTAGCCCTGGACGTCGATCGTGGTCCGGTCGCGCCCGAGGCCCATCAGGGTCGTGCCCGCGCGCGGGTTCAGTTTGTCGGTGCAGTGGAACGTGCCGTCGAGGAGGACCACGGTCCCGCCGCCCGCCGCGGCCTCGTCGAGGGCGCGCTGGATCTCGACCTGGTCGTCGGTCCCGTCGCAGTAATGGGACGCGCCCGTCGCCGCCGGGTCCGCGCTCGTCGATGAGGCGACGACGATCGCGCCCTCGGGCCAGGGCGTAGCGGTGGTGGGGACGGTCGGCACGGGGGTCGGGAACCCGCCGCCGCGGTCGAGGGCCATCAGGGCCGCGGCCCCGAGCGCCGCGAGGGCCACGAGCGCGACCGCGACGAGCAGGAGCCGTCGGCGGCCCGCGGACCGGTTGAGATCGAGGTGCTCTCCGGGCGCCGGGAGGTCGACGGGCTCCGGCCCGGTCGGTACCGGTGGTGCCGTCGTCTCCGGCTCGGCCCGGGGCTCCGCGTCGCCCCTGGGGATTGTCCCGTCCCGTGGCTCGTCGTCCATCCTCGCACCCGGCCCCTCGTGGGGCCTTCTAACCCCTACTGTTGGACCCGGTCGTTTATAACACCGCCCGAAAGCGACAGTAGTCCCGCGGTCCGCGCCGGGAGCCATCGAGACGGAAATGTTTTTCACCCGGCGAGGTCATAATGGTCCAGAATGGTGAACGGGATCGTCTTACCCATCAAGAAAGTCTTCTCGCTCGTGGACTCACGGATCACGGTCGAGATCAAGGACGAGGGGCGCCAGCTCCAGGGCCGTCTCGTGGCCGTGGACGAGTACCTCAACATCCACATGGACGAGACCGTCGAGAACAACCGCGGCACGCGCCGGAACCTCGGAACGGTCGTGATTCGCGGCAACAACATCCTGACCATCGCCCCCATGGTCTGACCCTACCCATGCCAGCGGAGACCGAAGAAGACGCCCTCGCGGTGATACGGGCCCATCCCGACGGCGTCGTTCAGAGCGAGCTCTGGAAGGAGCTCGGGGTCGACAGCCGCAAGTGCTCCCGGCTGGTCAAGAAGCTCCTCGACGACGGACGGGTCGAGCGGATCGAGTACCGCCGCGACGGGATCAAGTCCTACCTCCTCCGTGCGGCGAAGACGCCCCCGGACCTTGACCTCCTCCTCGCGGGCGATGATCTGATCCCCTGCATCGCCTGCGACCTCGAGTGCATGGTCGAGGAGTGTCCAACGCTGATGGACTGGATGTATCAGCTCGCCATCGAGGAGTTCAGCGAGTAGCGCCGCCGGAGCGGCGAGGGAGCATCGAACGAGTGTACCGTCAGGTTTAGATAACCGAAAGCAAAACCTTATACTATCTCGTACTGCGCGCCAGGCAACGGCGCCGCAGCCCGGTATCCACGGGAGATTAACAGGCATGAGAACGTTCTACACCCTCTGCGCGGTCGCGGTCCTGCTCTGCGTGCTCGTCGCGGGGGCCGGCGCGATCACGGTCAACGTGAGCGTGAACAAGCACAACTTCACATCGAACGAGACGATCCGGTCGGTCGTCGAGAACATGGACGACGGGGTCTACTACTCCCAGAAGACCACCTTCTACCAGTACATGCAGCCTGGCGTCCCGAGCGAGCTCGGGACCAGCAACGTCACCTGGCCGTTCGCCCACCGGGAGAACGTCTTCAACATGACCAACGTCGGCACGGTCAACAACTCGGTCCTGATTGGCCACTGGTGGCCCCCCGAGCGGGGCGGCAGCTTCGAGGAGCTCTGGTTCAACGGCACCTCGTACACCATCAGGGCCCCCAACGGCACTGTCGTCGAGGGCACCTGGAACCGCTCGTTCCGCTACGACGACGAGCAGATCGGGACGTACATGACCCACTGGTACGCCGACACCCTCCCCGGAGTTCGGGTCGTGGAGTCCACATTCTGGATCAACGGCACGAAGCTGTTCGGGCCTTCGACCTTCACGGAGAACACCTCGTTCTGGTCGCGCAACCCGGCCTATGTGACTCTCGATTACTACGAGAACAACATCCACGCCGCCTCCGACTGGTTCACCCTCGACATGGACGGACCGGTCTACCCGGCGCCGACACCGGCCGACGGTGAGGACGCCTACCCCGTCGGTACGGGCGGATCGGGCGGGACGGGCGACGGCGGCACGGACGCGGGACCGACGACGACCGGTTCCGCCGATGGCGGGGCTCCCGGCGGCGTGACCACGGCGGCCACGACCGTGGCGGGCACGGGCGGCGAGACGCCCGAGGGGACGGATACCCCCGACGACGGGAGGAACGCGAGCGCGGCGACCACGACGACCCCGGCCGGCTTCCCGGTGGCCTTCGCCGCTCTCGGCGCCGTGGGCATCGGCGCCCTCCTCCTCGCGGGCCGGGCCCGGCGCTGACGCCCACCCCTTTTTCCGACCCGGTGATCCTAAGCGTCCCGCGGGCCAACCCTTATCGGACTACCATGCAGCGGATCGTCCTTGCCCTGCTCGCCGCCTGCCTCCTCGCGTCCGCCGCCACGGCCGTCGGGGTCGAGGTCCGGCCCGACCGGGTCCTCGACGGGGACACGGTCACCATCGCGCTCACTGGCCTGCCGAACGGCACGGTCTTCTCGCTCCGGCTCGAGGGCGCGGTCGCCCCGGGACCGGACGGCCGGTTCGCCTTCACCACGACGGACCTCGCGATTCCCTTCTCCCTCGAGCAGGGGCAGGTGAGGGCCGCGCTCGAGCACACGGCCATGAACGAGCTGGTCGTGCAGCGGGGCGAGGCCCGGGCGCGGACGAGCGGCGCGTCGGTGAACGGCCGGTACGAGGCAAGCCGGAACGTCTCGATCGCGGCCGGGACGTACGACGAGATCGGCCTCTCGGGGACGGCCGCGCCGGGGGCGACCACGGTGCGCGCATCGCTCGACCTCACCGGGATCAAACGCGGCCCGGAGGACGGCGCGATCACGTTCCGGGTGAGGGGCGTGACGTCGGGGACGATGACAGTCCTGGTCTACGCGAACGCGGAGAAGGTCTTCGGCACGGAGATCGGGCTCGGCCCGGCCCCGACGCCGACCCCGCAGGCCGGGCCGGGAACGATCTTCTGGGTGTTCGCAGCGGGCGTCTCTGTCGTGGCCGCCCGCCGCCTCACCCGTCCCTGAGGCACTCCCAGAACCGGCCGGTCCGCGATACTCCCAGGACACCGCAGGAAGCCGCGGCGGTGATCCGGCGCGCGTGGGCGAAGACCTCCCCCCTCAAACGCACCAGGTCCCGGGGAGCAAGACCGCTCCAGTAGTGCCCGTACACGGGCAGGACGTTCTCGACAAGGCGCTGGACGGCAGGGGTCGGGGCAAGCGGGGCCGCACCATCGTGGCAAGACTGCTCGAGGAACCGGAGACCCGCGAGCGGGAACGGCCGCCCCGTCTCCACCGCGTAGTCCCCGCCGGCGTCCCGGTCGAAGACGCTCCAGGTCGGCAGCGGCACCAGTGCGTAGCCGCCGGGGGTCATGACGGCCGCGAGCAGGTCGTCGGCCGGCGCGCGCCACGGCGGCGGGAGCCGCGCGGCGGCGGTGGACTTGCCCGCCCCGCTCTCTCCGGCGAGGACGTAGCCCTCGTCGCCCTGAGTGACCAGCGCGGCGTGGATCAGCAGGAGCCGGTGAGCGAGGAGGGAGAGGACGCCGCACGCAACGAACGAGGCGAGGTGCCATCGCAGCTGCTGCGAGGGGTATGCGTCGGGGTACCCCGGGACACCGCAGAGGTAGGTCTCCCGCGACGGGCTCTCGCGGATGATGACGCGCTCCCGGACAACGTAGGACCGCCACGAGTCCAGGCTGTCCCCGATTGCGGGCGGGTTTCGGGACGCGTGGACATACACCTCGACGCCTCCCGCCTTCGACGGCCCCGCGCGCATGACCCGCGACAGCAGGTCGACAACCCCGGCGGCTTCCCCGTCGAGGGCGGAGACCCGCACGGAGACCGGCGGAGCGTCGAGAACGGTGTGGGGGCCAGCCGCGATCATGCCCGGATCGGACGTCACGTGCCGGGTTTCGTCCCCCCCGAGCCTCCCGTCTGGCAGTAGCTGACGGCGGAGTTTCCGACCTCGCACCCTGTTCCTGCCCTGTTTCCGGCCAGGCATCCCCATACAGGGTTCGAACCTCCCGCGCAGGAGTTGGCGCCGAGCCCGATGGCGGACTCGTTCAGGTCGATCAGTTCCGGGGCCTCGTACCGTCCCATGATCTGACGTGCGCCGTTGCTCGATAATAACATTTACAATAACGCTTGTGACGGCGCCGAACCATCACGGGTCGGGACGGGCGCGCCGGGCCCGGGCGCTCTCGGCCCACTCCGCGGCGGGCCGGCACCACCCCTCGCGCCGGGCGATTGCGACCACGCCCGACGGCAGCAGGACCGGCTCATCGAGGGCCCGCTCGGCCAGGTCCCCCGCGCCCAGCGAGTCGAGGTAGTCGTGGAGGGCGGCCTGGACGATCCGCCGCCGCTCGGTCTCGGAGAGGGAGCGCGGCACCTGCCCGGGGCCCGCAGCGAGCTCTGCCGGGGCCGGGAGGGCGGCTATGGCGGCGAACGCGCGCGCGTACCGTACCCCGGCCTCGATGGCCATGAGGATGATTATGGATACCCGGATATTAGCCCTTTCGTATCTCCACTGCCGCGTCGCGGTCTGCCCGCCAGGAGCACGAAGGCGGCGGCGACGGCCCCGGTGAGGAGGGCGCCCACGCCGAAGCCCCACGCGTACCCGGCGGCCCCGATCACGATCCCTGTCACGAGCGGCCCGGTCGAGTGGCCGACGTCCATGATCGCCGCGAGCGCCCCCATCGCGGCCCCGGTCCTCCCCAGCCCGGCGACGTCGGCGACGTAGGCGCTCGAGGCCACCGTCGTGGCTGCCTGGCCGAGACCGAACAGACCACTCACGGCGAGGAGGGCCGGGAACGAGGGGGCGAACGGGACGAGGGCGGACATGCCCGCGGTGACGAGCAGGCCCGTCGCGATCAGGGCCCGCGGGTCTCCCCGGTCGGCGAGCCGGCCGAAGAGCGGCTTGCCGGCCGCGATCACGAGGACCTGGACTGCGAAGACGACGCCCGCCCCCTCCGCGCCGACGCCGCGGGAGGCGAGCAGGAGCGGCAGGAAGGTCTCGAAGGCGCCGAACGCGAAGTAGGTCGCCATCTCGGCCCCGGCCGTCCCCAGGAGCCGCCGGTCCGCGACGAACGCACGGAGATCCTCGCGAAAGACCGGGAGCGGGACCGTCCCGAGCCGCCCCTCCCCGTCCTCGCGGTAGCGGAGGGTCATGGCGAGAACGATGATCCCGGCCCCGGCCGCGACGGCGTAGACGGCCCGGTACGGGACGAGACCCGGGCACGCAGCGAAGGAGAAGAGGATCGCGCCGCCCGCGAGCGGGGCGGCCGTCCGGCCGAGGAGCGTGGCGGAGGAGTACTGGCCCAGCGCCTCGCCCCGCCGTCCCGGGAACCGCTCGGCGATCGCGGCCGAGACGACCGGTCCGAGGATGGCCGTGGCGGTGCCGTGGAAGAATCGGACCGGGATCAGCCAGGCGGGGTCGGTGACGAAGAGGTAGAGGAGGGGAGCGGCCGCGAAGACCACGCCCGCCGCGACGAGCAGTCGCCGCCGGCCGAGCCGGTCCGAGACGACACCTACCGGGAACGAGAAGAGGATGCCGGCGAACGGCGAGAAGAAGGCGATCAGGCCGACGACGGCGTCCCCGGCGCCGAGGGCCGAGGCGAAGAGCGGCAGGACCGGGTTCTTCGCGATGGTGGTCGAGAAGATCGCGAAGAACCCGAGGAGATAGAACCAGGAGGCCGTCTTCCGGGACGCACCGTCCCCCGGACCACGCAGGTCACCCTCCATGACAGTCCCGTCACCTGCGCGGGATATAACCGGCGCGGTCATCGCCCGCCCCTGACCAGCACCATTAAATATAATTACGGAGATGAGTGGCACAGATTACCAATGCCTTCCGGGGCGGCGGACCGGGCGCTCGCATGGGCGCCAGGGCCGCGCCGCCGGCCCCGGGACGAGCTCTCTCCCGCGCCGGATAGGGGCCGGGGATCTCCCGAACCGCAGGGATTCCTGATGCGTCTCTCCTGTGGATATACCCTCGATTTTCGCGGGGAAACCGTAGGGGCCGAATTTTTTCGGAGATAAAATTTCGACATATTCATATACAATGACATCTATCTATACACCAGGTATATCCATGGAGATCGGAGTCCTCGGTACCGGCGTGATGGGCCAGAACCACGTCCGGCTCTACTCGGCCATGAAGAAGGTCGACTCGGTCCTGGTCTACGATCTGAACCGGGCCGCGGCGCGGGAGGTCGCGGACCGCACCGGCGCCGTGGCCTGCTCCACGCCCGAGTCCCTCCTCCGCCATGTGGACGCAGTCAGCATCTGCGTGCCCACGCAGTATCACTTCGCGAACGCGATGGCCGCGCTCGAGCACGAGGTCCACGTGCTCGTCGAGAAGCCGTCGTGCGGCACGGCCCGGGAGGCCCGGCAGCTCGCCGGGTCCGTCCCCGACGGCCTGATAACGGGGGTCGGGCACATCGAGCGGTTCAATCCCATCGTCCAGGAGATTGGGAGGATCATTCGCGAGCCCCTCTTTGTCGAGGCCAAGCGGCACAACCCGGTCTCGTCGCGGATCACGGGCACCTCCGTGGTCGAGGACCTGATGATCCACGATGTCGACGTGCTGGGCCACATCTTTCCCGGCGTCGAGGCCCAGGTTCTCAGCTGCGGGACGCCCGACGTCTGCGCGGCCCTCCTCTGCTACGACTCGGTTCCGGTCTACCTCTCGGCGAGCCGGAAGTCGTCCAAGAAGATCCGGACGCTCTACGTCGAGGAGGAGGACCTGACCATCGAGGGCGACTACATGAGCCAGGAGGTGACCGTCTACCGCCGGCCCGGCGCCTACGAGTCGGTCAACGACCGCTACGTCCAGGAGAACGTCATCGAGAAGGTGCTGGTCAACCGCGTCGAGCCCCTCCAGCTCGAACTCGCCACCTTCGTCGACTGCGTCCGCAACGGCCGGCCGTTCCCCGTCACCCTCGCCGAGGGCGCCGCGAACCTCGAGGTCTGCGAGCGGATCGCCGCCTGTTTCGCGGCCCCGGGGACCTGCGTCCATCCGCGCGCCCGGGCCTGACCCCCCCCCTCTTCTCTCAGCGGCTCGCGAATGGGCCGCACGTCCCACCCGGCAGCTCCGGCCCATTGCTCCAGCCCGGGCTCCGCACGGCACATGTGCATGGCGGATGACTGCTTCGAAAAATCTCGACGAGTACTGAAATACGAATAATCTTCACCAAAAATCATGTCTCCGGCAAATTTTCAACGGGAAAATTTGAATATATTTATTTAGAATGACTTCCACGTAATCTGAGAGGATGGCGATGGAGATCGGGGTGATAGGGGCGGGCGAGGCCGGCCGCAACCACGTCCGGGTCTACGCGGGTATGCGGAAGGTCGACTCGGTCCGGGTCTACGACCTGAACCGGGCCGTCGCGCGGGCGCTCGCGGCGCGGACCGGCGCCGTGGCCTGCGACACGGCCGAGGAGCTCCTGGGCGGGGTCGACGCGGTCAGTATCTGCGTGCCCACCCCGCACCGCTCCATCGCGGCCGAGGCCGCGTTCGCGCACGGGGTCCACCTCCTCCTCGAGCGTCCCGCCTGCGGCACGGCTCGCGAGGCCCGGCAGCTCGCCGAGTCCGTCCCCGACGGCCTGGTCGCCGGCGTCGGGCATGTCGAGCGGTTCAACCCGGTCGTGGCCGAGCTGAAACGGCTCGTCGCCCGGCCGCTCTTCGTCGAGGCGCGGCGGCACAACCCGGCCGGCCCGCGGCCCACAGGCACCTCCGTGGTCGAGGACCTGATGATCCACGACGTCGACGTGATGGGCTGCCTCTTCCCCGGGGTCGCCCCCCTGGTCTCGAGCTGCGGCACGCCGGACGTCTGCTCGGCCCTCCTCAGCTACGGCGACGTCCCCGTCCAGCTCTCGGCGAGCCGGCGCGCGTCCAGGAAGATCCGGACGGTCTACGTCGAGGAGGAGGACCTGACCATCGAGGGCGACTACATGAACCAGGAGGTGACCGTCTACCGCCGGCCCGAGGCCTACGGGACGGTCAACGAGCGCTACGTCCAGGAGAACGTCACCGAGAAGGTGCTGGTCAACCGCGTCGAGCCCCTCCAGCTCGAACTCGCCACCTTCGTCGACTGCGTCCGCAACGGCCGGCCGTTCCCCGTCACCCTCGCCGAGGGCGCCGCGAACCTCGAGGTCTGCGAGCGGATCGCCGCCTGCCTCGCCGCCGGGCGGGCCTCCGCCGCGCCGGCCGCGGGCCTGGCCCGGGGGTGAGGAAACCCGCCGGGTGCAGCGGCTCCCATACCTTTTTCATCGATATAGGCAAACCCGAGAACGAGAGACCGGCGCGTGCGCATGAGTGACGAGGCCCTCTACCCGGAGATCGTCGGCATCGCGCTCTCGGTCGCCATCGCCGTCCTCGTCTACTCCCTGGTCGTCGTCCTGCTCGTCGACAGCAACCTCGAGAACCTGGAGCCCGAGGCCGTCCGGATCCGCAATATGGACGTGCTGTACGGCGAGCCCCACGACGGCGACGTCTTCGTCATCGGCGCAAGCTGGGTGGTCGAGGGGGTCGACGCGGCCATCGTCGAGGAGGGTTTGCGCAGACGGAACGTGACCGGGTCGGTCTACAACCTCGGGATCAACAACGACTTTCCCCTCTCGCGCCTGGCCGAGCTGGACCGGATCGTCGCGGCCCGGCCCGCGACGGTCGTCATCGGCCTGAGCTACCGGGTCCTCACCAGCCGGACCAAGATCGACGAGGCGCGGCTCGAGACCTACTACCCCGGGATCCCAGCCGGCGATCGCGACCGGCTCCGGGCCGGGTTCGCGCCGGCCTTCGACGGGGCCGAGGAGCGGTCCGTCACGCCGACGGCGTTCGAGCACCATCTCGAGGCGCGGAAGTACCTGTTCTCCGCGGCACAGCTGGTGGCCAGCACCACGCTCGGCCAGGGGGCGGACGAGGCGGCGCGGACCCGGCGGTACACGGCCAACTTCCGCGACCCCTGGATCCGGGGAGTCAACCAGAGCGAGGACGCGAAGGCGGCCGAGGCCCCGACGCTCGAGTACGAGCCGGTCGCGCCCGAGGAGACGAACCTCCAGCTCCGGGCCGTGCGGTACACGATCGAGCGGCTCGAGGAGAACGGCATCCGCGTGATCGTCGTCGGCATGCCCCAGCACCCCGCCCTCTCCGAACGGATCCCCGCGGAGGATCGGCGGACCCTGGCCTCGTTCCTCGAATCGATCGACGTGCCGTACTACGACCTCGAGCGCGCGTACCCGTCGGAGTACTTCACCGACGCGGCCGGGCACATGAACGCCGCGGGCAGGACGGCCTTCTCGGAACGGGTCGCCGGAATGGTGGCGGGGCAGGGGTAGGGAGCGGTCGACGATGCAGTTCAACAGCCTCGAGTTCTTCGTCTTCCTCGTCGTCGTCCTGGTCCTCATCAACAGCCTCAGGAAGGCCCGGTACCAGCAGGCCGTCCTGCTTGTGGGCAGCTACCTCTTCTACTACGCGACCAGCGGCCCGTTCGTCCTCCTGCTCCTCTTCATCACCCTCGTCGCGTTCGGGGCCGGCGACGCCCTCGCCCGCGTGGCGGACCCCCGACGGCGAAAGGCCGTCCTCGCGCTGGCGCTCGCGGCCCTCCTCCTCCCGCTGGCGTTCTACAAGTACTACAACTTCGGCGTCGAGATCCTCGGCCAGCTCCCCCTGCCCCTGGCCTACTACCTGAACCTGCCCGCCCTCGAACTCCTTCTGCCCGTCGGGATCTCGTTCTTCACCTTCTCGGCGATCAGCTACGTCGTGGACGTCTACCGGGGCACGCTCGCTCCGGAGCGGGGCCTCTCCCGCTTCGCCCTCTTCATCTCTTACTTCCCCCACCTGCTCGCCGGCCCGATCGTGCGGGGGGGCCAGTTCCTGCCGCAGCTCCGGGATCGCGTCTCCCTGGACGGCGCGGCCCTCAGGGCCGGGGCGACCCTCATGCTCTGGGGCTTTCTCAAGAAGTTCGTCATCGCGGACAACTGCGCCCCCTTCGTGGACGCGATCTTCGCCGACCCCGTGGGCCTGAGCTCCCCGTACATCGTCGCGGGAGCCCTCCTCTTCGGGGTCCAGATCTACTGCGACTTCTCGGGGTACGTCGACATCGCCCTGGGAACGGCCGCGCTGGTCGGGCTCCACCTCCCCGAGAACTTCCGCCGGCCGTACCTCGCCCGGAGCCCCGGCGACTTCTGGCGGCGCTGGAACATCACCCTCTCGAGCTTCATCAGGGACTACGTCTACATCCCGCTCGGGGGCAACCGGCGGGGAGAGGGCCGGACCTACCTCAACCTGATGGCGGCCATGCTCGTCAGCGGGCTCTGGCACGGCGCCGCCTGGAACTTCGTCGTCTGGGGCGGGTACCACGGGCTCCTCCAGGCGGTCCAGCGGTTCGGACGCACGCGCCTGGGCATCGCGGGGCCGTCGCCGGAGCAGGGATCCCTCGGGATCCTGGTCCAGATCCTGGTCACCCAGTACTTCATCTTCCTCGGCTGGATCATGTTCCGGGTCGGCGACCTCTCCGAGATGCTCTACTGCGTGAGGAAGTACGTGCTCTTCGACTTCGACTTCGCCACGCCGAGCCCGACGCACATCCGGGGCGTCTCGACGGCGATCGAGGCGATCGGCGGGACGGACCCGGTCGTCCTCGTCCTCGGGCTGGCCGTCGCCGTCGCGGCCCTCGTCCTCCTGGCCCGCAGCCGGCGCGCCGCGGACGCCGTCACGGCCCTTCTCTCGACCGACTGGCCTGGACGGGTCGCCTCGCTCCGGCCCCGGTACTGGAATCTCTACGTCGCCTGCGCGGTCTTCACTCTCCTCACCCTCCCCCCGAGCGCGAGCCCGGTCTTCATCTACTACCAGTTTTGAGATGACCATACGCGCAGGCACAGGGACGGAAGAGCCCCTCCCGGAGCATACATTTATATTCTTTTTGAACTATTATTCGAGCATTCACCGGTGCAACCGAGTGCTATGCCGCCCCCTGATGTCTTTCCCGCATCGGGCTCCGCTGCCGCGAGGAGACTGGATACCATGAACTTTCGAACGCCTGGCATCATCGCATGCGTCGTGCTGGCCCTCGTCGCCATTGCGACGGCCGCGCCCGCCATGACGGTAACGGGGATCTCCCCCCGGGCCGGGGCCGTCGGCGAGACGCTCTCCGACGTCACCATCACCGGGACCGGCTTCCCGGCCGACCTGCAGGTCACCCTCAGGAGCGGCCACACCTGGATCGACGGCCTCTCTGTGACCGTGGTCGACGCCACGACCATCCAGTGCCGCATCGCCGTGCCGCGAGACGCTGTCCCCGGAGTGTACGGCGTGTACGTGACGTCGGGGAGCGAGACCGCCCGTCTGGCCGACGCGTTCACGGTCACGGGCCCGACGCCCGCCCGCGGGCCCTCCGTCCCGATCCGCCCGCTCTCCCCGGTCGCCGCCCCCGACGCGGACGGAAAGGAGGCGGTCGCCGGCGGCGCGAAGAACGTGATCCTGATGATCGGCGACGGCATGGGCGCCGCGCATATCGAGGCCGGCCGCTGGGAGAAGTCGGGCCACAACCCGGCGACGTACCCCTCCACGACGCTCGCGATGGACGGGCTCCCGTACAGGGGCTGGGTCTCGACGTCCTCGGCGAACAGCGCCATCACGGACTCGGCAGCGGCCATCACCGCGCTCATGACCGGGACGAAGACGAACAATGGGATGATCGGCCTGTCCCCCAGCGGCGCGCGGCTCACGACGCTGGCGGAGATTGCCGACGCAGACGGACTCTCGACGGGCGCGGTCTCGACCACGCGCGTCAGCCACGCCACACCGGCGGGCGTGTACGCGCACGTCGGCGACCGGACCGAGGAGCTCCTGATCGCGAGCCAGTTCATCGACTCGGACCTCGAGGTGATGCTGAGCGGCGGGTACCGCTACTTCATCGGCACGGGGGCGACGGACCCGTGGGGGGCCGCGGGGTACCGGACGGACGGACGGAACCTGGTATCCGAGGCCCAGGCGCAGGGCTACCGCGTGGTGACGACCGCGTCGGGGCTTGCCGGGGTCTCGGCCTCGGCGGGAGTGTCGGTGCTCGGGCTCTTCGCCTCGTCCTCGATGGCCTACGAGGGCGAGCGCCCGTCCTCGGAGCCGAGCCTGGCCGCGATGACCGGCAAGGCCCTCTCCCTCCTCGAGACGGACCAGGACGGCTTCTTCCTGATGGTGGAGGGCGGCAACATCGACACCGCCTCCCACGTCAACGATTACGGACGCATGGCCGGCGAGGTGCTGGCCTTCGACGCGGCCGTCCAGACGGCGGCGGCCTACGCGTCCGCTCATCCCGACACCCTGCTGATCGTCACCGCGGACCACGAGTCCGGCGGCCTCTCGGTCCAGACGAACGGCGACGGGTCGCTCACGTTCTCGTTCACCTCGACGGACCACACGGCGGCGAATGTCCCGATCCGGGCGACCGGGCCGGGCGCGTACGCGTTCGGCGGGACGACGGTGGCCAACACCGGGGTCTTCGCCGTGATGCGCGATGCCCTCTCCACCCCGCCCGTGACGCCGACGCCCACCTCGACAGCGACACCGACAGCAACGGTCACCCCGACCAAGACCGTGACGGCCACACCGACGGTGACGGCCACGCCGACGACCCCCGCGGGCGTCTCGGTCACGGGGATCACGCCGGCCACGGGCGTCACGAGGTCGACCCTGACCGGGGTCGAGGTCAGAGGGACCGGGTTCGTCTCGGGCGCGGAGGTGATCCTCCAGAGCGGCGCCGACGGCTCGACCGCGGTCTTCGCCTCGGGCGAGACGGTGGTGAACGCGAACCTGCTCCGCTGCACCCTCGCGCTCGGCGCGAACGCCTACCCAGCCGCCTACACCGTCTGGCTCCGGAACCCCGGCGGGCAGTGGGTCGCGCTCGAGGACGGCTTCACGATTACCGCCACGACACCGACGCCCACCTCGACGGCGACACCCACGCCCACCTCGACGGCGACACCGACGGCAACGGTCACTCCGACCAAGACCGTGA
>CAZCUJ010000021.1:0-41219 GCA_964501565.1 uncultured Methanospirillum sp.
GCATCAGCACGGTCTTGCCCGCTCCCGACCGGCCGATGATCCCAACGATCTCGCCCTCTCCTATCTCGAAATTGATCTGTTTGAGAGCCTCGGTTCCATCAAAGACCATGGAGAGGTCCCGTATGGTGATCAGTGCGGTCATTGTGATGCGTCCTACCTGTAAATGTGACTTCTCTACGATATTACCTTTTATATGCCTTCGGACGGACCGATCAGCATGCCGGCGGCGATGCCGACGACCTCGACGAGATCGGTGATCGTCCGGCCGGCCGCCGATCGGACGGAGGCCGACCGCTCGCCCGGCTGCTGCATCGAGAGGACGCCCAGGTCCGCCTCCCGCATGGCCGCGACGTCGTTCTCGCCGTCGCCGACCATCACGACCCGGTCGTAGCGCGTGCGGAGCCCGCGGACGATCGCGGCCTTGCCGGATGGCGTGGCCGTGCCGTGGACGCGGTCGTCGTGGATGCCGAGCAGCCTCGTCATGGGCAGGAGTTTCTCGGTCCGGTCGCCCGAGGCGACGTAGACGTCGGCTCCCAGGTTGACGAGACCCCGGATCGCCTCCTCGGCTCCCGGGAACGGCACGCCGCCGGTCGCGATGGTGTACTCTATACCCGGGAGCCCCAGGTTCACGATCACGCCCACGTTCAGGGCGACGGCCGGCTCGTTGCGGCAGCACGCCCAGACCGCGCGAATGCAGTCCTGGAGGTCGCCGACGCGGGCGCGCCGGTCCTCGTAGAGCGCCGAGCCGACCTCGTCGGCCGAGACCGGCCGGTTCGCGCACGAGATGGCGAAGCCGAACTCGCGGGTGACGAGGTACGCCGAGAGCAGGGTCGCGGCCGGCTCGTCCATCACGTCCCGGGGCCGGACCGGGAGCATGGTCAGCACCCGGTCGGGCGACTCGGTGGTCAGGGTCGTCGTCTGGACCTCCGGCATGACCTCCCTGGTCAGTACGTTCTTCGCCGTGCGCCACGTGTTGAGCAGGGTTCCCGCCGAGTCGAAGACGACGGCGATCCGCCGGGAGGAGGTCATTTCGGTGACACCAACATCTTTGTACACGGTCAAACATCTAATGATTGACGCTGACATGACGCTCGAGGAGACGGCGGAGGGGATCCGCAGCATGGAGATCCGGGGTGCCGGGCGGATCGCACGCGCGGCAGTCGAGGCGCTCGACGCCCACGCGGCCCTCCTCCCGGCCGCCACGTTCGAGGAGTTCCGGGGCGAGATGCGGCGGGCAGCGGACCTGCTCGTCTCGACACGCCCCACGGCGGTCTCGCTCCCGAACGCGGTGCGAGCCGTGATGCGGACCCTCGAGACCGATCTTTCGGTCGAGGCCGCGCGGTCCGCCTTCCATGAAGCGGCCCGTGCCTTCATCGCGTCGTCCACGGGAGCCGTGGACCGGATCGGCGAGTTCGGCGCCCGGCACATCCGGGACGGGGACGTGATCATGACCCACTGCAACTCCGAGGCCGCCCTCGCCTGCCTCGTCGCCGCCCATCGCCAGGGCAAGGCGATCGAGGTCTTCGCGACGGAGGTCCGCCCGAGGGGCCAGGGACTGCTGACGATCCGGCGCCTGAACGACGAGGGGATCCGGACGAACTACATCGTCGACTCGGCGGTCCGCATGTACATCAACGACGTGGACCTCGTGGTTGTCGGGGCCGACGCGATCACCGTGAACGGCTCGGTCGCCAACAAGATCGGGACCGCCCCCATCGCGCTCGCGGCCCACGAGGCCCGGACACATTTCGTGGTGGCCGCCGAGACCTACAAGTTCGCGCCGCTCACGACCCTCGGCGACCTGATCCCGATCGAGGAGCGGCCTGCGGGAGAGGTGCTGCCCGACGACGTCGCGGCGACCCTACCCCACGTCAGGGTCCGGAACCCGGCCTTCGACGTAACGCCGGCCGCGTACGTGGACCTGATCATCACGGAGGCGGGGGCGATCCCGCCGTCGATGGCGTGGATGATCATCCGCGACCACCTCGGGTGGTCCATGGAGGAGTTTCACCGCCCCTTCGAGAAGGCCTGAACGCCAGGGCGACGACCCCCCTCGCCGTTGTCACGGTCGCGAGGAGCGATGCCGCCCCGCCGCTTGCGCGGCCGAGCGCCGGGACCATCCTCCCTGCGAAAAGTCTGTCGAATTCCTGCTCGTTTCCGGTCTTGCTCGATAATTCACCGTGAATAGCTGAACGTGGCAGGAATCTGGAGCCACGAAAAGCGGAAGACATAAATAACCTCTTGGTGATATTGGGTCTCTGTCCCTCCGGTACCCGGACGGCACGGTGGTGCCGCAGCTGGTGGGCGCGGTGCCATGAACCCGATGGTCGACCCGGGATTGGCCGGTCGAAGCCCGGTCCAGCTCGCGGTACAGAATGTCGTGGCCGCCGCCCGGATCGCCGATGCCCTCCCGCTCGCCGTCCTTGTCGCGAAGATCCCCGGAGCCGTCCTCCCGAAGCGCAGCTACCCCGGGATCGTGCTGCGCCTCTCCAGCCCCCGGGCCGTCTGCCATATCTACAGGTCGGGGAAGATCGTCCTGAAAGGATTCGGATCCGTGGACCGTCTCCCGGGAGCGTTCGCGGCCGTGGTCGAGGTACTCCGCGCCACCGGGATCGCCCTCCTGGACCCGGTCCCCGAACCCCGGATCATCAACCTGGTCGCGTCGGGCAAGTTCGGCGAACGGATCTCCCTCCTGCGGTTCGCCATGGCGCTCGACCTCGAGCGCGTCGAGTACGACCCGGAACAGTTCGCGGGACTCGTCTACCGCGCCGACGCGGGCGGCGTGGCGCTCGTCTTCGCCAGCGGTGCGATCGTCGTCATGGGCATGCGGTCCCTCGACCAGGCCCACGCGGTCCTCTCCGAGGTCGAGGGGGTCATCGACGGCGTCGGCGCCTGGCAATCCGGTGACTGATCCACGGGCACCCGTTCGATCTCGTCGTTCGCGCTCGTCCGGGTCATCGCTTCATCCTCGAACGAACCCCGAACTCTTCGCCATACCTCCTGATCTGCTGTTCCGCCGGCGGGAGGAAACGGCAGGAAGAGATATTGGACACCAGTCATCGATCGCGGCGAAAGGCATATACCCTGCATTCGCGAACGAGCCTGAGGACCGGCGACCACCATGACCGACCTCTTCGCGACCTACTACTACCACCCCCGAGCCGACACGACCCCCGAATATGCTGCCCAGGCCCTTGCGGAGGAGGAGACGACGGGGACGTGGACCGACATCTCGACCACGACGGAGTACGTCCGGCGGCTCGACGGCGTGGTCGAGTCGGTGGAGCCGAGCGGCGGGGGGTACGTCACCCGGATCCGGTACCCGGTCGAGATCTTCGAGCCGGGCAACATCGCCCAGTACCTGTCAGTCTTCGCGGGAAACCTCTTCGGGCTCGGCCGGCTCGACACGGTCCGCCTCCTCGACGTCGAGTTCCCCGAGACGCTCGTGGCCCCGTTCCACGGCCCGAAGTTCGGCATGGACGGGATCCGCCAGCTCGTCGGGACCGCGACCTCGAAGCGGCCGCACGTCGGCACCATCATCAAGCCCAAGGTCGGTCTCTCCCCCGAAGACACGGCGCGGGTGGCGTACGAGGCCGCGATCGGCGGCGTGGACCTGATCAAGGACGACGAGACCCTGACGGACCAGGCCTTCTGCCCGCTCGCCAACCGCGTCCCCGCCGTGATGGCACGGCTCGAGAAGGCGGAGTCCGAGACGGGCCGGCGCGTCCTGTACGCGGTCAATATCTCGACGAGGGCGGACCTGATCCTCGAGCGCGCCGAGACAGCGCTCGAGAACGGAGCGAACCTGCTGATGATCGACGTCATCACCTCGGGGTTCGGGGCCATCCAGGCGCTCGCCGAGGACCCGTCGATCCAAGTGCCGCTCCACATTCACCGGACCATGCACGCGGCCATGACGCGCAACCCCGATCACGGCATCGCGTTCCGGCCGCTGGCCCGGCTCGTCCGGCTGGCGGGCGGCGACCAGCTCCACACCGGCACGGCCTCCGGCAAGATGGGGCACACCTCCGTCGACGAGATCCGGGGCGACAACGAGGCCCTCCTCTGCGACTGCTACGGGAAGAAGCAGGTCTTCCCCGTCTCCTCGGGCGGACTGCACCCGGGCAAGGTGGCGGCCGAGCTCCGGGCGCTCGGGACTGATCTCGTGCTCCAGGCCGGCGGCGGCATCCACGGCCATCCCGAAGGTACCGCCGCGGGCGCCCGCGCGATGCGCCAGGCCGTGGACGCGTTCATGGAGGAGATCCCGCCCGAAGAGTACGCACGGAGCCATCACGAGCTCGGTCTGGCGCTCGAGAAGTGGGGCTCGTCGGCCGAGCGCTCCTGAGGCGCCGGCACCTACATGAACGGCTGGCCCATACCCTCTTCTTCATGGAGATCCCGTTCGAGAAACTCCACGGCAACGGCAACGACTTCGTGCTGATCGACGAGTGCGCGAGGGCCGTCGTCCCGGAGGCGATGAAGGCGGAGTTCGCGCGGATCTACTGCGACCGGCGTTTCGGGATCGGAGGCGACGGCGTCCTGTTCCTCTCCGCGAACGAGGGCACCCTGCGGATGCGCCTCTTCCAGCCGGACGGTTCCGAGGCGGGGATGTGCGGCAACGGCGCCCGGTGCCTGGCGAAGTTCGCGGTCGACCACGGGTACGCGGGCGAGGCGTTCGTCGTGGAGACGGGCGCGGGCCCGGTCCCGGTCGAGGCAGGGTACGACGACGATGGCGACTTCGAGGCGACGATCGGCATGCCCGAGCCCGCCTTCGACCGGACGGGCGTCCCGGCCCTCGGCGACGGGGAGTACCTCGAGGTGATCGACGGGTTCGAGGTGCGCGCCGCGAACACGGGGGTGCCGCACGCGGTCGTCTTCGTCGAGGACCTCGACGGGATCGACCTCGAGGCCGTCGCGCCGGCGATCCGGCACCACGAGTCGTTCCCCGAGGGGGCGAACGTCAACTTCGTCCAGGTCACCGGCCCCGGTTCGATCCAGGTCAGGACGTTCGAGCGCGGCGTCGAGGCGGAGACGCTCTCCTGCGGGACCGGCGCGACGGCGTCGGCCGCGATCGCCTACCACCTCGGGCTCGTGGGCGAGACGGTCGAGGTGGAGACCCCGGGCGGCCCGCTCACGATCGCGCTCGGCAGCGCCACGACCATGACCGGGCCGGCCGAGACTGTCTTCTCGGGCATCATCCCGCTCTGACCCCCCGCGGGCGGCGCGGGCGGGCCCCCGGCGTCGCGCCGGGAGGTGGTGGGGAGGAGACCCGCCCTCACCCGCTCCGCGTCGCCGCGACCTTCGGGCCGAGCACGGTCCAGAGCCAGTCCGCGAACTCGCGGATGTTCTTGGTCTGGATGTAGACCTCGCCCGGGCCCTCGATCTCGGTCACGAGCCACTCGCCCCCGAGGATCGTCGACTTCCAGCCGCCGAACTTCTTGACCTCGTACTGGCAGGTGTCGGAGAACGCGACCAGGTGGAAGTTGTCGACCACGAGCCGTTCGCCGGGCCCGAGGACGTGGCGGTCGAGCGCGCCGAAGGTATTGACGAAGAGCGTGCCCTGGCCGCTCACCTTGATCATGAAGAGGCCCTGGCCGAAGAGCCCCTTCGTGAAACCCTGCCACTGGACGTCGAGGTTCACGCCCTGCGTCGAGGCGACGTAGCCGGACCGCTGAACGATGAACCCGTGGTCAGGCCTGGTCTCGAGCACCTCGATGTCGCCGACGGGCGCGGCCACAAGGCCGATCTCGCCCGGCGCACCCGTGGCGACGTAGTCGTTGACGAAGAGCGACTCGCCGCCGAGCACCGAGGTGACGATGCTGCCGAAGAGCCCCTTCTGGCGCATCCGGCTGTTGACCTGGATCGAGGGGGTCATGTAGGTCATCGCGCCTGCCTCGGCCGCGATCGATTCGCCCGGCGCGAGACGGACGACGGCCATCGCGTACGCCGGCCGGTACCTGATCTCGTACTCCATGGATCTGACTCCGTCTCAACTGGAGCGGCAAGGAGAAAAAACGCTCGTTCGACCGCGCCGGCGGCAGGCGGTCGTGGAGAACCGGTCCCTATGCCGCCCCGTCATCCTCGCCGGCGGCGGGCTCCGGGGCTGCCGGGTCCATCTCCCCGGCGGGCACCTCCCCCGGGACGACGTCCCAGACCTCGAGCACCTCGCCGGGCCCCCCGATCGGCGCCTCCTCGCCAGGTGCCAGGTCGACCCGCGAGACCTCCCCGCCCCGCTCGACGAGGAGGTGACGGGCCTCCCACGGCTCGTGCAGGCGGAACTCGCGGCCGAAATAGACGGTGGAGGCGAGGGCACGGGTGGCGTACCGCCCCGGCGCGACCTCGAAGAGCGCGTCCGCGACGTACCGGCGGACGTACCACCGCAGCTCCGAGACGAGCGAGAGCCCGGAGGAGAGTGTGGCCACCTCGACAGCGACACCGAACGGCGAGCGGCGGGGGTGGTAGAAACGGAGGACCCGCCGGCTCGTCTCCGAGTCGAGCAGGGTCTGGTAGAGGTCGAGCCCCTCCCTGGGAAGAAAGAGGAGGCGCATCGCGCCCCTTAGCGGTACATCCGGTCGTCGCCCGTGGTCTCGGCCCGAACCTTCGCGACCGCCGCGAGGAAGTCCTCGTGCGTCACCGAGAGCGCCTCGCGCCTGACCGCGATCATCCCCGCCTCGCGGCAGACCGCCTGGAGCTCGGCGCCCGAGAAGCCCTCGGTCAGCTCGGCGATCCGGTCGAGCCCGACATCGACCAGGTGCATCCGGCCCGAGTGGATCCTGAGGATCTCGTGCCGGGACGCCGAGTCCGGGAGCGGGATCTCGATCACCCGGTCGAACCTGCCCGGCCGGAGGAGGGCCGGGTCGAGCATGTCAACGCGGTTCGTCGCCGCCATGATCCGGACGTCGCCGCGGGTGTTGAACCCGTCCATCTCGGCCAGGAGCTGCATGAGCGTCCGCTGCACCTCCGCGGAGCCCGAGGTGCCGTCGTTGGTCCGGATCGACCCGACCGCGTCGATCTCGTCGATGAAGACGATCGAGGGCGCCCGCTCGCGCGCGAGCGCGAAGAGCTCGCGGACGAGCTGCGCACCCTCACCGATGAACTTGTGGACGAGCTCCGAGCCCGACATCCGGATGAAGGTCGCCCGCGCCTCGTGCGCGACGGCCTTGGCGATGAGGGTCTTGCCCGTCCCGGGCGCACCGTGCAGCAGGATACCCTTCGGCGGCTCGACCCCGATCCGCTCGAAGATCTCCGGCTTGGTCAGCGGGTACTCGACAGCCTCGCGTACCTCCTCGATCTGCGCGAGGAGCCCGCCCACCTGCTCGAAGGTGACGTCGGGGGAGGCATCGAGTTCCATCACCCGGACACGGGAGTCGTAGATGTTGCCCACGACACGGACGACCGAGAGGGAGTTGTTGACCGCGACCTTGGTGCCGGGCTTGACCGTCCGGTAGAGCTCCTCGTCGACATGGGTCAGGTACTCCTGGTTGTTCCCCTGCTGCCGGAGGTAGATCTCACCGTTGCCGAGCATATCCACGACGACTGCGACGAAGAGCGGCATTCTCTTGAGCTGGTTGTTCTCCTTGCGCAGGTGGGCGTTCTCCTTCTGCAGCATGTCGAACTTCATCTTCAGGTCAAGATACTGGGCCTCCATCTGCTGAAGCTCCAGCTGGAGGTTGATCTCGCTCCGAGGGTGGATGTTGTTCAGCACGGTGTCGTCCATATCAAGATATTGATGCGGGGTCAAGACATTTATGTGGTGTGGAAGTGATAATCCGCGCGCGCGGCATAGGACGGGGAGCCGGAACGGGCCCCCTGCTCGTGACCGACGCCCCGATCTCGTTCCTGGGCGGGGTTGACCCGACGACAGGGGTCGTGATCGAGGCGGGCCACCCCCTCGAAGGGCAGTCGATCGTGGGCCGGGTCCTTGCCTTTCCTCACGGGAAGGGCTCGACCGTGGGATCGTACGTCCTGTACGGGCTCGCCCGGAACGGGGTCGCGCCGGCCGCGATCGTCAACGAGGAGGCAGAGACGATCATCGCGGCCGGGGCGCTGATCGCCGGAATCCCCCTCGTGGACCGGCCCGAGCGCCCGATCGCCGCCCTCCCCGACGGCGCCAGTGCGACCGTGGACGCGGGCGCCGGCGAGATCCGGATCGGCGATCCATAAACTTTTGACATGCCGCACCGCATTGCAGTGTACCATGCGGAGTGACGAGCTCAAGAACGGGTACCAGCGGGCGCCGAACCGGTCGCTCCTCCGGTCGCTCGGGGTGACCGACGCGGAGATGGATCGGCCGTTCATCGGCATCGCGAACGCCTGGTCCACGGTGGTCCCGGGCCACGTCCACCTGCGCCAGCTCGCGGAGCGGGTGCGCGAGGGGATCGCGGCCGGCGGCGGGGTGCCGTTCGAGTTCGGCGTGATCGGGGTCTGCGACGGGATCGCCATGGGCCACGAGGGGATGCGGTACTCCCTGCCGTCGCGCGAGAACATCGCCGACTCGATCGAGGTGATGGTCCAGAGCCACCGCTTCGACGGGCTGGTCTGCGTCGGGACCTGCGACAAGATCGTGCCGGGGATGCTGATGGCCGCCGTGCGGTGCAACATCCCGACGATCGTGCTGACGGGCGGGCCGATGCTGGAGGGGTGCCTCCGCGGGGAGAACCTCTCGCTCATCTCGGTCTTCGAAGGGGTGGGCAGGGTGGCGGCGGGCACGATGAGCGAGGCGGGCCTCGCCGAGCTCGAGTGCGCCGCGATGCCCGGGTGCGGCTCGTGCCAGGGGCTGTACACGGCGAACACGATGGCCTGCATCACCGAGTCGCTCGGCATGTCGCTCCCCGGAACGGCCGCGACGCCCGCGGTGGACGCGGGCAAGCTCCGGCTCGCGCGCGAGACCGGCGAGCGGATCGTCAGGCTGGTGCACGCGGAGACGACACCGCGGAAGATCATCACGCCCGAGGCGATTCGGAATGCGATCCGGGTCGACATGGCCCTCGGGGGCTCGACGAACACGGTCCTCCACCTGCTCGCGATCGCGGCAGAGGCCGGCGTGCCCCTCTCGCTCGAGACCTTCGACGAGGTCGCGGAGACGGTCCCGCACATCGCCTCGATGCAGCCGGGCGGGATCTACTCAATGGAGCGGCTGCACCGCGCCGGGGGGATCCCGGCCATCTTCGCCCGGCTCCGGCCGCTCCTGGCCGACCTGCCGACGGTCTCGGGGCTCACGGTCCATGAGATCGCGAGCCGCGCCCTCGTCTCGGACCCCGAGGTGATCCGGCCACTGGACGACCCGGTCCACACGGGGGGCGGTCTCCGGACGGTCCGCGGCAGCCTGGCGCCCGACGGGGCCGTGGTCAAGGCCGCGGCGGTGCCGGAGGAGATGTGGCGCCACGAGGGGCCCGCCCGCGTCTACGACGGCGAGCAGGCCGCGATGGCCGCCCTCCTCACGGGAAAGGTCAGCGAGGGCGACGTGGTCGTGATCCGGTACGAGGGGCCCCGTGGGGGGCCGGGCATGCCCGAGATGCTCTCGCCGACGTCGGCCCTGATGGGCCTCGGGTACACCCGTGTCGCGCTCATCACCGACGGCCGTTTCTCGGGCGGCACCCGGGGGCCGTGCATCGGCCATGTCGCCCCCGAGGCGGCCGTGGGCGGGCCGATCGGGCTCGTGGAGGAGGGCGACCTGATCAGTATCGATCTCGCCGAGCGCCGGCTCGACCTGCTCGTCGGGGACGCGGAACTCAGGCGCCGCCGCGCGGCATGGACGCCTCCCAAGCAGGAGCTCGCCGGTCTGCTCAGCCGCTACGTCCGGACCGTCGGGCAGGCGGACCAGGGCGCCGTTCAGCGGTAGCCGCCCCTTTTTTATCTCTCAGGGTCGACCTCCTCTCACCAGGAGATGACAATGGTAGACCAGCTCTTCGAAGGCAACCGGGTGTTCCGCGAGAACGACCTCGCACCGAACCGCGCATTCTACGAGGCTCTCGCCACGGGCCAGAAACCGGAGGTACTCTGGATTGGCTGCTCCGATTCCCGGATCACTCCCGAGCGGTTCACGAGCGCGAAGGCCGGCGAGCTCTTCGTGCACCGGAACATCGGGAACGCCGTGCCCCCGCTCGACCTGAACGCGGGCACCGTGATCGAGTACGCGATCAATCACCTGAAGGTCAAGGAGATCGTCGTCTGCGGCCACTCGGACTGCGGGGCGTGCAAGGCGCTCGACGCGGACCTCGAGCACGACCACATGATCCCGCTCTGGCTCACGAACCTGGTGCCGGCGAAGGTGCGGGTCGACGCGACGCTCGCTCCCGCGACGACCGACGGCGAGAAGGCGGCACGGCTCGAGGCGATCATCAAGGAGAACGTCCGCCTCCAGCTCGAGCACCTGCGCCAGTTCCCGATCGTGCGCGAGGCAGAGGCCGACGGGCGGATCCGTCTGCACGGGCTCTACTTCGACATCGCCTCGGGCGAGCTCTCCACGATCGCCTGAAAACGGGGTTTCAGGCCGCGAGCGCCTTCTCGACCTCTATTTTGATCGGCTCGACCGAGATCCGGCCGATTGGGCGCCACTCGCCATTGATCAGGACGAGCGGGAGCGGCGGGGACTCGCGCTCGACGATCGCCTTCACGTGCTCGGGCACGCCGCTGTCGAGGAGCGTCAGTTTCGTCTCGACGCGGTCGCCGTAGTCGGCGCGGAGGCGCTCTTTCAGGGCATCGAACGCGGCCTTCAGGGCGCCGTACGGCGCGCAGTCCTCGAGCCCGCAGGTCCTGTTATCGTCGCAGGGAAAGGGACCGCACTCGGAGTACGAGAACCCGACGATCTCGACGGTGACTCTGTCTGCCATACCCATGACTCCGCCCCCGGGCATAAGAGGATTGTGGCCGATCAGGCGAACCGGCCGAACCGCTCCCTCCCGACCTTGCAGATCGGGCACTGGAGCGGGGGCTCGTCGCGGGCGCAGAGGTAGCCGCAGACGCTGCAGCGCCAGACGGGGAACGGGAGCGGCCCGGCGGTGCTGGCGGGCTGCGAGCTCTCGGCCCGTGTCCGCTCGCGCTCGGCCCGGGGCGGTCGGCGCTCGGGGATCGCGCTGACGGCCGCCTCGCCGCTCTTCACCTCCCGGGATACGTAGAGGGCGCAATAGCACGCCCCGTGCTCGTTGAGGTCGGGATCGCGGTAGTCGCAGGGGCAGATGATGTCGAGATCGGCATCCATGGTGCCCATCGAGAGGCGGCACGGGCAGGCACGGTAGCCGTACCGCCGCTCGTTCTCGATCAGGCCCCTGACGAGCTCCTTTCCAAACGCCTCGTCGGTGTTCAGGTGGTACCCCGCGGACTCCGCATCGCGGTCGAGCTGGCGGTAGGCCCGGTCGATCTCCTCGTCCGTGATCGGCGCCGGCTCGCTCACGCGAGGGCCTCCCGCAGTTCGTCCTCTTTGTACCCGACGATCGTCCTGTCGCCGATCACCACGGTGGGAAACGAGAGCGCGGGGTTGTATTTCTCGACCTCCTCGATGGCGGCCTTCTGCTCGTCGCGGCCGACGAGGTCGACGTAGAGGTAGTCGAAGGCGACACCGAGGTCCGTCAGGAGCTGCTTGGTCTTGGCGCACCAGCCACAGGTGGAGAGCGCGAAGAGCGTGACTTTTCCCCTGTCCGTGCCGTTGACATGTCCGAATTCCATGGCAAGGATTCCCCGGAGACGGCATAAATACCTGCCGCCGGTGCCGTGCTCTCTCACGCGAGGGCGGCGAGCGCCCTTCCGAGCCGGCCGATCCCCTCCCCGCACCGCTCGGGATCGGTGTTCGAGAAGTTCAGGCGGATCACGTCGTCACCACCCTCGACGAAGAACGGGGGCCCCGGCATCACGGCCACGCCGTGCCGGATCCCCTCCTCAAAGAGCGCCAGCGACGAGATGCCGGGGGGGAGCCGCGCGAGCATGAACATCCCGCCCTCGGGCGACGTGTGGGGGAGATCGGGGCACCGGTCGTCGAGCGCGTCGACGAGCGCACGGCAGTTCTCCTCGCAGAGCCCCGCGACCCTGCGGCACTGCGCGTCGAGATCATGGGTCGCGAGCCAGCGGTGGAGCACGAGCTGGCAGAGGTGGTTCGAGTGGAGATCGGCCGCCTGCTTCGCCACGTTGAACTGCGCGAGCACCTCCTCGGGGGCGACGAGCCAGCCACACCGCATGCCGGGCGCGAGGACCTTCGAGAAGGACCCCGAGAGGAGCGCCTGGCCGGGAAGGTCGGCCCCGATGGGCCGGCGTGGCCTGCCATCGAAGAAGAGCTCCCCGAACGCGTCGTCCTCGTAGAGGAGCGTCTCCGAGCCCTCGAGAAGGTCGGCGACGGCACGCCTCGCCTGGTCGGGATAGGTCAGGCCCGACGGGTTCTGGCAGTTCGGGATCGCGTAGAAGAACCTCGGGCGGTCCTCTCGAACGACTCGGGAGAGCGCCTCCATGTCAGGCCCGTCGTCGCCGAGGGGGATCCCCCTGAGCCTCGGCTCGTAGAGGCTGAAGGCCTCGATCGCGCCGAGGTAGCCGGGGGCCTCGATCGCGACGGTCTCGCCGGGGTCCACGAGGCACTTTGCCACGAGGTCGAGACACTGCTGCGAGCCGTTGACGATCTGGACGTTCTCGGCCGTGACGGCGAGGCCGACGCGGCGGCGGTATCGGGCCGCGATGAACTCGCGGAGCGGGCGGTACCCATCGGTGGTGGCGTACTGGAGCGCGGCGGCACCCTCGTCGGCGAGCGTCTCGGCCGCGGCCTGTGCGATCCCCGCGGCATCCAGGACGGCCGGCGAGGGCAGCCCACCGGCGAACGAGATCACGGACGGGTTGGCCGAGACGGTGAAGAGGGTGCCGAGGAACGACGGCGGGACCGCCGCCATGCGGCGGGCGAAGCGGTAGGGGCGCACGGTCACGGAAGACTGTTGGGGGCCGCGACCGTTAATCCTGGGGGTGGACGATTAGGCCCCGTCGTACGCAGCCGAGTACTTGGAGAAGCGGGACCACCGGAACGGCAGCTTCTCCAGGACGGGCCGGGCGGCCTCGTCGTCGCCCTCTCCGTACTTGACCTCGATCACGGTTCCGTCGAATGTCCCGGGCAGGCGGACCAGGCGTCGGGACGGGTCCTGGACCCGGTAGAACGAGAGGTCCGCGTCGAGGGTGAGCCGGAACCGGCGATCCGCCGAGAGGTAGTAGCGCCGGCGGTACCGCGTGAGCCGCGCCGGCGCCAGCAGCGCCAGCGCCTCCCGTACATCGTCGGGGAGGGGAGGATCCCCGATCAGCTCCCCCGGCAGGGGTGCGATGCGGGCGCTCAGGTCAAGCGGTGACAGGGTGTACCGGTCCTTCGAGCCGAGGCGGCCCCGTTTCCGCTTGAACTCGAGGACCGGGGACGCCACGGGTATCGCGAGGCCGCCGTACCACCGCACGCGGACCTTGACGCGGTCGCGCAGGCCGTTGACCGAGTCCGCGAGCCCGCCGAGGGACGGGGTATCGTAGTAGAGGCTGTTGATCCACCGCTCCGGGTAGGCCCTGAGGAAGTGCGCTGGGTGCGTCCGGATAACCACCTCCGCCTCTGCGGCCGAGCAGGTCTCCTGCGGGTACTTCCGCTCGTACCGCCACTCGCGCGCCCCATCCGGGGGACCGGTCATGCCGCCGGCTCCCGGTCATCGACCAGGATGGTGCCGCCTTCCTCCCGCACGAACGGCGTGGTCACGTTGGAGCAGGTCAACCCGGTGACCCGGGCCGTGCCCGCGGGGAAGCCCGAGCCCGCGCCGCCCGCGCGCACCGCCACGCCCGTGTCGTCGACCGAGAGGCCGGTGACCGTGGCCGTCGATCCCGACGCGCTCTCGAGGGCCGTGCCGGCGGCGGTGCAGCTCACGCCCGAGGCGGTGAGCGTGCCGACCCGCTCGGCCAGGATCGCCGTGCCGGCGATCCCCTCGAAACGGCCGCGGACGAGCTCGACCACGCCCCCGGCGATGCGAAGCCCCGCCCCGTCCGCGACCCGGGTCTCGCGGATCTCTCCCGGGGAGTACTCGACCGAGACCGCCGGGGCCGACCCCCGGACGAACACGGAACCGGTGATGGTGAAGGGGCTGTCGACCAGGCGGAGCAGGGGGGCCGTTCCGTCACCGTTCATCAGGACCCCGTCCAGGCTGACGGGGCTCTCGAGGAAGGTCAGGACGGCTCCGGGCCCGGCGACCCCGGCCGAGGCGAGCCCCTCGAACCGGACCCTGGCGAGTGTCGAGCGGTTCTTCGCGTTCAGCACGACCACGCCGCGGCCCGACCCGTCGCTCGACCCGATCGTGATCGGGGCCTCCTCCGTCCCCGTCCATTCGACCGGTCCGCGGGCGATGATCGACGAGTTCTGCACCAGGTCGAGCGACGTGTTCGGGCCGCACCGGAGCGTGTACCCCTCGGGCACGACCAGGGGCTCCGCGATCCGGTGGCTGCCCGGCAGGAGCGAGACCAACCGGCGGGCGTCGTCGGTCACGGCGAACGAGAGGTTCCCGGTATTCGCGGGGAGGCGCGTGAGCGCCCCCATCTCCGGGGACCCGGGGAGCCTGGGCTCGGAGAAGACCCGCTCGCGGCGCGGTTGGGCGGTCCCGAGCACGCGGTATTCGACCTCCAGCGGCACCGAGGCCTCCCAGGCCGTCCCGGCCGGGAGGTCGAATGCGACCGCCTGGTATCGGACCGGCGCGTCGACCATCTTCCCGGGCAGGCGCACGGGGCCCCCGACGGGCGCGACGCTGATACCTCCGGCGGTCACGCCCGTCACCTCGACGGGGAGGGGCTGCACCGCGCCCAGCTCGAGGTTCAGCGTCCCTGCGGACGAGTTCGCGACGTACGCGTTGAGGGCGCGGTAGGGGTGGAGGGTGTTCCGGATCCGGTCCCGGTTGGCATAGAACGGCCGGTAGTCGAGGAAGTAGAACGGCTGGTCGCGGAAGATGTAGGAGACGTTCTTCTGGATGCCCGGCTCGAGCTCCGCGAACAGGGATTCCAGGTACCCGTCCGCGCTGAACCGCTCCAGCTCCGCGAGGTAGCGCTCGTTGAGCTGGGGGTCGTCGAAGAAGAGGCGCAGGTACGGGTCGGTCGTCAACCCCTTGATCTCCTCGATCGTATCGCCCGCGTTCGGGTCGTGGCCCACGGGCTCGAGCCGGGCGGCGATCGGGTTGTAGTAGAAGCGCATGTTGTGA
Organism: uncultured Methanospirillum sp.; assembly: GCA_964501565.1. Taxonomy (GTDB): domain Archaea; phylum Halobacteriota; class Methanomicrobia; order Methanomicrobiales; family Methanospirillaceae; genus UBA288. The sequence continues at coordinate 15,177 of CAZCUJ010000021.1, forward strand.
TAGAAGTCGCCGTGGGTGTTGCCGAGGAGGTCCGAGAGCGCGAAGTAGCGGGCGGTCCGGTCAAGGTTGAAGGCATCGCTCGTCGCGATCTCCCCGCTGCGCCACTGCTCGAGGAGGCGCAGGGCGGCAAAGGTCTCGTTCTCGGTGTACCCGGGATCCTTCACGTTCGCGCCGAAGGCGTCGAGCGGTACCGTCCTGTACGGGTCGACCATGTCGACGCCCGTGGTCGCCCACGACTCGAAGTACTCGGTATCGGTGAACCGGAGCAGCGGCCCGGCCGGCTCGCGGTTGTACCGGGTGATCCCGTCGTCGAACGCCTCCTCGATCGCGTAGGTGCCCATGTGCTTCCCGTTGATCGTGACGTCGACGAACCCGTAGGAGAGCCCCGAGAGGTTCTCGAGCTGCAACGCCTCCTGGAAGATCCATTCGGCCATGTAGTTGCGCACCCTGGGGCCCTGGAGCGCGAACTCGCTCATGTGCTCGAGGTGGTCGTCGCCGTCGAGCTTGAACCGGAGCGACCACTTCTCGGAGTACCAGTGATCGGGCCAGTCTCCCTTGAGCCGGACCTCGCCGTGGAGCGTCTGGTTCCCGTACTGGAGCGTCACGGGGACGTAGTCGTCCTCCGACGGGAGCCAGATGCCCTGGTCGAGGGCCCGCTCCCGCTCGTAGGCAAGGCGCTGGTAATCGAGCTCGGCGAGGTGGAGCTCGACCCGCCTGGGGTCCGAGAGGGCACCCTGGACGAACTGCGCGGGCAGCCCTATGTTGACATTCTTGATCCCGGAGAAGACGAAGAGGACGTCCGACGGGTGGATGCCGACCAGGCGCATGAGCCCCGTGGGCGACTGGGCCGGCGCGTCGCCCGCCGCGAGGTTGTCGAGGTTGCCGAAGAATCCCGCGGCCGTCATTCCCGCGACGATCCCGATCACGCCCACGGCGACGAGAACGAGGGCGATCACGAGGTACCGGGGGCCGCGCCGACGGGCCCAGCCGCGCACCCGGTCAATGAGCCGCGAGGCGCGGGTGTCCGCGGGGTCCGACCGCTCTCCCAGGCGCATGACTCACCGCAACTCGGGATCGAGGAACGAGACCTCGTGGTCGCCTGGCAGCGCGGCGATCTCCCTGCGGAGGGCGGCGAGCTGATCGAAGTCAGGGAGGTGAACGAGGAAGAGCGCCTCGAGCTGGTCTTCGTTCTCGTCGAAGCGGCGGAGCGCCGCGCCCGGGCTGAAGCGGCGCACGACCTCGACCAGCGGCTCGAGGCCCCCGCGCCCGGGTCCGCGCCCGACGACCGAGAGGTGCATGCCGACGTCCTCGCTCGACGGCTGCTGCGAGAACCGGTGGCGGACGAGGATGAGCCCCACGAGAAACAGGGTCGCGATGATCGAGATCGCCCGCTGGTCCGCGCCGAGCCCGAGGCCGATCGCGATCGCGATCAGGATATAGGCGAGCTCCTCGGGGTCCTTGACGGCCGTCCGGAACCGGACGATCGAGAGCGCGCCGACCAGGCCGAGCGAGAGGGCGAGCGAGGACTTGACCACGGTGATGATGAACATCGTCGTGACCGCGACCAGGATGAAGTTGCGCCCGAAGGCCCGGCGGTTCGAGAGCGCCGTTCCGTAATGGATATAGATGAACGCGACCAGGAGGGAGAGGATCGCCGCGAGGAACAGGTTCACGATAAAGCCGCCGAGCGGCACCTGGGCGCTCTGGGTGCTCAGGAAATCATCGAACGACGGGATGGTCGATTGCATGCGGTCTCACAGTCGGGGCAGTTGAATATCGCCCGTCTCCTCTATAGAGATTTCTCAAATAAAAACCATTCCCATAAGTGTACCGGGCGCCAGTCTCGATCCCCCGCCGAGGCCCGTCCCGCTGCCGGCTGCACGGGGTACGACCCCCGGGGACGCTCTCCTCTCCGACTCCGAACCGGGTCGGCGAGCGAGGGTCTCGTCTCCAGGACGATCTGTCCCAGGAACCTCCTCCCACTGATCGGACGAGTCGCGATCATCCTCTTGCACGGACCGGGAAGGATGGAACGGAGCGGGGGGCGCCCGTCTTCATGATGACAACGGGCATTCGTCGCTTCGAGACGGTGACCGGCCATCTCCAGCTCCTGAACGCCGCTCCGTTTGCCGGCATACGAATGGCTTAAAGCGCTCCTGATCCATTCTATGCAGATGAACGTACCGCCGCTCACGCCGCACCTGAACCGGTTCTTCTCGGTTACGCTCGTCCTCTCCCTCCTCTCGACATCCCTCGGTGCCGTGATGATGGAGCGGCGGGCCCCCGCGGTGACCGAGCTCGAGGTCAAGGGTGCCGCTGGCGGGATCGTGTTCATCGCGGATCCCCATGTCCGGGAGGAGAACCTGCCGCTCATCCGTGATACGATCCGGGAGATCAATGCGATGGAGCCCGATCTCGTCCTGATCGGCGGTGACTTCGTCTTCAACGGCGACGAGGATCTCGCGCTCCACTCGGTGTGGCGTGAACTCGATGCGCCGGTCTACGCGGTCCTGGGCAACCACGATTACCGGTCGGGCGACTCCGCGTCGACGCTGGTCAGGAAGCTGACCCAGCTCCGGCAGGTCCGGCTCTCGGCCGGGGCCTACAACCTCGGTCCGCTCGACGACGGGACGGCCGACACGGCCTACGCCGACCGGGTGGTGTCCACGCTCGAGGCCAGCGGAGTCAGGGTACTGCGGAACGAGGTCGTGGACCTGGAGATCGGTGGCCGTCCCGTGCGGCTCGTCGGGATCGACGACGCCTGGGCGGGGCGCGCAAACCCGCCCGCGCTGGAGCCGATCGACGCCTTCACCATCTACCTCATCCACGAACCCGACTGCGCGGCGGAGTGGGACGCGGACCTCATCCTCGCCGGGCATACGCACGGCGGCCAGTTCCTGCCGGCCGGCGTCGCCGACCGGCTCGGGCTCTCTGGCCGTAGCCAGTTCGGGAAAGCGGTGCTATACGTGACGCGCGGGATCGGGACGTCGAATCTGCCGCGCGAGATCCGGGCGACCTCGCCCGAGATCGTCAGGATCGCGCCTGCCTGAGACCGGACCTCAGGGCCCGCCCGCCCCGAGCGGCGCGAGGGCCTTGAGGACCGCGTCGGGGTGCCCCGGCACCTTCACCTTTCGCCAGGCGGCCTGCACCGTGCCGGAAGGGTCTATCAGGAACGTCGAGCGCTCGGTCCCCCACGCGACCCTGCCGTAGAGCTTCTTCTCCTTCCACGCGCCGTAGGCGTCGATGACGGCATGGTCTTCGTCCGAGAGGAGTCGATGGCGGAGCCCGTGCTTCTTCGCGAACCGCGCGTGGCTCGCGGGCGAGTCGGGCGAGACGCCGATCACGGTCGCTCCCCGGGCCTCGAACGTGTCGAGGGCGTCGGAGAAGAGCCTCGCCTCGAGCGTGCAGCCCGAGGTGTTGTCGCGCGGGTAGAAGTACAGGACGACCCAGCGCCCGCGGAGGTCCTGCAGGCAGGACGTCTCGCCGTCCGCTCCGGGCAGGCAGAAATGGGGGGCGGGCGCTCCGACCATGGGATCGGGAGTCGGTGTGCTCATGGCACAATGTGGGCCCGTGGCAGGATAAACCCGCCGCGGACGGTCACTGCCGGTTCGCGAGCGAGAGGTAGTAGAGGAGCTGCAGTATCGAGGTCACCGCGGCCGCCACATAGGTGAAGCCCGCGGCCGTCAGCATCGCGCGGGCTCCGCGCCGGTCGTTCTCGTCCACGAGGAGGCCGGCCTGGTCGAGGAGGCGCAGGGCGCGGTTCGAGGCGTTGAACTCGATCGGGATGGTGAGCACCGTGAAGAGAACCATCAGGCCGAAGAAGAATATTCCGAGGTAGAAAAGGCCGGTAATCCCCATGATCACGCCGAGCAGGATGCAGATGTACGAGAGGGTCGGGCTGAACTGGACGGCCGGCACGAGGACGTTACGGACCTTCATCATGGCGGAGCCAGACTGGTACTGCTCGACGTGGCCGAGCTCGTGGGCGGTGACGGCCATCGAGGCCACCGACGGCGTCTGCGCGACGCCCTGCGAGAGGCGGACGACGTTCGCCTTCGGGTCGAAGTGGTCCGAGAGCTCGCCCGGCGTCGTCTGGAGCCCGATCGGCTGGAGGCCGGTGCGGCTGAAGAGCGCCTGGCCGACCTGGAGGCCGTTGAGGCCGGTGCCGTTGGGCACCCTCGACCACTTACCGTAGGTCGAGCGGAGCCAGAGCTGGACGCCCGCGGAGATTATGATCACGGGGATCAGCACGAAGATGAAGTAGAACGGGTCGAAGAAGAAGACCATCGTTGCGCCCTCAGTACCCGTCCTGATGCGTCCCCCCCGTTTTTGAATGTTCCGATACCGGCGAGTGGGTCCGCTGCCCCTTCCGCCGCTACCAGTGGCCACCCCGGTGTTCATCAACCCGCCAATGGGGAAACGATGACGACAGGAGGAGCTCTCGCCAATGTTTTTATTTTAACAAGGAAGATAGATATCTTTAAATAATCCGATTGTGTTCATAAGCGATTGATCGCCTATGCAGACTACAGCGAAGTCGCCAGAACTGGTGACATGCCTGAACAACGCTCTTGAGAACGAACATGCACTCTACGTCCAGTACCTGAGCCATGCAAAGACCGTGAAAGGTGTCGACGCACGGCTCGTCAACAAGCGATTGAGAAGGCTGGCAGGGTACCACCGTCGACACCAGAAGAAGCTCCGGCACCTGATCGGGGATTACCTTGATGCGGTCCCCTCGATGAACATGGGAGCAACTCACGCAGCGGACAGCATCGACGCGATCATCGGGACCAACATGAAGTGCGAAGGGGCCGCGATCGACAACTACATGAAGACGCTGGCGTTGCTGGATCGTCAGAAAGAGAGCCTTCCGTATGAGTATTGCAAGATTGATTACGCTCTCAAGAAGATCATCCGGAACGACCAGGCCCACATCGCGACGCTGAAGAAATTGCGCGGGGGATAACTCGCTTGACGAGAGAGGCACGAGAGCATCCATACAGATTAACTCGGTTAATTTCGTCCCAGACGTCTGCTCGATGAAGGCGCATCTCTGCAGAATCGGCCCGCGCCTCGATCGCTCGAGCTATCGCCCGGTGGATGGACGATCGCCTGCGGAGGTCGGTGTGCGTCGTCACAGTGCCTGAACCCCCCGCCGGGGCTCCATCATCGTTGTCCTGGCCGGAGCTGAGCTACTCACCTTTTCGGGCTCTTCCGGTACCGTTGACGATTACTATTGGCAGGGAGCGAGGGTGGATGAAAGGAGTGAGGAGACAAGAGGAGTGGCGGGGTCACAGTGCCGTGCGCACCCCCCCGCCGAAGCACCAGGGCAATCCGGCTGGCTGACCGGGTCACATCCCGAGGATCTTCTTCAGCGAACCCATGATGCCCGATGTCTCCGGTTCGGCCTCCAGGTACTGGGTGGCGAGAGCTGCGGCATCCGGCGAGGACTGCATCGCCGTTTTTGCCTCGTCCCCCAGCAGGGTGGAGAGGCTTCCCGGGTCCATCTGCTTTTCTGTGAACCTGTTCTTCACGGCTCCGAGGATCATCGGAGTCACGACGGCCAGGAGCGTGCCGACGACCGCTGGGGGCAGTCCCGTCTTCTGGGCGATGGCATTCTGGATGGTGCCCATCTGGCTGCCGAGAATGCTGCCAACGAGGTCCGTACCGCCCGGTGCTGCAGAGGTTGCTGCAAGATACGAGGCCGGACTGTCCGCGGCGACGCCGCCCCCCATCTGACCGATCATGGATGTCAGCTGATCAGCTCCTCCTGGCCTGGCTGCAGTCTGCGCCATGGATCCCATCACCATGGGGAGGGCGAGACCCAGGGCCGACTGGACCTTCTGCTCGTCACCGCCAACCGTAGAACTCAGGGCGGTCAGGCCCTCACCCGTTCCGACCTGTTTCATCAGGTCTCCGAAGATGTCCATGGTTCCACAATAACGGCCGGTCGGTGTTAAACATTTGGGTCGCCGTCAGGTGCCCCGGTGGGCTGGTATCGCCCTCGACCGGTTCAACCGAATATCACCGGGATACAGGCAGGCACTTCACTCTCACCTCCGGTATGCTGTAACCCTGCAGACCCTTCCGTAACCGGGACCATCCATCTCGACATTTCCGCGGGTCTGTCCGGGTCCATACCCCTGCTCCGTCAGGGTCTGAGGACAGTACACGGGGAAGTAGAGACACACGGGTTCTTCGGCCCTCCCTGCACCTCGCTGGATCACGGTTGATCCGGAGCGACCATCAGTCATCCCCCCGGGCAGCGCCAGGTGACGGGTTGGTCGACCGTTCCCGGCCCTCGATCGACGTTCCTGCTCGAGGCGTCGTGAGACTGCCAGCGCCCATCCCTGGTCGGGGCCGGACTACTCCTCCCGTCGCTATCCCTGCAGGCATACTCTCAAATAGAACCCGGTCCGAAGAGAGGTGGAGAAATTTCAATGTGGTTTTACATACTTGTGATCCTGCTCGGGCTTGCCTTCGGCTACATGCGCCCGGGCAGGGAGAGTAAATGGGGACTGCTCAAGAACGGGGTCATCATCGGTATCATCCTGGGCGTTGTCCTGGGTCTGATCGGCTGGATGTTCAATATGTCGTTCTTCGGTACGACTTCCTGGCTCGGCATCGTCTGGGACGTCATCATCCTCACGATTCTCTTCATCATCGGGGTCTTTGTCGGGGACCTCATCGAAGGCATGAAGAAGTGACAAGGGGGTCGACACCCCCTATTTTATCATCGGGCTGAGATCTGCAGGGAACCGGGTTCCCGGCCCCTCAGAGGGCTACCGACGCGTTCTCGCCACACGGTTCCCTCCGCTGCCGGCTCCTTCGGAGCGGTGGAACCGCTCAGGTTCGTTCAGGACGATGGGTTGATTGTCGTGTGAACCAACGGTGAATATGGTGAAGGTATGCCGGCTGCACGGAGGGGACTGGAGCATCAGCTCGAGGAGAACCTGGTGACGGTCTCGCTGGACGACATCCACGAGCTCTTTGTCGACCAGCCGTTCAACATCTTCTCTGAGGACGAATGGGATTACATGGGCGAATCGGTCCTTGACCGCATCACCATGCATATGACTCCCGGGATGATCTCCCGCAAACGACCCTTCCGGCTTGTGATCCGGCTCCCGGAGGAGAAGATCGTACCCGGCATCGCCCGGCAGACTGAGTCCGCGGTCCGCCGCTGGGCCCGGCAGAAGACCATGGACAACCAGCTCCAGATCCGTGTCGGTCGCTGGAACAGTCTCCGCTCCCTGGTTCCCGGCTTTCTCTTCCTCGGGGGATGCCTTGTCCTCGGTTCGTTCATCCTGGAGAGCATGGGGCCGTACGTCGGGGCGGTACTCGCCTTCATTCTGGCCGAATCGGTCCTGATCATCGGTGTCGTCTCGCTCGAGACGCCCGTGAGCTCCATCCTCTACGATCACCTTCCTTACCGGCGGGAGAACTCGGTGCTCGAGATCCTGGCCAGGATGGAGATAGAGATCCTCCCGCAGAGTCCGGCCGGCGATCGTTGAGCTATCTCTGTCGGAAAGGCGGCCCTGCCAGACCCGCGTCATCCCGGGCGTGGGCTCCGTGCCCTCGGAATCTCCGTGACCCCCGGGCTCCTTTCATGCCGGTGGGAGCGCTCTTCGACATCTGCTGATGGATACACGCCGGCCGAACGCCCCGACGAGCGTTCGAATCCGACGCTCGCGGAGAGGATTGTGCGCGGTTCGTGACTGCATCAGGAAACCTGGCGGGAACCACGATCCGGCGCGATCGTGAAGGAGAGAATGTCGGAGATGTCGCGGATCGGGCGCTGAGCCCAATCCGGCTACGCCCCGGCCGGGACTTGAACCCGGGTCAAAAGCTCCGCAGGCTTCTAGGATATCCACTACCCTACCGGGACAGCTGTGGCGTTGTGCCCAGATATGTGGGCGCCGTATCTATTAATACGTACGGATCGACGGATAACGCGGAGAGGATCCAGCCGCCATCCCGTATCTCGGGGATCTCACGCCGGGTATTCCGCGAAAAGCGGAAATACCGCGTGTGCCCCTCGGGATCATTTCGGATTGTTTAAATCTCCACGACTGCTACCATCTCCTTGCCCTTCTCTCTGTCCCGGAGACCCTGTCCATGCCCCCCGCCCGTGTCGTCACCGGACCCCTCCTCGTCCTGCTCGCCCTCGCCCTCCTCGTGGCGCCGGCCGCGGCCACGATCATGATCGCCGCCGCCGACGCGCCAGCGGACGTCCGGTCGACGGCCGATCTCGTCTGCGACGGCGTCGACGATCAGCTCGAGATCAACCGCGCGTTCGACGCCCTGCCATGGGACGGCGGCACGGTACGGCTCTCGGAAGGGACCTTCCGCTGTACCGACAACCTGGTGCCGGGTCCGTACACGACCCTCGAGGGGGCCGGGACGGAGAAGACCACGATCGCCATCTCGGGGTACTATCACGCCATAAAGGTCGATCGGCCGCACGTGACTCTGCGCCAGTTCCGGATCACCGACCGCGCATGGGTCCGGATCACGGCGAGCCACGTCCGCGTTGAGGACGTCCTGGCCGAGGACGATCTCCACGGCTACTACCCGGGGACGACGAGGGACATGGGGGCGAACGGCGCGTTCTTCGTCTGGGCCGAGAACCGCGTCGTCGAGGACATCCTCTTCTATCGCTGCGTCGCCCGCGATGTGGGCACCCACGGGTTCAACCTGAACGGCGCCGGATCCCCCCGCCTGACCCGGAACATCCGCTTCATCGAGTGCGAGGCGGTTCGGTGCGGGGACGCGGAGGGGCACCCGTGGGCGGCGGGGTTCGATCTCCACGAATCGAACGATCTCGTCGACCTCACGGTCGAACGGTGCTACGCGGCCGATAACTGGGAGTCCGGATTCCACTTCGAGCCGAACTACCGGCAGGAGCAGATCACGCTCGTCGACTGCGTCTCCGAGGAGAACGGCTGGCGGAACACGAACCTCGGGGACTTCACGGTCACCCCCGCGATCCCTGCGCACTTCTACATGGCCGGGTACACGGTAGCCAGGGGGACCGTGCTGATCAACTGCCGGTCGGTTCACAATCGGAACTACGGCTTCTACCAGGAGCAGGGCGGCGCCACGACCTTCATCTCCTGCTCCGACGTCCGGTCGGGGTACGGATGGAAGGTCTGCAAGAACTTCAACGACGTGACCCTGATCGACTGCACCGTGGTCGACCCGGGCTCCTGGGCGCTCTGGGCCGCCGCCGGGAGCCGCCTCCAGGTGAACTCGTTCCACCAGTACAATGCCCCCGGTCGAACGGACGTCACGCCCCGCGTCCAGTCGATGCTCGGGTGGTACAAGGGCGAGGTGAAGTACGAGAAGCCGGTCACCGACTCGTTCTTCGAGATCACGGCGCACGGGTCGAGCGACCTCCCGATCCTGAACCTCGACGATCAGTACAATGGAGCGAACTGCAACAACGTCTACGAACTCCACGGCTCGAACGAGACGGCGGCCCTCCCCCCGGTCACGCCGCTGCCGCGCGAGACGCCCCCGCCGGTCGCGGACGTGACCCCGGTTCCGCTGGCGACCCCGGAGTTCCCTGCCGTCCACGGGGTCCCGGGCCGGATCGAGGCCGAAAACTACCTCCCCGGCCGGGAGAGCGGGTTCAGCGACACCACCGCCGGGAACGAGGGAGCCGTCTACCGCTTCGATGACGTGGACATCGAGTACGCCGCCGCGATCAGCAGCCATAACCTGGGGTACATCCGCCCGGGGGAGTGGGTAGCCTACGACCTCGAGGCACGGGAGGGCTGTCGGTACACAGCCGCGTTCCGCCTGGCAACGCCGTTCCCGGGCCGGTCCTTCCTGGTGCTGGTCGATGACGTGGAGGTCGGGCGCGTGAACGTGCCCTCGACGGGATCGTACGAGACGTACGCATCGGTCGTGCTCCCGGTCGACCTCTCAGCGGGAGTCCACCGGCTCCGCCTCGTCTTCGACCACTCGGACCACGTCAACCTGGACCGGATCGATCTGGTGGCCGACGGGTCGCCGTCGGTCTCCGCGACTCCGACGACGGCCTCTCCCGGTAGCCCGGTCGTTCACACGCTGCCCGGGCGGTTCCCGGCGGGTGCGTTCGCCTCTGCCGGGCCCGACGTCACGGCGGACGGGGAGGCCCTGCGGGCTCCCGCCGCGAACTGGGTCCGCTACCTGGTCATCGTCCCGGCCCCGGGTATCTACGCCATAACGCTGGAGTCCTCGGTCGGCACCGGCGGGACGGCCGTGGTCGAGACCGCCGGCGTCATCGGGGGAGCGGTACCCCTGCCGGCAGGGGGGCCGTCGGACACCACCGGGTTCGGGTTCCTTCCCGCCGGCCCCCTCAATCTCACGCTCCGGTTCGACACCGCGGTCTCCTACCGGGCCGTCGCGGTCGTTTCGCCGGAAACCGCGACACCCACAGCGGTCTCGACGCCGACGACGGTCCCATCCGTCCCGACGCCGACCGTGACCCCCACGATCACCCCGACACCTCTCCCTGCCTCCACGCAGACGCCGAACAGCACCCCGACGACGCCTTCGATCTCGCCGACCGCGGACCCCACCGGCAGTCCAGCAACTCCCGCGACCCCCGATGTGACGCCGGGTGCCACGGCAACCCCCGGACCGACGGCGCCCGGCACACCCGCCGAGGGGCCGTGGCTCCAGGATGTGCCCGGCGGCGCCGGGTTGCCGGGAAAGACGATGGGCGGACCCTGGTGCGACGACGTGAACGGCAACGGCCGGAGCGACTTCGCGGACGTCGTCCTCTACTTCAACCAGATGGCGTGGATCGCGGCGAACGAGCCGGTCGAGTGCTTCGACTACAATGGAAACGGCCGGGTCGACTTCGCTGATGTCGTCTGGCTCTTCAACCGGCTCTGAGCCCCGCGGCTCCGCCCCTTTTTTGAACTCCCGGGACGATCTATACTCAATGGCTGCCGGATTCGATCCGAACGAGGTCGCCCGCTACGCCAAGTTCCGCAAGGTGGACGGCGCGGCCTACGAGAAGGTGAACCGGTTCCTGCGAAAGCATACCTATATCACGGCGCGCGAGTGGGCGCTCGCCCGGCTCTGCGCCGACTTCAGGACCACCTCCGGGGCGGAGATGACCTTCATCGGCCAGCACCTGCCCGAGCTCGTCCCGTTCATGACCGAGCCGTACTCCCCGCAGGCCGTCAACCAGGCGCGGAACTCCTTCAAGAAGAAGGTGCGCAAGTCCGGAGCGACCTTCTTCTACGGAGCCATGTGCGGCTTCTTCACGACCGGGGAGCTCGATGACCTCCTCTTCGAGGCGAGCGAGATCGCCCGATTCCTCCTCGAGGTGGAGGGGACGAGCCTCCCCGTCGACGACGAGCTCGACATCGAGGACCGGATCGCGACGATCATGCGCTCCGTCGGCACGGCGGCACAGACCCTCCTCGAGACGCGGGCGCGCGCGGAGGAGGAATGAGGGTCGTCCAGTTCGCCGGCTGGTCGGGAACGGGCAAGACGACCCTGATCGAGGAGGTGATCGACGCGGCCCCGCCCGATCTCGCGATCGGCGTGGTCAAGCACCTCGGCGGCGTCCACCCGTTCGCGCTCGACCCCGGGCGGGATACCACCCGCTTCTACGAGCGGGGCGCGCGCGCCGTCACCGGGATCGACTCCGCCAAGGGCGTCACCGTGCTCAGGAGCGATACCCTCTTCGCCGCCCTCGATCGCCTCTCGGACAGCGGGTGTGACCTCGCGCTCGTCGAGGGGTTCAAGACCGAGCCGTTCTCCAGGGTGGTGATCGGAGACCTGCTATCGGAACGCTGCGTGCTCCGGAACCCCGACGCACGTGAGGTGCTCGGCGCTCTCGACCGGTTCGACGACTACGTCTCGCCCGGCGGGCTGCTGCGGGACTGCCGCGAACGGGCGAGTGGGCCCGGCGGTTTCGAGTGCAGCGGGACGCTCATGGTCCCGCCTTCCCTCGCGGCAGATCGGGACGGGCTCGAACGACTGGGGGCGCGGTGGCAGTCCGCTCCGGGAATCCTCGCGGCGGGCGTGAACGGCAGGGTCTATGCCGGTGGCGGGACAATAGTGATCGCGCTGGTCGCCTGCGATCCCGCGACCGGGAGCGCGGCGTTCGCCGCGCTCGTGGCGGAGCTGATGGGCACCATGGGTCGGGGAGGATGAAATTGACGGAGGAGAAGAAGTTCTTCGGGACGAACGGGGTGCGCGGCGTCGTGGGGGAGTCCATGACGCCCGGGCTCGTGCTCCGTATCGGACAGGCGCTCGGCTCAATGCGTCCGGGCACGATCGCCGTCGGGCGGGACACCCGGACCTCGGGGCCCATGCTCGTGCACGCGCTCAAGGCCGGGCTGATAGCCGTGGGGTGCACCGTGGTCGACTGCGGCGTCCTGCCCACGCCGGCCCTCCAGTATACCGTCCGCGACACCTTCGCCGCGGGCGCCATGATCACCGCCTCGCACAACCCCCCCGAGTACAACGGGGTCAAGATCATCGAGCACGACGGGACCGAGATGGGGGATACGGAGGTGATCGCGCTCGAGGGCCGGCTCGTCCGTGAGGAGTACGCCCTCGCCGGCTGGCGCGGCCTCGGGTCGGAGCAGGCTGCCCCGGAACTCGTCGGAGGGTACCTCGACGGCATCCTCGGGCACTTCCCCGAGGGCGCCGGTGCGGGCATGACCGTCGCCGTCGACCCCGGGTCCGGCCCCGCGGCCCTGACCACGCCCACCCTGCTCTCGCGCATGGGGTGCTCGGTGCACGCGATCAACGACCAGCCTGACGGCACCTTTCCCGGGCGGCTGCCCGAACCGACCGCCGAGGGCCTCAAGCCCCTCGCCCGGCTCGTCGTGGAGACCGGTGCCGCGTTCGGGGTTGCCCACGACGGCGACGCGGACCGTGCCGTCTTCGTCGACGATCGCGGCAGGTTCCTCGAGGAGAACCGAGAGTTCGCGCTGATCGCCCGGCACGTCTGCCGGCGGCGCACGGGTGAGATCGTGACCCCCGTCTCGACCTCGCAGCTGATCGAGGACGTTGCCGCGGAGACCGGCTGCACCGTCCGGTACACCCGCGTGGGCTCGATCTACGTGGCCCGGACCATGCTCGCGCTGATCGCGGCCGGGATCCCGGTGGCGTTCGGCGGCGAGGGGAACGGCGGGTTGATCTACCCCGACCACCAGTTCTGCCGCGACGGGGGCATGACCGCAGCGATGATGGTCGGCATGCTGGCCGAGGAGGGGCGTCCCCTCTCCGAGCTGGTGGACGAGCTGCCATCCTATCATTTCATCACCGAGCGCGTCAGGACCCAGAAGGCGGACGAGGTGATCGCCGCGGTAGGGGCGGCCTTCCCCGACTTCTCCGCCGACCGGACGGACGGGATCCGGATCGCGAAGGGGGGGACCTGGGCCCTCGTCCGCCGGTCGGGGACCGAGCCGATCGTCCGTATCATGGTCGAGGCCGAGGACCGGGCTCCGGCCGAGGCGATGCGGGACGCGATCCGGGAACGCATCTCCCCGCTCATGGATTAGGGTCCGGCTGCTGGATCACTCTTCCCTGAAAGGCTGTTTTCGGTGGGGTGTCGCCAGCGGGGGAGCGCCCCCCCCGGGAGGAGGCAGCCCCTGGCCGGCAATCCTCTCTCTCCTGTCGTTCTTCCCGCGGGACCGCCCGTGGGTGTACCCCTGCGGCCGCCACGGGGAACCGGACGATCACGATCGCGACCATCGTTCCCACAGTGGGGGAACCCTGCCTGTCCGGCACCCTCTCTCGAACCCCTACCCGCTGGACACGAGACGCGACCTGGAGGAACTCCTCCGGGACGGGATCGGAGCGACCGTTCACACGACTGCGGTCACCAGGAGCGCGATCAGAAATGGTACGACCAGGTTGTCGTTGACAGGGAGCACGAGTTCTGCCAGCGCTCCGACGGATGCGATCGCCAGCGAGGCGAGTGCTGGGAGAAAGATGAGCAGGACGGGGATCGTGACGGCGATGGCCACGATGCTTCCCTCGATCGACTTTCCGTTCGGCAGGCGCCGGCGCCCGTACCGGAGCCCGGCGATTGTCGAGACCGCGTCGAGTACCCCGAACGCGATCGTCGCTACCGCAACGGCCGTGGCCGGAAAGAAGATGAGCGCCGCGAGGACCGAGAGGCCCGTGTAGTTCGCGCCGCCCCCAGGAGCCTCGTGGGTTCGAATAAACATGCCGACGAAAAGGCCGGCTCGGGAGCTCTCCAGGTCCTGACCCACCAGCGCGTCCGAGATCAGAACGCTTGCGAGGAGCACCCCTGCCAGGATCATGACGGGGAGGCCGGATGGCAGCAGCAGTATCAGGACTCCCGCGACCACCCCCTGGGCGAGGTGAGAGAACTGGCGGGGGTACTCGTCCCGGCAGCGACGGGCCCCGGTGATGCAGACCGTCTCCGTCTCTGCCCTGGGCATGGTGGGACCGGTCGGGGTCATCGTTCGCCATCCCCTGTGGCCGAAACGCATGTAACCATATCCAGTAAAATACGATGCCTTCGCACGTTTGATGTTCCAGGACGCCATCGGACGGACCGGGATATAATAGATCGCAAGGACCGTGTGCGGGAGAACACTCCGGCCGAGATTAATGCATGGATCGACGCGGAGACCGAGGCGAGGGACCGTTTCTACGCCGCTCGCCGGCTTCCGGAGATCACGGCGCGAATTGCAGAGCTCGACCGCGAATGGGACGTCGAGCGGGTGCTGGACTCGAACACGGCAACACTGGCGCTGATCGGCCTCGTCCTCGGCGTCACGCGCGATCGGCGCTGGCTCCTCGTGCCCGGGATCGTGCTGCCGATCCTGCTCCAGCTCGCCCTCCAGGGGTGGTGTCCGCCGATCGAGATCATTGCCGCCTCGGCATCCGGACGCGGCGCGAGATCGACCGCGAGCGTGTCGCGCTCAAGGCGCTTCAGGGCGACTTCGGCCTCATCACCGGCGGCTCCACGCCGCAGGAGCGGTCGAAGCTCGCCCTCTCGGCGGCATCGGACTGAGGCCCGAACGCTGGGCGAACGCAGCCTTCGCCGGGGCGTCAGCCCACGGGCTGCCCGCATTTGGTCGATTCGACCGGCATCGACCAGTGGCACGTATCCGTCGCCGGGAATCGCCGTGACGGTTCTCTAGCCCGTGAGCCGATCCAGGATGGCCGCGCCGCGGGCTCAGATGGCGAGCATCACGACGAGCATCACACCCGTGACGAGGGTCAGGAGGATCGCAACCGGGGCACAGCGGCGGATCACCTCTCCCTCGATCCCCAGCTGGTCGATCACGGCGGCCGCGTTGATGATCTTGGCGGGCGCAACGCCCGACGCGATCCCGCCAGCGACCGCGTGGGCCGCGTACACCTTGATGAAGTCGAGGTCGAGCACGCCCGTGGCCCGCTTCAGGATCCCGTGGAACATCACGTTCGAGGACGCCTCCGAGCCCGAGACGAACGCGCCGAAGAGCCCGAGCAGGGGGCTTATCAGCGGAAACGCGACACCAAAGACCATGGCCAGCGTGAGGCCGATCACAGCGTTCATGTTGACGTCCCCCATGCCCGGGGCGAAGGTCAGCTCTCCACCGATCACGGACTGGCCGGACCAGTCCATGACATATGCGATGGCGAAGAACACGGCGGCGGCGACGGTCGGTGCCCACGCTCGCCGCAGCCAGGTGGTGACGATGGTCCGGGCCTCCTCGCGCCCCCTCACCATGAACGGCGCCGCGATCAGGGTCGAGCCGAGGACCCAGACATAGGCCTGGTTGAGCAGCTTCAGGTCGATCGACCTGTCCGCCACGATCGGTATTACCTGCAGCGGTCCGAGCATCCCGTGCAGGAAGGCCGAGATCGCGGGAATACTGATCACGATGCAGAAGGAGACCAGGAGGATCCAGGGGAGCGCGGCCCGTCCGATCGGCATCACGCCGGCCGGCATCTCCGCCTGCCGGACGACGATCTGTCTGCCCCGGACGACGCGCAGCAGGAGCAGGACGGCGATCGTGACCAGGCCC
Organism: uncultured Methanospirillum sp.; assembly: GCA_964501565.1. Lineage (GTDB taxonomy): Archaea > Halobacteriota > Methanomicrobia > Methanomicrobiales > Methanospirillaceae > UBA288. The sequence continues at coordinate 31,187 of CAZCUJ010000021.1, forward strand.
GAGAAGACACCGACCAGCCCGATCGCTGAGACAGGGAGGATCCGGACAAAGACGATGGCAGAGAGTCCGAGGGTGAGGCCGGCCACGAGCGCCGGCACGAGTCCTTTCCGGACCCCGTTCCACCCATCGGCGATGAAGAGCATGCCGAGCGCGAACCCGGTCGAGACGACGGGGAGGAAGAGCGAGATCTGCGAGCCCAGCGCCTCGAGGTCCAGGTTGAAGACCTGTGCGGGCAGCGTGATGGGGACGGCCAGGAGCGAGAACGAGGTCAGCGGATCGTACCCGAGGCAGGGAAGCGCCACGGCGGCCACCGGCGAGAACCCGAGCGCGAGCATGATCGGAGGGAGCATGGTGACCGGCGTGGCCCCGATCGAGACGAGGAAGGAGCCGAGGCCGACGTTGAGGAGCATGACCTGCTCGTACCGCTCGGCGGCGACGAGCCGGATGTACTCGGTGATCGAGGTGATGGCGCCCGTCACGTCCATCATCGTGACCTGGAGGATGGTGAAGAGGACCATGAGCGAGATCCCGAACGAGGCGAGGATCCCGTTGGCCGTGGCGAGCATGGCAATCGCGGGCGAGGTCGAGAAGAAGAGAACGGCGATGACGACGGTCAGTACCCAGCCGACGAGAGCCATGAGCGTCCCCGGCTGCTTGAGGAAGACGAGACCGACGAAGACGACGAGGATCGGGAGTATTGCCAGGAAGAAGGATGCGATGAGGTCCACTGAGATCGCCTGCGTGGCACATAGGTTGGCCGTGCCGTCGCATAAACAATACCCGTGGGGACGGGTTTTCCGGCCTCCGCCGTCACGAACGGCTGCGGGGGCCGTATCGATGCGCCGCTGGTCGTGGCGGCGGAGGATTCGGGGCGGTCCTCGCCCGGCCGGAACGGATCAGGGAGTGCACGCGGGGGCGGGCAGGCCGCGCCGCACGGCGTCGTACTCGCCCTGGAGCCTGCGCGGGAGCAGCGAGACCGCGATGCCCACCCCGAGCGGTATGATGATCATGTCGTCGAGGTGGCCGACGAACGGGATGATGTCGGGGATGATATCGATCGGGCTCGCGACGTACGCGAGTGTGGCGATCATCACGGCCTTGGGCACGATCGGGACACGGGGGTCGCGAACTCCCTGGAGGAGCATCTGGAGAGGGTCCCGGAACCGTTGAAGCCGCGAGGTCAGCGTGGTCAGCCGATGCACGGTCTTGAACATACCCATACGGGAGCTCTTCAACGGGGATGAATATGGATGTTGCGGATGCGTACCGTATTGTCATCTGCTGTGAGTGGACGAAATGGACCTCTAGGGACCGAAGCGTTTATAGCGATAGAGATCCACGCAGAGTCCGGAGCGTGACCCCTGTGACACGACGACGGACTATCCGGATGATCCTCTGCTTCGCCCTGCTCGTGCTCGTGACTACCACCATGGCAGCAGATACTGGCTCCGCAGTCGCTCAGCAAGGATCTTTGCGAGCCTCGACCTCCGGGGAAGGCAGTTCACTCGTGCAGGCGGCGATCGAGACGCCCTCGACCACGGGAGCCCCCGGATGGACAGGGCTGCTCGTCCTGCTCTTCGGCGGCGTGCTCGCCGGGCTCTGGCTCGTGGCCGGCGCACTGGCCATCCTCCGTCTGATCGGCGAACCCCCGCGCCAGGAATCGGCCGAGATTCCACCGTTGCCGAACCGGGGCCGGCGGGACGACACCCTGCCGGACTGGCTCTAGGACCGATCCACCACCAGGCGAGATACCGGCAATCACCGATAGCACGTGTCGGGCCGCACAGTGATACCGGAGTCGGATCGGGAGGGCGAAGGGCGATAGGAAGATCGGGAACCTGGATCGCTGGCCCGGCCGGCACGGTGTTCACTGGCAGTCGGGTTGCCATGGGGCGTTCGTCTCCCGGGCATGGGTGAGCAAACCCGGGTGATGGATCCCCATCCAGCACCATATGTAATCGACCCCCGGGAGGGGGCGGCAGATTCGACCACCCTTCACCTTCCGTACCCTGTCGAAATGACGGCCGGTGATCCGTGATCTGACGGGAATGGTCCGGCGCACACAGTCGGATATAGATCATCGTCCGGTACGGGTTCGAAAAAAAGACGGAGTGCTGCTATGGAGACCCCCGAATTGAGGTCGGATTCTGGAAAGTCCTCTGGATTTTCCATTTTTCCAACCTCCAATAGTGTGTTTACGGCTTGAACTGAAACTCAATGCTATTAATACCCTTCGTTTGACGGTGAACGAGGGAAAACCTACGGAAATCCGCTAAATACGCGATCCAGCTACTCAGCGCCGATAAAATCAGCTGCTGCGAAGAAGGTGCCACGCAAACATCCTCGCCGCGTGTAATAATCCCATAGCGCGGCACGGCGGAACGGCCTAGGTCGCGTCGACGCTGGGTGAGGGCTCGACGGTCTTCTTCACCCTGCCGGACACCCGCATCGGCCGGTTTTACTCCACGCGGCGGCTTCGGCCCGATGGGTATATCCGATCCGGCCCTAATTTCACGAACCGGTGAACCAGGATTAATGGCGGAACCTGAAGAGGGGGCCGAGGGCAGCGGGATGCGTATCGTCGTCAGCCCGAACGGTCCGTAAATCGTCACCAGCGGCGTGCCCCTGACGATCGAGGAGATCTGCAACGACGACAAGGGTTACTGCCGGCACTGGCGTGTCGCGACGACCTTTCCCCTGCAGCAGCATTACGCCCTCTGCCGCTGCGGCCGAACCCAGAACCCGCCTTTCTGCGACGGGTCGCACGCGACCACCGACTTCATCGGCACTGAGACTGCCGGGAACGAGCCCCACCTCCGGCGCCCCCGGATCTACCGGGGCCCGGCGCTCGTCCTCGACGACTACGAAGGCCTCTGCGCCCACGCCCGGTTCTGCATGCGGGCCGGCGGCATCTGGGGGTTGACAGAGGACTCCGGCGACCCCGAGGCCCGGGCGACGGCGATCAAGGAGGCCAGCATGTGCCCCTCGGGCCGGCTTGTCGTCCGGAACCCGGCCACCGGCGAGGCGATGGAGCCGCGGCTCGAGAGATCGATCGCCGTCGTCGAGTACCCCGCGAAGGGCGAGCACGGCCCCCTCTGGGTCCGTGGCGGCATCCCCGTCATCTCGGCCGACGGAGCGTCGTACACGGTCCGGAACCGGGTCACCCTCTGCCGCTGTGGGCGCTCGCGGAACAAGCCCTTCTGCGATGGGAGCCATCTGCAGTATTGAGCCGCCCTGAAATCTGGCGGCGCCACCCGCCATAGATATAATATGCCCACCCGAAACGGACACCTATCCCCTGTGCAAGGCGATGCGACCGAGGGCAGGCGAAGCAGTAGCCATGTCGACAGTCGAGGAGAATATGCGTCTGATGCAGACGTTGGACGATGCAAGGATCACCACAGACTGGGGGACGTTTGACAACCGATACGCGGATGACATCGAGGTCTTATGGCCGGGCCAGGGGGGGCCGACGCACAGCCGGCCAACCGCTCGTTGATTCAAATCGCAGACCGAAATGATTAACAATCGTGAATTACCACGATACGAATCAGTGCACGACCATGAGTGATCGTTTTTGCCGGTAACGGCTCACCGCAGATAGGCCCTCTTCCACCGTCGGCCAAGCTTGTCTACAAGGTCCTTGAGAGTGACGGTCAGCTGACTCAGAAGGATCTCGTCGAGAGAACTGCGCTCCCCTCACGAACGGTGCGTTATGCTATCGGGCGGCTGAAGGAGAAGAACCTGCTCGTCGAACGATTCCATTTCCTGGACGCCCGGCAGAGCCTCTACAGTCTGCCGGGAGCGGGGGGAGCGTGACGATCGGGACTGCCTGACAGGGAGCCCCACCGAACAAATCCGATTTTTTCCACCTCGCGGCATCCGAAACCGCTCTCTTCCCCTGCCACGGGCGAGTGTTACAAATTAGCGCCCGTTGTACTCTCCTTCATGGCAACGGTCCAGCAAAACCCGATGGAAGTATTCCAGAGAGAAGCCCCGGAGGTGGCTGCGGCATTCGGCGGCCTGATCCAGGCGCTCGTGGCCTCGAAAGGGATTGATCCGAAGACGAAGCAACTCATCTACATCGCTATGAAGGCCGCGATGGGCGACGGCGCCGCGGTGACGGCGCATGTACCGATGGCGAAGGCTGCAGGGGCGACGAAGGCGGAGGTTGTGGACGCAATCCTGATGACCCTGACCGCCTCCGGAGTCCGCGGAGTCGTGACCTGCCTGCCGGGGGCGGTGAGGCAGTTCGAGAACGAGTAAGGGAAGGGAACGGGAATCCGGTTCCGCTCTGCCCGTAGGATCAGACCGCCTACAGGCTGCCACGCTGTTTTGCGAACCGGTCCCAGTCCCAAGGCTCGTCGAGGACACGGACCTCGACTCCGGTGATACCCGGCAGGGAGGCCGCGCGCCGCCGGACCTGCTCGGAGAGGTAGTCCACGAGCGGACAGCCTTTGGTGGTCAGGACCAGGTCAACGGTGGCCGCTCCTGTCGTCGGATCGACATGGATATCCCGGATCAGCCCGAGGTCGACCACGTCGATCCCCACCTCGGGATCGACCACGGCCCGGAGGGCCTCCCGGACCTCGTCCTCGCGCGTCAGCTCGAGGCGTGCGTCCTCCCTCACCGGCCCTGGTAGCGACCGTTCGAGGGCCCGGAGCCGCTCCTCGAGCTGGTTCTCCCGGTCGAGGAGGCGAGAAACGACACGGAGCATCGGGTCTGGCATCACGCCCTCCTCTTCCTCGCCCGGCCCGCATGTCCCGCCCGCGATCCGGCCGGGCACGCCGACCACGGTCGCGCCGGCCGGCACAGGCCGGACCACAACCGCGCCCGCGCCGATCCGGGCGGAGTCCCCGACCGCGATCGGCCCGAGGACGGAGGCCCCCGAACCGATAACGACGCCGTTGCCGATGGTCGGGTGGCGCTTGCCGCCCGCGAGCGAGGTGCCGCCGAGGACGACGCCCATATAGATCAGGACGTCGTCCCCTACCTCGGCCGTCTCGCCGATCACGACCTCCATGCCGTGGTCGATCACCACCCGACGCCCCATCACAGCCCCGGGATGGATCTCGATCCCGGTCAGAAACCGGCTGATGTGGGAGAGGAACCGTCCCCAGAAGGTCGAGCCATGAGTCCAGAGCCAGTGAGCCCGGCGGTGAAACCAGAGGGCGTGGAGACCGGGATACAGAAGCATGACCTCGATCGTTGAGCGAGCCTCAGGATCTTTCGCAAAGATCGCCTGAATATCTTCACGGAACCGGGTGAACACCATGGAGCGTCCCTCTCCTTCTGGTCGCGATCGCACACCTGGATCGGTCGCTGGAATCCGGGGACACGACGATAATCGGTTCGTCTTGCCGATGGTTCGGGCCAACGCGAGCCTGGATGGCAGCGTATCGAACCCGGCAGATGCAGATCCTCATGCCACGTCCCGGAAAAACCCTCAAGGTCCCCCTATCGTCAGAGACAGGGCGGTCCTTATTCACGATTGTTACTTGTCGGCTTTCCATATCAACCCTGCTCCCCGGCACAGAACCCGAAGCCGATTCGTGTCGTGGCGTCGGCAGGGGGGAGCGACTCGGAGACGGGTCCGAAAGCGGTTAACGGGTGCGGAACGCCGGGGCAGATCCATCGACCCGGTTCAGAGATCGATGCCCGGCACGAGGTCGCACCCGGTGCAGGGCAGGCACATCGTGCGCGAGTCCGTCACCGACAGGCCGTGTCGTTCGAGCGCCGCTCTATTGGTCCGGGCGAGTCGGATCAACCGTTCGGCGGAGGGGCGGCAAACGGCGATCTCCCCCTGTCTGAGCGGGTGGGGTGAGATCGGACGGAGGTTCGGGATCACACCCATGCCGGCGAGGATCTCGATGCCGCTCCTGACGCATTCGTCCGTCTCGCCCAGACCAAGGATAAAGTTCGAGGAGACATGGTTCCGGCCGAAGATATCGACCGCGTCCTGGAGCGCGGTAAGGATCCCGGGAAGCGAGAGCCCGGGACAGACGCGCGCGAAGATGGCGGGGTCCATCGTCTCGACGTTGTACTTGATCTCGCTTGCACCCGCTGCGAACAGGTCTGCGGACGATGTCTCCGTGGGATAGACCGATACGCCGATCGGAAGGTCGTACCGGTTCCGCAGTTCCCGGACGACCCGAACCGCGTACCGAACCTCGCGCTCCGGCGACTCGGCAACTCCGCTGGTCAGGGAGATCGCCTGCAACTCGCCGGTTTGGGCCGAGTCCTCGACCATGCGCACGATCTCCTCGATGGTCTTCACCTTTCCCTGCAGTTTTGGCACAGGACAGAACAGGCAGTTGTAGATGCAGCGCTCGCTGATGGTGATGTAGGCCTGGCGCGGGCAGTGGCAGAGGGGTCGTTCGAGCTGACCTGACGCAATGATCGCTTCGCCCCGCATGATCGCGACATCGCTATTCTGAGGGACGGCGCGGAGAGGCGAGGCAGGGTTGATGGAGAGACGGACACGGTGGCCACCTGAAGCGAGGAAAATGGAGTTACCGCCGGCCCCCGGCCCGGCTGTCGCCGATGTTATCAGATCGTCCAAGAAGAGCGATTGATCGATCGCGATACTCCCGACACTCACGAGATAAGCCTTTGATTCCGCCGTGAGATCGCGCACCATCTCCGCACTCCGCCTGGCGTGACTGTTCGTTACCCCTTGAGGTGGTCTGGGTAGAGAGCCAGAGCCCGGAATCGAACCGGGTTATGCTGATCTGCAGTCAGCCGCGTAGCCATTCCGCCACTCTGGCAGGCGGTTTCACGATCGTGAAACTCCACTACACTCTGGGCGCCCGTCCAGGATAAACCCGGGCACGCCGGCAAGAATTGCCGCAATCCATACCCCGCCAGGTCAGGTGATGGTGCGGGACAGCGGATCGAGGTCGCTGGCTTCGGGGATCCCAATGGGGCAAGGTCCGACTGCGGCCTCGAACTTCCGGACCAGCGCCAGCTTCGCCTTCGTGGTCGGCATCGACGGGACGGCTTGGCACATAGAGGCGGGCGCGATCGAGGTCTGAAACGTGCCGATCCTTCTTGCGATCGCGATGATCTCCTCCTTGTCGAAGCCGATCAGCGGCCGGTATATAGGAAGGGGTGCCGCGTCATCGAGGACGCGGAGGTTGTCGAGGGTCTGGCTCGCGACCTGCCCCAGCGCCTCGCCGGTCACGATGCCCAGGGCGCCGTGCTCGGCGGCCCACTCCCCGGCAAGGCGGTACATCCGTCGCTTGCAGAGCACGCAGGTATACCGTTCCTGGCCCGCCCGGCGGAGCACCCCCTTCGCGCTGAGAAGATAGCCATCCTGGATGACGTGCAGGGCGATGTCGGGCTGATACGGGCGAAGCCGCTCGACCACGGCCTCGGCCCGTGCGACGGCCGTCTCGTCGAGGTAGCCGTCGAGCGCGATCATCAGCGGGAAGATCCGACACCCGCGGCGCATCATCATGTACGCGGCCACCGGCGAATCGATCCCGCCCGAGACAAGCGCAACGAGGCTTCCCTGCGTCCCCGGCGGCAGTCCGCCCTGTCCCGGATAGACCTCGTGGTACAGGTAGCATCGCTCGTCCCGGATCTCGACGTGGAGCGTGAGATCGGGGATCGAAAGGTCGACCCGGAGCTCGGGGTGTGCCGCGCCGATCAGGGCGCCGATGGCTGCGGCCTTCTCCTGCGATGAGAATGAATGGTTTCCCACCCGTTTTACCCGCACTGCGAAGGTGTGCCGGGCCCGATCCCCGAAACACGCAGCCACGTACTCGAGCACCGCATGGTCGAGGTCATCGAGCATGCACGGGACCGTGGGCGAGAACGAGACCACGCCGAAGATGCGGGAGAGGGTATCGCGATCGACGGGGCCGTCGACCCAGAGCCGGCCGCGCCCGGTCCGGACCGCGACGCCCGGCATCCTGTCCCGGATCTCGTTGGCCAGCACCTGCTCCCATTGCCGTCGGACCGGATCCGACTTGAGGAAGACCTCGCCGTACCGGACCAGATAACGCTCCATCTCAACCGACCGCCAGCATCCGTTCCAGGGCCCGGCGGGCTCCGGCAGCGACCGCGGGGTCGACCCGGACTACGGGCGAACGAGTGCGCACGGCCTCCTCGACGAGGTCAAGGGTGATCATGCGCATGTCCGCGCAGGACATCAGGGCCGAGGCCGGAACAAGGACCTTGTCGGGGGCAACCTTCCGCATCCGGTACAGGATCGAGACCTCGGTGCCGACGATCACGGTCGTGGCGTCGGTCTCCTGCACCCGTCGGATCATGGCCGAGGTCGAGCCGATGAAATCAGCGAGTGCCTGGACGGCCTGGGTCGTCTCGGGGTGGACCATCACCTCGGCACCAGGGTGGGCACGGATCTGCTCCTCAACGTCGGGGGCTGAGAGAGACTGGTGCGTCGGGCAGCACCCGAGCGCCGGGACGGGGATCACCTCGATGCCGGTCTGGGCCGCGACGTACGCCGCCAGGTTCCGGTCCGGCGCAAAGAGGACCCGTTCCGCATGGAGGCTCTCGACGACGCGGACCGCGTTCGCCGAGGTGCAGCAGATATCGGAGACTGCCTTGGCCGCTGCCGACGAGTTGACGTACGTGACAAGCGGCACACCGGGATACCGGACCCGGGCACTCTCGATCTCCGCAACGGTCAACCGGGAGGCCATCGCGCACTGCGCGAGGGGCTCGGGGTGGACCACGGTCTTTCCGGGGTTCAGGATCGCGGCCGTCTCGGCCATGAAGTCGACACCGGCCAGCACGATGAACGGTCTCTCACTCGCGACGGCCAACCGGGCCAGCTCGAGGCTGTCGCCCACGATGTCCGCGTAGTCCTGAACTTCGGGGCGGACGTAGTTGTGCGCGAGGACGAGCACGTCCTCCCGTGGATCAGTCGAGGTCATGGATTGTCACCCGATCATTAACAATTGTGAAGTAACCTTTATGAGTGTCACCCGTATATAAGTTGGGTATATGGTCAAGCTCCCCTGCCAGGAGGTCGTCTGGGACCTCCTGCCCGCCATCCGCGCGGCCCTCGCCGCCGCCCTCGTCCGGAAGGGCCACTCGCAGCTCGAGGCCGCCAGACTGCTCGAGACCGCACCCGCCGCGATCTCCCAGTACCTCTCGGGCAAGCGGGGATACCGGATCGAGTTCGACGACGACATCAAGGCCGAGATCGACCGGGCGGCCGATGAGCTCGCGAGCGGCGAGTCCACGGACGTCCCGACCCGGCTCTGCGCCATCTGCCGGTCCGTGCGCGAGCGGGCCGCGGCAGCGGACGGGCAGCCTATCAGTGGTGGATGCGTCGATCTCCCTCGGCCAGGAGAGGAATAGATGCCCACAGGCCTGACCCCGGCCGAGAGGGAGCGATACGGCCGTCAGATCCTCTCCTTCGGGGAGGAGGGTCAGGAGCGGCTGAAGGGGGCGCACATCGTGATCGCGGGTGCAGGGGGGCTGGGCTCGCCAGCCGCGATCTACCTCGCGGTCGCGGGCGTGGGCCGGTTGGCGTTGATTGATCACGACACGGTCGAAGCGACGAACCTGAACCGGCAGATCCTCCACGGCGACGCCGACCTTGGACGCCCGAAGGTGGAATCCGGCATCGAAACGCTCCGGGCACTCAACCCATCGATCCAGGTCGAGGGGAAGCGGGTTACGATCACGGAGGAGAACGTGGTCGATCTCGTCGGCGACGCGGACGGGATCGTGGACGCGATGGACAATTACCCCATACGGTTCATGCTCAACCGTGTCGCCCACGAACGCGGCATCCCGCTCTTCCACGGTGCCGTCCGGGGATTTCACGGCCAGGCCACAACCTGTCTCCCGGGCCATGGACCGTGCCTGGCCTGCCTCTTTCCGAATGTCCCGCCGAAGGAGGTCTTTCCCGTGGTCGGGGTCACGCCCGGGGTGATCGGCTGCATCCAGGCGACCGAGGTCATCAAGTACCTGACCGGCGAGGGCGAGCTCCTGATCGGTCGGCTCCTGCTCTGGGACGGGCTTGCCGGACGCATGGAGGAGATCATCGCCTCGC
>CAZCUJ010000022.1:0-39631 GCA_964501565.1 uncultured Methanospirillum sp.
GCGATCGGCCCCACCGCCCAGGTCCTCGAACAGCTCACCGAGGAGGAGCGGCGGGCGGCGCCCTGACGCCTCGGGCTGGATTCGCACCGGCACTATTAAGGGCTCGCCCGGCTCCCTGTCGCGCATGGCAGACTCATGGACGTCGGCGAAGAAGGAGGCGGAGCGGGCCGGGTATCCGCTCGTCTACCACGACCTTGAAGAGAAGAGCTACGGCGCCTGCAGGCGGGAGGACGACTGCGGTCACTTCACGTGCGGCCGGTTCGTTTCCCATCGCTCCATCTGCATGAAGTCCGAGCTCACCCCCGAGGAGATGACCGCAAAAGAGACCGCGTTCCTCGCCGAGCACCCGGAGTTCGCGGAGGAATCGGCGCCGTGATCACACCCCGCTGTCGGGAACCTCCGGGGGCGTGGTCCTGCAGAAGAGCGTATCGTGCACCCTTGCGCGTTCGCGCTCCACCTGTTCGGGCGTGGCGCCGAACTGCTGCAGGATGTACTCGGTGACCGCCAGGGCAACCTCGACCTCGTCCGAGAGAACACGGTCGGCCCCGGCCTCGCAGAGCGCACCGCATTCTTGCAGGTACTCGGTCCGCGCGATCACCCGGATCTCAGGGTTGAGCGCCCGTACCTGCCGGACGATCTCGTGGCACCCGTGGATCTTCGGGGTGGTAAGCACCAGAACGCTCGCCTCGCGGGCGCCGGCCCCGGTCAGGGTCTGGATCCGCGTGGCGTCGCCGTAGATCGCCCGTATCCCCTGTGCCTGGAGCGCCTTCACCGTGCCGACGTTCAACTCCACGACGGTGACGTCGATGTTGTTGTCGCGGAGGAGCTGGATGACGGTCTGCCCCACGGGCCCGTAGCCGACAACGATTGCGGGCAGCCTCCCGGACGGTTCGGGGAGGGGCAGGGGCCCCGTTCCAGCCGCGGAGGCCGTGCGGGTGTGGATCCTGCGGGTCAGGCGCGGGGCCCTCCGCTCCAGCAAGCGCTCGATCCAGACCTTGCCCCGGTACAGGACTGGGTTCAGGGAGATCGATATGATGGCGGCGGCCACGAGGATGTTCGTGGCCTCCGGCGGCAGGATGCCGAGGTCCCGGCCCATCGTGCCGAGGATGAACGTGAACTCGCCTACCTGGGCAAGCACGAGCGCGACCGAGATGGCCACCCGGAGGGGGTAGCGCATCAGGACGACCAGAGCCAGTGCGGCCAGCGGCTTGCCGATCAGGATGATTGCGAGCGTGGCGACGACCAGCAGGGGCGACTCAACGAGGCCGTTCCAGTCGAAGAGCATGCCTACCGAGACGAAGAAGAGGACGGCGAAGGCATCGCGCAACGGCAGGGCCTCGGTGGCCGCGCGCAGGCTGAAGTCCGAGCGGCCGACAACCATCCCCGCCAGGAAGGCGCCGAGCGCCATGGAGACGGAGAAGAGCAGGGACGACCCGACGGCGATGCCGAGGGCGATCGCGAGCACCGCAAGGGTGAAGAGCTCACGCGAGCCCGTGTCCGCGATCCGGTGCAGGACCCGTGGCAACACCCACCCTCCGATGGCAAATGCGAAGATGCCGAGCACGGCGATCTTGACGGCGGCCAGCCCTGTCGCCGCCAGAAGGCTGGCGGGAGTGGGGTCACCCGCGCCGAAGATCTCCGGGAGCAGGACGAGGACGAAGATGGTGAAGAGGTCCTCCATCACCAGCCAGCCGACGGCAATATGGCCGATGGGCGTGTGCAGATCGTTGTTGTCGGAGAGGACCCGGATCAGCACGACCGTGCTCGCGACCGAGATGGCCAGGCCGAAGACGAGTCCGGCGGCCCATGACCAGCCCAGTGCATGCATCGCCACCGCGGCGAGCGCGGTCGCGGTCAGGCTCTGCAGGACGGCCCCGGGCACGGCGACCCGCCAGACCTCGAGGAACTCCCTGATGTGGAACTGGAGGCCGACGCCGAACATCAGCAGGATGATGCCAATCTCGGCGAGCTGTTCGGCAAGGCCCGCGTCGGCGACGAATCCCGGCGTGTACGGACCGACGACGATACCGGCGAGCAGGTAACCGATGATCGGGGAGAGGCCCGCCCGGTGCGTGATATACCCGAAGACCAGGGCCGCTGCAAACCCGCCGGAGAGAGTGAGGATCAGGTCGATATTATGCACGTTCGGGTAGTAGTGTGTCGTGAAAAGCTAAAAAAGGACCCGCGAGCCCGACTAGCGATCACCGCCGCTTCTTTTGCTTTCGCAGCTTCGCGACCTCCTCGGGCCCCTTCGCCCGGAGGAGGAAGGTGCCACGGCACGGTTTCGTATACGGGAAGATCACGTCCTCGCCCTCGATCCCGAGAACCACCGGCGGCACCCCGATCAGGTGCGAGCCGAAGAGCTGGTATCCAGGCTCGACCTCGAACCACTCGGCGAAGTTCTTGCGAATGTACGCGGCCCCCTCCCTGAACGAGGCGCCCTGAAGCAGGATCTCGTACTCGATCTGGTCGATGCAGCTCATGGCAGCACCCTCCCGAGCTTGACCACGACCGGCATCGGGTTGTGCGTGGCCTTCGTCGCGACGATCTCGCACGGGAACGTGATCGATGCCGCCACCTCGTCCGCATGCTCCCCGTAGACGATTCCTACGAGGCGCGCCTTCGAGATCGCTGAGAGGGTGCCCGCGTAGCTGACCCCGCCGTCGTTGTGGATAAAGACATAGGCGTGGTCGAAGTCGCGCTCCTTCTCCGCGATCGCGTCGATGCAGTCGTCGAGGTCGACAACCTCGCCGATGTACCGGCGCTTCGGGTCCGCGACCTCGATCAGCCTGCGTGCCGACCCGGTTCCAGCGATCACGGGCGCGATTCCACGCTCGCGGAGCTGGTCACAGAGGTGTATCGCGACGCTCGTCTGGACCGGCACCTGCGGGCATCCCAGCAGCAGGAGCGCGGTTGTTCCTTCGGTCTCCGTCATCGTGCCTCGTGTATGATATCTCACGCTCAGGCCATTTGAACATTCACACATCGTCGGCCGGTATCGATCTCATCCGCATCCGATCGCACCTCCCCGATCGGCCCGAAATGTTCATCGCATTCCGGTGCATCTATGCCGATCATGCCAACTATCGTCCACTTCGATCTGCCCGCAGACGATACCAGTCGCGCGCAGGCATTCTACAGCGAACTCTTCGGATGGACCTTCGAGAAGGCGGAAGGTGTTCCGATGGAGTATCACATGATCGCTACCAGGGCCCTGGACGGCTCGCCGGGCCTTGCCGGCGGCATGGGCCCGCGAGGCGAACCGGGGCAGCAGATCATGAACTACGTCGGCGTCTCCTCGGTCGCGGACTATCTTGACCGCGTCTCCCAGCTCGGCGGACAGATCATCATGCCACGCACGCCGATCCCCGGCGTCGGCACGCTGGCGATCTGCGAGGACACCGAGGGGAACCGTTTCGGCCTCGTCGACGAGCAGACCGGGGACTGAGAACCCGGCCGATCCACCCTTTCTCCAACCCGTCGCACGAACCTTTGTCTGCCGTTGCGACCACTATTCCTCGATGAACGAACCGGCACGGCTCTCGGCCCCGGTCCAGATCCTGCTCGTCGCGGCGCTCCTGCTCGTGATCGGGCTCGGCGTCCGGATGGCGGCGGACGTGGTCACTATCGTCGCCGTCTCGGTGATCCTGGCCCTGCTCGCCCTACCGACGGTGGGTTTTCTCGAGCGGCGGGGGCTCCCACACGCTCTCTCGGTCACGGTCGTATCCGTCGTGGCGTTCCTGCTGGTGCTCGCGCTCGTCGGCCTGCTCGCCTACGCCCTGAACGTCTTCGTCACCGAGATCGGGACCTACCAGGCTGAGCTCGACCAGAGGATCGCGAGCGTCCAGCTCGCCCTCGACGGATTCGGGATCGCGCTGCCAGCACTCTCGGCGTCGTCGCTCAACCTCGGCGCCATCGCGGGCGTGGTCGTCGGCTGGATCTCGGATCTCGGTGGCGTGCTGATGATGCTCTTCTTCGTGATGATCACGACCTTCTTCATGCTGCTCGAGGCACGCCGCCTTCCCGAACGGGCCGCCCGGATCCTCGGGCCCGACTCCACGGCCTTGGACCAGGTATCGCGCATGGGCGGTTTTGTCACCGACTTCATGGTGGTCCGGACCGAGACGAACCTCGTCCACGGCGTTCTCTTCGGTGGCATCCTCCTCGTGATGGGGGTCGAAGGAGCCGTGTTCTGGGGCGTCCTCACTTTCCTGCTCGGGTACATCCCGTATCTCGGGCTGATCGCGGCGGCCCTTCCCGCCGTCTTCTTCGCCTGGATCCAGTACGGCCTTGCGGGCGCGTTCGCGGTAGTCGTGGTCGTGCTCATGCTGAACCTTGTCGTCGAGAACCCGGTCTTCTCGTTCTTCGCCTCGCGAGCCTTTGATATCCCGCCCGTGCTCGTGGTGCTCGCGGTGATCATCTTCGGCTGGCTCCTGGGGGTGCTCGGGATGCTCTTCGCCGTGCCCCTGATGCTCATGGTACTGATCCTGGTCCAGTCCAGCGAGGAGACGCGCTGGATCAACGTCCTGCTCGGCGTCGATCGACTCTTCTCCGGCGACTCCGATTGACCCGCGCCGGCCCGGTCATGCCGGGGGACCGCCCATCCGCTCGGGATGGGTGTAGACCGTGAACCGGTCGCCGCGCGAGAAGCAGATCAGCATGATCCCGGCCTCCTCGGCAGTCGCTATCCCCTGGTCGGTCGAGGCCGCGCGCGAGACGAGGACGGGGATCCCGGCGTTCGCCGCCTTCCGAACCATCCCCGACGGCTGGCGCCCCGTGCAGGCGAGCACACATCGCGACCGGTCGAGACCCCCGATGACCGCGGCGCCGACTACCTTGTCGACCGAGTTGTGCCGGCCGACGTCGCAGGCCTTCGCGACGAGCCGGCCGTCGCAGAAGAGGACCGAGCAGTGGAGCGCACCGGTGCGCTGCCAGTCTTCGGAGAAGATGGCCTCGGTCACGGCCTGCACCTCCGCGGGCGTAACGGCAAGGTCCGACGAGACGCGCCGCACAGCGCAACGGTACGAGACTCCGCCCGAGGATCCCGTCTCGGTCGCGGCGTCGCACCGGCGCGGGGCCGTGACATGGATCGCGTCCCCCTCCACCTCGACCGAGTCGATCTTCTCCGCGAGCCCCTCGCCGATCACGAACCCCGCCCCAAGCTCGGCGAGCTGTTCATCCGAGGCGACCTGCGATGCGACCTCCTCACCGTTGAGCAGGATCCGGAACGTTGTCTCAAGGACGATCGTGTCCTCGACCGGGTGGGGTTCACCGGCCCGGTACTGGGTCCCGCTCCAGGTGACGAAGTTCATGGCTCGTCCTCGGTCTCGGCCGAGAGCCATGCCAGGTAATCCGCCGATCCCGCCTCGATCGGGAGTACCACCGCCTCGGGGACCTCGTACGGGTGGAGCTCCCGGATCCGCTCGATCACCCTTTCCACTAGCTGTCGCCTCGTCTTGATCAGCAGCAGCTCTTCGGGTTCGTCCTCGACCGGGCCATGCCAGCGATAGATCGAGCGGATGGCGGTGAGCTGTACGCAGGCTGCGAGCCGCTCCTCGGCAAGGGTCCGGGCGATATTTGGCGCCTGGTCCGGGGGTGCGGTCGAGAGGATCACGACGGCGTCGGTGGGCATATCCTCACCATCGCCTGCCTCGAAAAAATACGTTACGCCGGGCCATCCGATCTCGGGACCGCCGGGGAGCGAAGGGGGAAAAGGGATATCGTCGTTGCTGATGTTACTCATTCCGAATGACAGTCTCCGGTGACGACACGGCCGCGGATCGGATCTTCGACTACGACAGCGCTGCTCCGCTCGACGCTGAGGACGAGATCGCCGAGGAGCGCAACGGCGTCCAGGTCCACGACGTGAGCTTCGCCGACGCGCGGGGTGGCCGGGTCTCGGCATACTGGCTGATGCCGCCGGGTCGCGACCGGTTCCCGGCCGTGCTCTACGTCCACCCGGCACCCGGGGACCGATCGACCTTCTTCGACGAAGGGATCCGGCTCGGCGGTCTGGGCATCGCCTCCCTGCTCGTGGAGGCGCCCTGGGCCGATGGCGAGGCCTTCTCCCGGTCCTTCGGCACGCCCGAGCAGATCCGCGATCTCTTCGCCGCGATCATACGGAACCTGCGGCGGGGGCTCGACTTCGCCATCGACCAGCCCGGCACCGACACCATGAACCTCGGGTACGTCGGCCACAGCTTCGGGGCCCTCGTGGGCGGCGTGCTCGCCGGGATCGAACCGCGCCTAGGAGCCCTCGTGCTGATAGCCGGCGCGCCGAGCTTCACGGACGTGGCCGTCGCGAACATGCCCTCGCTCTCGGGCGAGCCCCTCGAGCACTTCCGCCGCGTGATGGCGCCGATCGACCCCGCGGGCTTCGTCGCCGGGGGACGTCCGTCCCCGCTCTTCTTCCAGTTCGGCGAGCGCGACGAGTTCTTTAGTCGCGAGCAGTCCCAACAGCTCGCCGACGCGGCGAGCGAGCCCAAACTTGTCCGGTGGTACGACACGGACCACTATTTCCGGAGCGAGGAGGCGAAGAGGGACAGGGTCGAATGGCTGAGTGGGACGCTCGGCGGTGGGTACCGGCGTATGAAGGGGAAGACCGGCCGGCCGACGATGTATCGTCGGTGATGACGGTCCCCCGTCTCCAGTCGATGAATTGTGTATCGGGTGACGTATCGAGGGGCGTCCATGGGCCCCGACCTGACAAACCCGTTCTCTCCGCTGGTGAGCACCTACCGTAACGGGCAGTCGTTCACGCCTCTTGCCGCACCGCAGGCCGTCGTCGGCCTCGAATCGGTGGCGCGCGGCCTCACGGCTCCCATGATACTCGTGGATACCGGCGATGGGTCCGGACGACGGTTCATCGTTGACCAGGTCGGGCTTGACCGGGTCATCGATCCTGGCGGCGTTCTCCTCGAGACGCCGTTCCTCGACCTGCGCGATCGGCTGGTGCCCCTGAACCCTCGGTACGACGAGCGCGGCCTCCTGAGCCTCGCGTTCCACCCGGAATATACCGGGAACGGTCGGTTCTTCGTCTTCCACTCGGCACCGCTTCGTCCCGGGGGACTCCCGGGCTGAAACTGCACGAACCACCTCGCCGAGTTCCATGTCTCGGATGAGCATCCCGATCGCACCGATCCCCGATCGGAGTGCGTTCTCCTCGAGGTCGACAAGCCGGCCTACAACCACAACGGCGGCCCGATCCTCTTCGGCCCCGACGACGGCTACCTCTACCTCGCCCTCGGCGACGGCGGCGGCGCTGACGACGAGGGTCCCGGTCACACCGCCGGGAGCGGCAACGCGCAGTATCCGTCGACTCTCCCCGGCACGATCCTCCCGATCGACGTCGACCATTGCGGCAACGACGGGGCAGGCTACGCGATCCCGCCCGACAATCCGGTTGCGAATACGGAGGGCGTTCGACCTGAGATCTACGCAATAGGCCTCCGAACCCCGGCCTACCTCTCCTTCGACGCCGGCCCGGGCCACCGGCTGATCACCGCATCGGCCGGACAGGTGCTCTTCGAGTCGGTCCACGTCGTGGCCGCGGAGGGCAACTATGGCTGGCGCATCCTCGAGGGGACGCACTGCTTCGACCCCACGGATAACACCCGCCCGCCCCCCGGACCCTGCCCGACCTCCGGGGTCCGCGGCGAGCCGCTCATCAGTCCCGTGGTGGAGCTGGGGCACGATATGGGTACGGCTATCGTCGGCGGTTTCGTCTACCGGGGCAGCTTCCTCCCGGAGCTCCGGGGAGCGTACATCTTCGGCGCCTGGAGCGGCACTGGCAACGGCGGTCGGATCCTGGTGGCGACGCCTCCACCGGGTCTCGATCTCGACGCGTATCCGCTCGAGGCCGGTCACGTGACTCCCGAGCTGAACCGGATGTGGACCGCTCGCGAGGTGCAGGTCGCCGGCTCCCCCGACAGGCAGGTGCATGCCTACGTCCGGGGGTTCGGCGAAGATGAGGACCGCGAAGTCTACGTGATGGTCAGCCGGGAGATGGACCCGGACCTGGGGACCACAACGGGCGAGGTGCTCCGGCTGGTCCCGGCAGGATAGGGCTCGCGGCGACCGGGGCGGGTCACTCTACTCTGACGAACTGGTCCTTGCCGGCTCCGCACTGGGGGCACACCCAGTCCGCCGGCAGCTCCTCGAACGGCACGCCGGGCGGGATGCCTCCCATGGAATCTCCCATCTCGGGATCGTAGATGTACCCGCAGACCAGACACTCGTATCGATCCATGTTCACTCCGTCACGGCCATGTGCAGGCCCGACAGAAAAGACTTTCCGCTGCATCGGGCCGCATCCAGGAGGAGTTCCGGCAGGCGTCGGTACCCGGGCAGTCAGGTACGCTCGCCACAAGGGCAATAAGCTGCGCGCCCAAAGCTGAGCTCATCCCGATCGACTCTTTCCTGTTCCTC
Source organism: uncultured Methanospirillum sp. (assembly GCA_964501565.1). Classification (GTDB taxonomy): domain Archaea; phylum Halobacteriota; class Methanomicrobia; order Methanomicrobiales; family Methanospirillaceae; genus UBA288. Next base: position 8,428 of record CAZCUJ010000022.1, read on the forward strand.
CTCGCCGCGGGCATCGCCGCGAACCTCGTTGCCCTTGCTCTCTTCGGCGCCGACAAACAGCGAGCCCGTTGCCGCCGCCGCCGGATCCGCGAGCGGACGCTCCTTCTCGCCGCCTTCGCCGCCCCGTTTGGGGCGCTGACCGGGATGAGGCTCTTCCGCCACAAGACGCAAAAACCCCTCTTCTCCGTCGGGGTTCCGCTCGTCGCGGCGCTCCACGTCCTCGTCGTCGCCCTGCTCGTCGTTGCCCCGTGACAGGGGCCCCCCGCTCGGTCGGCCGGGGCCGGTGCAAGAAAAGGGGATTTTGACGGCTCAGGCGACCGCGGGGAGCCCAGCGAACCGGCAGGCGCCGAGCTGCCCCGTGTTCAGTCCGCCCCGGAAGGCCTGGACGCGCTGGGCCGACGAGCCATGCGTGAACGCGTCGGGCACGATGTATCCCTGAGACTGCTGCTGGAGACGGTCGTCGCCGATTGCGCTCGCTGCGTTCAATCCCTCCTCCACGTCCCCGGGCTCGAGTATCAGGTTATCCCTGCTGGCGCGGTTCGCCCAGATGCCGGCGTAACAATCCGCCTGGAGTTCGAGCGCGACCGAGAGCTGGTTCGCCTCCGCCTGGCTCGTGGCCCTTCGCTGCGCCGCCGAGACCGCCTGCGACGTGCCGAGGAGGGTCTGGACGTGGTGACCGACCTCGTGGGCGATCACGTACGCCTGCGCGAAGTCACCCGAAGCCCCGTACCGGGTATCGAGGTCGTGGAAGAACTCGAGGTCGAGGTAGATGGTCTGGTCGGCGGGACAGTAGAACGGCCCGACGGCGGCGCTCGCCTGGCCGCAGGCCGACTCCACGTATCCCGTGTAGAGCACGAGCCTCGGCGGTGTATAGGTACGGCCGAGCTCCTCGGCGAAGATCCGGCTCCATGTCGCGTCCGTGTCACCGAGGACCTGCGACGAGAAGTTCGCAAGCGCCTGCTCCTCACCCGCCGCGAGCGACGATGGCTGCTGGTCGCCGCCCCCGAGGGCGGGGCCGACGTCGACCCCCATGAGGGCCGCAGCGACGATGATCACCAGGACAATGATCCCGCCGATGCCTCCGGCGGCGGCCCCCCCGCCGGGGATGCCGCCCCCGCCCCCTCTCGATGTCCGCCGGTCCTCGACGTTGCCGCTGGGCGTGGGACGCCGGAACCTTACCACGATGCCTCCCTCTGCGCCGTGCGGTACTCTCTCGATCCGGATGGTTCTCTGCCGGAGACAGGATCTCCCTCCTCCGGACGGGTCCGCGTATCACTGTTCATGCATGATCACCTTCACAGGCTATCGGGTATCGAAGAAAGTAGAAAAAGCCATCGCTCATTGGACCCCCACTGATACCTCTTAAGTCCCTCGCGCCTGGTTCCCCCCACTGCCGGGCTACCCCCGCTTGTACCCGAACCTCCGGAGGAGCGCCACCCGTTCGGCCGCAGCGGCCTCGTCCTCCACGCCGGCCGGCGGCGACCCGTCGATCACACCCAGGATCCCGCCGCCGCGCGGGGAGCGGGCGACCACCGCCGCGACGTCGTTCGCGGTGGCGCAGAAGACCGTGCAGACCTCCTGCACGGCCTTGACCGCGTTCAGGACGTTGATCGGGTAGCTCTCCTGGAGGAAGATCACGAACGAGTGCCCGGCGCCGAGCGCGACTATCGCGTTGCGGGCGAGCCCCGTCAGCGCCTCGTCCGTCCCGTCGAGCCGCACGAGGCAGTCGCCCGAGGCTTCGGAGAAGGCGAGCCCGAACCGCGCTCCCGGGACCGAGCCGACCACGGCCTCGTAGAGGTCCTCGACGGTCTTGATGAAGTGCGCCTGCCCGAGGATCACGTTCACATCCGCGGGCTTCTCGATAGGGACGAGCGCGAGCTCGATCGATCCGTTCATCATCTCACCGGCCGAGCGATGGGCGCGGTGCGGGATAAAGGGGTGCCCCGGACGGGGCAGGCATATCTCTCTCCGTCGCCGAGATCGTACGGAGACCATGGCCGACGCACCCCTCCCGCCCCCGGACAATGCGACGCCGCACCCGGCCGTCGCGTACGACGTCGCCGTCCGCCGGACCATCCCGCACTACGACCTGATCCACGAAACGATCCTCTCGTTCATCGAGGCCCTGCCCGAGACCCCGCGGAACTGGCTCGACACGGGCTGCGGCACGGGCTCGCTCGTGGCGCGCGCCCTGCCCCGGTTTCCGGCGACCCGGTTCGCGGTCGCCGACCCCTCTTCGGCCATGCTCGCCGTCGCACGGGAGCGGCTCGCAGACCCCCGCGTGACCGTACTCGCCCCCTGCGGAACGGAGGACCTCCCCCCCGGCGCCTTCGACGTTGTCACCGCGGTCCAGTGCCACCACTACCACGACCGTGCCGGCCGGCGGGCCGCCGTCGCCGCCTGCTTCGACCGGCTCCGGCCCGGGGGCGTCTTCGTCACGTCCGAGAACGTCCGCCCACTGACCCCCGCCGGGCTCGAGCTCGGCCTTCGGCGCTGGGCCCGCTTCCAGGAGCGGGCCGGCAGGAGCCCGCCCGAGATAGCGGCCCAGCTCGCCAGGTCCGACGCCGAGTACTTCCCGATCACGCTCGAGGAGCACCTCCGGCTCTACCGCGAGGCGGGTTTCGCGGCCGTCGAGGTGCTCTGGTGCTCGTACCTCCAGGCGGCCTTCTACGCCGTGAAGGAGAGCGCATGACCGGCGTGACGGTCCGCGAGGCCGCACCGTCCGACCTTCCGGCAATCCACGCGCTCTACCGCGACCTGCACGACGGCGACGACCCGGCCGACCCTTCCGCCCTCGCCGCCGCCGAACGTGCCCTCGCCGCTCACCCCGGCGCGCACCTCTTCCTCGCCGAGGCCGACGGCGAGCCCGTTGCCACCTGCGTCCTCTTCGTGCTGCCGAACCTCTCGCGCGGCGCCCGGCCGTTCGGCCTGGTCGAGAACATGGTGACCCGCCGGGACCGCAGGAAGCGCGGGTACGCGACCGCCCTGCTCGTCCACGTCCTGATCTTCGCCTGGGAGGTAGACTGCTACAAAGTCATGCTGCTCACGGGCCGCGCGGACCCAGGCGTTCACAGGCTCTACGCGAAGGCCGGCTTCCGGGCGGGCGTCAAGACGGGGTACGTGGCCTACCCCCCGGACGGTCCTCCCTGATCCGGCCCGCCAATCAGCCCGAGCCGACGCAGCTCCCCCTCCTCGTCGCCCGTGATGTACGCGAAGATCTTCGGGCCCGTGCTGGTCATCTGCACGAAGTAGAGCACCTCGAACTCGACCGTCCCCACCCTCTTCCCCTCGTCGTACGCCGCGGACCAGCCCACGTGAACACCCCAGTGCCGCGTGTCGAGCTGGCTCGGGGCGAGCGTGGCGATGGCCATATCCCTGATCCCGATCTGCCGGTAGAAGGCGTAGCCCTGGGGGATCGCCGCCCGGAACGTCTCGTCGTTCCTGCCGCAGCGAACGCCGCGTGGACCACTCTCGACGAAGCAGTCGGCGAAGGCGGACGCCGTCGCCTCGACGTCGACCTCGGGCGGGTCCGCGAGCGCCCGCGCGAACTGCGCGGCGTACGACTCGAAGAACTGCTCGATCAGCACGATCTCGTCCATGCCTGTCCGTCGACCCGATGCCGGTTAACGATTCCCCGGGGGCCGGGCTAGAGGTGTCGCATGGCGAGAGCCGCCACGGCACCCTCGGGTGCGGGCGCGGACCGGTGCCGGATACGCCGGCCCGGGACGCGGATCTCGAACCGGGCGCCGTGCCCGGGCAGCCCCGTCTCGGTGATGGACATCTCCATGTTCTCAAGGATTTCGCGGGCGAGGAAGAGGCCGAGCCCGGTGTTCCGACCGAAGCCGCGTTCGAAGATCCGCTCCTTGTCGGGCCACGGTATCCCGGCGCCGTCGTCCTCGACGACTACGACGAACCCGTCACCGTCGGGCACGGCCCTGAGGATGATCTGCGAGGTACCGCCGCCATGGCGGACGGCGTTCTCGATCAGGGTCGAGAAGACCCGCTCGAGCAGGGCATCGGCGAGGACGAGCACGGTCGGGAGGCGGTTTTCGATAACCGAGTCCCCGGGGTCGACACCGTCGACCGCCCGGGCGGCGGTGGCGGACAGGTCCATCCAGGACGGGGGGTGCGCCCCGATCGACGGGTAGTCGCGGATGAACGCGGAGAGGACCTTCAGGCGGGCCACGGCCCCGGAGAGCCGCTCGAGCAGCTCCGGCGCCATCGGGCCGGTGGGGTCCTCCCTGACCAGGGAAAGGTAGCCGTCGACCACGACCAGGTGGTTGGCCAGGTCATGCCGGGTAAACGTCGAAAGGAGCGAGTGACGCCGGTTCGAGGCCTCGAGGTCGGCAGTCCGTCGCGCGAGCGCCTGCTCGGTGAGCCGCCGCGCCGTGACGTCGCTCAACAACACGACCGTGCCGCAGGCCCTATCGGCGCAGAGCGGCACGGCGGAGACGGCGACCGTCCGCGCGCTCGCCGGGTCGCGCACCTCGACACCGGCACCGTCGTCGACTCCGAGCAACTCCGCCAGCGGTGGCAGCAGGGGAACGACCTCTCCGAGCCCCCTCCCGATGAGGTTCTCGGCCCGCGCGCCGAGGAGTGCAGCGGCGGCCGGGTTGGACTCGACAACACGCTCCTGCCCGTCGAGGATGAGCACCCCGACTGGGATCCGCTCGAAGACGACGGACCGGGCGACTGGCACGAGCTCGAAGAGGCGGTACCTCACGACGCCGACCGAGAATGCGATCGCAGTGGCGAGGAGGGCGAAGGGCATGGGGTCGATGCCGGAGATCGGCAGGACGCCGAGGATGTAGCACGTGTACGTGACGAGCGGGATGATCGCGCCGGCAAGCACCACAATGACCTGCTGCCGGAACGGCGCCATAGCCGAGCGGAGCTCGAGTGCGAGGAGGACGACTGCGAAGAGCATCGCGGCCAGGTTGAAGCCCGCGTCCACGGCGTACCAGAGGCCCGGCTCAAAGACGAATCGCGGGGACGGCCCGGAGGTGTCGACCCCGATCGAGGTGTAGTAGAGCGGGTGGAGGGTCAATGCGAGGACGAGGGTGATGGCGGGTATGACCAGGAGCCCGGCGATGACCGACCGTTCGAGGTACTGGTCGCGGCCCGTGTACGCGAGGACCATCGCGATGACCAGGGCCGGGGCGACGGCGATGCCGAGGAACTCAACCCGCAGCCAGAAGATGATCTCGTCGAACCCGGTCGCTGCAAGCTCCATTGCGGAACCCCCGATGTAGAGGGTAACCGCTCCGAAGAAGAATGCGGCCAGCAGGATCGCGGTGCCGTTCGATCGCCGCTCCCACGCGTGAAAGGCCAGGAGCCCGGTCAGTATCGCCGAGACCAGGAGCGCGAGCGAGAGCGGATCGATCATGGATCTTGAACTCCAGTTCGCGCGCTGACAATATATATTCAATCGCCTTTGCATTGCACTCCTGCCTGGCAAAGGTGCACCCGGCGCCCCGTACGGCGCTCTTTATCCGCGACGCCGTCCACTCTCATTGCGAGGACCCCCAGGAGTCACCAGCCATGGCCACAATCACCATCGATCCCGGGCATTGCAACGAGTGCGGGGCCTGCGCCGCGATCTGCCCTGGCGGTGTCGTTGTCGCCGGCGACTCGGGCCGGCCGGCCATCGACGCCGGGCGCGAACCATTCTGCATCGACTGTGGTCACTGCGAGGCTGTCTGCCCCCCCGGCGCGCTCCGGCGAGGAGACAGTCCTCTCGAGGCCGCCGGAGGGATCCCGTCGGGTCAGCTCGGCAGATACCTGAAGTCGCGGCGGTCGGTGCGGCAGTATACGGACGAGCCCGTGCCTCGCGAGACGATCGCGGCCATCCTTGACGTGGCCCGCTATGCCCCATCGGGCGGCAACCGGCAGCCGGTCGAGTGGCTCGTTCTCCATGACGCCGCTGAGGTTCACCGCCTCGCCCGCCTCGCAGTCGACTGGATGCGGCACGAGGCGGCCTCCGGGGCTCCGCTCCTGCCGCCGGCGGTCTTCGGACCGCTGCTGAAGGCGTGGGAGCATGGGAGGGATCCGATCTGCCGGGGCGCGCCGCACCTGCTGATCGCTCACGTCCCGGACCAGGCCACCCTCGTCGACGGGATCATCGCGCTCACCTGGGCCGATGCGTTCGCCCCGGCCCACGGCGTCGGTACCTGCTGGGCGGGCTTTTTGATGATCGCGGCTGCCCGCTGGGAGCCGCTCCGCAACGCCCTCGCTCTCCCAGCCGGACGGATTCCTGCCCACGCATTGATGTGCGGATACCCGCGGTTCCGGCCAGCCCGGATCCCGGCACGCCGGCCGCTCGCCGTCGCGTGGCGATGACCGCCCGCCGGCCGCTCCTAGAGTTTCGCGATGTCACGGTCGTCCGCGACGGTCGAACCGTCCTCGACCGGGTCTCGCTCCGACTCAATGAAGGCGAGCACCTAGCCATCCTCGGGCCGAACGGCGCGGGAAAGTCGACCCTGATCCGTACGGTGCTCCGAGAGGTCTACCCGGTCCGCCGAGAGGGGACCATCTTCGCCTGCCGGGGCCGCGAGCTCTGGGACGTCTTCGATCTGCGGAGCGCGATCGGCGTCGTCTCGAACGACCTCCAGCAGGCGTACGCCCGCGACGTCCCGGGGCGGGAGGTGGTCCTCTCGGGGTTCTTCTCCTCGATCGGGCTCTTCAATCACGTGGTCACGGACGAGATGGTCGAGCGGGCCGACGCCGTCTGCCGGTCCCTCGGGATCGCGCACCTCGCCAACCGCACAATCGGGTCCCTCTCCTCGGGCGAGGCCCGCCGCCTCCTGGTCGCCCGCGCACTGGTCCACGCTCCGTCCACGCTCCTGCTCGACGAGCCGACCAACAGCCTCGACCTCGCGGCTCTCCACGCGCTCCGCGGGATGCTGCGCGAGATCGCGCGGGCCGGGACGGCCGTTGTCACCGTGACCCAACAGCTCCACGACATCATCCCCGAGTGCGACCGGATCGTGCTGATGCGGGGCGGCCGGATCATCGCCGACGGGCCCAGGGCGGAGGTGCTGACCGACGAACGGATCGGCAGCCTCTTCGGCGTGCCGGTGCGGCTCGTCACCGAGAACGGCTGGTTTTACCCGACCGGATACTGACGTGCCCGTCCTCAGGTTAAAGACCCGTTCGAGCCAATAGATCTGCCGCATGTACGCGGACCGGCTCAGCTCGCTCCCACCGTATCTCTTCGCCCGGATCGACGCGATGAAGGCCGAGAAGGCCCGGTCCGGGGCGGACATCATCGACCTGGGGGTGGGTGACCCCGATCTCCCGACCCCCCCGCACGTGGTCGAGGCGCTCTGCGCCGCGGCCCGCGACCCAGCCAACCACCACTACCCGTCGTACGCGGGCATGCCCGCATTCCGCGAGGCCGCCGCGGACTGGTACGGCCGCCGCTTCGGGGTCGACCTCGACCCGGCGACCGAGGTGCTCGCCCTGATGGGCTCCAAGGACGGGATCGCCCACGTCCCCGAGGCGTTCGTGAACCCCGGCGACGTCGTCCTCGCCCCGAGCCCGGGGTACCCGGTCTACCGGACCTCGACCCTCTTCGCCGAGGGCGTCCTCCACGACCTGCCGCTCACGGCCGAGTACGGCTTTTTGCCCGACCTGGACGCGATCCCAGCCGACGTCGCCCGGCGGGCGAAGCTCCTCTTCGTTAACTACCCGAACAACCCGACCGCCGCCGTCGCGCCCCCCTCGTTCTACGACGAGGTCGTGGCCTTCGCGCGCGAGCACAGGGTCGTGGTCGTCTCGGACAACGCCTACTCCGAGATCGCCTACGACGGGTACCGCGCCCCCTCGTTCCTCGAGACGGACGGCGCCATGGAGGTCGGGGTCGAGATGCACTCGCTCTCCAAGACCTACAACATGACCGGCTGGCGGATCGGTATGGCCGTCGGCAACCCTGAGATCCTCGCCGGGCTCGGCCGGGTCAAGACGAACGTGGACTCGGGGGTCTTCGACGCGGTCCAGCACGCGGGCATCGCGGCCCTCTCGGGCTCGCAGGACTGCGTCGCCGACGCCTGCCGGGTCTACCAGGAGCGGCGCGATGTCCTCGTCGCCGGCCTCCGATCGCTCGGGTACGACGTCGCGGCCCCGAAGGCGACATTCTATGTCTGGCTCCCGGTCGAGGACTCGATGGCGTTCGCGGCCCGGCTCCTCGACGAGGCCGCGATCGTCGCGACCCCCGGCGTCGGCTTCGGTGAGCACGGCGAGGGCTTCGTCCGGTTTGCCCTGACCCGGCCCGTGGACCGGATCGAGGAGGCGCTCGCCCGCATGGAGGCGCTCGCATGAACCTGCCGCCGCACCTATCGGTCCGTGACGGCCACCTCTTCATCGGCGAGCACGACACGGTCGCGCTCGCGGCCGGGTACGGCACGCCCCTCTTCGTCACGGACGAGGAGCGGGTCCGGGCCCGGTACCGCGAGTACCGGGACGCCCTCGCGGCCCACTACGACCGGGTCCAGGTGCTGTACGCGGCGAAGGCGAACGGCAACCTCGCCCTCCTCCGCATCCTCGCGTCCGAGGGGGCCGGGGCCGACGTCTTCTCCGCCGGCGAGATCGCGCTCGCCCTCCAGGCCGGCATCGACCCCGCGCGCCTCCTCTTCAACGGCTCCTCGAAGTCGCGCGAGGACCTTGGGCTCGCCGTCGAGCGCGGCATCCGCGTCTCGCTCGACTCGACGGACGAGCTTCGCGCCCTCGACGAGGTCGCGGGCGCGCTCGGAAGAACGGCCGAGGCCTCGTTTCGCGTCAACCCCGCGCTCGAGGTACCCACCCACCCCAAGATCGCGACCGGTCTCGCCTCGTCCAAGTTCGGGATCCCCCACGGCCAGGTGGTCGACGCCTACCGCGCGGCTCTCGCCTGCGAGCACGTCCGGCCGGTCGGGCTCCACTGCCACATCGGCTCGCAGATCCTCGCCCTCCCGCCGTTCGTCGAGGCCGCGCGGGTCATGGTCCGGCTCGCGGGCGAGGTGACGGCCCTCGGCGCCGAACTCGCGTTCGTCGACCTCGGCGGCGGGCTCGGGATTCCGTACCGCCACGACGAGGAGGTCTCGCCCTCGCCCCGCGAGTACGCGGACGCGGTGATGCCGGTCTTCGTCGAGGGCGTCGAGACCCTCGGCATCCGGCCCGCGCTCTGGGTCGAGCCGGGCCGCTCGCTCGTCGCGGACTCGACCGTGCTGCTTACCCGGGTCAACTCCGTGAAGCACGCGCACCGCTCCTTCGTCAACGTCGACGCCGGGTTCAACCAGCTGATCCGGCCGGCTATGTACGACTCGTACCATGAGGTCGTGGTCGCGAACCGCGTGGCCGACGCCCCCACCGGGACGTTCACGGTCGCGGGCCCGATCTGCGAGTCCGGCGACATCCTCGCCGCTGACCGGGCCCTGCCCGCGGTGCGCGAGGGCGACCTCGTCGCCGTCCTCGACGCGGGCGCGTACGGCTTCGCCATGGCCTCGCAGTACAACGCCCGCACGCGGGCCGCGGAACTCCTCGTGCGCGGCCTGGACCGGGCGCTGATGCGCCGGGCCGAGACGATCGAGGACCTCACCGGGACGCTGGCCACGCCGCCCTGGCTCTGAGCCATGCGCTTCCACTACGCGCTCGTAGACGACCTCGTCACCGAGACGGAGTTCGAGGAGCGGGTGGAGGCCAAGACCGAGGCCTGCGGCGGGCTCGTGGACGAGCCGACGGCCGCGATGCTCGTGGTCGGCGACCTCGGGCGGGCCCACCGCAAGATACGGGACCTCTTCTCCGGCGGGAGCCTGGTCTGCTTCTTCGGACGGGTACTCGCCGTCTCCGACCCGAGGACCTTCCTCCGGGCCGACGGTGAGGAGGGCCGGGTCGCGATAGTGACCCTCGGCGACGAGACCGGCCGGGTCGAGATGGCCCTCTTCGACGAGAAGGCGGATGCGGTATCCGAGATAGCGGTCGGCGAGGTCCTCGAGGTGATCGCCCGCCCCTCGCCCCGCCGCCGCGGGGACGTGACCGCGCTCGCCCTCCAGAAGGCCGGGTGCGAGGTCGACTGCCGCGTCCCGCCGGAGGGAGGTGCGGGCCCGGCCGTCGACCGCGCCGAGGTCGAGCTGCGCGTCCGCGTGCTGACTGTCAGGCCCCCCCGGACCTTCATGCGCCGTGATGGGACACCGGGCGAGATGACCGAGGCGCTCGTCGGGAACGCCGACGGGGTCTTCCGGCTCGTGGCCTGGCAGCCCGGCCTCTTCGAGGGCGTCGCACCGGGCGACACGGTCCGGATCGCGAATGCCAAGCTCAGCCAGCGGTCGAACCGGAACGAGTACGCGATCGACGAAGGGTCGGCCGTCGAGGCGGTCGACGACGCGATCGAGGTCCCGGTCACGCCGCTCGGCGCCCTGCCCGGCGAGGGGACAGTCTCGGTCAGGGGAGCCGTCGCCTCGCTCCAGCCACCACGCCAGTTCGTCTCGCGCTCGGGCGAGCCGTCGTGGGTCCGGAATCTCGCGCTCGCCGACGACTCGGGCACGTCCCCGGTCGTGCTCTGGGGCGAGCACGCCCTCCTGCCGCTCGCCGTCGGCGACCCGCTCGAGGTCTATGGCGCCACCGCGAAGCCCGGACGGTACGGGGACCTCGAGGTCTCGGCGGGCTGGGCGGCGGCGGTCGCCCTCCCGGTGACGGACGAGGTCCCGATCGTTATCGAAGGGACGGTTCTCGCCGCGCCGGCCGGTCTCTTCATCGACGACGGGCACGACCGCTACCTGCTCGCTGACGCCTCCTGCCGGATGGGCGACGAGCTCCGTGTCGAGGGCATCCTCGCGGGCAATCGGCTGACGCCGACCGCCGTGACGCCGGCATCGCCCGACCCCGGAGCGGCCCGGAGACGGCTCGCGGCCCTCGCCCCGGCCTTGAAGCCGGACGAGCCGAGCACTTTCACACCGCGATAGGGTTGCTTATAAGCTTCCGGGTCGATTTTATAATGTAGAGTGAAGAGCGACCGGTCACGCCGGTCGACCGGCACCGCAAGAAGAACTCGAAGTTCTGTAGGAGATACGATATGAAGACCGAACCAGCACCAGGACCGCTGGACATCGAGGACCTGCCCGGCGTGGGTCCGACCACCGCCGACAAGCTCCGCGAGGCCGGATACCTGACCGTCGAGAGCATCGCGACGGCGTCGCCCGCCGACCTCGCCGAGTCGGCCGAGATCGGTGAGTCGACCGCGAAGAAGATGATCAAGGCCGCCCGCGAGATCGCTGACATCGGCGGCTTTCGGACCGGCCAGGACGTCTTCGAGCAGCGCAAGCAGATCCGCAAGCTGAAGACCTTCGTGCCCGACCTCGACGCCCTTCTCGGCGGCGGGATGGAGACGCAGGCGATCACCGAGACCTACGGCGAGTTCGGCTCGGGCAAGTCGCAGATCGTCCACCAGATGGCTGTGAACGTCCAGATCCCCGAGGAGCTCGGCGGGCTCAACGGCTCGGCGATCTATATCGACACCGAGAACACCTTCCGCCCCGAGCGGATCGAGCAGATGGTCAACGGGCTCTCGTTCGCCGACTCCCCGGAGTACGAGTACGAGATCCCCTCTCCCGAGGAGTTCCTCGCGAACGTCCACGTGGCGCGGGCCCACACATCGGACCACCAGATGCTCCTGATCGACTCGGCCAAAGAGCTCGCGGCCGAGCTGAAGACCTCGGACAAGCCCGTCCGGCTCTTCATCATCGACTCGCTCACGGCCCACTTCCGCTCGGAGTACGCGGGGCGCGGCACGCTCGCGGCCCGGCAGCAGAAGCTGAACAAGCACATGCATGAGCTCTTCAAGCTCGTGGACGAGAACAACGCAGTCGGCCTGGTCACGAACCAGGTGATGTCGAACCCGGGCGTCTTCTTCGGCGACCCGACCAGGCCCATCGGCGGGCACATCGTCGGCCACACGGCCACCTTCCGGCTCTATCTCCGGAAGTCGAAAGGCGGCAAGCGCATCGCCCGGCTCGTGGACAGCCCGAACCTGCCCGAGGGCGAGGCGACCTTCATGGTCGAGGAGCCGGGCCTCAAGCCCGCATGAAGGCCGTCGTCACCGATATCGACGGCACGCTCACCGACAGGCGCCGCCGGATCAGCACGGCCGCGATCGAGGAGATACGGCGGCTCGTGGACGGCGGTATCCCCGTCGTCCTCGCCTCGGGCAACACCCTCTGTTTCATGGACGGGATCGCCAAGATGATCGGGACCGACGGCACGGTCATCTGCGAGAACGGCGGCGTCTGGCGGAAGAGCTTTCTCGGCGAGCCCGTCGTTGCGGGCGACCGCCGGATCACGCTCACGGCGTTCCAGGTTCTCAGGGACCACTATGCTAGCCAGGGTATTGCCCTCGACCCGTTCTCCCATGGGCTCCGGTTCGCCGACGTCGCGTTCGCCCGGAGCGTGGACCCGGACGAGGTCCGGGAGGTCCTCCGGAACCAGCCCGTCCGGGTGCTCGACACCGGCTTCGCCATACACATCCAGCAGGCGGGCATCTCCAAGGCAACCGCGCTCGCCGGAGTTGCCGCAGCCCTCGGTCTGGCACCCGGAGACTTCGTGGCGATCGGCGACTCCGAGAACGACGTGGATATGATCCGGGCCTCCGGCGCCGGCGCCGTCGTCGGCAACGCTGTTCTCGAGGCGAAGGAATCGGCCGACTTCGTGGCCACGGCCGAGTTCGGAGAAGGGTTCGTCGAGGCCGTCGCCCACTATTTTCCCTGACCGCTCCTTATTTCTTCGAGAGGAAGCGGTCGACGACGATATAGTCCTTGATGTCTTTCACCGCCTCGAACGGGATCAACAGGCGGTCGCCGTCCACCCGGTAGCCGGTCACGTCGAACGTCGGGTCGGGCCGGACGATCAGGTCGATCACCTGTCCGCTCTCCAGGTCCACCAGGATGTTCTTGAGCGTCCCGATCACCATTCCGTCGTTGGACATGATGCGTTTGCGCGAGAGGCTCCGGGAGAACGTGTTCATGTGAGAATGGTCAGCTTCTCGTGCTATAAATAATGCGATCTCTCGCGACGCAGGCGAAACGGAGGGCTTCGGCGTCACAACGACGGGAAGACCCGGAGGATGTCGCTGCGCGTCAACATCCCGACCGGTCGCCCGTTCTCGACAACGATCACTCGCCCGATATCGCGATCCTTGAACTGCCCGACCACCTCGAAGAACCGGACGCCGGCCTCGACCTGAACCACGTTCTGGGTCATGAACTCGGTCACGGGCGTCCCCCCGCCACGCCCGGCGGCGCAGGCCCGGATCACGTCCGAGGCCGTCAGAATCCCGCGCATGGTCTCGCCGTCCATGACCGGGGCACCGTTGATCCTGGCATGATCGAAGAGCCGGACCGCGTCGTCGATCGTGGCATCGACGGGCAGCACGCAGAGGGTCGGGGACATGTACGCCCGGACCGGTTTCTTGGGTAGCGAGAGCATCTCCGAGATCGAGAGGAGAAGCGCCCCCTGGACCTCGTCCTTGCCGAAGACCTCGCCGCGGAGCATCAGCTTGTTGACCGGGGTCGGGCCGATCAGGATATCGTCGCCGATCTCAAAGGGCCGGACGCTCCCCCGAAGCCGGACCACGGCCTGGCAGACGTCGGGGTGGCAGAGCGTGGTGAAGTCGACCTCGATCGCGCTCACCCCGCGCACGGTCTCCCCGTTCCGCGCTACCGGCACCTCCGCCTCTTCCTCGGACTGCGAGATGTTCAGCACCTGGTAGGCCTGCGCGGTGGGGTTATAGCCCCCCTTCGGCCCCGGTACGCCATCCACCAGCTCGAGCGCCTTCAGGGCCTGCATCTGGTTCCGGATCGTGCCCGGGTTGCGCTGGATCACCGCCGCGATATCCTCACCCTTGATCGGCTGGGATTGCTGGTGATAGAGCGTGATCAGGGTGATGAGGATGTCTTTCTGGATGAGCGAGAGATCCATAATGATTGATCATGTTGATAAGTATTTAGAGGTTCTGAAGTCGGTGGCAACGGCTAGAACCACGTCCAGGCACCCAAGGCCGCGCACCCCGCGAGAAACCCGCTTACGGTCCCGGCCACGAGAGGTGGAAGCCCCGCGTGGGCCCGGCCTTTGTCGACAAAGTGGAGCAGGATCGCGAGGCCGATGATCGAGCCGGCGATCGCGCCCAAGGCCGGACCGTTGACGGCCCAGAGCCCGGGGGCATCGATGTAGGTGTTGGCCGAGACCACGAGGATCGCGGGCATGATCATGTCTCCCATTCCGACGATAAGGGCCGTGCGCCCCCCATCGCCGCCAACCTCGGGGGGGTACTCGTCGACCGGGCCGACACCCTCGCGGAGGAAGGAGTAGCCTCGCCGTTTGGGCACGACGAAGAGGATCGGGGCTCGCTGCTCGAGCACCCCCTCGGCCAGCGCTATCATGTGCCGGGTCCGGTAGACCGAGATCGCGTCGTAGGCCGCCATCAACACGAGGAGCACGATCACAGGTATGACCCCGAGTGACGAACCGAAGATCGCCGCAACACCGGCCGAGAGGACGACGCCGAGGAGGTCGATCACGTACCACTCGGGGTATCGATAGAGAAGCCCGGCCGCCGCTGCCCCGAGCGCGAGCGAGGCGACGAGCGCTACGGTCGGGTCGTCGACGGCCGTTGCGAGCACGGCGAAGAAGATGTAGACGAACGAGGACCCGATCGAGACGAGCAAGATAACGCCGATCAACCGGCGCATCCCGAACCGGATCAGGAGCAGAAGCACGGCCGTGAAGGCGAGCAGGAGCGCGAGGAAGATGAACGGATTCGCCGGCGACGCGGGGTCCTCGAACGCCGCGATCCCCGCCGCACTCATCAGCGGGGCGAGCAGGACGGCCCCGACCTCGACCGCGACGAGCATTACTCCGATCGCGATCAGGGGCAGCAGCCGGTTCGTATCCATGGTCCCTTCCCGTGACAGGTAGCTTAATTACTGGACCTTCATCATCTAAAAGCATGGACCTGCGCGACGCCCTGCCCGAGACCGTGCTGACGATCATCCTGGTGGTCTCGACCCTGACCCTGGTGCTGCGGCTCTGGCAGGACATCGCGATCGCGGTCTCGGCCACGCTGATGATGCTCTCGCTCGGCGGGCTCTTCCTCGTCTTCGGCACCAAGATCGCGACGCTCTCGCGCACCCTTGTCGACCGCGAGCGCGGGATCCGGATCAACCTGCTCGAGACCCAGGAGGTACTCGCGGGCAAGTACGACGAGACCGTGGCCCAGATCGACGCGATCATCCAGGACTTCCAGCGCCGGCTCTACCGCTAGCCGGCACGTTTAAGCGATCGCGCCGCGAGAGCTGACTGCCATGGGGGTCGCTCTGCGGGACATCCTCGCCCCGTACAGGAATCGGGCTGCCTGGGAGGGCCTCGCGGGGACGGCGGCCATCGACGCGCACAACGCGCTCTACCAGTTCCTCTCGATCATCCGCCAGGCCGACGGGACTCCGCTGGTGGACGCCGAAGGCAGGGTCACCTCCCACCTCTCGGGCCTCTTCTTCCGGACGACGAAGCTCCTCGCGATGGGGATCCGGCCGGTCTTCGTCTTCGACGGGGGCCCGCCCGACCTCAAGGCGGCGACGGTCAAGGCCCGCCGGGCCGTCCGTGACGAGGCGACCCGGCAGCACGCGGCGGCGGTCGAGCGGGGTGACCACGCGGAGGCGTACCGGCAGGCGCGGGCCGCGACGCGGATCGACGCTGCCGTGATTGCGTCGTCGCAGCGCCTCCTCGACCTCCTCGGCGTGCCCTGGCTCACGGCGCCGAGCGAGGGCGAGGCCCAGGCCGCGCGAATGGCCGCGGACGGCGCGGTCGCGTACGCGGTCAGCCAGGACTACGACGCCCTCCTCTTCGGCGCGCCGGACCTTGCCCGGAACGTCACCATCAGCGGCCGCCGGCGTCTCCACGGCAGGACGATCGTGGTCGAGCCCGAGCGGATTCGGCTCGCCGAGGTGCTCGCCGGGCTCGGGCTGACACGCGAGGAGCTGGTCGACGTCGGGATCCTGGTCGGCACGGACTTCAACGAGGGCGTCCGTGGGGTCGGCCCGAAGACCGCCCTGAAGATCGTCCGGGAGGAACGGTTCGAGGAGACCATGGCCGACCGGTTGCCGGGCTTCGACCCCGCCCCGATCCGTTCGTTCTTCCTCGAGCCGCCCGTCACCCGGGACTACTGCCTGGAGTGGCGGGCCCCCGACGCGGACGGCCTCCGGACCATGCTCGGCGAGGAGTATTCTTTCTCGACGGAGCGGGTGAACGGGGCACTCGAGCGGATCGGGATCTCGGCGGGTCAGCGGACCCTGGACCAGTGGTTTTGAGGCATCCCTCCGCGCCAACCTTCTCGCTGGTACGGATCGCGGGACCTGCGTCCCGTCCGCACCAGAACCTATAAGCCTCTGACGTAGCAGAAACTTTCTGATGAGCTCCCCTGTCCGTCTCCTCTGCCTCCTCGCCTGTCTCGCGCTCCTCGCCCTGCCCGCTCTCGCCGCACCGTTCGAGTTCGCCGGGCGGTGGTCGTACGATGAGAATGAGAAGGGATACCTCGTCCGTCCTGGAGGGATCACCGGCGACGCGTCCGGCCGGGTCTATATCGTGGACCGGAAGACGGCCGCGGTCCAGTCCTACAGCCCGTCCGGCGAGTACATCGGGCGATGGGGAACCGAGGGGACTGGTGAGATCCTCTTCACCAACCCAGCCGACGTCTCGGTCGACGATCGAGGCACGCTCTACGTCGCCGATACGGGGAATGGACGCGTCCAGGCCTTCACCCAGGGTTGCGCACTGATCCTGACATGGGACGGGGCCCGGTTCCACCGTCCTGTGGACGTGGTCGTGACCGGGAAGGACAGGACGTACGTGGCCGACGTGGATCAGCCCGCGGTCCTGGTCGTGGATAGGGACGGTGAGGTCGTGGAGACGGTCGGGTTCGAGGGTGAAGAAGACGGCGGGCTCTCGCGACCGCGGGCGCTCGCGCTCGACTCGGGCGGCAACCTCCTGGTCCTGGACGAGGACCTGGCCCGAGTGACCAAGTACGGCCCCGACGGTGCGTTCGTCCTCAGGTTCGGCGAGAAGGGCTCGGAGGACGGGCAGCTCGACAGCCCCGAGGGCCTCGCCGTCGACACGATGGACAACGTCTACGTCGCGGACTCGGGCAACGGCCGGATCGCCGTCTTTGACTCCGACGGCGAGTTCCTCGGGAGGATCGGCGCCCGAGGCTCGGAGGACGGTGAGTTCGAGGAAGGGCCGTTCTCGGTCTGGGTCGATCCGCAGGGAACTGTCTACGTCCCCGACACCGCCCGCCACGGCGTCCAGCTCTTCCGGGAGGCCGTGGAGACCCCCGACGACGACACGAACGAGACCGCCGGGGACGACGGCTCGGCCGCCAACCTGACCGAGGTCAACGGTACGGTCGCGAACGCGACGGCGACGCTCTCGCCGACCCCGACGGTCACGGCTGTCAACATCACCCCATACGCGACCCCGACGCCGCCGCGCTCGGTCCCGGTGCCGATCGCGGGGATCTTCGCGGCCCTGGCGGGGGTCGCGGCACTCGCGGCCCGCCGCCGCACCTGACCTCTTTTTACCCGATCTGCCGCCAGACCCAGACGAACCGCTGGAGCGCGGTGAAATGGCCGAGGAGGCCGAAGACGAGGAGCATCCAGCCGAGGAAGCGCATCCCGAAGACCGGCGCGCCCACGACGAGATCGAGGACCGAGGCGGCCATCAGCATCACGAGACGGTCGGCCCGCCCCAGCAACCCGCCGTAGTATCGGCCGACCCCGACAGCCTGGGCCTGCGTGCCGAGATACGACGCCATCAGCACTCCCGTGAGCGCGAAGACGCCGATCTGCCAGGACGCGAAGCCGCCCGCGAAGATCCCGGTGATGATGAAGATGTCCGCGTATCGGTCGATGGCGTGGTCGAGGAAGTCGCCGCGCGGCCCGTGTTCGCCCAGGGCCCGCGCGAGCGCCCCGTCGACCGAGTCGCAGACCGCATTCGCGATGACGCAGAGCAGGCCGCCCAGGATCGAGCCGACGGCATAGAGCAGCCCACCCGCGAACGCGAGGAAGAACGAGAGGACCGAGAGCAGGTTCGGCGTCACCCGGATCCGGAGCGCGACCCGGACGAGCAGGTCGAGGACACCGGCGACCTGCGGGCGATACGCGTCGAGGGTCATGGCAGCCCTGCGAGATAGTCGGAGAAGTCGAAGGTCCCGTGTGACGGCCCGAGACGTCCGTCAGCGAAGGCGTCGATCAGGTCGGCCGTCTCGTCAGCTGTCCGGGCCGTGGTCTCGACCTCGAGGACCCGCTCCGGTGGGTGGAGCTCGAGCGTCTCGCAGAGGACCACGTCGAGCGCCTCGGCTTCGAGGTTCTCGGCGACCTTCGCGGGGGGGTAGCCCCGCATCTCGAGCCGCCCCCGGAGCACGTCGGGCCGGCAGCGGAGGATCACCAGTCGGTCGCAGGCGAGGAAATGGACGAGGCTCCCCTCGACGTAACCGTCGACCCGCGAGAACGCGGCGGCCCAGGCCTCCTCGTCGACCTCGCGGACCCCGTCCTCCTCGGCGATCACGAACGGCCCGATCGTCTCGGCGGCCCGGACGACTCGCTGGCCCCGCCGGACGAGGGCATCCCCCACGGCGGTCTTGCCCGTTCCCGGCGTCCCGGCGATCCCGACCATCATGCTGATGATAGTGCACGCACCGCGGATAAGAACCTCTCGTTCTCCCAGTCGGCCCCGACCGAGAGGCGGAGGTAGTGGTCGGCGAGGTCGGGGAACGAGCGGCACGACCGGACCAGCACTCCGGCGCGGGCGAGCACCCCCACGGCGTCGTCCGAGGCGCGGGGCGCGACGTCGACCATCAGGAAGTTCGCTTCGGACGGTGCGCTCGGATACGGGCACCCGGCCGCGAGCCGTTCGCGCCAGGCGACGACGTGCGACCGCGTCCGCTCTACGTGCACGTCGTCCCCGAGCGCGGCGGCGGCGGCCGCGGCGGAGACGGACGAGACGCCGGAGAACGGGGTCGCGGCCCGGGCGTAGGCCGGAAGCAGCCAGTCGGGGAGCATCGCGTACCCGACGCGGAAGCCGGCGAGGCCGTAGAGCTTGGAGAAGGTCCGGCCGATCACCAGGTTCTCGCACTCATCGAGGAGGGGCCGGTAGTCGCGGCCCGAGAAGTCGACGTAGGCGTTGTCCAGGAAGAGGAGGCAGTCGCCGATCGACTCGGCGATCGCCCGCACGTCCTCGGCGGGGGTCGCCGTCCCCGTCGGGTTGTTCGGCGTGCAGAGGAACGCGATCTTCGCGCCACGGCAGGCGGCGGCGAAGCCCTCGACGTCGACCGCGAAGTCCGGGTTCCGCGGCACGGTCTCGACGCCGGCCCCCTGGGCCCGAGCCGCGATCCCGTAGAACGAGAAGGTCGGAGTCGAGACCGTCACCCGGTCGCCGGTCTCGCAGAAGACCCGGAGCAGGGTCTCGATGATCCCGTCCATGCCGTTCCCGACTGCGTAGGCCCGGTCGCCATACCGGGCCGCGAGCGCGGCGCGGAGCGCGGACATGGACTCCTCGGGGTAGCGGTGCGCGTCCGCGAGCGCCGCGGATGCCGCCGCGAGCGCCCTCGGCGACGGGCCGAACGGGTTCTCGTTCGAGCCGAGCCGGGCCACGCGGTCATAGCCGTACCGGGCCGCGATCGCCTCGGGCCGCTCGGCGTAGACGTACCCCGGCCCCGCGAGGTACGGCCTAACCGATGGCCGCATGCAGGACCGCGCAGACCCGGTCGATCTCGTCGTCGGTGATCACGAGCGGCGGCACGAGCCGCAGGTTGCCGTCCGCGGCGCAGTTGACCAGGACGCCGTTCCCGGCGCAGGCCGTCGCGATCCCGGCGCAGGCGTCGCCGACCGTGAGACCGATCATCAGCCCGCGCACGCGCGGCGCGTGCGCCGCGAGCGCGGCGCGGAACCGTTCGCCCTTTCCCGCCACCGACGGCAGGACCTCTTCGAGCACGTCGATCGTTGCGTTGGCCGCCGCGCAGGCGAGCGGGCCGCCCGCAAAGGTCGAGCCGTGCTGGCTCCGCCCGAACTCGAGGCCCTCGCGGGCGGCGAGCGCCCCCATGGGGAAGCCCGAGCCGATCCCCTTCGCGAGCGTGACCATGTCGGGCTCGACCCCCGTGTGCTGGATACCGAGCCACGTGCCCGTGCGGCCCATCCCCGTCTGGACCTCGTCGGCGATCATCAGGGCGCCCGCGTCGTCGCAGAGGTCGCGGACTCCCCGGAAGAAGTCGTCGGGCGGGCAGATCACGCCGGCCTCGCCCTGGATCGCCTCAACGAAGACGCCGGCCGTCTCCTTCGTCACCGCGCCTTTGAGGGCTTCGAGGTCGCCGTACGGGACGAACGTGCAGCCCGGCTCGAGAGGCTCGAAGGGCTCGCGGATCGCGGGCTTGTGCGTCACGGCGAGCGAGCCCATGGTCCGGCCATGGAAGCCGTGCTCGAACGCGACGAAGGAGCGGCGCCCGGTCGCGATCCGCGCGAGCTTGATCGCCCCCTCGTTCGCCTCGGCCCCCGAGTTCGAGAAGAAGGCCTTGTGCATCCCCGTGAGCGCCACAACCCTCTTCGCGAGCTCGGCCTGGCCCGGCACGTAGTAGAGGTTCGAGACGTGGATCAGTTCCCGCGCCTGCCGGCAGATGGCCTCCACCACGTGCGGGTGGCAGTGCCCCGTCGAACATACGGCGATCCCCGCCACGCAGTCGATGAACTCGTTTCCCTGGTCGTCCCAGACACGGGCGCCCTGGCCCTTGACGAGCATCCGCTCGCGGCCGAACGCCGGCATGTAGTACCGCGCGTCGAGCGCGCGGTAGTCCGTCTCCGTCATGTGTGATATCCTGTGTTTATTCGTACTCGATCGTCGCCGGCGGCTTGGGGGTGATGTCGTAGACGGCCCGGGCCACGCCCGGGATCTCGGCCGTGATCCTCGACGCGATCCGCGCGAGGGTCTCGAACGGGAGATCGAGCGGGTCGGCGGTCATGCCGTCGCGCGAGTTCACAGCCCGGACCGAGACGATCCAGCCATGGAGCCGGACGTCGCCCTTGACCCCCGTGCCGAGGCCGACGAGGGCCGCGAGGCACTGCCAGGGCCCGAAGACCTCGACGAGCTCCTCCTCGACGATCGCGTTCGCCTCGCGGACGACCGCGACCTTCTCGGGCGTCACCTCGCCGATCACCCGTACGGCGAGCCCCGGGCCGGGGAACGGCATCCGGTGCTGGATCTCCCGCGGGAGGTCGAGCGCCCCCGCGACCTCGCGGACCTCGTCCTTGTAGAGATCGCGCAGGGGCTCGATCACGCTCTCGAAGGCGCACTCGAGGGGCATGCCGCCGACGTTGTGGTGGCTCTTGATCCCGCCCTCGCTCTCGATCCGGTCGGGATAGATTGTGCCCTGGAGGAGCACGGTAGCCCCGGTCTTCAGGGCCTCACGCTCGAAGACCCGGATGAACCGCTCACCGATCGCCTTCCGCTTCTCCTCGGGATCGACGATCCCGTCGAGCGCCGCGAAGAACTCGTCGGCTGCATCGACCACGGTCAGCTCGAGGTGGCCGAAGAGGTGGCGGATCCGGTCGGTCTCGCCCTTTCTCATCAGCCCGGTATCCACGTAGATCGGGTGGAGCCGATCGCCGATCGCCCGCGCCGCGAGCGCGGCGCAGACCGAGGAGTCGACCCCGCCCGAGAGCGCGATCACGACCGTCCGCCCGCCGGCCTCGCGCCGGATCTCCTCCGTTGCCTCGCTGATGAACCGCTGTGCATCGACCATCTCAGATCACCTGCTGTTGCTGCTGCTGTCGCCGATCGCGGCACGCCCGAACGAACCCGATGAACGGCGGGCTCGGCCGGGCCGGCCGGGAGCGGAACTCGGGGTGGAACTGCGTCGCGAGGAAGAACGGGTGCCCGGGGATCTCCATCACCTCCATGCGCGGCCCGCAGGCCCCGGAGAAGACCAGCCCCGCGGCCTCGAGCGCCGGGATGTCGGCCGGGTTCACCTCGTACCGGTGCCGGTGCCGCTCGACGATCGCGTCCTCGCCGTAGAGCTCGCGGATCCGGGTCCCGTCGCGAAGGGCGACGGGGTAGTCGCCGAGACGCATGGTCCCGCCGAGCTCCTCGACCTCCTCCTGCTCGGGCAGGATCGCGATGACGAACCTCCCGGTGCCCATCTCCTCCGAGCAGGCGTCGGCCCACCCGAGCACGTTCCGGCTGTACTCGACGACCGCGAGCTGGAACCCGAGGCAGAGCCCCAGGAAGGGGATCTCCTCCTCGCGGGCGAACCGGATCGCCTCGATCTTCCCCTCGAACCCGCGCCGGCCGAAGCCACCGGGCACCAGGATACCGTCGAGGTCCTCGAGCTGGCCGCAGTCGAGCCGCTCCGCGTCGAGCCAGGCGACAGTCACCTCGGTCGAGGTCGCCCTGCCCGCGTGCTTCAGCGCCTCCTTGATGGAGAGGTAGACGTCCTCGATACCGTACTTCGAGACGATCCCGACGGTCACCCGGCTCGTGTACTCGCGGGCCACGGTGGCGTACCAGTCTGTCGCGGGCTCGCTGCGGGGGAGGCGCAGGTGCTCGACGACCATCTCGGCGAGCCCTTCCTTCTCGAGCTCGGCCGGCACCTGGTAGATATCGGGTGCCGTCGGTGCGCTTATCACGGCCCCCTGCGGCACGTCGCAGAAGGCCGCGATCTTCCGCTTGGTGTTGGGCGACATCGGCGAGGTCGAGCGGCCGACGATCGCGTCCGGGTAGAGCCCGACCTCCCGGAGGGCCTTGACCGAGTGCTGGGTCGGCTTGGTCTTCATGTCTCCCATGGTGTCCTCGGGCAGGAGCGTGACGTGGACCAGGACCGTCTCCTCGCGTGGGAACTCGCCGCGCATCTGGCGGACGGCCTCGAGGAAGGGCATGGACTCGATGTCGCCGACGGTGCCGCCGACCTCGACCAGGCAGACCTCGGGCTCCAGCCCACCGCCGTTCGGCTCGTTGGCCGCGCGTCGGATCATGGCCTTGATCTCGTCCGTGATGTGCGGGATGATCTGGACGGTCTCACCGAGGTAGTCACCGCGCCGCTCCTTCTCGATCACCGAGCGATAGACCTTACCGGTGGTGATGTTGTGCTGGCCCGCCAGGTTGATGTCCAGGAAGCGCTCGTAATTGCCGAGGTCCAGGTCGACCTCCGAGCCGTCGGCGAGCACGTAGACCTCGCCGTGCTGGGCCGGGTTCATGGTCCCCGCGTCGATGTTCAGATACGGGTCGATCTTGACCGCAGTGACGCCGACGCCGCGGTTTTTCAGGATCCGACCGATCGAGGCCGTCGTGATCCCCTTACCGAGGCCACTCATTACGCCGCCCGTCACGAATATGTACTTCACCCGCTCGCCTCTCGCCGATCAGGTTGGAGTCCTGTCACAATGAGCCTTGTCATGGGGTTGTGACCGCGTACGACGCGGTCGTGACCGAGCAGAGCTTCCCGTCGCCGGCGAAGACCTGTCCCTCGCCGAAGATCACTCGCCGGCCCCGCTTCACCACGCGTCCCACAGCCCGGAGAGTGCCGCCGTCCACCCCCCGGAGAAACGACGTGGACTCTGTGATCGTCGCGATGGTTTCGCCCTCGCCGAGCGTCTGGTAGATCGCGAGGACGATCGCCTCGTCGGCAAGGGCGGCGTAGAGTCCGCCCTGGACCCAGCCCTCGCCGTTGCAGAACCCGGGCCGCACCGTCACCGAGAGTTCGCCCACGCCCGCATCCATGCGTACCACGCGCGTACCGGTCATCGCGAAGAACGGGTTCGCGCTCTCCCCCCCGGTCCGGAGCCGGTCGAGATATGACGTCATCGGGAGGATCTGTCACCGTGCCGGCCGAAAAAGGTTCTACCGTCCGCAGGGTTATTGCCGGCAGGGCGCTCATCTTAGGTGTATGATCGGCGGTGAGGGCGGCCGATCGGGGAGCCGTGAACGGGTGCCGAGCGAGGCGTGTTCGGAGGTGCGGCCCGAGGACTGTACGATCGTGGTCCCGGCCTACAACGAGGAGGCACGGATCAGCGGGCTCCTCGAGGCGCTCGCGGAGTTCGAGGGCTCCGTAATTGTTGTCGCGGACGGGATGGACCGGACAGCCGACCTGGTCAGGGATTTCGCGGAGAGTCACCCCGGGCTCACGCTCGCCTGCCTCGAGTTTCCCGCGCGGCTCGGCAAGGGCGGCGGGATACTGGCCGGCTTCCGGGCCGCGACGACCCCGTACGTCGGGTTCATGGACGCCGACGGCTCGACCGCTCCCGGGGAGATGGCCCGCCTCTTCTCGTCTCTCGCCGAGGCCGACGGCGCCATCGCCTCTCGGTGGGTCCCGGGTGCGGTTGTACCCGTCCGTCAGGGACCTGTCCGCCGGCTCCAGTCGCGTACGTTCTGCCTGCTGATCCGCCTCCTCTTCGCCCTCCCGTACGCCGACACCCAGTGCGGCGCGAAGGTCTTCCGCCGCGACGTCCTCGTTCTGGTGCTCGACGAGATGACGCTCACCGGCTTCGAGTTCGACGTCGAACTGCTCTGGCGCCTCGCCCGGCGCGGGGCCCGCGTGGTCGAGGTGCCCACGGTCTGGTACGACCGGGGCGGCTCCAAGGTTCACGGCGTCGACTGTATGCAGATGCTCGGGCGCCTGGTGGGGCTCCGGTGGCAATGACCCGCGAGGAGGAGAAGGCCCGGGCTTTCCAGCTGCTCGAGGCGGGCGACGCCCCGGGGGCGCTCGCGATCGCCGAGGAGCTGCTCCGTGGTGGTGTCGAGCCCGAAGTCGTCGTCCTCGCGGCGACGGCACTCCACCGGATTGGCCGGAACGAGGAGGCCGAGGCGCTCCTGCGCGACCTCGCCCGTCGCCTTCCCGAGGCGTCGTACCTCCACAGCCTGCTCGGGCGCGTGCTCGCGGACCGGGGCGACGACCGTGCCATGGGCGAGTTCGCGGAAGCCGTCCGGCTCGACCCTGAGAACCCGGGCGCGCTGCGCGAGGTCGCCGCGTACTTCGCCGGCCGCGGCGACCACCGGGCCGCCGCAGCCATCGGTCGGCGCCTGATCCAGCGCTCCGGCAGGCACGAGGACCGGCTCCTGCTCGCTCGCTCCCTGCTTGCGCTCGGCGACTGCCACGAGGCCGTGAAGGTCCTTGGGGGGCCGCAGGCCGGCCCGCCGTCGATAGAGCTCGTCGAGGCCCTGCTCGCCGCAGGCCAGGCCCGGCGCGCGGCCGCGCTCGCCGCCGGCTCCTTCGAGGCGACGCGCGACCCCGATTTCCTCCGCGCCCACCTCGCGGCCTGGTCCACGTTCGATCCCGACGGCGCAGCCGCGGCGTACGCGGGCTGGGCCGGGACCTCGGCGCTGGTCGACTTCGATCGCGTCCTCCTGCTCAAGTCTCTCGGTCGGCACGACGAGGCCCTCGAGGCCGCGCGAACACTCCGGACCGCCGACCCCGCCCCGTTCCACCGGCTGGTCGAGGCCGAGCTCCTGGCGCTCACCGGCGATCTGGCCGGAGCCGAAGCCGCGACAGAGGCGCTCGCCCGCGACCTCCTCGGCTCCCTCGAGGACGCGGAGACCCTCGCGATCGTGCTCAGGCAGTACGAGGACCTCCTGCTCGCGGCCCGACCCGCGGACGAGGCCCTCGAGCGGTTCGTCGAGGTCGTTGGGGCCGACCCGACCACGGTCGGCCTGGTCGCGATCGGGGAGGCCGCCGAGCGGCAGGGCGAACTCGGGACCGCTCGCGACCACCTCTACCGGGCCTACCGGACCGACTTTCTCCGCGGTGGCCTCGCGTACGCCCGGTTCCTCGCGCGGCACGAAGACCGCCGGGAGTGCGAGAAGGTGATGCTCTACTGCACCGAGAACGCGACCAAGACCGCCGATCTCGAACGCGTGGCCGAGGTCGCGCTCGATGCCGCGACGGGGATGCACCGGCTGCCCCGGCTCCTCGAGCGGCTCGTCGACCGGCTCAGCGCTCGCCGCGACGCCCTCTCGTCGTTCGGCCAGGAGCTCGCGGCCGTCGCGCTCCTCGCCCGGGCGACGGACGCGTACGAAGCCGGCCGGTACGACCTCGCGAAGGAGTGCAGCCTTGTCGGGCTCGACCTCTTTCCCGCCCACGCGGGCGAGCTCAGGCTCGACGACTTCTCGGCCCTCCTCGCGCGGTGCAAGGAGGAGTCGGTGCTCGACCGGCCCGTGCTCGGGCGGACGAGGGCCGGCGGAGCCGTGCCCGAGCCCCCGGTGCCGCCGCCCGAGGCCGCGCTCGCGCTCTCTGAGGCCGAGACGAAGCTTGTCGCATTCCTGCGCGAGCACCGGACCGCGACCGAGCGCGAGCTTCGGGCCGTCCTCGGCACGCGGCGCGTCGCGGGACTCGTGAACCGGCTGGCACGCCGTGCCGCCGAGCAGGGCATGACCCTGGTAGAGCGGCGTGGGACCGGCGACGAGGGAGAGGAGTATGTCTATGTCGGACGATAGGAGACAGACCGAGAGTATCAACATCATCAACGCGCTCCGGCGCGGCACCGTGCCCGCGAGCGGCCTGTCCAGGCTCGCGGTGGGGATCGAGGTCGAGGAGGGAGTGATCGCGCGGCAGCTCGGGTACGTCGCCGACGGCGGAGGTGACCTGAAGTTCATCAAGGGCGACTACGGCGCGGGCAAGACCTTCCTGCTCGCCCGCACGCTCGAGATCGCCCAGGAGGCGGGGTTCGCCTCGGCGCACGTGGTGGTCTCGTCCGAGACTCCGCTCACCCGCATCCGGTCCGTGTACCAGCGGGTCTGCGCGAACCTCGCGACACGCGAGGACGGGTCGGCGTTCAAGGCGCTGCTCGACTCGTTCCTGTACGCAATCGAGGAGCGGGTGATCGAGATCCGGGGCAGCGACGTCCCCGACGACGAGCTCCGCGACGAGACCATCCGCTCGATCGAGCGGTCGCTCGCCGAGCTGGCCGAGGGCTCGAGCGCGTTCGCCGCCGCCGTCCGGGCCTACTACGAGGCGAACGCGGACGAGGAGTATGCGCTCGCCCAGGCCGCGCTCGGCTGGCTCGCGGGCGAACCGAACGTTGGGCGTCCGTTCCGCGCGAAGGCCGGAGTCCGCGGGACCATCGACGAGACGGTCGCTCTCGCGTTCCTCACGGATCTTGTGGCGGTGATCCGCGGGGCGGGGTACGCGGGGCTCGTCATCGCGCTCGACGAGGCCGAGACGACCCAGGCGCTGCCCCGCGCCTCGCGCGAGAAGGCCTACAACAACCTCCGGCAGCTGATCGACCTGCTCGACCGGGGCCAGCTCGCCCATTGCTACCTGCTGGTGACGGGCACCCCGTCGCTCTTCGAGGGGGCCAAGGGGATCCGGTCGGTGCCGCCACTCGCGGACCGGATTGGTACCGTCGGCGACGACGGGTACCGCAACCCGCTCCAGCCCCAGCTCGCGCTCGCCCGGTTCGACGCGCAGAAACTCGAGCAGGTCGCACTGCGGGTGATGGACATCTACGCCGAGGCCCACGGCGAGGTCGACCGCGAGCGCGTCAGCCACCGGTTCATCCGTGCCCAGATCCGGCAGCTGACCAGCCGCTTCGGCGGCCGGGTCGACGTCATCCCCCGTCTCTTCCTCCGCGAGTTCGTGGACGTGCTCGACAAGGCCGCGCTCTATCCCGAGTACGATCCCTGGACCGCGTACCGGTTCGACCCCGCCGAGACGGCCATGCCGCTCACGGACGAGGAGGAGGCGGTCATGGTCGTGGAGTGGTAATGTCCATGCCGGCTCGGCAGTCCATCACCTTCTCCGTCCACGGCCCCGAGGGGCTCGACCTGATCGAGCCGCTCTGGCAGGGTCTCGCGGCGTACCATCTCGAGCGCGCCGAGACGGGCGCGCCGGGCTTCGTGCCGGAGATGGCGGCGCTGACCTTCGTGGCACGGCGCGACGAGCTCCTCGCCAAGAACCGCGACCGCGCCCTCCGGGTCGACCTCGCCGAGGACACGGGCCATACCGTCGGGTACTGCGTCGCGAGCGGCACGCCCGGGGGGCACGGCGAGGTCGAATCGGTCTACGTCGAGGAGGCCTACCGGGGCCGAGGCATCGGCGGGACGCTCCTTGATCGTGCCGCTACCTGGATGGACGAGCTCGGGACGGTCGAGCAGGCCCTCTTCGTCTTCGCCGCGAACGACCGGGTGCTGCCGTTCTACGTCCGGCACGGCTTCTCCCCCCGATACGTCGTCCTGGTGAGGCGGCCCCCGGCATGACCCCGACGATCCGGGGTGGGCCGCAGCCGATCCGCTCGCCCTCCCTGTGCCTCCGGACCGCCATTCTCCTCATGGCCCTCGCCGCGTTAGCGGCATCCGCCGCTGCGCTCTCGGTCCTGCCGCTCGGCGATTCGATCACCCGGGGCGATGGCAGCGCCAACTCCGCCGACGGGAGCTACCGCTACTACCTCGACCGGCTCCTCGCCGGCGCCGGGTACGACGTCGACCTCGTCGGCTCGACCACGGCGCCGACGTACACGCGCCTCTCCTTCGACCAGGACCACGACGGGCACGGTGGGTACACGACCGGTATGTTCCTCTCGTACGGTGGAGCCGAGCCGCTTCGGGGCTGGCTCGGCGCGTATCCCCCGCCTGACGTCGTCCTGCTCATGATCGGGACGAACGACGCGATCCGGCAGGTCCCGCTCATGGAACGGCTCGAAAACCTGCGCGGCATCGTCGCGGTCCTGCGCGAGAGAAGTCCGAACGTCACGGTCCTCGTCGCCCGGATCATCCCGACCGGGGACGCGTTCCGGAACTCGCGGCAGATCGACCCATTCAACGCGGCGCTTCCTGGGGTGGTTCAGAACCTTACGACCCCGAGATCGCGGGTCCTCCTCGTCGACCAGCACTCCGGGTACGACGGCACGGCCGACAACGGTCCCGACGGGATCCACCCGAACCGGGCGGGCATGGAGAAGATCGCGACGCGGTGGTACGCGGCGCTCACCCCGCTCCTTCCCGGGCCGTCGCCGGTCGTCGTCCCCGGCGGCGCGGGCGCGGCGCGTGATCTCGACGGCGACGGACGGCGCGAGGACGTCAACGGCAACGGCCGCGAGGACTTCGCGGATGTCGTGCTCTACTTCAACCAGATGAGCTGGATCGCCGCGAACGCGCCGCTCGAGGCGTTCGATTACAACGAGAACGGTCGCATCGACTTCGCGGACGTGGTCCGACTCTTCAACCTTGTCGGCTGAACGCGGAAGAACGTTGCAGGGATAGCCCGGAGCAGATTCGAACTGCTGTCGGCGGATCCAGAGTCCACCATGATTGACCGCTACACTACCGGGCTGCTTGACCCATCTAGGTCGCCCTGAGCGGTGAAAAAGATGCCGGAGACGGCCGGTTTCACCGTCCCGCGCAGCCCCGGCAGGTCGCGCAGGTTCCGGGCGCCGGGGCAACCGCGCCGAAGCGCTCGCAGAAACGGGCGAGATCGGCCGCGTCGCGCCGATGGTAGAGGTGGGGTACGAGCGAGACGTGGGTGTAGGTCCCGATACCGGCTCCGAGCAGGCCGGCGATCCGCTCCTGCAGCCGGACGAGCGCGTACATGTTGGCGCCCGCGGCCGAGAGCATGTCGTTCGAGCGGAAGACCACCTGCATGGTGAGCAGGCCGTCGCGGAGCTGGCACTCGACGAGCTGGAGGCAGGGGCAGTCGCGCATGGCCTCGTCGGTCGCCGGGTTCCAGGTGACCGCGATCGCGCGGCGGCTCGACGGCGCCTCTGCGAGCTTACCGACGATGTACGCGACCTGGTCGACCCGGACTGGCGCGCCCCGGCACTCGAGCCCCTCGCCCCAGCCGAAGAGGCGCGAGTGGTAGTCGTACTCGAAGACAGCGTCCGACCCCTCGAGGAGGTCGGCCGCGTACTGCTCGAGAAACCGGGCCTGGAACCGCGAGGCAGGGCTCGCCATCGGTCCGGCCAGCGGATCGCGGAGCTCCATGGCGAGGGGCTCGCACTCGATCGTCGCCTCGCCGTTCTCGGTCTCGACCGGGTAACCCTTCTCGAGGACGGTCCTGACGGCCCACTCGTGCGCGGCCGCGATGTTCGGGCTGCGGAACGTCCGCATACCAAGCAGATCGACGCGGGACGTGAAAACGATGCCGTCGATACAGGGCGCGACCGGAAGAGCCGGGTGGACCGGGCTGTTAACCTCTATTATACTTGCATTTGTCCAAAATCGAATTCAACGCGCAAGAATCAATTAAATAATTTTAAATACAATAACGCGTTTATGCTATGTTACCTCCACACCGACGCCGGGCGCCCCGGCGCGGCACTTTACAGGATGATACAGCCATGAAGCCTCGCCTCTGCATTGCCGTCCTCTTCCTCCTCTGCTGCCTCATTGTCCACGCCGGCGCGGTGGTCAAGATCATGCCGCTCGGGGACTCCATCACCCGTGGCGGGCCTGATGCGGGCAGCGCGTATCCGAGTTACCGATACTACCTCGACGAGTCTCTCCGGGCCGCGGGCTACTCGGTCGACTTCGTCGGGTCGACCTCCTCGGCCTATTCGCGTTTCGTCTTCGACGAGCAGCACGAGGGCCACGGCGGATACACGAGCGGGATGATGGTCGGGACCTCCTCGTCCTCCCCGCTCGCGGCCTGGCTCGCGGCCTCGCCGGTCCCGGACATCGTCCTCCTTCACATCGGAACGAACGACGCTCGAACGGGGGTCCCGCTCACGACCCGCCTCCAGAACGTCAAGGCGATCGTCTCCCTCCTGCGCCAGAAGAACCCGAAGGTCAGGGTCGTTGTGGCACAGATCATCCCGACCGCCAACGGGACGTTCAACCAGCAATCTGGGCTCGTCGCGTTCAACGGCGCGCTCCCGTCACTCGCGGCAGAGCTCTCGACCGCCGTCTCGCCCGTGACGATCGCCGACCTGATTACGGGGTACGACGGTGTTGCCGACAACCAGGGCGACGGCTTCCACCCGGCCACCTCGGGCGAGAAGAAGATGGCCGCGGCCTGGCAGCGAGCCCTCGCGCCGATCCTTGCGGGGACCACGGCGACCCCGACGACGAAATCGACGACCATGCCGACCACCGCCGCGTCCCCAGCGCAGTTGAGCGGCATCCCGGGTACGCTCGAGGCCGAGGACTACGCGACCGGCGGCGAGGGCCTCGCCTATCACGACACCACCCCGACGAACCTGGCCGGCGCGTACCGGAACGACGG
>CAZCUJ010000023.1:0-38431 GCA_964501565.1 uncultured Methanospirillum sp.
AGGGGCTGAGCGAGGGGTCGAGCGCGCCGGACGCGTCGTGCGAGCGGACGTGGTCGATCGTGATCGTCATGGGCGACGTACCCTCGGCAATGCCCCGGAAGTAGATGTCCGCGAGGGCGACCTTGCCGTTCGGGTAGTTGTTCGTAAAGTCCGCCAGCTGCAGGAAGAGCGAGTTCGTCCCGTTCAGCGTTGCCGAAACGGAGTTCCCGACCTTGAAGTCAGTGCTGACGTAGCCCAGAACGGCAGGGTCCCACCCTACGTAGAGCCACATGTCGTCCGCCGGGGGGACCCATGTGTTGTCCACGTACAGGGTGGCAATGCCGATCTGGCCAACACCGGCAGACTGATTCTGCTCGATGGTGAATGTTCCCACGCCCGCCGCACTCGCCAGTCCAACGACTGCAAGTGAGAGCATGAAGAACAGTGCCAGATGCTTTGTAAATCTCATGAATTCACCTACTCGTAATGGTTCATTACGCATGATACAGCAGTAAGATACCTCTCAAAAATCTGCACTCTTTCTTTAAAAACCTTCTCAAATCTTATCGGGTAATTCGAAGAAAATGGATGGGTGAAGCGCCATTTCATGTCCATGCGGCCCATAAATCTCCAAAAAATAATGAGATGGGTATCTGTCGGTCCGGGCATGCGCTCCCCTCGCCCGTGGTGCGCCGCCTCCGCGAGGTGAATATCCCGCGGGGATAATGGCCGTCCTACTGCCGGGTATTAATAGCCCGATCGGGCATAGATTATGGAGAATATGAGACGGGGAGGCGACGATTCTCTGTCCGCGGCGCGCCGGGTTCCGCGACGGAAACCGTCGAAGGAGAACGGCCACGAGGTGAACGCCAGGAGTGTCGTCAACTCGATGGGGCTGGTCTTCGGGGACATCGGGACGAGCCCGATCTACACGCTGGCGGTGATCTTCCTCACCACCCCGCCAACCGAGCAGAACGTCCTCGGCGTCCTCTCCCTGATCATCTGGACGCTCATCCTCATCATCACCGGCCAGTATGCATGGCTCGCCATGAGCCTGAGCAAGAAGGGCGAGGGGGGCACCATCGTGCTCCGCGAGCTCCTGATCCCCCTCCTCCGAAAAGGGCGCACCGCGAGTTTCGTGACGCTCATCACCATCCTCGGCATCTCGCTGCTCATGGGCGATGGCGTCATCACGCCGGCGATCAGCATCCTCTCGGCCGTCGAGGGCCTGGAGCTGATCCCGGGCCTCGAGGGGCTGGCGCAGAGTTCGCTGATCCTGATCGCGGCCGTTATCGCCATCCTTCTCTTCTCGTTTCAGCGTCGCGGCACCGAGCGCGTGGCGTTCACGTTCGGGCCGATCATGGTGGTCTGGTTCGCCGTGCTGACCCTGTCCGGCCTCGTCTCGCTGGTACAGGCGCCGTTCATCGTCGGCGCGATCAACCCGCTGGCCGGCATCGGGTTCCTGATGAACCACGGGATCGCGAGCTTCTTCGTCCTCTCGTCGGTGATCCTCTGTGCGACGGGCGGCGAGGCGCTCTACGCCGACATGGGCCATCTCGGCCGCGCCCCGATTCGCCGTGCCTGGGTCTTTGTCTTCGTCGCGCTCGTGATCAACTACCTCGGGCAGGGGGCCTTCCTGCTCCGGCACCAGCAGCCGGGGAACCTCCTCTTCGAGATGTTCTACGCCCAGTCCCCGATCCTCTATATCCCCCTCCTGCTCCTCTCGATAGCGGCGACGGTCATCGCGTCGCAGGCGATGATCAGCGGGATCTTCTCGATCGTCTACCAGGGCATCACGACCCGCATCCTGCCTCTGATGAAGATTGACTACACCTCGAGCGAGCTCCGCTCGCAGATCTATATCGATATCATCAACTGGGTCCTGCTCGTCGCCGTCCTCATCGTGATGGTGGTTTTCCAGGCCTCCTCGAACCTAGCGGCCGCGTACGGCCTCGCCGTCACGGGGGACATGGCGCTCACCGGGATCCTGATCACGAGCATCTTCTACCTGCGCGGGGCCCTCACCAAGGCCCTCGTCGCGGCCGGGATCACGATGATCGATATCGTCTTCCTGGCCTCGACCATGACCAAGCTCCCCGCCGGAGCGTACTGGTCCCTGGTTCTCGCCGCGGTTCCGTTCTCGATCATCATGCTCTATTACTTCGGCCAGAAGCGGATCTACCTGCACCTCATGCCGATCCCGTTCAACCGGTTCCTGGACGAGTTCCGCGAGGTGTACGCGACCAAGCAGAAGATCGACGGGACCGCGCTCTTCTTCGCGCGCGACTTTGAGCACGTACCGCCATACATCGGCCTGACCATCTTCGAGAACAACATCATCTACGAGGACAACGTCCTCATCTCGATACGGACCCTCGACCATCCGTTCGGGCTCTCGTGGGAGTTCAAGAAGAGTCCGACTCCGGGCATTCGCCTCTTCGAGGTGCGGTCGGGATACCTCGAGATGCTCGATGTCGGCGCCATCTTCAGGGAGGCGGAGATCGAGGAGAAGACGATCTTTTACGGCCTCGACGAGATCGTCTCGACGAACCTGGTCTGGAAGGTCTTCGCGTTGATCAAGCGCCTCTCGCCGTCCTTCGTCCAGTTCTACAAACTGCCGGCGAACCGGATCCACGGCGTGGTAACCCGGGTCGAACTCTGACCCCGGGGGCGCGAGATCGGCCGTCTAACGGCCGATCGCAGACGCCGGGGCACCTGCCCGGAGCGCACCACGCCGGGCTCGCTCCGCGCACCGGATCGGCATCGGAGTCGGACTGGCTCCGCCGACCATCTCGTCGACGGGGAGGACGCCGAGGACCGTGCGACCTCCCGTCAAGAGGGCGGGCATCACGAGGGCCATGCCGGAGCCGTCCACGGCGAGAACGGAGAAGCCGTGGTCTCTCGCCCACGCCGTCGCCGTCGAGGGTACCCGTAGCGACGGGATGGCATCGAGGGCGAGCACCGATCCGAGTCCGGGGGCTCGGTCATGCGCGGCGCGCTCGAACTGCAGGAGGGTCTCTCCGAGCCGCTCGACACGCATCGACCGCGGATCCATCTCCGCGATCCGGTCGAGCAGGATCTGCTGCTCGGGGGTGGGTTCCGGTGCCTGCGGGCGGAGCAGGCGTACCTCCGTCGGGCGCGGGGGCATGGCGCGGACCGGGGTGGTCGCGCCGTCACGCTCGTCCGGGGATCGGGAGCCGACACGCGCCCCGACGAGGGCGACTCCGGCCACCCCCGTGATACCGAGCAGGACGAAGAGCAGGTAGCTCAGCCAGCGCGGTATGGACGAGGCGCCCGCGGCGTCCTGGGGCTCTGCGCCCGGGAGCGGTACCATGGTCTCCGAGGGGGTCGGGGTCTGCTCCACCCCGTAGGCGCCGGGGGGGAGTTCGAACGGCTGCGACGTCTCTGCCGCCGGCGTGTAGTTCGGCGCCACCGGTGCCGGGTACTCGGTCGGCGTTGGGTATTCCATGATGGGAGTCGGGGTCTCCCAGGCCGGCGTCGGTTCGAGGGTCTCCATCACGGTCGCGCCGGAGTACGGTGTCATCCCCGGATCGATATCCGGCGTCCGGTCTTCGGTCGGGTAGAGGTAGTCGTAGGTGGTGGGATACGCGGTAACGGCCAGCCAGGGGGTGGGGACCGAGTCGTTTATGGAGACCGCCGGGAGCGGGGTGGTGAGGTTCGTCGCGGGCGCCATCACCGTCCCGGTGGCTCTCGGCACCGTCAGGTTCGGCCCCGCCGGCGGGATCGTGGGCGCCGCGGTCGGCGCCTTCGTTACTGTCTTCGTTGTCGGCGTCGCCGTGTGCCGGGGCGTGGTCGGCCGTACCGGTGGCGCCGTGGCGGTGGCGGTCGCCTTGACGGAGACGCGGGTGGGCGGCGTCGTGGACCGGACCGTCTGCGATGTCGTCGCGCTGGGTGCCTGACTCGTGATCTTCGCAACTGGCGTCGCTGAGCCGTGGGTGGAGATGCCGGCAACGGGCGGGACGGTCACCTGCGATTCCGTCGCCGTCGACGGGGTCCTGACGGTCTGGTGGAGTCCCCAGGTCGGTGTCGGCGTGGCCGCGACGACGGCACAGAGACAGAGGCCGACGATGGCGATGAGAAGGAAGTATTTCACGAATGCTCTCACGGTACATCTCCCGTGGGGAAGGGCTCGGGGCGGCAGAAAGCGCGCCGCCACGGTTGTCACACTGGATCTCGTGTGCCAGCTATAAATGACCTTGCAAAGGGGACCGGGAACCCCGCGACGTGGTGAGGACCGACCGCGATCTGGGGAACATGGATGGGATCGCCGCGACCGCACGGCCATTCCCGCGCTACCCCCGGACCCGGCCCGCGCGATCGGGCGTGTCCGCACCGGGGTGCGTATTTAAGTAGCGGTTCTGTATATATATTACAGTACCTATGTTCAAGCGGTCAGCACCCAGCGGGCAACATGGGGGTAGATTCACGTGTACTCACCTGATACGACAAAGTATCTCATTCACCTTACCTTGCAGGCGGAGGGGGTGGTCGAGAAGCCCGATGTAGTTGGGGCCATCTTCGGCCAGACTGAAGGGTTGCTCGGCGAGGACCTCGATCTGCGAGATCTGCAACGGACTGGACGAGTCGGTCGGATCGACGTCCAGATTACCAGTAAGAAGGGCGAGACGAAGGGGAACATCTACATATCGTCATCGCTCGATCGGGCCGAGACCGCCATCCTGGCGGCCTCGCTTGAGACCATCGACCGCGTCGGGCCGTGCGTCGCCCACGTCGCGGTCGAATCCATCGAGGATATCCGCGTCACGAAGCGGCGAAAGATCGTCGAGCGGGCGAAGGAGCTCCTGCTGGACCACTTCGACGAGGGGGCGATCGACAGTTACATACTCCTGGACGAGGTTCGCGAGGCGATCCGGATCGAGAAGATCGAGGCCATCGGGGAGGACAGGGTTCCCGCCGGGCCGAACGTCATCGACTCGGACGCGATCATCATCGTCGAGGGGCGGGCGGACGTCATCAACCTCCTCAAGTACGGCATCAAGAACGCCGTCGCGGTCGAGGGCACGAACGTCCCCGAGACGATCGTCGACCTCTCCGACAAGAAGACCGCGACCGCGTTCCTCGACGGGGACCGCGGCGGCGAACTGATCCTCCGCGAACTCCTCCAGATCGCCGATATCGACTTCGTCGCGTACTCTCCGCGAGGCAAGTCGGTCGAGGACATGTCCCGGAAGGAGATCATCAAGGCGCTCCGGAACAAGATCCCGGTCGAGTACGTCCGCGAGCAGTACTACGCCGAGGAGGAAGAGCATCATTCGACGGCGAGGGTGCCGCCGCTCAACGGCGATGAAACGGCAGCGGAAGTCGAGCCGACGCCGGAGCCCGAACGGGAGGAGAAGGGACCGACCACGCTCCGGGATCACCTCGAACGTGTCTCGGGACGGACTCTCGCGCGAATTCTCTCGGCCGACTACGCGGTCATCTCGGAGGTGCGGGCCGACGAATTGGAGCGGACGGTCGAGAGCACGAGCGGCCAGATCGCCGGCGTCGTCGCGGACGTGGCCGTCGACCAGCGCCTCCTCGACCGTCTCGTGGGTCGAGGTGTCGAGTTCGTGGCAGCGCGGGACTTCTCGGGAGTGATCAAGCGGCCGCTCTCCGTGCGGCTGATGAAACTGCCCTAGCAACGATTATATTTATCGGGAGCCCTCCATTTTGATTCAGGAGGCGGCATGCACAAGGAAGAACTGATCAACCTGCACCAGATGCTCTCGGAGATCAAGGATTACTTCGAGAGGATGAGTCCGGAACTGCAGTTCTCCCAGTATAACGCACTCGATATCACGCCGCAGCAGGGCCATAAAAGCAAGCTCGAGCACAAGTACGCGATCTTCGTACTGGGCTCGGAGATCGCCAACGCGATGCGGACCGTGGAGTTCTCGGCCTCGAACAGGATCTCAGCGCGGATGAGGGAACTGGCCGAGAGGACGATGAAAGAGATCGAGATCCTCCAGCACCAGCCGGAGTGAGGCTGTCCCCGTGTCGTCTCAGAGCCCCACCATCGATGATGCCATCGGCCCGGTGCTTGATTCTCTCGATTCCAGTCCGGATCCAGCCGTCCGCGCCTTCTCCGCGCTGACCCTCGGCCAGATGGGCCGTCCGGATGTCGTTCCCGCGCTGATCGCGGCCCTCGCGGACGGCGAGAAGGTGGTGCGCGCCGCCGCCGCCCGGGCGCTCTCGAGCCTCGGGGCTCCAGCGGTGCCCGCCCTCACCGAAGCGCTCGAGGACCCGTCGTGGGTGATCCGCTACCGCGCGGCCGAGGCTCTCGGCGGGATCCGCGATCCCCGTGTCACCCCCACCCTCGTGGCCCTGCTCGGGGACGAACGGGACCACGTCCGGTACATGGCCGCGAAGGGGCTCGCGGCGGATCCATCGGCATCGGCCGTGGACCCTCTTCTTCCGCGCCTCGAGGACGAGAACCCGTTCGTCCGGCGCATGGCCGCCCAGGCGCTCTGCTCCATCGCGGCGCGGCTCGGCGGGACCGAGGCGGCGCGCATCGAGGTGGTGCTGAGCGGCACCGCCTGATCACTGCGCCGCGAGCCGCTGCCAGTAACTATCGCAGTCCTCGTGCCGGCAGTACCCTCCGAGGCGGAGGTGGTCGGGGTCGAGGACTCCAAGGCCCGTCGCGATCTCCTCCCGGGTCGGGTCGAGGAGGTAGACGACCCGTGTCCCGAACTGGTCGATGATGCCGCCCAGTTCGTCCACGCGGGGTCCGGGCAGCGCCAGCGGACGCTGGTGCTCCAGCAGCACCTCGATCGCCTCGGGTTCCGGGTCGGGGCAGAAGAAGAACGTGAACGGCGAGGCGAGGTCCTCGAGCTCGTCGTGGGTCGGCGACGCGGTGACCAGCACGTGGCCCGCGACGCCCTCGTCGCGCATCGCGCGCATTAGGCTGCCGTAGACGTCGCGGATCGCGGCGTCGGCCTCGGACGTATCGCCGAAGTAGCGATCGGTGAGTCGGAGGGACGACGGCACCGGCATCGCGGCAGACGGCATCCGTGCCGCGGCAGACGGCATCCGTGCCGCGGACGCGAGCGCCCGGGCGTCCATGACGAGGGCGCTCTCGTTCGGGAACGGGGCCTCGCGCAGCACGCCATCCCGGGTCCCGCCGATCGCTTCGCGCCACCGGCCCGCGTAGAACTCGCCGCCCGCCGCGACGGTGCCCGTCCCGGCCGTCACCTGGGGACGGAGCGATTCCAGCAACCGGAAGGTGGTCAGATCGGCCTCCATCGAGGGTCGCTCCCGCAGGTACGCAGCGAGGAGGGAAGGAGACGGAATCGCGGTCTCTCCGCCGAATCCGCGTGTTTCGAGCCGCCGTGGTGCTGGCATCCGCCCGTACTATATATCGGATCGCTCTCAAAAAGCTCTGCATGAGCGATCCGCCCCGGCTCGTCACCTGTGGACTCCCGTATACGAACGGTCCGTGCCACCTCGGTCACCTCCGCACGTACGTGCCGGCGGACATGTACGTCCGCTATCTGCGCCACCGGGGCGACGAGGTCCTCTTCGTCTGCGGCTCGGACAACCACGGGACGCCTATCGTGGTCAGTGCCGAGGCAGAGGGAGCCACCCCGGGCGAGCTCAGTCGTCGCTACCACGAGCACTTCGACCACACGTTCCGCCGGATGGGCGTCAGCTTCGACCATTTCGGCATGACCGATGGCGAGACGAACCACCGGCGGACGCAGTCGATCGTCCGGCGGCTCGAGGAGAACGGTCATGTCTACGTCGAGCGGATCGAGCAGAGTTACTGTCCCAGCTGCCGGCGGTTCCTCCCTGATCGGTATGTCAAGGGGCTCTGCCCCCACTGCGGCACCCCGGCCCGCGGCGACGAATGCGACCAGGGATGCGGCAAGCACCTCGAGCCAGGCGAGATCCGCGAACCGGTCTGCACAGTCTGCGACACTCCCGCCGAGCTCCGGGAGCAGGAGCATTTCTTCTTCCGGCTCTCGTCGTTCGGGCCGTTCCTGCTCGACTACCTCGAGCGCCTGCGGGGCACGGCGAACGCCCGAAACTACGCGCTGGGCTGGGTCCGCGACGGGCTGCGGGACTGGTGCATCACGCGCACCCTCGAGTGGGGCGTCCGGTACCCGGGACGCGACGACCTGGTGGTCTACGTCTGGGTCGACGCCCCCATCGGGTATATCTCCTTCACCGAGGAGTGGGCCGACGACCACGGCGCCGATTGGCGTCGATACTGGTGCGACCAGGCGGAGATCACCCATTTCATCGGCGGCGACATCACCTACCACCACTGCATCTTCTGGCCGGCCCTGTTGAAAGGTGCCGGGTATGGCCTGCCAGGCGCCGTCGTCGCCTCGGGCATGCTCAAGGTCGACGATCACAAGTTCTCGAAGTCGCGGGGCTACGTGGTCTGGACCAACGAGGACTATCTCGACCTCGGTCTCCCGGCCGACTGTCTCCGGTACTACCTCCTCGCGTCCACGAGCCACACGCGCGAGTTGAACTTCTCCTGGCGGGCCTTCGCGGACCGCGTCAACAACGAGCTCGTCAACACGCTCGGCAACTTCGTCCATCGCACCATCCACTTCGCCCACACGCAGTTCGGCGGGGTCCCCGCGCTGAACGCGAGCGCGCCTGTCCTGGACGCGATCGAGGAGGCTCGGGCGGCCGTCGAGGAGGCGATGGCAGAGTACGAGTTCAAGAGCGCGGTCGATACGGTCATGGGCCTCGCGGGCTACGGCAACAACCTGATACAGTCGAACGCCCCGTGGAAGCTCGTCAAGACCGATCGGGACGCGGCCGCGCAGGTGATCGCCGACGCCCTGCAGCTCACCCGGGCACTTGCCCTGCTGATCGACCCCGTGATGCCCGACGCCGCCCGGAGCGTCTGGCAGATGCTGGGCCAGCCGGGCGAGGTTGGCGACCAGCCGCTCGATGCGTGCACGGCCCCGCTCTCGCCGGTGCCGCTCGCCCTGCCGACACCGCTCTTCTCCCGTATCGAGGAGAAGCGTGTCGCCGAGCTCGAGGCCCTGCTCGCCGCGCGGGTGGCCGAGGCCGAGCGGCGGGCCGCGTGCGACGCGGCGGCGCCGGAAGCCCCGCTGACGGTCGAGGAGTTCGGCCGCATTGAGCTGGTGGTGGGCCGCGTCCTCTCGGCCGAGCCGATCAAGAAGTCGAAGAAGCTCCTCCGGCTCGTGGTCGATATCGGCTCCGGGGAACGGCAGATCGTCGCCGGCATCGCCAGTTACTACGCGCCGGAAGAGCTCGTGGGCAGGGACGTGGTGGTGATCGCGAACCTCGCGCCGGCCGTTCTCTTCGGGGTCGAGAGCCGCGGCATGATCCTCGCGGCGGGCGAGGAGGCCTCGCTCCTCGTGCCTCTTCGCCCCGTCGAGCCGGGAACGAGAATCCGGTA
Source organism: uncultured Methanospirillum sp. (assembly GCA_964501565.1). Classification (GTDB taxonomy): domain Archaea; phylum Halobacteriota; class Methanomicrobia; order Methanomicrobiales; family Methanospirillaceae; genus UBA288. The sequence goes on from CAZCUJ010000023.1 coordinate 9,386, forward strand.
GAAGAGACGGGCCTGGAGGGATTCGAACCCTCGGCGTCCGGGTTAGAAGCCCGGCGCTCTATCCTGGCTAAGCCACAGGCCCACGCGGGATCTAGTACGACCGCGAGCCTAATCAAACCGACGAATGAAAAAAAGATATCAGCCGGCGTGGGCACACGAGCCCTTGACCACGTCGACTCTCGTCGGTTCGAAGTTGTCGCGAGAAAAGACGCCCTTTATCGTCGATTCGGCGCAGTACCGAACCTGGACGCGGACGGCGGTCCGCTCGCGCTCCTCGTAATGGGAGCCGGCCGCGTACTCGATGATCCGTTTCATCGAGACGCCGATCGTGAGCACGTCGGCCACGATGCCGCGATCTCCCGGCGAGAGGTCCTCGGGGTCCACGCTCGTCATGAAGATGTGGTCGCCCGGATTGATGTTCGCGATCGTGATCACGTTATGCGCCGACTGGATCTCGAGCGTCCGCGGCAGTCCCCGCTTGAGTTCCTTGAGGATCTCGGGGGAGAGACTGGTGAGTGCGGGTACCTCCATTGCGATCACCCGTACATCGGGAGGTTCTCGCGCTTCTGCGATGACTCCGCCGACTGTACCTCCTCGGAGAGCCGGTGCATGGTCGCCTCGATCTCCTCGGCCTGGTCCACCAGGGGCTGCACGTCGATCTCCAGGCTGTACATCTGCTTCAGCACCTCGAGCGCGGCGCCTGCGGCCCTCGGGTCGGGCGCGTTCACGGTCTCGCCGAGAAGACCGATCCCCGGGATACCCCGGATCTTGCACTCGGTCAGGATCGACGAGGCGATCCCGGAGATCGAGCCGACCGGGAGGAACTGGGTGATCTCCTTGATCCGCTCGAGCGTCTCCTCGGTCGTGGCCACGCCGAAGACCCGCTTCTCCGGCTCGTTCGTGACGACCCCGGCGATGGCGACCACCTCCTTGGGGTGATACTGGTCGAGCCAGTCCATGATCCCGTTCGCGACCTCGTAGCAGATCATGGGATGAATGGGGATGTCGGCCACGATCGAGACCAGGGGCGGCTTCTCGTAGATCCGGACCGGGACGTTCACCACTCCCTTGGCCATCATCGCGAACGGCGGGAAGTACTTGCTGGTCATGGTCCCGATCATCGAGAAATCGAGCTGGTCCACCATGTACTGAAGAGCGATCGAGCCGACGAGACCGCTTCCGGGAAAGCCCATGAGGACGGTCGGAGGCTCGCCCGTCAGCGGCTTTGCCATGATTTTGACGTCTGTTGAGGTATCGGGGGGCATCAGGTTAACATAGTGTATCTTCCTAAAAAGTATTATGGAAGAGTTCGAGGTCAAACGGGGATCGACAAAGGATCTTGCCAGCAGAATCCCGATCGAACTCTCCCGCCACTTCGGGTGCGAGCCCGAGCGCGCGGGAGAGGGGTACGCGATCAGCTGCGGCGCGATCCGACGGCTCGTGGCGACCCCCGGCCCGGGAGGAAAGACCCTGCGGGTCGAGATCGAGACGGACACGTCCGTCGAGGACGATGCCGTGATCCTCGCCACCATCCGGAAGCGGAACGCTTTTCTCGAGGGCGCCACCGGATTCTCGGCGAAGGAGCGGGTCAAGAGATCCAAAAAGAAGGCCGCCGAATGATCACTCGACCCGGGCACCCGGGGGGTGGCGAGCGAATCGCCCGGGATGCTGCCCGGGGCGGCAGGCGATTTTTCGAACACAGTGCCGATCGTGGCGACGAGCGATAAACCGGGATCGTCGACGCCTCAACCCTCACGAGATGTCTCGGTGTCTTCGGGCCGGCATCCAGTGCTATCCGCATAGACAGACGCCGGGTACGGTTCGATAGGTTTATCCTCTCAATTACGTGTCGAGGAATGTCCGGCTCCTTTCCGCGTGTAGAGACGGTCCGCGCCGCTGTGCTCCCCGCAGGAAGTCCGGACAGGACAGCGTACACGATGGTGAACAGGGTGACACGATGGCTCATGCTGTGGCATCTCAACCCGCTCGCGGCCCCCGCGGATCCGGAGCAGAAGAAGAAGGTCAGAACACTCTTCAACGAGATGACGAAGAGCATGCTGGAGACGGGTTCCATCCAGGACTGGGGTATCTACGCCGATGCCAGCGGGGGATTCGCCCTCTGGGACGATAACGGCGACACGGAGTCCGGCCTGATGCAATCCCTGGGAACGGGCCTCATGACGATGCCGTTCATGACCTGCGATGTTCGGCCGGTTCTCAGCATCGACCAGGCGATGGCGGCGAACGAGCGAATGTAACGCCCGGGACGGCACGAGCGAGACGGGGCCGGAGAGCGAGCAAGTGGAGACGATGGACCTGGAACCGGGGTTTGTCCATCGCTCTGCCCTCTCCCCGCCTCGACGCGGCGCTTCGGTAGCGAGTGCCTTTATCGCAGCCCTCCTCGACGAGGATCTCTCGAGCCGAAGCGATCGCGATCATGGCGACGTGCACGCATAGCCCCGGACCCAACCTGCGACATCTTCCCGGGCCAGGAGCATCCCGGATTCCGGTGTGAATAGCGGCATGGTCGAGGAACAGAGGGACCAGTACAGAATCGAGCCGCGTATCGGAAAAAAGATAGAGCAAACCGGTCGAGGATCACTCGACCGTGATCGCTGGCTTGAAGGGAAGGGCCATGCCCGCCTTCGAGTTGGTCGACTCCTCGGCGGCGACGATGCGCACGGGGAGTGCGAGGGCCTGCTCGAGGAACCCGCGGGCCCCCGAGAAGACGGCACCCTCGTCGAGACCGACGCGGACAAGTGTCTCGACGATCTCCGGAGGAAGACGGTGGATCAGGGTCGTGCACTGCTTGGCCGTATCGGCCGCTTCCCTGCCCCGGTTCCGCATCTCCTCGTCCTGCATCACGAGCCGGACCGCCGCGTTCCGGTCGTCCGCCGCCGCGATCGTCCGGAAGACGTCCCGCTTCCAGGCCGGCGCGACCGCGATCTCGACAGCGGAGGGGGTGATCGGCAGCAGTTTGAGTATCGACTCGACATCCTCGAGCGTGCGGCTGAGCAGCTCCTCGCCCAGCTCGAGCCCCGGGCGGCTCCGCGCCGGGTCCACCACGGGCCAGGGGGCGAAGGAGACGAGGTCCTCGTTGCCCAGGACCTGCCAGAGCGTCTCGCAGGTGTACGGGATGAACGGGGCGAGGATCCGCACCCAAGCCGAGCAGAGCTCTCGGATGGCGGGTCCCCCGACAGCCCCCTCGGGCTGGCGCCGGGCGTACCACCGCAGGTCCGCCTCGACCCCGAAGAAGGCCTCCTGCAGGGCCTGGCGGGTCTGGAAGGACTCGAGGGACGCCGTCGTCTTCGCGACATGCCGCTGGAGCCGGCTGAGCAGCCAGTCGTCGATCTCGCCCGGGACGTCCGGCGCGGCGATCGCGTCCTCCACCGTGGTCTCGAACCGCTCGATCTGCCGCCTCGTGGAGGCGACCAGTTCGTTTCGCCAGTCGAAGTCCTGCCACGGCTCGGCGGACCCCATCAGGAACATCCTGACCGTGTCCGCACCGAACTCCTTCAGGGCGTCCTCGAGGAGGAAGACGTTGCCCTTCGACGACGACATCTTGGCGCCGTTCAGCAGGCCCATCCCGAAGACGACCATCCCCTTCGGCTGGAACTCGGCCGGGAAGATCGCGGCGTGGTGGAAGAGCTGGAACGTCAGGTGGTTCGAGATCAGGTCCTTGGCCGAGAACCGGTAGTCGTACGGGTACCAGGCCAGGAACTCCTCGCGCAGGGGCGCGAGCAGCTCCCTGCCGCGGAGATCCGGGGACTCCACCCCGAGGAAGAGGTAGTCGAACGCGGCCGGCGTGAGCATGGCGGGGTCGAGGTCGCGGATCCGGTGCGCGATCGTGTAGTAGGCCATGTAGATGGTCGAGTCCGAGAGCGGCTCGATGAGCCACGTGGGATCCCAGGGAACCCGCGTGCCAAGGCCGACGCGGCGAGTCGCGGCCCAGTCCCGCAGCCAGTCGATGGTCCGCTCGAACTCGGCGCGGACCTCGGGCGGGACGAGGGAGATCCCCGCCAGGTAGGCCTTCACCTGGTCCTTCCAGTCGTTGTCCGAGTACGTCAGGAACCACTGGTCATGGAGGATCTTGACATGGACGCGGCTCGAGCAGCGGCAGACAACGGGGCGGGTGTCGAACTCGTACATCGGCACCGATCCGTGCTCGGCGCAGAGGAACTCCCCGACCGTCTCCCGCGCTTCCCGCACGGGCTGGCCGCCGAGCCGCTCGTGGAGCCGTCCCTTCGAGAACTCCGCGTTGTAGACCTCCTGCGTCAGCGCGTCCATGCGCGTGTCGTTCTGGTTCGTCACCTTTGCCTGCTCGACGGCGTCGCGCGCGGGGCACTCCCCCCAGCCTTCGACCGTGATCAGGGGCCGCGGGGCGATCCCGGTATACCGCCCCTCCTGCTGGAGGTCGCGGAGGGCGACGTAGTCGAAGGGCGCGTGCGCGGGTACTGACATCACGACACCGGTCGCCATCCCGGGATCGACGAACGACGCCGGCAGGATCGGGACCTCGCCGGCGAGCGGGTGGATCACCGTGCGGTCGACGAGCGAGGCCCCGGGGACCTCCCCGAGGATCCGGACATCGTGATCCTGGAGTGCCAGTTTCTCGGCCGCTTCCCGCGAGACGAGCCAGGCCTCTCCGTCGACCTCGGCCCGCACGTAGGTCACCTCGGGGTTGACCCAGAGGTTGGTGACGCCGTACACAGTCTCCGGCCGGAGCGTCGCCGTCGGGACGAGGGTGTCGTCCAGCCGGAACATCACGAGGACGAACCGGATCACCTCGGACTTCTCTCCCTCCAGGAGGTCGTGGTCGCCGACCGGGTTGTCGCAGAGCGGGCAGTACCGGACCGGGTGAGCCCCGCGGACAACGTATCCTTTCTCGTGCAGGCGGCCGAACTGCCACTCGATGAACTTGCTGTAGTGAGGGTCCACCGTCGTGAACCGCCGCCGCCAGTCGATCGAGAGGCCGGCCATCCGCATCACGCGCTCGTACTCGTTCGAGAAGTACCTGACGATCTCGAGCGGGTCCACGAACCGTTCGAGGTCGTCCGTGGGGACACGGTAGAGGTCACGGTAGAGCCTGATCGCGTCGGGATCACGGTTCGCGATCCGTTTCGAGATCCCGATCACGGGCGCACCCGTCACGTGAAACGCCATCGGGTAGAGGACACGCCGTCCGCGCATCCGCCAGAACCGGGCGACTACGTCGGGCACGAGATAGGTCCGCCCGTGGCCGACGTGCATGGCTCCCGATGGATACGGGTATGCAACGGTCAGGTAGAACTTCTCTCGTCCGGGTTCGGGGTCCGCCGCGAAGGCATCGCTCCAGCGCTCCCGGACCTGCTCCTCTATCGCCTGTATACTGTTGTTCTCCATCGTCTCTCCTACACGGGGCGCATCCGTATGACCTCGCCCGCCGTGAATCGATTCAGCATCTCCTGCGCGATCGAGCTCGTGCGCGCGAGGTGAATCTCGCCGCTTTCATTGACCGTCGCCGTGAAGAGGTATTCCTTGCCTGCGAAGACGTCCACGATCCGGCCGCTCTGGTCGGGCGCGATGATCGCGAGGTGCCGCCGGTCGGTACGGATGCGGATCGCCCCGTCGCCCAGTTCCTCCTCAGCTCCGGCGTGCACCTGGCCCACCGCCTCGGACCGGGCCCGGATGTCGATTCCCACGCCGAGACGGTTTACGATCGCTGCGACGTTCTTCCCGCCCTTGCCGATCGCGGCCGGGACGTCCTTGTCGTCGATGTAGACCACGGCCTTGGTGTCGGAGAGCATCTTCACCTCGACCAGTCCGTCCGTGAACCGGCCGATCTCGCGCTGGATATCCCGCTCGATCGCGCGACCTCCTCCCCGCTCCTCGGTCGGGGATGGTGCCGGACGCTCCGGCGACGCCTCCGCACGCTCGCGGACAGGGTGCGGGGACGGTTCCGGGGACCCGAGCGGCATGATCATGATCTCGCCGTCGTAGCGGAAGACCTCGAGCGCCGTGCTCCCGGTGGCCGTGTCCGTCACGGTGACGACTGGCATCACGGCCCCGTCTCCGGGGATCGACTCGGGAACCCGGAGCCCGAACTCCAGGTCGTAGATATACCGGATCTCGCCGTCCTCGATGATCACGATCGTGTCCACCACGCGGGAGAGCGTGCCGAAGTCGACGCGGTTGAGGAAGCGGCGCAGGGCCGCGTGGACGTTCTCGGCGTGGAGCACGCCGATCATGCCGACGCCGGCAAGGCGCATGTCCGCGAAGACCCGGAAGTCCTCGGTCCGCCGGAGCTCGTCGTAGACCACGTAGTCCGGGCGGAGCATCATGACCATCTCGGCGGTGGCCTCCATCCGCCCGTCGAGGGCGGTGTATTGCGAGATCAGGTCCGGCACCTGCATGTCCCGCGGCGCCTCCATGGTCTTGACGATGACCCCGTGCTCCGAGAGGAAGGTCGCGCAGTTCTGGGCCAGCGTGGTCTTCCCGACGCCGGGAGCCCCGGCGATCAGGATGCCGGACGGCCCCTCGATCAACCGATCGGTCAGGCCGTCCGTGCCCGTATAGTCCTCGAGCGTCACGTCGACGACCGGGCGAACGGCCGTGATCTCCATGCCGTCGACGAACGGGTACCGGGCGACCGCGATCCGCATGGAGCCGATCTGGAGGATCGTGATCCCGCGGCTCTCGTGCTCGATGAAGCCATCGGGGTCTCGCTTGGCCCGCTCGAGGCACTCCTGCGCGATGGCGGCCAGTTCGTGCTCGCTCAGGGGAGCGTCCCGTATCTGCACGAGCCTCGCGTCACGGATCGTTCCCCGCTTCGCATACGGCGGGACGAGCTCCTTGAGGTAGACGGCGAGCGTCTGTTCGTCGAAGAACTGGTCGATCCCGAGGGGACCGAACTCGCCGATCTCGGGGCGGAGGTACTCGACCATGAGGCCCTTGGCACGGGCCACCTCGCTCTGGACGCGGTCGCTCGTCACGAAGGTCGCGTCGTACTCGTGCGCCGCGTCGCGTATCATGGCGTCTATCTCTCCCCCGGAAGCGAGCCTGACCTGGTCGAGCGACGGGCGCACACCGACGAACCGTACCGTGCAGAGCCCGTCCTGGGCCATGCGATCAAGCCGCTGCAGTTCGGCGAGACCTGAAAAACCGATCTCGCGCCCCTGGTTCGCCTGCGACTCGAGCTCGGCGACGACGGCTTCGGGAATAATTATCTCGGCGTCGGGGCAATCACCCTGACCGATGAGGGAGGTGATCCGCCCGTCTATGATGACGCTTGTATCGGGGACGATTCTCATTAAAAAACCACCACAACAGATCGGGCATCACGCCTTATTAGCATATACCTCCGCGGGATCGACGAGCCGTTCGGCGATGACGGCGCCGTCCGTGGTCCGGTAAAAACAGGACCGGTACCCGACGTGGCAGGCGGCGCCGGTCTGTTCGACGCGGTAGAGGAGGGCGTCCTCGTCGCAGTCAACGAGGATCTCGCGGACGCGCTGGAGATGGCCCGACTCCTCACCCTTCTTCCAGAGCCGCTGGCGCGATCTGCTGAAGTAGTGGGCGAAGCCGGTCTCGCGCGTGAGCCGCACGGCTTCGTCGTTCGCGTAGGCCAGCATCAGTACATCGCCGGTCTCGGCGTCCTGGACGACGACCGGGACCAGCCCGTTGGTATAGCGTATCTCGAGCACGGTATCACGCTCCGAGGAGTTGGGAGAAGAGGAAGATGAACGTGTCCCCGATCACCAGGGTCGCGACGAAGCCGGCCGTGAGCGGGACGATGAACGGCACGCCGACGGCGATCCAGACCGGGGAGGCGCGACGGATCAGGGCGATCTGGTCCGCGTGCTCCTCCGGCTCGACCCGGAGCTCGCGCGTGTACAGCCGGGTGCCGCGGAGCATGGCGAGAACGGACTCGCCCAGGGTGAGAAAACGGCGCCGGAGGTCGCCGCCGTCATCGGAGAGGTCCTCCATGAGGAAACCGAAGGCGTCCCCCGCGGTGATCTCCGCGGCAGTGACCGGGTACCCCCGGACCCTTGCGCCGAGGGGGCCATCCACCCCGCGCAGACGGTTCCGCGCCAGGAGCCCGAATGGGACGAGCAGGGCAGCGATCCCGGTATTGAGAAGGAGCGGGATGGCGAGCACGCCGGGCGCGACGTCGCCGAGCAGGGGAGTGAACGGAAAGGTGGGCAGGAGCAGGGCGATGAATGCGAGCGCCCAGGCATCGGCCCCGCCGATCAGGTTGAGACGCCCGAAGGCGAGGAAGACGGCGGCGAAGAGGGCGGATAGGGCGAGGAGCGCGATAGCGCGGTCCGGGTCCGTCGCGAGCGACGAGGCGTAGAACCAGAGCGTGAAGGGAGCACCGATCGCGACCATCGGGTACCACGTCCGGAAGGGGACCCGCCGTGACCGCAGGTCGAGTACGGAGGCGTACACGAGCGTGACGCCGATCGCGGCAGCGACGACCACGAGCTGGTTCAACGCCATGGCTCCTGAAGATTCGCCCTAAAAGAGGATATGCCTGGTGTTTGCAGAAGAGAAGGTGGGTCAGGAGAACCGGATCCAGTCCATGTCCTGGGTGCCGAACGAGAAGACCTTCAGGGTATGCGTCCCCTCGGTCAGGCGGAGCCGGTGCGTCCGCGTCATGGTGAACGTGTCGTACGAGTTCGTCGTCGGCACCCAGATCGCGACGCTGTTCTTCGGATGGCACTCGTCGATCACCTTGAAGTACTGGCCGGGGCTCGGCGAGGAGGCGCGCACCCGGACAGTGTAGGTCCGGTCCCGCGGGACCTCGACCGTGTACCGGAGCCACTCGCGGTACCGGGTACCGGTCAGGTGGAACCCGTCCTCGCCCTCGTTCCGCTCGATCATGATCGTCCCGGAACGGTAGAGCGTGTTCGGGACCGGGAACGGCGTGAAGTACCCGACACCGGGGCCCCCGAGGTCGTAGTCCTCGAACTGGATGGTCGCCGGGAGCGTGTGCGACTTGAACGGCCTGGAGCCGGGGGTGGGAGTCTCGGTGGGAGTTGCGGTGGGAGCGGGGGTCGTGGTGCCGTCGGCCGGTGTCACGGTCGCCCTCGGCGCAGGCGTGCCCGCACCGGACCTTGCAGCGAGGGGGATATGGTCCACGTTACCCGACGCGATGACGTACGGCTCGGTGATGAAACCGTCACTCTGGGGTCCCGTCTCGGAGATCCCGGTCCCATCGGGGGTCAGCCAGCAGTTGCCGGCGATGGTCGGTCCGCCCACGATGTTCCTGCCGAGGCGCTTGGCCACGTTCCAGGAGTTGGCCGGTCTGCTGCCCTTGACGAAGTCCACGTTCTTCCTGTTGTTGAAGAGGTTGTTGAAGAAGGTGTTACCGGCCGAGCCGTAGAGCGAGACCCCGACGGGGTTGTTGTCGATCACGCGACACCCCGAAACGGTGTTCCGGGTCGACCCGGTCATCACCACGCCGTAGCTGTTCCCGGTGAACCGGGAGTTCGTGATCGCCGAGTCGGAGGACGGGTTCAGGGCGATGCCGAAGAAATTGCCCGATGCCGTGCAGCCCGTGACCTCGATGTCCTTGCCGCCCCAGACATAGATGCCGTAGAACCAGTCCTCGGTCACGAGGTTGCGGATATGGACGTTCGTCACCGGCCCGGAGCCGTGGATGAGGACGCCGGCCGAGTTCGCGGCGTCGACACCCTTGATGCGGTGGCCCTTCCCGTCGAGCACGACGTTGTCGCACCGGATCTCGATACCGACGACCGCCTTGGTACCGATGATATCCTTCGTCAGTTCGTAGGTCCCGGGCTTCTCGATCACCACGGGACCCGTTATCGCGACCGCCGATCCGATCCCGACCGTGCACCCGATAAGGAGCAGCCCGAGGACCAGCCAGCGCGCACAACCCAACCCTTCACAACCGGAGTAGAGCATCGTCCACCACGTGCGTTGGTCAACGCGGCCCGGGCAGAGGTGGGGGGGTGTCTGGACGGACCGCAGCAATGATTAACGCAGCTCTTGGTATGCTATCAGCCCTAATGAGCGTTGCGATCTTTTCCGGATGCTGACCAGATTAAAATAACCAGAATTTTCAAGTATTTTCCATTTAAAAAAGCGTATCGACGGCTATTTCCTAGACCGAGACGGAGCCGACATAGCTCATGAGCAGCGAGAGTGCCTCGAGCTCGGCCGGTCCGCCACACCGGCGGACGATCGATGCGTGGTGCTCGATCAGCCGCCCGAGCCGCGGGTCACGGGACTGGCTGAACCGCGTGGCGTGGACCGTCGCCTCGATCACGGCGCACCTGCCCCGGTTCACGGGGATGCACCGGGGTTCGAGGACCTCCTCGCGCACCACGGCCAGGCGGACCCGCAGCGCCCCGGGCGCCTCGCGCTCCACCTCGACCCTGCAGGCGACGTACCCCTCTGCCGCCGCGAGCCGGTCCCAGCCGAGCCCGGGGATCGAAACGTAGTCACCGGCCGGCAGGTCGTCGAACGCGGTCCGCACGAAGAGAACCGGGTCGTGGATCACGTTCGCGACGAGCCACCCCTCGTTCACGGCGTTCGCGGCGGTATGCGACCCCCGATAGAGAACGGCCCAGAGCGAGTCCCCCCGCCGGTGTATCCCGATCGGCGCGGCGTTCTGCCGCGTGGTCGCGATGACCTCGCTGATCCCCTGGGTCAGGAGTCCCATCCCCACCCCCGGCCAAGCGCGAGGTAGATCGCGGCGATGGTGATGTCCGCGAGCGAGCCCGGGTTGACGCCATGTGCGAGGCACCAGGCGTCGAGCGACTCGAGCGAGGCCTCGCCCCGGACGACGGCGCCCGCCCGCTCCCGCGTCTCCCCGGCGCGTGCCGCGCCGTGCTTCTTCTCGATGAAGGTATCGGGCTCGGTGGCGAGGAGGGAGAGAAAGGCACGCCGGATGGCCGTGCGTGGTTCGCTGTCGGCCAGGAGCGCGTCGGCGGCCCGGCGAGAGAGGGCGAAGCCGTTGACCCACTCGCGCGCGACCATGTCGCGCGGGGCCGAATGGGCCATCACGTCGAGGAGGGTCATCCCCCGCTCGCGGAGCAGGTCGGCCGCGTGGGGGTCGTTCACGTCGAGCTCGTCCTCCGCGGGGACGCGCACGCGGGTCAGCGCGAAGGCCCGGTAGAACGCGACCGCGTCCTCGACCGTGGTCGCGCGTATGGCGGCGAGGGCGCCCTCGGGCGTCCCGCCGTACACGAGCGGGACCAGGAGGATGAACGCACCGAAGTGCGTGTTCCCCCCGGCGTGGCAGGCCGTCGCGCCCACCGCGCCCTCGATCAGCGGGCCGAGACCGGCGCGCCGTGCCTCGGTCGCCTCGAGGGCTGGCCGGGCCGCGAGCGCGGACGCAATGAAGTGCTCGATCCGGGTCTCGGGGTAGTCGTGACAGCGGTCCACGTTGCCGGGCTTGGGTGAGGCCAGCACCTCGAGCGCCATCGCGAGCTGGGCGCGGTCCGCGCCCGACGAGGGAAAGGCGCACCCGGACGGCGGCATACGCTCAGGCCGTCCCCGGAGGCGAGGCGAAGACCTCGGACATCATCGCCTCCGAGAGGCGGTGTTTCTCCTGCATGTACTCCTTCCTGCTGATCCCCGCCTGCTGGAGGGTCCTGTCGCGGAACATGCAGGGCGACGAGGCCTTGCAGCACCAGGCGAGCGAGCCAAAGCAGGTCTGTCCACCGCCCTCGAGGGACGTCCCCCGGACCGCCTCCTGCTTGAGAGCCAGGTACTGGTCGCGGCTCATGCCGATCTTCTCCAGCGTCGGGATGAGCGGGCAGGACTTGACCGGCATGCAGCAGAAGGCGAGCGCCCGGACATCGCCGCCGCGGCAGAGCTGTTTTGGCGAATTGTACCAGCCCTGCTCGTCCGCGTACCGCGAGATCGCAGCATCGAGCCCGGCGAGGGTCCGCTCGGTCGCCCCTCGCGCGAGCGAGACCATGTCGGCACCGTGCGAGAGCATCTCGCGCATTCGGTCGAAGGTGGTGATGGAGTTGTTCGCGATGAGGGTCAGCGGTACCGTGTTCCGGATCTCGCGGACCTTCGGATACCCGAGATCCATGAGGTCCACGTGCAGGACCTCGGCGCCCGCCGCCCAGCACCGTCGCGCGATCTCCCGGTCATCACCGACGCCTGCCCTGAACTTGACCGAGACAGAGACCCCTTCCGCCGCGAGCGCACGGACCGCCTCCTCGAGCCGCTCCGGCCGCTGCACCAGCGCTTCGCCCGCGCCGGCCCCGATCATCTCCGGCTGGCGGCAGTGCGCGTCGATCTCGTAGACCACGGTCGGACCCAGGGCCCGCGCCACCTCGACATAACTCTCGGGGCCCGAGGCCCGGAGGTTCAGGCCGACAACGAGCCCGCTCCCATCGAGTGCGGCGATCTCGCGCTCGAGCACGCCGATAGGGTCGTCGAGGAGGAACTCGTGGCGTCCCCGGCCGGTCATGGCCCGGGCCGCCTCGATCGTGGGTGCGTCGACGGCGTACCCGCCGAGGAACGCCGCACCGGCATGCGCGGCCCTGGAGAGTGCGTACGCCGAGTCGACCACGCCGGCCATCGAGGCCAGCGCGATCGGTGTCCGCACCGGTGCCCCGTTCAGACGGAGCCCGAACCGCTCCTCGTCGTCACCCATGATTTTATACTCATCTCGCGTCGCGGGAGATAGGGTTTTGGGACGCCGCGAGCGATGGCCTGCGGTTATATTTTTGTAGCGACGGCGTTGTACTCTGTAAGTACATGAGCAGGTACGGAATGCTTCTGGTTGGGCATGGGTCCAAGCTCCCCTACAATAAGGAACTGATCCTCGAGACGGGCCGCATGATCCAGGAGCGGTCCAGCGACTTCTCGGTCCGCTGTGGCTTCATGTCCATGAACGAGCCGTCCGTGACCGAGCAGCTCGAGGCCTTCCGCCACGAGCCGATCGAGGCGCTCGTCGTCGTCCCGCTCTTCCTGGCCCGGGGCGTTCATATCGAGAAGGACATCCCGGCACTCCTCGGTCTCCCCGAGGGAGAGAAGACCGGTATCTTCGGCGCGAACGGGAGCTCGATCCCCCTCGTCTATGCCGACCCGATCGGGGTCGATCCGCTCCTTGCCGAGCTGATGCTCAAGAACGCGGCAAAGGCGCTCACGCTCATCTAACGGGCCCCATGGACCTGCTGGTGCTCGATACGATCCATGGCGGTGCCCTGCTCGCGGACGAGCTTGGGCTGCGCGGCCATCGGGTCGAGTCCGTCGACGTCTACCGGGGCAACGGCCCGCTCCCCGACCCCGATGCCTTCGACCAGGTGATCGCTCCCGTTCACCTCGATCCGGCACACCCGCTCGTCGACGGGGCAGGAGAACGGCTCGTCACGCACCACGAGTCAACGGGCACCTGCATCGCCGACCACCGGCCGCGCTTCCTGGTCGAGGTGACCGGGTCGCGCGGCAAGACGACGACCGCGTTCGCGATCGCCGAGACGATGGAGGGGCCCGGGATACTGCACACGTCGGCCGGGACCTTCCTGTATCCCGAGCGCCGCCGCCTCTGGCGCCGGTCCATCACGCCGGCGCAGGCGCTCCCCGCGGTCCGGGCCGCCGCAGCGCTGGGCGGGTGGTGCGTGGCCGAGGAATCGCTCGGAGTCACCGGTGCCGGGGACCTCGCGGTCCTCACATCGGCGGAGGACTACCCCTGCGCGGCGGGGACGCGCTCGGCCCTCGCGTCCAAGCTCGACTCGGTCGAACGGTCCCCGCGCCTCCTCGTCGCCGACGGCGTCGAGGCGGTCCACCGGCAGCTCTACCAGGCAGGCTCGCTCGCGCCCTGTCACGGCGACACCTGTTCGAGCCCCTCCGGGCAGATCCAAAACCCGCTCGCGGCCCTTCCAGCCTACCGGAACGCGATCCAGCTCGCGGCCGCGGCGGCCATGCTGATCGGCTCCGACGCCCGTCGGCTCGCGGCGATGGGACCGGTCCCGGGGAGGCTCGCGGCACGGACCGACGCGGGCCGGACGATCGTCGACGATGCCAACAGCGGGACCACGCGCCTGACCGCGTACGAGGCCGCGGCATACGCGCGCGTCCTCGCACCGGGGCTACCGCTCGCGCTCGTTGTCGGGGAGGAGCACCGCGCGGTCTGCGACGGCTTTCCCGCCGCGGACGTGGCGGCGGCCGTCACGGCCGTCGACCCGGAACTGGCCGTGATCGTCGGTCCGCCCTCGCTCCGGGGGACAGCGCGGGACTGCCTGGCCGAGGCCGGGTGGTCCCGGTCCGTCCTCGAGGCCGGGACGCTCGAGGCGGGCCGGGCCGCGGCGCTCTGGGCCGGCGGGGCCGGGCCCGTGGTTCTCGCGGTCAAGACCTGGAGATAGGCGATGATGTACATACAGCCCAGGCCGAGCTCGATCGTGGCGGCACTCTACACGGCCCGCGATCTCGGGGTCGACGTCGCGATCCTCCACGGGCCGTCGGGATGCTCGTTCAAGCACGCCCGGCTCCTCGAGGAGGACGGGATGCGCGTGCTCACCACCTCGCTCGGCGAGAACGAGTTCATCTTCGGGGGCGAGAGACGGCTCGCCGAGGTGCTGGCGGGGGCCGAGACCGACTTCGCGCCCCGAAGGATGGCCGTGATCGGGACCTGCGTCTCGATGATCATCGGCGAGGACCTCGCTCATGCGGCCGGAGGCGCCTCGACCCCGACGATCGCGGTCGACATCCACGCGGGCTTCCCCGAGAATATCGACGGGGTGCTCGTAACGCTCCAGTCGGCGGCCGAGGCGGGATGGATCGACGAGGGGGAGCTGGAGCGCCAGCGGCGGCTGCTCGTCGCCGCGAACGAGGTGGAGCACCTCCGGGGCGCCGCGAGCCGTCCGTACATCGAGCCCGAGCGGGGAGATCTCAAGCACGTGGCCGCCGCGCGCCTCCTCGAGCTCGCCCGCTCGGGAGTCCCGGGGATCGCGATCATGAACGCGAAGAAGGAGACGGCGTACATGTTCGCCGATCTCCTCGCCGCGCTGCATGCCGCCGTCCCCTCCGCGTCCGTTCGCTACCTCGCCAACCTCGAGGAACGGGGCCTGCCGAAGGTCAGGGCCGACGCCCGGCGCATCCGGGAGGAACTCGAGGCCGGCGGCGTGCCGGTCGAGGCCTGCGGCGCGCTCGACGAGTACGGCGCCCTCGGCGACCGTCTGGGCGCCGCCATCCGGGACTCGGAGGCATCGTGGGCGCTGCTCGCGGGCGTGCCGCACGCCGTCCCCGCCCTCTACACGGAGGGGATCGAGGTCTTCTCGATCACGAACGGTCCCCGGCAGGTGGCGCCGCTCCGCGAGCTCGGCCACGCCCACGTGATGGTCGAGGTCGATCTCCACCCCAAGACCCTCGGCGTCCGCTCGATCGTCGAGAGCGAGTTCGGTGCTGTGCTGCGGAGCCTCGCATGAGGGGGGTCCTGATCTCGGGCGACCGGTCGGGGTCGGGAAAGACCTCGGTCACGCTCGCCCTCGCGGCGCTGCTGGCCCGGGACCGGACGGTCCAGACCTTCAAGGTCGGCATGGACTACATCGACCCCTCGTACCTCACAGCGGTGACGGGCCGGCCCTGCCGGAACCTCGATGGTTTTGTCCTCTCCCCGGACGAGAACCGTGCGATCTTCGACGCCGCGAACCGCGGGGCCGACCTCGCGATCGTCGAGGGGGTCCGCGGCCTGTACGAGGGGGCGGAGGCGATCGGGGATGCCGGGTCCACGGCCGAGATCGCAAAACTCCTCGACCTCCCGGTCGTGCTCGTGGTGAACGCGCGTTCGATCACCCGCTCGGCAGCGGCGCTCGTCCGGGGGTTCCAGGCTCTCGACCCGGCCGTCGCGATCGCGGGCGTGATCCTGAACAACGTCTCGGGCCCGACCCACCGGGCGAAGGCGGTCGCCGCCGTCGAGCACTTCTGCGGCATCCCCGTGCTCGGCGCCGTTCCACCGATCGAGGCGATGCACCTGGCCATGCGGCACCTCGGGCTCGTCCCGTACCGCGAGGGAAGCGAGGAGGCGGCCTTTCGCGATCGGGTCAGGACCGTGGCACGGGTCATCGGCGAGTACGTCCCGCCCGAGGGCCTGCTCTCCATCGCACGCGAGATCCCGGTGCCCCCCGCGCAGCCGCTCGTTTCCGAGCCCGAGTCGGGCCACGACGTCACGATCGGCCTCGCGCACGACGAGGCGTTCACCTTCTACTACGCCGATCTCGAGGAGGTGCTGGGGTCGGCGGGGGCCCAGGTGGTCAGGTTCAGCCCCTGCCACGACGCCCTGCCCGACGCCGACGGCTACATCCTTGGCGGCGGGTATCCAGAGATGCACGCGTCCGCGCTCGAAGCGAACGAGCCCTGCCGCGAGGCGATCCGCGAGAATGCCGGCAGCGGGAAGCCCATCTACGGGGAGTGCGGCGGGCTGATCTACCTGACCGACCGCCTGAGGCTCTCTGCGGGATGGCAGGGCGCGGCCCGCGAGGAGGTCCACGACTTCGCGGGCGTGCTCCGGGGCGAGACGCGGATGCCGGCGCGGCGGGTCGTCACCTATGTCGAGGGGCAAAGCGAGCCCGGCTCGCCCATGGGCGGCGGCGCGTTCCGGGGCCACGCCTTCCACTACTCCGAGGTGGTGCTCGACCCGGGAACCCGGTATGTCTACACCCTCGCCCGGGGAAAGGGTATCGACGGCTCCCGGGACGGCGCGGTGGTGCAGAACGTCCTCGGGGCCTACAGCCATCTTCATCCCGTGGCGAGCCGGCGCATGTTCGCCGCGTTCGTGGACCGTTGTCGAACAACGGCGAAAGCGTAAAGGCTACAACCCCGGCCCGCCTAGATCTATCGTATGATCATATACCTCGATGGGGCGTTCGTTCCGAAGGAGGAGGCGAAGGTCTCGGTCTTCGACCACGGGCTTCTCTACGGCGACGGGGTCTTCGAGGGGATCCGGGCGTACAATGGCCGGGTCTTCCGGCTCGACGAGCACCTGGACCGCCTGTACGACTCGGCCAGGACCATCGCCCTCGAGGTTCCCCTCTCCAAGGCCGAGATGGCGGAGGCGATCTGCGAGGTGCTGCGTCGAAACAATCTCCGCGACGCCTATATCAGGCCGATCGTCACCCGGGGCATCGGGGATCTCGGGCTCGACCCCCGAAAGTGCGAGAGGCCCACGGTGGTCATCATCGCGGTCGAGTGGGGCGCGATGTACGGTGACCTGTATGAGAAGGGCCTCTGCGCGGTGACGGTCTCGATCCGGAGAACCCCCGCCGAGTCACTGCCGCCGAACGTCAAGAGCCTCAACTACCTCAACAACATCCTCGCGAAGCTCGAGGCGAACTGCAAGGGGGGGGACGAGGCGATCTTCTTCGATACGAACGGCTACCTCTCGGAGGGCTCGGGCGACAACATCTTCGTGGTCAAGAACGGCGAGATCGTCACCCCGCCCACGCTCAATAACCTTCGCGGTGTTACCCGGCTCGTGGTGCTCGAGTGTGCGGCCGATCTGGGGATCACCGTCACCGAGCGGAACATGGGATACTTCGACCTCTACTCGGCGGACGAGGTCTTCGTGACCGGCACGGCGGCGGAGGTCGGGCCCATCGTCACGATCGACGGCCGGCCCATCGGGAGCGGGCGGCCCGGACCGATCACGAAGCAGCTGATGGCCGCCTTTAAGACCGCGACCTCGCAGTCGGGCACGCCCATCAACTGACGGAACGAGGCACAACCTATTTCTTTTTATCCGCCCAAATATCCTGGTTCGTCTGCTGCTATAGTGTAGTCCGGCCAATCATGTCGGCCTTTCACGCCGACGACTGGGGTTCGAATCCCCATAGCAGCATCCCGTTCTGAGGTTCGATTCTGTTCTAGCAAGCCGGAAAACGGGCCTGATTTCGGCGCACCTGTCAGGTTCCCAGCACGGCGTCGAGGCACCCCGACGAAGTTCGATCGCGACTACTGCCGCCAGCGCCCCGAATACGTCTCGCACTCCCTCGCTCGCCACCAGAAGACGCGCGTCAACGACGAGGACGACGCCGCGCTCGTCCGTGAGTACCTGGACGAGCTCAAGGCGGAGCGGGGCGTCGGCACCGGCCGCACGAACAAGGTTGGCTATCACCTGATCGGCTGGCGCCGGTTCGTAGGCCGGTTCCGGGAGAACAGGCACGCCGACCACCTCCACTGCCCGGGGCCGAACGAGCGACCGTGCGAGGGCAACGCCGAAGCTACGCCGCTGCTCGTGTATGGAAAGGGTGCACGAGTCTGCATTACGTCCGTCTGCCCCTGCGGATGGTACGGTCGGCTCATGGAGATGGGAGTCGTTCCGGGCGAGGAGGTTATGGTCCACCGTCGACTCTCGAGCAATACTGTCGGGATCGAGGTCAAGGGGTGCGAGGTCCGACTCTCACCCATGTACGGGATGGCCGTTCTCGCGGCTCCGTGCCTCTGACAGCCGCTTCTCAGCATCACGGGTTTGGCCCTTATGGAGATCCGATGAGAGTGGGTGTCGGGCTCTATCGCTTCGCGCCATCGAGAGTGTGCAAGCACGGAAGCTGTCACGTCGATGGGTTTATCACCCAGATTCACATGTGTGAATTCGGGTGTGTATACAGGCGGGACCCCCCTCGTAGGTGCACAGACCGAGCAGTGAGGCCATTGTGATGCGAAAAAGGACGACGATTGTCATCGGCTGCCTGATCCTTCTGGCGGCCATCCCGATCGGTGCGCTGGCGCTCGCCGCCAGTGACACCAATCAGGCAGGTGGATGCGGCAAGACCAAGGACTGTAACGCCTGCGGCCGATGCGGCCCGGCCGGTGCGTGCAACTCGGACGACTGCATATGTCCTGCCGACGCCGACTGCACCTCCAGCAAGGCGTGTGCAGGGCCCTGCCGGCCAGTTGGGTGCGGCGGCGGAACCCGCGGTTGCGGCTGCTGAAGGCAGTCCCCCTTTTACCGCCCTTTCAAGCGGGGCCTCAGTCGTGCAGCCTCGTCGGCGTTCTCGATCCGGAGCAGGAATGTCCCGTAGCATGGCTTTGTGAACGGAAAGAACACGGCGGTTCCATCCAGCCCGATCGCGATCGGCGGGACGCCGATGATGGCCTTTTCGAAGAGCTTGAACCCGGGATCGACGTAGCAGTACTGGGGGCAGTGCTTCTCGACGTACGCGCGGCACTCGGCGAACGAGGCCTTGGAGAGGACTACCTCGTACGGCAGTTCGTCTACGCAGGGCATGTGAGGACCTCATCAATCTTTCGCTTCAGCTTCGTCGGGTTGTGAACCGCCACGTCGACGACCTTCTCACAGGGGAACGTCGCCTGTTCGGCCAGGGCTTCGGCCTCCCGGCCGAAGGCGAGCAGGACGAACCTTGCCTCCGGCAGCATGTACCGGGCCGTCGCCGCGAAGGTGATGCCGGCGTCACTGTGGGCGAACGCGATACAGAGCCCCGGAAATCGCTTTCCCTCGGCGAGCTCGCCGATGTACCGCTCGATCTCGACCATCGGGCCGACGTAGTGCTTGCCGGGGTCGGAGACGCGGAGGAGCTGGAGGACGGCCGGGTTTCCTGCACAGGTGACCGTGTAGCCCGTCTCCTTGAGCCGCCCGAGCAGGTACAGGGCCAGCGCCTGCTGGACCGGCACCTCAGGGCAGCCGAGCAGGAGCAGGGCGTCGCGCTCGTCAGGACTCATCGTGCACCTCGAGGTCCGCCGTGCGGAGCGGGTGGTGGCAGAACGGGCACGACGTATCGCAGTCGCGGAGCGAATGCGGACAGACGCCGAGCGAGAAGTCGGCGAGGGGATGACCTTTTCCTTTCATCTCGAACTCCTTGTACCATCCGAATGGCGCCCGCTTTACGGTCACGCCGCGTTCGGCGAGAGCAGTGGTGAATGCGTTCAACACGGAGAGGGCGACCGCTGCCGACGAAAGCGCGGGTGTCAGGTGGGCGTACGGGTAGACAATCACGCGGTCCACGCCGATCCGGGCGAGCCGGACCAGCACCTCGTCTGCCGATCGGTTAACGATTCCCGCCGGCTCCCGCTCGTCCCCTGCCTCGACGCAGGTGAAGAGGACGCAGCAGTCCTCCATGCCGTCCTCGCGTACCGTTACCTTTTCGGCCATGCGTGTCCGCTTTGTGGCACGGTAGCGGAGGAAGTCCGCGTGGATCCCGAGGAGTCTCATCGGCACCTCCCTACAAGGCTGCTCAATGCCTCGGACGAGACGATTCCGATCAGGCGGTTGCCGTCATCGACGACTGGCAATGCCGAGATTGCATGCGACTCCATCCGGGCGGCCGCCTCGCCGACCGTCTCGCCGGGACCAACGGTCACGACGGTTCTGGTCATGATCTCGGCCAGACGAGAATGGCCATGGGCAACCGCCTTGGCGATGTCCCATGAAGTAACGATCCCGGCGAGCGCACCATTCGGACCGAGCACGGGGAGATGGTTGACCCCGAGATCGATCATGACCGAGGCCGCCTCGACCAGGACGGCGTTCGTATCGATCGTGGGGACTGCGGTGGTCATGACATCCCGCACCTCGATCCGCGAGAGGAAGCGGCCGACGAGATAGTTGAGCTGACCGTTCTCGAGCAGGAATGCATCGTGGCCGTATCTCGACGCGATCTCGCAGTACTCGACCTCGACCTCGTTTGCGGCCAGGGCTTCGACCAAGGCCTGCGACTGGTACGGCGGGTACAGCCAGTCCGAGGAGACCGAGATCACGAGCACCTTCGCCGTGACTCCCGAGAGGCCGGTCGTGAGCGAGCCGTCGACTGAGAGGTCGAAGTAGTCGAGCGCCTTGGTGATGTAGAGGTACGAGTTCGCGTCGAATCGGCGGATGAACGCCTCACCCTGGTGGCGGAGGTACGACTCGACTGCGAAGTCGGTCGCGAAGTCGAACCCGAAGTGCTCGCGGTCCTGGAGTCGGCGGCCGAACTTCTCGTGCATGGCCTCATCCGAGAGGTACGTGACGTGGCCGACCATCCGGGCGAGCGCGAGACCGGCCTCGGGCCCGGCGCCGCCCGCATAGTCGCCGCCGTTCCAGGCCGGGTCGGCCATGATCGCCCGGCGTCCGATCTCGTTGAACGCGATCTGCTGCGGCGACGACATGCCCGTCGCCGCGATGATGACCGACTTGATGACGGCATCGGGGTACGAGACCCCCCACTGGAGGGCCTGCATGCCACCCATCGAGCCGCCGATGACCGCGTAGAGCTGGTCGATACCGAGGCCGGTGATCAGGGCGTGTTGTGCTGCGACCATATCGCGGACCGTGATCACGGGGAACCGGGCTCCGTACGCCTCCCCCGTGGCGGGATCGGTTGATGAAGGCCCGGTCGATCCCCGGCAGCCGCCGATGACGTTCGAGCAGATCACGAAGAACCGGTCCGTGTCCAGGGCCTTGCCCGGCCCGATCAACCCGTCCCACCAACCCGGCCGATTGTCGCCCTCGTGAGAGCCGGCCGCATGGGCGTCCCCCGAGAGGGCGTGGCAGACGAGAATCGCATTGCTTCGCTCGTCGTTGAGTCGGCCGTAGGTCTCGTATGCCAGCACGACCTCCGGGAGCATTCCGCCCCCTTCAAGGGGAAGAGGGGCCGGGAGGATCATGAACCGGGTCTCGACCGTTCCGACCGATCCCGATGCCATCGCCTTACACCCCGGAGAGCGCTTGGTCAAGGTCGCGACAGAGGTCGTCGGGATCCTCCAGTCCGATGGCAAGCCGGATGTAGTCCTCGGTCACCCCGGTGGCGCGCTGCTCCTCGGGCGTGAGCTGCTGGTGCGTGGTCGAGGCTGGATGGATCACGAGGCTCTTCGCGTCACCGATGTTCGCGAGGTGGGAGAAGACCTTCAGCCGGTCGATCACGGCCACACTTGCATCCCTACCACCCTTGACCCCGAAGCCGACGAGGGGGCCGAACCAGCCGTTGAGGTACTTCTCCGCGAGGGGCCGGTTCGGGCTACCGGGAAGGCCCGGGTAGTTGACCCAGGCGACCTTCGGGTGTGCCGCGAGGAACTCGGCCACCCTCTTCGCGTTCTCCGAGTGCTGTTTTACGCGCAGCGGCAGGGTCTCGAGCCCCTGCAGGAAGAGCCAGGAGTGGAACGGCGAGAGCGCGGCGCCGGTGTCCCTGAGGAGCTGGAGCCGGATACGGAACGCGACCGCGACGTTCCCGAGACCCGGGAAGTTCCCGAACGTGTCCCAGTAGACGAGCCCGTGGTAGCCCGGGTCAGGCTCGGAGAACCCGGGGAACCGGCCGCCGCCCCAGTTGAAGGTCCCGGCGTCGACGATCACGCCGCCGAGCGAGGTCCCATGGCCGCCGATGTACTTGGTCGCCGAGAAGACCACGATGTCCGCTCCGTGCCTGATCGGGTGAACGAGCCCAACCGCGGTCGTGTTGTCCACGATGAGCGGTATGCCGTGCTCGTGCGCGATCCCTGCGAGCGTGTCGAAGTCGGGGATGTCGAGCTTCGGGTTGCCGAGCGCCTCGACGTAGATCGCCTTCGTTCGCTCCGTGATCGCGGCGCGGAAGGCCTCGGGGTCGGTCGAGTCGACGAACCGGACCGTCCGGCCGAGCCGCGGAAGGGTGACCGCGAAGAGGGTATAGGTCCCGCCGTAGAGGTTGTCGCCGCTCACGATCTCGTCGCCGAGCTCGGTCACGGTCAGGACGGCGTAGGTGATGGCGGCCATCCCCGATCCGACCGCGACGGCCCCGGTGCCGCCCTCGAGCGCGGCCATCCGCTTCTCGAAGACATCGGTCGTGGGATTCATGAGGCGCGTGTAGATGTTGCCGAGCTCCTTGAGTCCGAAGAGGTTCGCGCCGTGCTCGGCGTCTCGGAAGACGTAGCTCGTCGTCTGGTAGAGCGGCACTGCTCTGGAACCGGTGGCCGGGTCAGGTTCCTGGCCGGCGTGGAGGGCGAGGGTCGCCTCACCGAGTTGCTCTCTCACAGTCATGGTGTCACCTGGGGCGTGATCGGGATCTGGTATTTTTCTGCGATCTCGGTGAAGGTCTCTGCCACGTAGAGGATCTGCTTTGCCGTGAGGCCGTACGTGTTCAGTTTCCACGTCCGGGTGGCGCCAGCGAACTCGCCGACGATCCCGCGGCGCGAGAGCTCGTCCGAGAGGAAGAAGCCCTTCCTCTTGTGGGTCTTCGCGACCCTGTCGAACGAGCCGGTGGTATCGACCTTCGTGAGGGTGTGCCTTCGGGGGTACTCCGAGAGCACCCGGCTGCCCTCGATCGCGAGGAGCCGGTCGATGAAGGAGTTGGACATCTCGACCTCCTCGCGCCAGTGCTGCGTCCGTTCCCGGACGGCCGGGAACGAGGCCATCATCGCGATCAGGTTCGCGCCCATGAGCGTGCAGCCGAGCATCTCGACCTCCTTGATGCCGAACTTGCGGCTGGTCACGTCGCCGACCATGTCGGTCGTCCGGAATACCCGGGCCGCCCACTCGTCGGTGGTCGCAAGCACGCCCGAGGGTGCGGGAGAGGCCATCGACTTGTGCCCCGAGCCGACCACGAAGTCCGCGCCGATCGCCTTCCCGTCGACCGGCATCACGCCGACCGTGTACGCCCCGTTGTAAAGGAACGGGATGTCGTACTGGTGCGCGACCTTCGCAATCCCCGTCACGTCATGCTCGTTCGCGAACTGGTAGTCGTAGTGGTCGATCATCACCAGGGCCGCCGTCTTCCCGGTCTCGCGGCGCACATCCTCAATCTTCTGAGCCGTCGCATCGGCCGTGACGAGGTTCCGCGGGTCGAGGGACACCTCGCGGACGAGCCCGCCGGCCTGCTCGACTGCCAGGAACTCGGTATAATGGGCGAGGGCCGACACGATCACCGGGTCACCGTTCTGCACGAGCGAGGACGTGACTGCCTGGAACCCGCGGCGGGCTCCGGGCACGACTCTCGCCTGATCCATGCCGACAAAGGCCGCGAGCTCCTCGTGGAAGCTCGCGATCGGCGGCTTGCAGATCTTGTCGAGCCGGAACGGCTTGCGGCAGGCGTCACAGGTCGAGTACCCGTCGCCGTAGCTGATCACGGCCTTCCGGGCGTCGAGCGTGAGCCGGCCGGCCGCCTGGATCGGCTGGATGTTAATGGCCTGCTCCTCGCGCGTCCGGAGGTCGATCGTGCCCGCGATCTTCGTGACCCTCGGCGTCCCCGAGCCGGCCTTCAGCTCTGCGACGATCTCTTCGAGCTCGGCGATCTTATTCCGGTACTGCGCCTCCTCGTCGGCGTCCAGACCGGTGGGCAAGGAGTGCCGGTGGATCTCGCGCAACTCCTCGAGAGCGTAGAGCCCTTCGAATACTTTCTGAACCCGACTGTCCATTCCCGTCCTCCGACCCCGGCATGACCGGAGCTAACAATTGTGATTCACCCATGGAACCCGAAGATATTTAACAATTGTGAATAAGGAGAGTACTGCCGGTTACGGTGCCGTGTTTCCGGCGAATACCCCATCGTCGAAGGACTGGAGATCATGCCCGACCCACCCATGCGCTTCGTACTGATCGAAAGCGGCGGTCGCCTTGAGTCGAAGATGCGCGCGCTGAGAGCGGAGCTGGCACGTCTCGGCTCAGCCCTCGTCTCGTTCTCGGGTGGCGTCGACTCGGCCCTCCTCGCCGTGGTCGCCCGTGAGGTGCTCGGGAAACGGATGGCGTGCGCATTCCTCGACGGTCCGTTGATCCCGCGTTCAGCCGCGGCAGAGGCGCAGCAGATCGCGCGGGAACATGACCTCCCGCTCGTCGTGATCCCGTTCAACCCCCTCGAGTTCCCGGCGATCGCCGCGAACCCCGGTGATCGCTGCTACCACTGCAAGAAGGCCCTCGCGCCGCTCCTGTGGCGCGAAGCGACGGCCCAGGGCCTCGAGGCCGTCGTCGACGGGGTCAACTGCTCGGACCTCGGTGAGCACCGGCCGGGGCTCGTGGCCTGTGCCGAGGAGGGGGTCCAGCACCCCTTCGTCACGGCAGGGATCGCGAAATCGGATATCCGGGAGATCGCTCGAACCCTCGGCCTCCCCTTCGCGGAGAAGCCATCTGCGGCCTGCCTCGCCTCCCGTGTCCCGTATGACGAGCCGCTCACACCGGAGGTGCTGGGGATGGTCGAGGAGGCCGAGGCGGCGCTCCGAAAGCTCGGGTTCGGCCAGGGGCGAGTCCGGGCCCACGGACTGCTCGCGAGGATCGAGGTCCCGGTCGTCGACCTCCCCCAGGCGCTCGACCTGGCGCACCGCCTCGTCCCCGCCGTGAGAGCGGCCGGGTTCACCTACGTGACCCTCGACCTCGAGGGCTACCGTTCTGGCGCGATGGACGAAGCGCTCGGAGACAGGCCTATATAGTCGCATCACAATTGTTACCGCATGAGCCTCATCTACGATGATATCACAGCAACGATCGGGCGCACGCCTCTCGTCCGGATCAATCGCATGACAGCGGGGCTCCCCGGGACGGTCCTGGCAAAGGTCGAGGCGTTCAACCCGATGGCGAGCGTCAAGGACCGGATCGCCCTCTCCATGATCCGAGCGGCCGAGGAGGCGGATCTCCTGAAGGAGGGGACCATGATCGTCGAGCCGACGAGCGGCAACACGGGCGTCGCACTCGCGATGGTCGCGGCGGCCAGAGGCTACCGCCTCCGGCTCGTCATGCCCGAGACGATGTCCATCGAGCGGCGCAAGCTCGTCAAGGCTCTCGGGGCCGAACTCGTCCTCTCGCCCGGCGCGGAGGGGATGAAGGGAGCGGTCTCGCGGGCCGAGGCGATGGCCGCCGACGACCCGAACGCGGTCTACATCCCGCAGCAGTTCCGCAACCCGGCGAACCCGCAGATCCACCGTGAGACGACGGCCGAGGAGATCTGGGTGGACACAGACGGCGCCGTCGACGCGATCGTCGCCGGCGTCGGCACGGGCGGCTCGATCACGGGGGTGGCGGAGGTGATCAAGGCCAGAAAGCCGTCGTTCCGGGCGATCGCGGTCGAACCGGCCGCCTCGCCGGTCCTCTCGGGCGGCCCACCGGGGCCGCACCGGATCCAGGGGATCGGCGCGGGCTTCGTCCCGGACGTGCTGAACCGTGAGATCATCGACGAGGTCGTGCAGGTCACGAACGAGGACGCCTTCTCGACAGCCCGACGCCTCGCCCGGGAGGAAGGTATCGTCGCCGGCATCTCGTCCGGCGCGGCCATGTGGGCCGCACTCCAGGTCGCTGCCCGGCAAGAGAGCACGGGGAAGCTCATCGTCGTGGTCCTGCCCGACACGGGCGAGCGCTACCTCTCGACCGACCTCTTCGAGGTCTGAGTGGCCCCCATCCCTTGATCTTGTCCCGACGACCATACGGAGCCGACCATGCCGATTGAGGACTGCCGGACCGACTTTCCCCTGCTCAAGCATCTCCACTACCTGGACAGTGCCTCGGTCAGCCTGACGCCTGTCCAGGTCGCCGATACCGTCCGTGAGTTCGACCTCGAGTACCGCGCGAACGTCGGGCGCGGCGTCCACCGCCTCGCCCGCATGGCGACGCTGCGGTACGAGGAGGCGCACCGGACTGTGGCCCGGTTCATCCGCGGCGATGACGGCCTCCTCATCGCGACCAGGAACACGACCGAGGCGATCAACATGGTGGCCCGCGGCCTTCCCTGGGAACGCGGCGACCGGGTCGTAACCACGCGCGCCGAGCACCACTCGAACATCCTGCCCTGGCTCCGCCTCCGGGAGCGCGGGGTGGAGGTGGTTCTCCTCGACCCGCTCGCGGACGGGACGGTCCCGCTCGAGGCATTCGAGGCTGCCATCGACAACCGCACGAAACTCGTCGCGGTCACGCACGCCTCGAACGTGCTCGGCTCCATCGCGCCGGTGCAGGAGATCGGCCGGATCGCCCACGATCACGACGCCCGCATTCTCGTGGACGGAGCGCAATCCGTCCCGCATCTCGGGGTCGACGTGGATGCGATCGGCTGCGACTTTCTCGCCTTTGCCGGACACAAGATGCTCGGACCGATGGCGACCGGCGTGCTCTGGATGCGCGAGCCCTGTCTCGAGCCCCTGCTCGTCGGCGGCGGGATGGTCGAGGCCGTCTCGGACGGCGAGGTCCGTGAGGCTTCCGGGGCCGCGCGGTACGAGGCGGGAACGCCGAACATCACGGGCATGCTCGGGCTTGCCCGCGCCGTCCAGTACCTCGAGTCGGTCGGGATGGACGTGGTCCACGCCCACGAGGAGCGACTCGTTCGGCACCTCCTCGATGGGCTCGGTGCCTGCGACGGCGTTCGGATCATCGGCCCGGACGCGGAAACGCCGCGCATCGGCGTCGTCGCGTTCGATGTGGAGGGCTACCATCCGCACGACGTGGCCCACGTGCTCGACGAGGCGTCCCAGATCCTCGTACGCTCGGGGTATCACTGCTGCCAGCCGCTCCTGGAGCACTGCGCCTGCCCGGAGGGCGCGGTCCGGGCGAGCCTGTACCTGTACAATACGGAAGAGGAAGTGAACCTGCTCGCGGCCACGGTCGGCGAGCTGGCCCGAATGGGGTGACCATGTACCACGAACTGCCCTGCATAAAATATGACGAAGGGGCCTTTACCCCGGCCCTGCACCCGGTCGTCGACGAAGTCCCGGTCTCGGTGATCGTGAACGGTCGTACGGCCGCGACCATGATGACGAGCCCGACCATGCTCAAGGAGCTCGCGGTCGGTTTTCTCCTGACCGAGGGATTGATCCGTCGCCTCGACGAGATCGAGGCGCTGGCCGAGCGCGAGAACGCGGTCGAGGTGATTACGACAAACCCGCAAAAGTTCCTCTTCTCCAAGAAGTCCGTGCTCTCGGGCTGCGGCGGGACGACCTCGTTCCTCGATACGCGGCGCCTCCCGAAGGTCTCATCCGACCTCGTGGTCGCGACCGAGACGATCATCGGGTCGGTCAAGGAGCTGCTGAACTCGCCGCTTCACCGGCTTACGGGCGGCGTCCATGGCGTCGGCCTCGTCCGTGCCGACGGCTCGGTCGTCACCTTCGTCGAGGACATCGGCCGGCACAACGCGCTCGACCGCGTCATCGGGTTCGCAGCCTTAAACAGGGTCGAGACGGCGGGCTGCTTCGCCGTCTGCACCGGCCGGATCTCGTCGGAGATGGCCCGGAAGTGCCTGCGCGCCGGCATCCCGCTGATCGTCTCCCGCGGCGCCACGACCTCGCTCGCGGTCGGGCTGGCAGAAAAAGGGGGACTGGCGATCATCGGCTTCGTCCGGGCTGGCCGGATGAACATCTACACGCACCCGGAGCGCGTGGCCGGAGCGCCCGCGGTTCCCAAAGAAGAGTAGTTACCGCGGGGGTAGGCCCTCGGCGTTCCCCTCGACCCAGGCCGTGCCCCCGTGGCGGAGGTGCTCCTTCTTCCAGATCGGGACCTGTGCCTTCACCTCGTCGATGATCGCGATAGCCCCGGCGAACGCCTCCTTCCGGTGGCCCGCTCCGACCACCACGAGCAGGATATTCTCGCCGAGCCCGAGCGAGCCCACGCGGTGGACGATGGCCACCGAGAGAAGGCCATACTGCTCCGAGCCCTTTCGGGCGATCCCGGCCATGAGCTCGCGGGCGACCGGCTCGTAGGCCTCGAGCTCCATCCGGTCGATCTCGTCGTCGCGGACCACGCCGTCGAAGACCACGACCGCGCCCGCGCCCGGCATCTTCGCCTGCTGGACGAGTGCGTTGATGTCGACGTCGTCCTCCTGGATGGCGATGTGCGGCTCCATCATCCCCCCGCGACCGGTGGAAAGACCGCGATTGTCTCTCCGTCCCGGAGCTCGAGTTTGGCAACGCGGTCGCGCTCGACCCGTTGGGGGCCCTGCATGACGATCACGTAATCGCGCAACTGTCCGTCGGGGCCGAAGAGCGCCTCCTCCCCGTCGGGGGTCCGCCCCGCGATCTCGCGCAGTATCTCGACAAGCCGCGCGCCCTCCGGTACGGTCAGCTCGTGGACCGCGCCGAATTTTTCTCGGAACTGTGCAAAGAAGCGTAAGGTAAGGTTCATGGTCTGTCTCCTCCGCCGCAGACGGGACACCCGCCTCGCGGCGAGGCGATGATCTCCTCCATGCGTCCGGCAAGCCCGTCCCAGAGCAGGAGCCG
>CAZCUJ010000024.1:0-34363 GCA_964501565.1 uncultured Methanospirillum sp.
GGTGCTGGCCGGATGACCGCTCCGGCGCGGGCCGGGGTCGCCTCTCCCGACGGGGCCGCGCCCCTCGCCCAGCGGCTCGCCGCTGGAGGGGCCCTGGGGTGGCCCGGCAGGGTACGCCCCTCACTGCATGCTCTGCGACGGGCGGCGGAGTCGCTTGTAGAGCTCCATCACGGCCAGGATCGAGGAGGCGATGACGATCAGCGTGACCCATTCCGCCGGACTGATCGGCCCCGTCCGGAGTATGCCGGCCAGCACGGGTATGTACATCGCTGCGGCGTTGACCAGCGCGGCCCCGATCACCGAGATGACCAGGAGCCAGTTGCGCGAGAGCGGGATGCGGAACGCGGAGATCGTCTCCGAGCGCGTGTTGAAGACGTGGAAGTTCTCGAAGAGC
The DNA here is from genome assembly GCA_964501565.1 of uncultured Methanospirillum sp. GTDB lineage: Archaea > Halobacteriota > Methanomicrobia > Methanomicrobiales > Methanospirillaceae > UBA288. The sequence goes on from CAZCUJ010000024.1 coordinate 395, forward strand.
ACGAAGAGGACGAGGAGGAGCGCACGGGCCTGGTCCTCTGCCATTCCCGAGCCCAGCAGCCAGACCCAGACGGCGAACCCGGTCACGCTCATGGCCGCTGCCGAGAGCAGGGTCTCCTCGAGCATCAACCGGTCGAAGAGTCCCTGCGTGGGCGGGCGCGGCGGCCGCTGCATCGCGCCCGGTTCGCCGGGCTCGAAGGCGAGACCGACGTGCTGGATCCCGTTCGTGACCAGGTTGAGCCAGAGGAGCTGGACGGCCGCGAGCGGCAGCGGCAGCGCCGCGATCGTTGAGAGCAGGAAGAGGAAGACCTCGGCGGCGCCGGTCGAGACGAGCAGGTAGGTGACTTTTCGGACGTTGTCGTAGGCGTACCGCCCCTCCTCGACGCCGGCCACGATCGAGCTGAACCGGTCATCGGTCACGATCATCGAGGCCGTGTCCTTGGCGACGTCCGTGCCCGAGCCCATGGCGACGCCGATGTTCGCCCGCTGGAGGGCGGGGGCGTCGTTCACCCCGTCGCCCGTCACCGCGACGAAGTGCCCGAGCCGGAGCAGGGCCTCCACGATCTCGAGCTTCTGGAGCGGAGCAACCCGGGCAAAGACCGTCGCGGAGCCGACCCGGTCGAGGTAGGCCGGCACCTCGGCGGAGCCGAGCTCGTCGAGCTCGGCTCCGGTGGCCACGTCCCCGGTATGCGAGGCGATACCGAGAGTACCGGCGATGGCAAGGGCGGTACCGGGATGGTCGCCGGTCACCATCACCACGCGGATCCCGGCCGCGTGGCACTCAGCGACCGCTTCGGCCGCGTCGGGCCGGACGGGGTCGATGAACCCCGCGAGGCCGAGCAGGGTGAGCGGCGGGAGTTCCTCCCACCAGCCCCCCGGGTCGGCCCCCTCGGCCACGGCGAGTACCCGGTATCCGCCCGCCGAGAGCGACTCGAAAGCCTCCTCCACCCGCTGCGGGTCGAGGGGGACCGGGCCGCCGGATGTCGCCATCGTCGTGCTGAACGGGACCAGGGTCTCGATCGCCCCCTTCACGACGACCTGCAGTTCGCCGGCCCGCTCGACAACGGCCGCGGCATACCGCCGTTCCGACTCGTACGGGATCCGGTGGATCACGCGAACCGATGTCCTGACGGATGCCGGGTCCAGGCCGAGCTTGTACCCGAAGGCGAGGAACCCAACGTCGATCGGGTCGCCGTGGTATCGCCACCGGCCCTCGTGCTGCCCGAGGTCTGCCTCGTTCGCGAGGATGCTCGCGGTCCCGAAACGCTCGAGGAGGACGCGCTCCTCGCCGGAGACCACGCGGCCCGATGGTCCCTCCACCGTCCCCTCGCCCGCATACCCGCTGCCGGCCACGGGGTACGTCGCGCCGCCCGGGAGCCAGACCGTGGCGAGGGTCTGCTCGTTCACGGTCAGGGTGCCCGTCTTGTCGCTCGCGATGCAGGTGCAGGACCCCAGGCTCTCGACCGCGGTGATCCGTCGGACGATCACCTGCCGACGGGCCATGCGCGAGGCCGCGACCGAGAGCACGACGGTCAGGGCGACCGGCAGCCCCTCGGGGATGGCCGCGACCGCGAGGGCCACGACGAAGAAGAAGACCTCGACAAGCGGCATTCCGCGGGCGTACGCGATGGCGCCGAGGAGGACACCGGCGCCGACGACGGCGATGGAGATCTTTCGCGCGAACACCTCCATGCGGAGCACGAGTGGCGGTTTCGCGCTCTCGACCGAGGCGATCGAGGTCGCGATCCCGCCCACCTGCGTGTGGCCGCCCGTGGCCACGACCACGCCCCGGCCCCGTCCGAACGTGGCCGTGCTGCCCGCGAACGCCATGGTCCACCGGTCCGCGACGGGAGTCTCGGGGGGCAGCGCCTCGCCGGCCCCCTTCTCGACCGCGACCGACTCGCCCGTCAGCAACGACTCGTCGACCCGGAGGTCCCGCGCCTCGAGCAGCCGGAGGTCGGCGGGGACCCGCTGGCCCGACTCGAGCAGCACGACGTCCCCCGGCACCAGGTCCTCGGCCGGCATCTCCTCCGATACGCCCGACCGGATGACCGTCGCCGTGGTCCTCAGCAGGGTCCTGAGCGCCTGGGCGCTCTGCTCGGCCTTCCATTCCTGGAAGGTGCCGATGGACGCGTTGACCATGACCACGATCAGGATGAACGCCGCGTCCGTGGCGTCGCCGATCGCGAGCGAGATGCCCGCCGCGATAAGGAGGATGTAGATCAGGGGGCTCCGGAACTGAGCGAGAAAGAGGACGAACGGCGAGGGCGGAGGACGATCAGGGAGCTGGTTCGGCCCCAACTCCGCCAGCCGGCGGGCCGCCTCCTCGTCGCTCAGCCCGTCGATGCCGGAGACCAGCCGCTCGAGGAGCCTGGACCGATCGAGCGCGTGCCACGCGATCGCTGTCTCGTCCGCCGTTCGCCGTCGACGCATCTGGCAGAGACGTGGCGCGAGGCTACTAGAAGGTTACCCGATCGCGGACGCTGGAGCCGCCCGGCGGGACGAGGCCCGAGCGACAGGCAGGGCGAGAGAAGGTCGAGCCTCCGCCCGGCCCGGGAATGTCAGCCCCGCGCCGATGCTGGTGGAGGGCGTGCGCCCTACCTCCCGGGAGCCGGGTTCCCCGGGGTGATTCCGGCGAACGGTGGAACCGTGCAGTCGTCGAATGGGAAGGGGCCGCTCTTCGCCTCGACGTTCGGGAAGCGGATGGGGATCGATGACCCCGGTGCTGCTTCCCGGAGGACGACGGGGGCGTTCGCCTCCAGAACCGGGCCGGACGGCGCGCAAGACGGTCGAGTCCGTGCCGGGCGGGGGCGCGACCGCCCTCGTCGCCGGGCCGACAGCGCGACCCGATCCCCACCGAGGCGCGTGGCCGGCGAGAAGACCCCGCCGGGGGGATGCCAAGCATTATCTGCTCTGGGGAAAGGTGATCGATACAGCATCCACGCCACGAACTCTCATGCCGTTACCGTCCGTTCCGCTCAGCAGCATCCGGCAGCCCGCGATCCTCTTCAATGCCGACGGCCGGATCGCGGCGGCGAACGACCTGGCCGAGGCATTCGCAGGCAGGAGCCTCGCGGGCCTCTCGGCCCCGGACGTGGTCCGCCTCTTCTTTCACCGGCGCATCGACGGCCCCCTGCTCTCACCCGGGGAGCTGCCCGGCACCCGGGCCCTCGGGGGCGAGGAGGTGATCGAGTTCCCACTCTCGATCACGGCTGCCAGCGGACGGACCCTCGACATCCTGGCCACGGCCTCCCCTGTCCGCGACGGCGATGCCGTCACCGGCGCCCTCGTCGTCTGGCAGGACATCACGCGGCGGAACAGGGCCGAGGCGGCGCTCCGCGAGAGCGAGGAGCGGTTCCGCCTCGCCCGGGAGTGCGCCCGGATCGGGGTCTGGGAGTGGACTCCGCCTGATGGAGGCGGAGAGTGGCGGGACGGCTCCTTCCGGCTCTTCGACGACACCCTGCCCCCCTGCCTGGCGATGGACGAGCTCCGGGCCCTGGTTCACCTCGAGGACCGTGAGCAGGCGGAGGCCGCGCTGGACGCGGCCCTCGCGCTCGGCGAACCGCTCGACCTGGAGTTCCGGTACTCGCCCGCGCCCGGGGAGTGCCGGTGGCTGAGGGCCCTCGGCGACGGCGTCTACGACGGGGGAGGGCGGCTCCTCCGCGTCGTCGGTGTCCACATGGATATCACCGAGCAGAAGGAGGCCGAGGCCGCCCTTCGCGAGAGCGAGCGTCGGCAGGCTTTTCTCCTCGCGCTTGGCGACCGCCTCCGCGAGCTCGGGGACCTGGTGGAGATCACGGCCGCCGCCTGCGAGATGCTCGGGCACCATCTCGCGGTGAACGGGGTCGTCTACTGCGAGGTCGACGTGACCGGCGCCGTTGCGACCGTCCGTGCCGACTGGACCGACGGTACCGTGCCGGACGCACAGGGATCGTACCAGATGGACGACCTCGGCATCGGCGCGTTCCTCCGCGGGGGAGGGGTCCGCAGGAGCAGCGATGTCAGGGCCGAGCCGGCCGGGGGTGGCAGTGGTCTGCACCGCGCCCTCGGGGTACGGGGCCTGGTCGGCGCGCCGATCTTTCGTGGCGGGCGGCTCACGGCTGTCATCGCCGTCTTCACCACGCAGCCGAGGGCCTGGACCGACGCCGAGGTCGACCTCCTCCGCGAGGCCGGCGACCGGATCTGGGCCGCGATGGGCCGCGCCCGGGCCGAGGAGGCGCTGCGGAAGAGGGAACGGACCCTCGACGCGATCATCCGCGCCGCGCCCGTCGGGATCGGCACGGTCTCGCATCGGATCATCACCCAGGTCAACGACAGGTTCTGCCGCATGACCGGCTACGCCCGCGACGAGCTCCTCGGGCGTGACGCGCGCCTCCTCTACCCGGACGACGAGGCATACGACGCCGTCGGGCAGGAGAAGTACGCGCAGATCGCGAGCCACGGGATCGGGGCCGTGGAGACACGGTGGCGGCGCAAGGACGGGGCGATCCGCCACATCCTGCTCAGCTCGACGCCGGTCGACCTCTCCCGCCCCTTCGAGAACGTCGTCTTCAACGCGCTCGACCTCACGGCCTTGCGCGAGAGCGAGCGGGCGCTCGCGGCGTGCGTGGACGACCTCGCCCGCTCGAACGAGGAACTGCAGCGGTTCGCGTACGCCGCCTCTCACGACCTTCAGGAATCCCTGCAATCCATTGTCAGCGCCAGCCAGCTCCTGGAGCGGCGATACCGGGGGACGATCGATACCGACGCGGACGAGTATATCGCGTTCATCGTCGAGGGCGGCACCCGGATGCAGCGTCTGGTCCAGACCCTCCTCGCCTCCTCGGGTATCGAGACAGGCCACTCCTCCACCCTGATGGAAGATGCCGGCGAGGTCGCGGACGGTGTCCTGCTGGTTGTAAACCCCGACCCGGAATGCGGGTGCGACCGTGGAGCCCCCGAGTAACCCGCCGTGCAGGCTGGCTCGGCGCCGTTCGAGCGGCGCGATGGACCGTGCACGTCTCCGCAACGTTTATCCATCGCCACCTGTATCTCGTCCGTGATCGGCAGGGCACTGCGACAGGTGAATACCGTGACGGACGATCATGCGCACGACGTGCACACGGGCCACGAGACGCCAGCGCACCGGCCCGGTCAGGATCACTCGGTTCTGGATGACCGGTCGGGCCCCCCTCCCGCTGGAGAGGGTCGTGGCGGAGACCACGACCACGGGAGCATGCTCGCCGACTACTGGCGCCGGTTCCTCGTCTCACTGGTCCTCACGGTCCCGATCCTGGTGCTGACCCCCGAGGTGCAGGAACTCGCGGGCGTCGAGTTCACGGTCCCGGGCGGGGAGTACGCGGTCTTTCTCCTCGCCACCATCGTCTACGTCTACGGTGGCCGGCCGTTCCTTGGTGGGTTCGCGAAGGAGGTCCGGGCGCGCCGGATCGGCATGATGACCCTGATCGCGCTCGCGATCACGGTCGCCTACGTCTACTCCGCGGCCGTCGTGATCGGGCTGATGCCGGGCATGGGACTCTTCTGGGAGCTCGCGACCCTGATCGACATCATGCTCCTCGGCCATTACATCGAGATGCGATCGGTCCTCGGCGCCTCCCGGGCGCTCGAGGCCCTGGCGCGGATCATGCCCTCCGAGGCTCATGTCGTCCGCGGCGGCGGGACCGTCGACGTGCCCGTGAGCGAGCTCGTGGTCGGCGACGAGGTCCAGGTCCGGCCGGGAGAGAAGGTCCCGGTCGACGGCGAGGTGACCGGGGGGTCGTCGAGCGTGAACGAGGCCATGCTGACCGGCGAGTCGAAGCCCGTCCGGCGGACGCCGGGTGAACGCGTGCTCGGCGGCGCGATCAACGGCGAGGGGGTGCTCACCGTCCGGGTCACCGCGACCGGGAAGGAGACGTACCTCGCGCAGGTGATCGAACTCGTCCGGCAGGCGCAGGAGTCCAGGTCGCGGACCCAGGATCTCGCCAACACGGCCGCGTTCGTCCTGACCGTCATGGCCGTGACTATCGGCGCGATCACCTTCGCGGGGTGGCTCCTCTACGGTGAAGCGGTCGCCTTCGCCGTCGAGCGGGCCGTGACGGTGATGGTGATCTCCTGCCCTCACGCGCTGGGCCTCGCGGTCCCGCTCGTGGTCGCGGTCTCGACCTCGCTCGCGGCCGGCGCGGGACTCCTGATCCGGGACCGGCAGGCGTTCGAGGCGGCTCGCGGCCTGGGCGTCGTGATCTTCGACAAGACCGGGACACTCACCGAGGGCCGCTTCGGGGTGACCGCCGCGATACCGCTCGGCGAGGTCGCGGAGGATGTCGCGCTCGCGGACGCGGCCGCGCTCGAGGCGGCGAGCGAACACCCGATCGCGCGGGGGATCGTGGAGGAGGCACGGCGCCGCGGCCTCGTCGTCCCGGCAGTGGCGGAGTTCCGTGCCCTGCCCGGCCGCGGGGTCGAGGGCGCCGTAGCCGGCCGGCGATTCCGGGTGGTGAGCCCCGGGTTCCTCGAGGAGCACGGCATCCGGCTCGCGGACGAACGGGTAGCGGAGGCCCGGACCCGAGGCGAGACCGTGGTCTTTCTCGTCGAGGGGAGCCGGGCGCTCGCGGCCTTCGCGCTCGCGGACGTGGTCCGTCCCGAGGCCCGGGAGGCCGTGACCGAACTCAGGTCCATGGGCTACCGGTGCATGATGCTGACCGGCGACAGCCGGACCGTTGCCGCGGCCGTCGCGGCCGACCTGGGGCTCGACGACTATCTCGCCGAGGTCCTGCCGCACGAGAAGGCCGAGAAGGTCCGGGAGGTGCAGCGCGAGGCGCGGGTGGCGATGGTCGGGGACGGGGTCAACGATGCGCCGGCCCTGGCCCAGGCCGATGTCGGCATCGCGATCGGCGCCGGCACGGACGTGGCCGTCGAGTCGGCCGACATCGTGCTGGTCCGCTCCGACCCCCGCGACGTGGCGAGCCTGATGCGGCTCTCGAAGCGGACGTACCGGAAGATGGCCGAGAACCTGCTCTGGGCCACCGGGTATAACGTGGTCGCCATCCCGCTCGCGGCCGGCGTGCTCTACGGTGCCGGGATCCTGCTGACGCCGGCGATCGGCGCCGTGCTGATGTCGGTGTCGACCGTGATCGTCGCGATAAATGCGCGCCTGCTGAGGTGACCACCCGGTACCGCTGTCATACCGAATGGCGACCCCGGAGAACCCTTGTTTCCCGCCGTTCTCCTCCTCTCGACCGTGTCCTCGGGTTACACCGCGCGATGGCCCTAACGGCTCTCCCCCTGCAGGGCCGGGCGCAGAGAGATCGCTCCTGCCCCTGTCGATCCCCCCTGGCTGGCGGCCGGCTTCGGGTATCGCGCGTCCGTGGGGCCGGACTGATGCCCTTCTCCGCGAGCGTCCGCGCGGGCGAGAAGGGAGGGGAAGGAACGCACGGTAGGTACCTCTACATCGACCTCGGGGCTGCCCGCCAGGTGGAACCGGCCTGGCGGATGGACGTGCCGACGGTCGACCCATTCGTCCTCGCGGCGCGCGGCGGTACAACGGTATCTCGTGCGGGCAAAGAGGATGACTGTTTCATAAGGAGACGCTAAAGGAGTGAAGGGGCACTTTCACACCGCGATCGCGTCCCCGATATATGGACGGCGCCAAGGATCTGTTCGTCCGCCGCCATCCCCTTCCGGCGCCGGCATCACATCGGTGGTATGCATGATCGACAGCAACGGACGCGGCCCCTCCACCCCTCCCCGGTACCGGCGTGGCGGTCGGACGGAACCCATGGCGACGGTGGGAGGCGCGGCATGAGCTGCCGCTCGGGGCTCCCGCTCGTCCTTTAGCGCTGGCGCCGGTTCCGCCGGGCTCTCAGGGCAGACGACCAGCCGGTGATGGACGTGATCCTCGCCGCGCTCGAGAGGAACGGGCCGGCGACCTTCGGCGGGCTCGACGACCCGCTCGAGGCCGCGGTGCTCGCGGTGCTGATGGAGCTCACGGAGGAGGCGGAGGATCGAGAGGCCCTGGTCTTTTAGTGGCCGGCGACGATGACCTCGAGGTCGGCCATCTCTGCCCCCGAGACGGCCGGGTTTCGCCTGCCCGGGGCGGACCCTCGGGGGCTCTCTTCAGGGGCGACGGTGGGGATCCTCGAGAACAGGACTAAATAGTCACATCGTGAGCGTTAGCATAATGAGCCGCATCTGCAACGACATCACCGCGACCATCGGCCGGACCCCTCTCGTCCGGGTCAATCGCATGGCGGCCGGCCTCCCGGGGAGGGTGGTTGCCAAGGTCGAGGCCTTCAACCCGACCTCCTCCGTCAAGGACCGGACCGCCCTCTCCATGATCTCCGCGGCCGAGGAGGCGGGCCTGATCAGGGACGGGACCGTCATCGTCGAGCCGACGAGCGGGAACACGGGGATCGCGCTCGCGATGGTCGCGGCGGCCCGGGGCTACCGGCTCCGCATCGTCATGCCCGAGACCATGTCGGTCGAGCGGCGCAGGCTGATGGCGGCGCTCGGGGCGGACCTGGTCCTTTCGCCCGGGGCTGAGGGGATGAGGGGTGCCGTCGATCGGGCCGGGCAGATGGTCGCCGAAGACCCGGACGCGGTCTACCTACCGCAGCAGTTCCGGAACCCGGCAAACCCGCGGGTCCACCGCGAAATAACTGCCGAAGAGATCTGGAGCGACACCGACGGCGCCGCCGACATGATCGTCGCCGGCGTCGGCACGGGCGGCACGATCACGGGGATCGCCGAGGCGATCAAACCCCGAAAGCCCTCCTTCCGCGCGATAGCGGTCGAGCCGGCGGACTCCCCGGTCCTCTCGGGCGGGCAGCCGGGGCCACACCGGATCCAGGGGATCGGCGCGGGCTTTATCCCGGATGTCCTGAACCGCGCGGTCATCGACGAGGTCGTGCGGGTGACGAACGAGGACGCATTCGCGACGGCCCGCCGCCTCGCCCGCGAGGAGGGGATCCTGGCCGGCATCTCGTCCGGCGCCGCACTGTGGGCCGCACTCCAGGTCGCGGCGCGCCCGGAGAGCGCGGGGAAGCTGATCGTCGTGATCCTGCCCGACACGGGCGAGCGCTACCTCTCGACCGACCTCTTCGCGGGCTAGGCTCCCTGTCCGGCACCCTGCCCCCGTTCCCGGGGAGATGACGGGGTCGACTGCCGGCCTCTCACTCCACCCCTGCCCTGGCGTCTCGTGGTCGACACAGGGACCGTCCGGCACCGCTGTCTTCTTTCTGCCCGTGATCCGGCCCTCGCCGGGTCCCCTGCTCGACCGGACAGACGGGAGGCGGCACGGACGATCACGTCTCCCGCAGCCGGCGACGTCCGTCATGAACCCCGGGACGCCTTCTGGAGCTCCGAGTAGAAAAAGGAATTCATCTGCCGAGTTGTATAGGGATTTTATGAACGAGTTCGTCCTGACCTTCCTCCTCGCCTTCACGTTCGTCACCTTTCTCTATGCGCTCGTCTCACGCCGTCTCGACGGGACCGTCGTCACTCCCCAGATGGTCTTCGTCTCCGCCGGGCTGCTGCTCTCCCCTGCGATCATCGGCGTGATCGAACCCGGCGCCGGCCAATCGACCATGTTGCTCGTTGCGGAGATCGCGCTGGTCCTGACCCTCTTCTCCGACGCCGCCAGCATCGACATCCGTGCCCTGCGGCGGGGAGGGATGCTGCCCCTGCGGCTGCTCGTCGTCGGCCTGCCGCTCACCATCCTCGCCGGCGGCCTCATCGCGATCGGGCTCTTTCCCGGCATCTCGCTCGCCGAAGCCGCCCTGCTCGGCGCAGTGCTCGCCCCCACCGACGCGGCGCTCGGCAAGGCGATCGTCACGAACCCTCGCGTCCCGCTGGGGATCCGGCAGGCGTTGAACGTGGAGAGCGGTCTGAACGATGGCGGGGCCATCCCCTTCTTCTACTTCTTCCTCGCGCTGGCGGCGGCGGAGTCCACCGGAGTCCCCGAACAGTCCCTGGCGATGAGCGCCCTCGTCCTGATCGGGATCGGCCTCGTCGTCGGGCTCGCCGTCGGCTTCGTCGGCGCGTGGCTCGTGAACGCCGCGGAGAGGCGGGAATGGATGACCGGTACGTTCAGATGGATCGCGTTCATGGCCCTGGCGCTCATCGCCTGGGTCGGGGCCGAGCACCTGGGCGGCAGCGGGTTCATTGCCGCGTTCGTCGGGGGCCTGGCCGTGGCCGCCTGGGGGCGCGAGATCGGGAGGTCGGCGCTCGAGTTCGCGGAGGTCGAGGGCGAGATCCTGAACCTGGCCGTCTTCTTCATCCTCGGCCTCTTCGCGATCGTACTTCTCGCCGGGTTCTCCTGGACGGTGCTCCTCTATGCGGTGCTCAGCCTGACCTTCATCCGCATGGTCCCCGTCGCTCTCTCCCTGATCGGTACCCGCCTCGGCCAGCCGACGATCCTCTTCCTGGGCTGGTTCGGCCCGCGGGGACTGGCATCGATCGTGCTCCTGCTGATCATCTTCGTGGACGCGTCCACCCTTCCCGGGATGGCCACGGTCCAGGCCGTCATCGTCACCACGATCCTGCTCAGTGTCTTCGCCCACGGGATCAGCGCGCCGCCGATCATCGCGCGGTACGCCAGGACGATCGAGTCCTCCGGGAGATCGGGCGATGCGAGCCCGGTCCCGCCGCGCCCGTGACGGTGGAGAGGCCGGGCGTGCCCAGGTCGATGCAGGAGATCGGACGGGCCGCGCGGGGCGCCGCGGCTCGCCTGATCCGTCGCCGTGCGCAGCGAGGGCGGCACCGGGACGAGATCAGGACGAGCTCTCTCTGCCGTCCCTCGCCCCGCTCGGCAGCGGTGTGCCGGCCTGGAGCATGGAATCGATGGCCGATCGCAGGTCCTCGATGCGCTCGAGCCGTTCGGCGGCGACGGCTTCGGCCACGGCGGCGCGCGTCTCTGCCGCGATCGCCCGCCCGGTCATGGCCTCGAGCTCCTGCCGGGCCTGGTCGCGTTCGGCCGTGGCCGCCCCCGCCTTCGTCCGCGCCCGCGTCCTCTCGTCCTCGAGCCGGTCCTGCTCCTCGGCCAGGCGATCGCGGTCGACCATCGCGGCGGCCACCTGGGCCGCGCCGATCCGTCCCAGGTGTTCCAGCTCCGCGACCCGTGCGACGAGGGCATCCCGCTCCAGGGTGAGTGCCGTGACGGTCTCCTCGACCGTTCGAAGGGCCTCCTCCATGCGCGAACGCTCCTCGTCCGAGAGTACCGCGACCCGCGGTTCGTCGTTCGGAGGCCGGGCACAGGCGTCCGTCACCATGCGTCGGAGTTGTTCGACCTCGGCGAGGCCGGCAGACTCCTCCGGCGGGATGCGTGAGGTCCGCATACGGGGATGTACGCTCGTGACCCGCTTCACCTTTGCGCTTCGTCCATGCGCGCAGGGGGGGACGCTGGTGTCCCGGGCAGCGAACGGGGGGGCGACCGGAACACGGTCGCGCCGATCACAGGTGATTGAAGAGCCAGACGACGTCGGCGAAGTCGATCCGGCCGTTGTCGTTGCAGTCGAAGCAGTCGACCGGCTCGTTCGCCGCGATCCAGTCCATCTCGTTGAAGTAGAGCGTGATATCGGCGAAGTCCGGGCGACCGTTGCCGTTCACGTCCTCGTAGAGGCCGTCCCGGTCGATGTCCGTCGGCAGCCCCGAACCCCCCGGTGCCCGCACGATCGCCATCGTCGTAGTCGGTTCGGCAGTAGGGCCCCCACGGCCCCACGCGGGCGCTCCGTCGAAGGCCGCGTCGGTGGTGATCCGCTCCTGGCCGGACCCGTCGGTGTGCATGACGTACAGGTCGACGTTGCCGTCGCGGTCCGACTCGAACGCGATCCGGGTGCCGTCGGGCGACCAGGCGGGCTCGGCGTCGGCCCCGGGGTTGACCGTCAGCCGGCGCTGGTCCGAGCCGTCGGCATCCATGACGTAGACCTCGTTGTTGCCGTCGCGGTTCGACCGGAACGCGATCCTCGAGCCGTCGGGCGACCAGGCGGGTGTCCCGTCCCATGCCGCGCTGGTGGTCAGCCGCGTCTGGCCCGAGCCGTCCGCGTTCATGACGTAGACCTCGGCGTTGCCGTCGCGGTCCGAGGTGAACGCGATCCGGGCGCCGTCGGGCGACCAGGCAGGGTCCTTCTCCGAGCCCCTGTCTCCTCTGGCGATCAGGTTGACCGGTCTGGTCCCGTCGGGACGCATCACATAGATGTCTCCGTCACCGTCGCGATCCGACGCGAACGCGATCGTTGCTCCGTCGGGCGACCATGCCGGCGTGCCGTCGAAGGCCGCGTTGGCCGTGAGACGGGCCTGGCCGCTGCCGTCGGCGTTCATGGCGTAGATCTCCGGGGCACCGCCGTCGCGGTAGGAGACGAACGCGATCCGGGCGCCGTCGGGCGACCAGGCAGGGTCACAGTCACGTTCGTCACCCGTGGTCAGGCGGGTCGCAGCATCGGTCGCCGGGTCCATGGTATAGATCGCCCAGGTGCCGTCGCGCGAGGACATGAACGCAATCGTATCCGTGGCCGCTGCCGGCAGCACCAGGACCATGCCGATCAGGACGAGTGCGCAGGCCGCGTTTCGCAGGGTAGTACTCCACATCGTTCCTCCCGTGCTGGCCGTCCCCTTCCCCCGGGTGATGCACGTGCATCGAATGAGACGACTACGCCTCAATACGTCTTTTCATGGATAAACATTTCGCAATGGAGGGCGGGAGTCCCGTGTCCGCTGCGGGCACTCCTCCGAGCAGTATCGCGAGGGACGGCGCGACCCCACCCTCCGGCTCGCGCCGGGCGCGTCGAAAAAAGGGACCCGAACTATGCGATGGAGATCGCTCCGTTCGAGATCACCGCTCCCGGGGCGGTTCCGGGGCCGGCGCCGGGCTGGCTGTCGTAGACGATCCTGCCGTTCCGCTGGTCCCAGATGGTGACCCGGAGCCGGTCCAGGCCCCTGCCGCCGCGCTGCTGGCCGTCGGAAGCAGTGAGCACGAAGCCGTAGAGGCCCTTCCCGTTGATCGTCCCGGTCCCGCTGATGGTCGCCGTGGACCCGCTCAGGACCAGCCTGTCGCACGAGGACGATGCGAAGTCCAGGTCCTCGAGACGATAGGAGACCGCCCCCTCTCCCTTCGGGCGGAGAAGGGCCGCGCCGCGCCTCACGGCATCGGGCTGATACTGCGCCGTGAACCCGAATACGGCCGCTCCCGTTGTTCCGGGCTTCGCGAGGTATGCGCCGGCCGGCGACCTGATCCAGCCGCTGCCGGCCACGAGGCCGCCCGTCCGGTCGTAGACGACGACGTAGGAGGGTGCGGACGCCGTGCCGCTCAAGCCGCCGTCATCGGCGACCGTCACGGTCACCCGGTAGACGCCCGTGGACGAATACGCGTGCGTCCCCGAGACCGAGCCCCTCCTCGAAGTACCGGTCGAGGTCGACCCGTCTCCCCACGACCACGTGGCCGTGTGCCGTTCCCCACGTCCGGCGTCGTCGTCGGTGAAGGTCGCCGTCGCCGATACGGTCTGTCCCGCAGTGACGAGGGTCGAGAGCACCCTGACACCGGTGATGACTGGCGGCGAGGTCGCTTCGGGGACTGTCGACGGTGCCCCACTCCACGCGGGCGCGCCGTCGAAGGCCGCGTCGGTGGTGATCCGCTCCTGGCCGGACCCGTCGGCGTCCATGACGTGGAGGTCGACGTTGCCGTCGCGGTCCGACTCGAACGCGATCCGGGTGCCGTCGGGCGACCAGGCGGGCTCGGCGTCGGCCCCGGGGTTGACCGTCAGCCGGCGCTGGTCCGAGCCGTCGGCATCCATGACGTAGACCTCGTTGTTGCCGTCGCGGTTCGACCGGAACGCGATCCTCGAGCCGTCGGGCGACCAGGCGGGTGTCCCGTCCCATGCCGCGCTGGTGGTCAGCCGCGTCTGGCCCGAGCCGTCCGCGTTCATGACGTAGACCTCGGCGTTGCCGTCGCGGTCCGAGGTGAACGCGATCCGGGCGCCGTCGGGCGACCAGGCAGGGTCCTTCTCCGAGCCCCTGTCTCCTCTGGCGATCAGGTTGACCGGTCTGGTCCCGTCGGGACGCATCACATAGATGTCTCCGTCACCGTCGCGATCCGACGCGAACGCGATCGTTGCTCCGTCGGGCGACCATGCCGGCGTGCCGTCGAAGGCCGCGTTGGCCGTGAGACGGGCCTGGCCGCTGCCGTCGGCGTTCATGGCGTAGATCTCCGGGGCACCGCCGTCGCGGTAGGAGACGAACGCGATCCGGGCGCCGTCGGGCGACCAGGCAGGGTCACAGTCACGTTCGTCACCCGTGGTCAGGCGGGTCGCAGCATCGGTCGCCGGGTCCATGGTATAGATCGCCCAGGTGCCGTCGCGCGAGGACATGAACGCAATCGTATCCGTGGCCGCTGCCGGCAGCACCAGGACCATGCCGATCAGGACGAGCGCGCAGGCCGCGTTTCGCAGGGTAGTACTCCACATCGTTCCTCCCGTGCCGCGTTCCGCTCCGGTTCCGGGAGGCCCGCGGTCATGGCCAGCCCGTCCGCTCTCCGCTCTCGTGGCCGTCGTGCCCATCGAACTCCATGATGCGGCAGGCGGTAGGGCTTGACCACACAGAGATGCGGGTACCCGGCAGTTCACTATGGCCATCGATAACCATTTCGCGAATGAACAGTACTCTCCGCGATGAATCACGCGGCCCTCCGGGGAGACCGGATACGCTGGCGGCCCCCAGATTGACCGGCGCCGTCGCCGCTGCCGGCGAGGAGGCGGGGGCCGTTGATCGATGCCACGGCCCTGATCGTGGCGGTCTCGACGTCCCTCGGCGTGGCAGTGGTGACGCGCACCCGGGCTATCAAAAAGGCGGTATGGTTCGGCTGTTCAGATGGGATCGGGATGCCGGACGAGGCCGGCGAATTCCGCTCGGCCGGTGCCGTCGACGTATTCTCCTTCGCTCTCCACGAGACGGCAGCCTCGGTCCTGCCCGCCGAGAGTCGGCCGCGTCCCTCTCCCGGCACCCTCGAGCGTGGTTCACTCGAGGTCGAGCTCCAGCTCCAGTCCCCCCGCGAACCCGAGCGCGAGGTTCGCGAGGACCGCCCCGACGCCCCCGACGACGAACCCGAGCGCCGCTCCCGCGAGCGGAGCGGCGAAGAGGACCAGCACGCCCACCACGACCGATCCCGCCCCGACCATGCCGGCGAGGTCGCCCTCGGGAGAGAGTGACGCGATCAGTCCGCCCCCGAGCAGGAGGGCGGCGAGCAGCAGCAGCCCCTCGATCACCCCCACGAGCGCGCCGAGTGCTCCGACGACCTTCGCCGCGCTCCAGGGGTCCACCCGGCGGATCCATGCCAGTCGCAACGTCATGGGTGTATCGATCACCCGTGGGCGCTCCCGGAACATCAAGGCCGCGACATGAGGTCGGGAAGCCCCATCGCCTCGCCCCGACGAGGGGCGGTTGGGAGTGCTGGCGGGCCACATCCGGGTCTCGCGACCCTCCAGCGCTTCGGCCGGCAGTGAGGCGGCGCGATCGCTCCCGCACGGCCTCGACCATGGCCGCCGCGGGACCAAACGGCTCAGCGGCGCGAGAAGAGCGCCTCGAGCCGGGCCCGCGTGAAGGTCACGACCGTCGGCCGGCCGTGCGGGCAGGTGAGCGGCGTCCGGGCCGCGAAGAGCTGGTCGATCAGCCGACGTCCCTGCTCGTTCGTGAGCGGAGCCCCGGCCCTGATCGCGCCGTGGCAGGCCACGAGCCGGACGAGGCGCTCGCGGGCGTCGGGTCCGCTGCCGCCGCCGATCAACCCGGCCACGACCTCGCGCACGACCCCTGGTTCGACCTCGCGGCCCAGCACCACCGGGACCGTCCGGACCGCGTAGCGGTTCTCGCCGAACTCGTCGACCGTGAAACCGGCCGCGGCGAGGGCCCCGCGACTCTCGTCGATCACGGCGGCCTCCTGCGGCGTGCAGGCGATCACGACCGGGACCAGCAGTTCCTGCGTCTCGACCGGCACCGGCGCCGAGAGCTGTTCGTAGAGCACCCGCTCGTGGGCGGCGTGCTGGTCGACCAGGACGAGGTCTCCGCTCGCCGTCCGGGCCACGAGGTAGGTGCGGTCGACCTGCCCGAGGAGGTCGAGTTCCGGGACCCCGGCCCCGGGGCCGGCCTCGAGCGCGACCTGGGCCGTCTGGCGGAGCTGCCGGTCGGTCCGCCGGCCGTACGCGAGGGCGGGCTCGGCGACCGAGAACACCTCGGGGCCGGGCCCGGGGGGGGCGATGGTCGCCGTTCCGGCGGCTGGCTGGGGGGCCTGGACCGGCCGGAGCGCGTCGAGCGCCGCGGCCACGGCGGTCGAGACGGCGGAGAGCACCTCGGGCTCGCGCGAGAGGCGGACCTGCCTCTTTGCCGGGTGGACGTTGACATCGACGAGGGCCGTGTCCAGCTCGAGCGCGATCACGGCGACCGGGTGGCGGCCCGCGGGGAGCAGGGTGCCGAACCCGGCCCGCACCGCCGCCGCCAGCTGTGGGCTCTGGACCGTGCGGCCGTTGATCGCGAGAAAGACCTGGTACGGGTTCGGCCGCTGCACCGACGGGGCCGCGACAAAACCCGAGACGCGGCAGAGCCCCCCCTCTCCCTTGAGGGGCAGCAGGGCGGACCCGACCTCGGGCCCGTGGAGCGAGGCGATCGCCTCGAGCAGACCTGTTCCCGGCGTGGAGAGGCGGGGGCGCCCGTTGTGGGTGAGCGAGAACGCGACCTCCGGGCGGGCGAGCGCGAGCCGTTCGATCGTCCCCGCCAGGTGCGCGAGCTCGGTCCCGAGCGACTTCTGGAACTTCCGTCGCGCCGGCGTGTTGAAGAAGAGGTCCTCGACGGTCACGCGCGTGCCCACCGGCGCGGCGGTCTCCCCCTCCTCCTCGACCTCCCCGCCGCGCACGACCAGCCGGTTGGCGAGCAGCGCGCCGGCTCTCCGCGAGACGAGGGTGAGCCGGCTCACGGCCGCGATCGAGGCGAGCGCCTCGCCGCGAAAGCCCATGGTCGTGACCGAGTCGAGGTCGTCGACGCCGCTGAGCTTCGAGGTCGTGTGCGGGAGCACGGCCAGCCGCAGGTCCTCGAGCGACATCCCCGAGCCGTCGTCGGTGACACGGATCGACGCAATCGCCCCGGCCCTCGACTCCACGGCGACCGCGATGCGCGTGGCGCCGGCGTCGAACGCGTTCTCGACCAGTTCCTTTGCCACCGAGGCCGGCCGCTCGATCACCTCGCCGGCCGCGATCTTCGTGATCGTCTCCGGGTCCAGGGGATGGATGGCGCTGGTCACCGCTCCGCCTCCTCCCTGAGCCGGTAGAGCGCCTGGAGCGCCTCGATGGGGGACATCCGGTCGGGCTCGAGCGCCCGGAGCGTGGCCAGCACCGGTGGCTCGGGCGGTCGCGCGGGGTCGTCGCCGACCGGCAGGAGCATCTGCGTGTACCGGACGCGGCGCGGACCGTCGCCGGGCTCGCGCGCCGCCTCCCGCCGGACGAGCTCCTCGAGCAGGACCGTCGCCCGGCCGATCACCGTCGCCGGCACCCCCGCCAGCTCGGCCACGTGAACGCCGTACGACCGGTCCGTCGCGCCGGGTATGATGGTCCGCGTGAAGATCACCGATCTCCCCGTGTCCTTGACGGCCATATGATAGTTCCGCACGCGGACGAGGTCGGCCTCTGCCTCAACCAGCTCGTGGAAGTGGGTCGCGAAGAGCGTGCGCGGCCCGCTCTTCCCCCTGCCGTGCAGGAACTCGAGCACGGCCCGCGCGATCGCGTAGCCGTCGAGGGTCGAGGTACCGCGCCCGATCTCGTCGAGGATCACCAGGCTCCTGGGGGTCGCGTTGGCGAGGATGTTCGCGAGCTCGAGCATCTCGACCATGAAGGTCGACTGGCCCGAGGCGAGGTCATCGAAGGCACCGACCCGGGTGAAGACCCGGTCCACGGTCCCGATCGCGGCGTGATCGGCGGAGACGAACATCCCGCACTGGGCCATGATCGTGATCAGGGCGACCGCGCGCATGTACGTCGACTTCCCGGCCATGTTTGCGCCCGTGATGATCAGGATCTGCTCTCCCGCGGCGTCGAGCACGGTATCGTTCGGGACGAAGGGCTCGCTCGAGCGGGCCTCCACGACGGGGTGGCGTCCGCCCAGGATCCTGATGGCGCTCCCGTCCGTCACGGTCGGCCGGGTGTACCGGTTCTCGACCGCGACCTCGGCGAGGCAGGCGAAGAGGTCCAGCAGTCCGGCGGCACGCGCCGCCGCCTGGAGCCGGGGCACGGCCAGCCGGAGAAAGTCGAGGAGCCCCTGCCAGACTTCCTGCTCGCGCTCGCCGAGGCGTTCGTCGGCGTGGGCGATCTCCGCCTCCTTCTCCCGCAGTCCCGGGGTGGCGTAGCGCTCGCCGGAGGCGGTCGTCTGCCGCCGCTCGTACTCGGGCGGGACGCGGGTCTCCATGGCCTTCGGGACCTCGATGTAGTACCCGAAGACGCGGTTGTACCCGATCTTGAGGGTGCGTATCCCCGTCCGTTCGCGTTCGGCCTGCTGGAGCGCGGCCACCCAGTCGCGACCGCTCGTCGCGAGCCCCCGAAGGCGGTCGAGTTCCGGGTCGTACCCGTCCCGGATCATGCCGCCGCTCCGGAGGACCGCCGGCGGGTCGTCCACCAGCGCCGCGGCGACGAGCGCGGCCTCGTCCGCGTGGTCGCCGAGCTCGCCCACCGCGGCCGTGATCAGGGCCGGGACCGCCGCTCCGCCCGAGGCGAGAGAAGCCCTGATCCCCGGCATAGCCTCGAGCGAACGCCGGAGGGCCGCGAGGTCCCGCGGGGATGCGTTGCCGTACGCGATGCGGCCGGCGATCCGCTCCAGGTCGGCCACGTCCCCGAGGCGGCGGCGCAGATCTCGCCGCGCGACGGTATCGTTCACAAGGGATTCCACCGCATCGAGACGGCGGTTGATCGCGACCGGGTCCGTGAGCGGCCGGACGATCCGGGCGCGGAGGAGGCGGGCGCCCATGGGGGTGACCGTCCTGTCGAGGACCTGCAGCAGGGTCGCTCCCCGCTTCTCGTCGCGGACCGGCCGGATCAGCTCCAGGTTCCGGACCGTTATTGCGTCGATCACGGGTTGCGCGGCGCCGTCCGAGGCGACGGAGAGCCCGCTCACCTGCGGCAGGGGCGCATGGTGCATCTCCTCGGCGTAGGCGAGGGCGGCACCGGCAGCGGCGATGGCCGCGTCGTCATCGCGCTCGAAGCCGCGGCCGAACCGGGCGGCGAGGTATCGCCGGGCCGCCTCGCTCTCGAACGAGGCGGCGGGGCGGCGGGTGGCGACGGCCTCGAGCGATGCCACGGCATCGAGGACGGGACCCTCGAGCCCCTCGGGGATGAGCACCTCCTCGGGCGTGCGCCGGACGGCCTCGGCAAGTATGGCCGATCGTGCCTCGGCGTTCGGCACGGACAGGGCCGCGAACTCGCCCGTGGAGGCGTCGAGGACCGCGATCCCGGTCTGTGCGGGCCCGGGCGCGACGGACATCAGGTACCGGGCCTGCGGCGCCTCGAGCATGGCCCCGTCAACGAGCGTCCCGGGGGTCACGACCCTGACCACCTCGCGTTTCACGAGTCCCCGGGCCTTCTTAGGGTCCTCCGTCTGCTCGGCGATCGCCACCCGGTAGCCCTTCCGCACGAGCCGGGCGATATACGACTCGGCCGCGTGGTATGGGACACCGGCGAGCGGGATCTTGTTTCCCTGCGCGTCCGTGCCGCGGGAGGTCAGGACGATGTCGAGCTCGCGGGCGACCGTCTCCGCGTCAGCCCCGAAGGTCTCGTAGAAATCGCCCATCCGGCAGAGCAGGAGGGCGTCGGGGTGCTGGCGCTTCGCCGCGAGGTACTGGCGCATGCCGGGAGAGAGACCGTCGCTCATGCCGATCCTTTATATATCGGCTCGTCTGGATATAACAGCCCCGATCGTGGTCATAGGCGCCGTCGGCCGACTTCGAACGGCCGCGCCTCGCGTTCGGCGAGGGCGATCGCGCCGTGCGGGCACGAGGCGACGCAGGCACCGCCGCCGTCGCAGCAGCGTTCGTCGGCGAGCATCGAGCACCCGTCGCGGACCTCGATCGCGAGGGTCGGGCAGTCGAGCGTGCAGAGGCCGCAGCCCGTGCACGCCGACGGGTCGACCTCGATGACTATCCGAATCATGCGGATCCTGCCAATGCCTCTGATCTCCGACGAGACAGGGTTATACCTGCCGGTCCTCCCCGTCACCGGGGCCGGCGGGGATCACGACTCCTCGAGCGGCGCGATCAGGGAGGGATCGTCCGCCGTGGGCGTGTTGACCCGCGTCGAGACCGGGTACGCCTCGATATCGCGGTCGGGATACGGCGCCAGGAGCCTGGAGAGATCACCCGGTGCGAGGGTCCCCCCGCCGATCCAGCGGTCTTCGTCCTCGCGGCGGAGGATCACCGGCATGCGGTCGTGGAGCGGAGCCACCACCCGGTTCGCGGCCGTGGTGATGATCGTGTACGTCGCGAGGGCCGAGCCGTCGAGGCCGTGCCAGACGTCGTAGAGACCCGCGAAGGCGAAGATCCCGCCGCCTTTGAGGCGCACGTAATACGGCTGCTTCTTCCCACCGTCGGCCTTCTTCCACTCGAAGAACCCGCTGGCCGGCACGAGACAGCGGTTCTGCTTGAGAAGGCCCCGGAACATGGGGCGCTCCGCGAGGGTCTCCGCCCTGGCGTTGATCGGCCGGCGAGCCGGGGCCAGATCTTTCGCCCAGTGAGGGACCAGGCCCCATTCCATCGGGACAAGCTCGGCGTGCTCGCGCTGCACGACCACGGGCATGACCTGCGACGGCGCGACGTTGAACCGCGAGCGGCAGCCGATCGTGGGTTCGTACACCCGGAACCGGTTGCCGAGGTCGTCGGTGCAGACGAGCGAGTAACGGCCGCACATGATACGCCTCGTTGCCTGCGGGGATGATCAAGGTTGCGCCGCTCTCCCGTCCGTACCCGACCCGTTCCCGGCGTGGAAGCAGGCACCACCTGCGGAGCACTGGTTCCTGCTCTTCCAGGCGTCCGGGGGCAATCGGCCTGCAGCCGGCAGCGGGCGGAGAGAACCGGCCCAGTTTCGGCGTTCGCGATCGAGGGAGTTACTCGCGGGTCCCGGCCCGCTCTCCCGTCCGTGGCGCGCAGACCCCGGAGGGGGCACCGGCCACCGGCAGCGATTCGGCCTCGATATAGACCCGGTTCGTCTCGGGGTAGCCTGCGCGAAGATCGGCCTCGATCCGGCGGATTGCTTCGTGCATCTCCTCTGCCGTGGTACCCGGCGCGAAGCAGACCCCCATGTTCACCAGGAGGTCGTGCGGGCCCATGTACATGGTCAGGATGTCGCCGGCGCGCTCCACGGCCGGGTCCGACTCCACGCGGTTTCGCATGTCCGCGAGCTCCTCAGGGTTCACGCCCTCGCCGAGCAGCAGCCCCTTGGTGCGCGACGCGAGAATCCAGGCCACGCTCATCAGCAACAGGCCGATCGCGATCGAGGCCGCGCCGTCGAGGTACGGGTTGTCGAACAGGTGACCGAGATAGATCCCGAGGAACGCGAAGATCAGGCCGAGCATGGCCGCGCTGTCCTCGAAGACAACCGTATACAGGCTCGGGTCCTTGGACCGACGGATGAACTCGCGGGCACCCCGGTCCCCCTTCGCCCGCCGGAACTCCCGTATCGCCACCGAGAACGACGCGCCCTCGACGAGGAGGGAGATCGCGAGAACGATGTAGGCCACCGTGGGGTCGCCGAGCTGGGCACCAGGCGCGACGTGTCGGATGTGCGAGATCCCCTCGTAGAGCGACATGCCGCCGCCGATCCCGAAGATGGAGATCGCGACGATCTGCGTCCAGAAGTAGAGCGACTTGCCGTGGCCGAACGGGTGGGCCTCGTCGGCCGGCCGGCCGGCCCGCTTCAGTCCCAGCAGCAGAAGGCAGCCGTTTCCCGTGTCGACGAGCGAGTGGATGCCCTCGGAGATCATGGCCGACGAGCCCGTGATCGCCGCCGCGATGAACTTGATTATCGCGATGACCAGGTTGCCGGCGATGGCGGCGATGACCGCGATCCGGGAACCGCCATGCCCGGCCATCAGGCCCCCTCCCGCCGGCCCCGTCCCGCGCCGCCCGTCCGTCTCCCACCGGTAAACAGCACGGGGACCGGTATACGGTCCGTCCGGCTCTGATGACCTGCCATAACCAGTGTTGGAAGCACAGGAATTAATTTCATTCATTGGAGCCCCGGGCATGAGAGCGGGGCACCGACGGGATCGTGTGTTGGAGAGTATGGCGTAGCGGGACCCGCGTCTCCACTTCAGTGTGACGTCTGGAACAGGTAGGTATGCCGGGCGTCCGAACGCTCAGATAACAATTTTCCCCGGTGGCACCGATATCAGTCAGAGGTGCCGGTTCTCTCCCCGAGACCCGGCGGCTCCACCGAGGTACCGAGATGCCGTTCCGCTCCTGCCTGCTCTTCCTGCTGCTCACGGCGCTCATAGCGATCCCCGTGAGCGCCGACCTCCCATCGGTGATCGTCTCGGATGTCCGGTTGAGTCCGGAGGTGCTCATGCCCGGTGACCAGGGGCTCCTGAGCATCACCCTGACCAACACGGCAAGCGCTTCGATGAGGACCGAGTCCTCGGGTAACGCGTCCGGCGCCGGCTCGATGGTCTCGACCAGCACCGAGATCAACCCGGTCATCGAGCAGGTCACGCTCGTCGGGGGACGGGACATACGCGTTCTCGGCGGCGACCGGCAGTACCGTGGTGTGCTCGGACCCGGCCAGTCCATCACGCTGCCGTTCCTGGTCGGAGCCCCGTCGTACAGCGGGGTCTTCTTTCCGGTTCTGACGGTCCGGCTCGAGGAGGGAGAGACGTTGCGGTTCCCGGTCTCGGTGAACGTCAACACGCGGATCGCCGGGCTGCGTCAGCCCGTCCTCGTCCTCTCCCAGTCCACGGTCGGGCCGTTCGCGCCGGGCGAGCGGGCGACGATCGGGCTCTCCCTCGTAAACGCTGGTGACGCGGACGCAGGCGACGTCCTTCTCCGGATCGGCGGCAACACGACGGGGCTCATCCCGATCGGGTCGCGCACGGTCCACCTCGGCGCTGCCCCCCGCGGCGCCAACCACACCTTCAGCATCGACCTCCAGGTCGATCGGTCGGCGGGGTCGGGGCTGCACCTGGTCCCGGTCGAGGTCGCCTACACGGCCGTCGACGGCACCCGGCCGCAGTGGGTCGAGACGCTCGGGATCGACCTGCGGGGCAGGAGCGAGCTCGCCATCGCGTCGCTCAAGACCGACCCGGTCCGGGTTCGCCAGGGGGACGAGGTCGACCTCATCGTCCGGATGGACAACACGGGGACCGGGGATGCCCGCGCGGTCTCGGCCAGGGTCGACGTGCCGCTGCCAGGGACGAAGGAGGCATTCGTCGGCACCGTCCGCCCCGGGTCGAACGCTCCCGCTGTCTTCGCGCTCACGGCGGATCGGGCAGGCGAGTTCGACTACACGTTCAATGCCTCCTACGAGGACGACTGGGGCAGCCACGCGGTCACGCGGACCCTCCGCCTCTCCGTCGCATCGTCAGGGAGCGAGCTGACGATCGGAGTGCTCCTGCTCGCGGTGATCGTCGGGGCGGCGGCCTTCTTCATCTGGTGGCGGCGGAAGGGCAGGACGTCCCATGTTTGAGCGGGAGCGGGTCGCGCTGTACCTGGCATCCCGCTCCCTCCGCCGCGGGAGCCGGACCAGCCTCCTCCTGAACGTCGCGATCCTCGCCCTCGTCTTTACGAACATGATCCTGCTCCCGTCGATCATCTCGGGGTCGGTCGAGCTCTTCAACCAGCAGTCGATCGACTTCCAGACCTCGGACATCCAGGTGCGGCCCCTCGAGGGCGACCAGTACATTGGCCGGACCGCCGCCCTGCTCGAGACCGTGAACCGCGTCCCGGGCGTCCGTCGGGGCTCTGCCCGGTACGGGATCGGGGCGACGATCCTGGCCCGCAACCGGTCTGTCTCCGTCCCGGTGACCGCGATCGATCCCAGGAACGAGGTCGAGGTCACGAAGATCCACGAGCACATGCAGGACGGCGAGTTCCTCTCGGGCGGGGAGCGGGGCGAGGTGCTGATCGGGCAGTTCGTTGCCGGGAACGAGGACTCGCGCAAGGACCTCTTCGCCTCGCTCGGCGGTGTCAGGGTCGGCGAGCGGGTCGAGATCGCCTTCGCGAACGGGGTGACCCGCCCGTACGTGGTGAAGGGGGTCTACGAGACCAAGTCGTACATCACCGACTACTCGGCCCTGATCACCTGGGACGAACTGGAGTCGCTCCTCGGGACGGAGGTCGACCAGTCGACCGAGGTCCTCGTGAAGGCGGATCGCGGCGCGGACGTCGACGAGGTCAAGACCGCGCTCTTCGAGGCCGGGGTGCAGGAGGAGGTGAAGACGTGGCGGGAGGCGATCACGACCACGGTCGAGGAGTCCATCAAGACCTTCGATGTCATCATCTCGATCTCGACCTTCGTGAGCCTCGTGATCGCGGTGGTGGTGATCTTCATCGTGATCACGATCAAGGCCATGAACCAGCGCCGGCAGATCGCGATCCTGAAGGCGATCGGGATCCACCCGTCGACGATCATCCGGTCGTACCTGATCCAGGTCTTTGCCATCTGCACGCTCGGGACACTCCTGGGCCTGGTCATGGTCGCACTCCTCGGCGCCTGGTTCACGGCCAATCCACTCGTCTTCCCGGACGGGGTGGTCGTGCCGCAATTCGAGTCGACCGCGCTGGTCGAGAACACGGTCTGGCTCTTCGCGGCATCGCTGGCCGCGGGGTTCGTCCCGGCGTGGAGGATCACCCGCGAGAACATCATCTCGGCGATGAGGGCGGGATGATCCGCGTCGAGGGGCTCCGCAAGAGCTACCGGATGGGCGAGGTCGAGGTTCGTGCCCTGGACGGGGTCACGCTCGAGGTCCGGGAGGGGGAGTTCATCGGGGTGACCGGACCGAGCGGGTCGGGCAAGTCCACGCTCCTCCACCTGATCGGGCTCCTCGACGAGCCGAGTGGCGGTTCGATCTCGATCCAGGGGATCGACGCGCTCGCCCTCTCGGACGACGAGCGAACGCGCTTTCGATTGACGCGGATCGGGTACATCTTCCAGGACTACGCCCTGGTCCCGGATCTCACGGCGCTCGAGAACGTGGTCCTTCCCGCGCTCGAGCTCGGCGTCTCCGAACGGCAGGGGATCTCGCGTGCCACCGATCTGCTCGGGCGGGTCGGGCTCGCGGAGCGCGTGGACCACCTGCCGGGGGAGCTCTCCGGCGGGGAGCAGCAGCGGATCGCGATCGCCCGGGCGCTGGTCAACTCGCCCGCCCTCCTCCTCGCGGACGAGCCGACCGCGAACCTGGACAGCCAGGCCTCCACGATGGTCCTCGAACTCGTCGCCTCGATCAACCGCGAGCTCGGCCAGACGGTGCTGATGGTCAGCCACGAAGAGATCCACCGTCAGTACTTCGGGCGGGAGATACGCCTGCGTGACGGGCGCGTGTCGACCGATGGGACCGCGTCGGGGTGATTCGTGTCGGGACGGGGAGAGGAACGAACGCCTGCTCGCCCTGTCGGCTGAACGAGACCGGGGGGATCCCGGGCCGGCACCCCGTTGCCAGGCTCACCAGCCCGGTCAGCGGCCATCGTCTCTGTGCTGGTGCACTATTGCGAATGGCCGTGCTGCGGCAGGGGATCGGTGGGCCTGGCCTTCAAGTGGTGTCGGGCGTCGGATCGAGGAGATCGACCCCATTTCGGTAATGAAAGGAGAAATGAACGAGAAAGGAGGCTTCGCCCCCTCGTGTCCTCATGCGAGGGATGGGATTTGAACCCAAGAACTCCTGCGAGACTGGACCCTGAATCCAGCGCCGTTGACCTGGCTTGGCTACCCTCGCGCCTGGATATATTCGAAGGCGGATGTGATAAATATTGGCGTCCAGGGCTCCCCTCGGCCCCTGCTTCCGTCGGTCTCAGCCCGAACCTCCGCTCCGCCGGGCCGCGGGTGATCGCCGGCTCTCGCGCGCCGAGCGCCCCCCCGGAGGGTCCCACCGCCGATCCCTTCGGCCTGTTGCCCGCAGGGAAACCCTGTGAGGGGGTAGCGGGCTGGCCGTCCCTGGTACGGCGCAACCCCCCCCCCCGGCGGAGAGCACGGTCCGCACACCGGCCCAGGCCACTCCGGGCACCCGGATACCGCCCGTGCCGGTCACCTCCTTCGTCGCCCGGGGGTGAAGCGAGAAGAGAGGAGAAAACGGTCGGGCGGCGGACGCCTATGCCCGGCCGTTCCCATTCAGAAAAATTTTCATCTCGGCGTCCCGGAGTTCGTTTCGCCGAATCTTCCCGGAGATCGTCTTCGGCAGCGATTCCACGAACTCGATGCGGCGGGGATACTTGTAGGGCGCTGTCGACATCTTGACGTGTGTCTGGAGATCGCGCACCAGCGACTCCGATGGCTTGAACCCCGGCATCAGCACCACGAACGCCTTGACCACCAGCCCCCGTATCACGTCCGGCGAGCCCACTACGGCCGCCTCCTGCACGGCCGGGTGCTCGAGCAGGGCCGACTCCACCTCGAACGGCCCGATCCGGTAGCCCGACGACTTGATCACGTCGTCGTCGCGCCCGACGAACCAGAAGTACCCGTCCTCGTCCTCGTAGGCCTTGTCGCCGGTATAGTACCACCCGTCCTGGAACGCTCGCTCGTTCTCCTCGGCCGAACCAAGATACTCGCGGAAGAGGCCGACTGGCCGGGGATCGAGCCGGATAGCGATCCGCCCCTCCGTGCCGATGCTGACGGGGCTGCCGCCGTCGTCCTGCAGTTCGATCGTCCAGCCCGGGGCGGGCCGGCCCATCGAGCCCTGCTTGACCTCCATCCCGGGAAAGGTCCCGATGCAGAGCACGGTCTCGGTCTGGCCGTACCCCTCGTAGATCGTCACGTCCGTCGCCTCCTTCCACGCGCGGATCACCTCGGGGTTGAGCGGTTCGCCGGCCGACGTGCAGTGGCGCAGCTCGGAGAAGTCGAACCTGTCGAGATCCGCGAGGATCAGCATCCGGTAGATCGTCGGCGGGCAGCAGAAGGTCGTGATCGCGTAACGCTCCAGGAGCGGCAGGAGCTCGGTCGCCTTGAACTTGCCGCGGGTATCGTAGACGAAGATGGCGGCGCCCGCAATCCATTGACCGAAGATCTTCCCCCAGGCCGACTTGGCCCAGCCGGTGTCCGAGAACGTGAAGTGGAGGTCGTTGTGGCGGAGATCGTGCCAGAGTTCCGCCGTCACCCTGTGGCCGAGCGGGTAGGACTGGTCGTGCAGGACCATCTTCGGCTCGCCCGTCGTGCCCGATGTGAAGAAGATGATCATCGGGTCCGTCGCGCGCGTCCGGGCCATCCCCGGGAGCTTCACGAGCTTGGTCGAGACCGGGGCCGGGTACGCCATCTCCTGCGGCAGGGAGATCCAGCCATCGCGCTCGCCGTCGACCACGACGCGGCAGGTCAGGGAGGCACACTCGGTGTAGATATCATCGACCTTCGGCGCGTTCTCCAGGTCCGTGATCACCATCTTGAACTGGGCGAGGTCGACCCGGTACCGGATGTCCTTGGGTGTCAGCATCGTCGGCGAGGGCGAGACCACCGCGCCGAGCTTGATCAGCGCGACCGTCAGGTACCACCACTCGGGGATCCGGTGGAGCATCAGCATCACCCTGTCGCCCTTGTGGATCCCGTACTTGAGAAGAATGTTCGCGGCCGCGTTCGAGAGGCCCATTATGTCCCAGAACGTGAACTTCTTCTCGCTGCCGTGCTGGTCCGTCCAGATCATCGCGAGCTTGTTGCGGTCCCGCCGCGCCCATGCATCGACCGCGTCGAAGCCGAAGTTGTAGTACTCGGGGACCTCGATCCGGTAGGAGGCGTAGGTCTCGTCGTACTCGCCCATGTTGTGCTCCTGCTCGGGCATAGCAAACAGGAAATGGTTGGTGTGCCGGTGGCATGAAGGCATCGCCTATTCAGGCCGATTTCAGCCATTTTAAGCGTCCATAAAGGTTTCCCCGGAATCATTATAGTGCACAGGACACGATAGGTACGATGATGGAAGAGAACCGGTACGAGTCGCTCAAGGTCGAGAATATCGTCGCTTCTGGCGCGATCGCCGACTCGATCGATCTCGCCGCGGTCTCGGAGGCCATCCCGGCCTGTGAACTCAATACCAAGCGGTTTCCGGGGGCGGTCTATCGGATCGACAACCCGAAGATCGCGTCCCTGATCTTCAGCTCGGGCAAGGTGGTGCTGACCGGGATCCGGCACCAGGAGGCCCTCAACGACGGCCTGAAGATCATCACGAGCTCGCTCCGCGACGCCGGTGTCGGCTGTTACGACGAGCCACAGGTTGCCGTCACGAACATCGTCTGCTCGTACGACATCGGCGAATATATCAATCTCAACAAGGTCGTCATCACCCTGAATCTCGAGAACATCGAGTACGAGCCCGAGCAGTTCCCCGGGCTCGTCTACCGGATCAAGGACCCGAAGATCGTCGCGCTCCTCTTCAGCTCGGGCAAGATCATCCTGACCGGCGGCAAGAACATGGAGGACATCCGGCGGGGCCTCGACTTCCTCGAGCAGACGCTCGGGTCGATCATGTAAGTCCCTCTTCTCCCGGCTATCCCTTACCAGAAGTGCCGTGTCTGGACGTACTGACGCTCTGCTTTGAGGATCTCTCGGTAGAACGCGTCCCCCTCGGTGAGCGTCGCGAGGATCCGTGATGCGTGCTCGGGACCGACACCCCGTCCCGCGAGGGCGATCACGGCCTTCCTCCCGCTCGAGAGCACGATGTTCGCGTTCCGGATCAGGCGCTTCTCGACCTCGCGCTCGTCCGGCGTCTTGACCTTCTTCTTCGCCACCGCGCAGAGCCCCTCGTCCCAGGGCTTGAGCGCGGCGATCAGCCGGGCCGTGCAGACCGGGCACTGCGGGCGCTCGTCCACGCGCGAGACCTTGGTCTTGAGCGTCCACTTCCGGCAGTTCATGCAGCAAAGGACGACGTCGGAGTCCTCGATCCGGCGTTTCACGGTCGAGAGGATCGCGGTGTCGGCCGACTCGGGCGGGACGAGGTCGCGCGAACTGAAGAGGCCGGCCGCGCCGAGGACCGAGACGCGGGTGGTCGCGACCTCGACCGAGCCGTCGCGGACGGCCGCGACGACCGCCGATGCCGCGTCCACGTCCATGTAGTTCTCGAAGAGCTCGCGATACGTCTCGCGCTGGACCGCGGTCCTGTCGAAGAGGGCCGAGAGGCGGTGGATGCTGAGCCGCTCGTAGTCGGCATCGGGATCGATCGCCCCGAACTTCTTCGCCACCTGGACGAGCTTCCACTTGTAGAGTGCCGTCCGCTTGAGCCCGAGCTCGAGGAGACCGCGGATATGGGCGGGCTCCAGACCGAGAAGCGCCTCCTTCACCTCGGGGGCCCGGAGGTCCTTCGGCAGGCGCAGCAGGCAGCGGTACGCATCGATCTCGAGCCCGACAGTGGTGCCGTACCGCGCCGAGATGAGGAGCGAGAGGACGCGCCCGAGCACCTCGTTCGCGCGGTGGCCGGCGCAGACGTTGCAGACCACCCCCTCTTCGGCGTTCTCGAGCGTGATCGTCCGGTCGGAGGGGACGATCGCCCGGTCGCGGTCCATGCCGTCCAGGAACCGGACGGCGTACCGAGCGGCGCGTTCGTTCTCGAGGTAGTCGCCAAAGCGCCGCGTCCGGCGGAGGGCGCCCACCTCCTGGGCGATCGCGAACGGCACGGGGATCTGCTCTCCCTCCCAGCTCGGGAGCTCGCCCTTCGCCCGCTTTGCCGGCTCGACCGTGATCCGTCCTTCCTCCGTGTCGAGGACCCGCCAGAGCTGACCCTTGGTGATAAAGACCGAGCCAGGATGGATCATGCCGACCACGAACGACTCGTCGAGGGTGCCGACGGTCCTCCTGCTGGCGAGGTCGAAGACCGGGACCTTCCGCTCGTCATGGATCATCGAGAGGTTCGCCATCAGGTACCGACGGGCCCGGGCCGTGGTGATGATCCGGGTACCGTCGCGACGGATGAGACGATGACCCTCCATCTCGGCGACCACGTCGTCGAGAAGGGCGTCCACACGGGGAAAAACAGCGGAGCCCGCGAGGATCGCCCTGACCTGTGCGAGCTCGATCTCGCCGTGCTCGACTGCGAGAGCCGCGACCTGGTTCGCGAGGACATCGGCGGCGCCGTAGGGAACCCGGACCGGCTCGACCTCGGCCGACTTCGCCCGGCGGACGATCACGCCCGACTCGAGCAGGTCGTCGAACCCGGTGGCGAGGACGGTGCCGCGCGAGACTGCCTCGAGCCGGTGGCCGGCTCGGCCGACTCGCTGGACGAGCCGGGCGACCTCGCGTGGAGAGCCGAACTGAACCACGTGCTCCACGTGGCCGATGTCGATCCCCAGCTCCATGGACGAGGTCGCGATCAGGGTCGAGATCTCGCCTCCCTTGAACCGCTCCTCGGCATCCATGCGGACCTCGCGGGAGAGCGACCCGTGGTGGACCTCGACATCGCCGCGCTTGAAGAGCGCGTGCCCGAGGGCCTCTGCCGTCACGCGGGTGTTCGTGAAGACCAGGTTCGAGCCGGTGGGGTCGAGGGCCCGCTCGACGCACCTCGCCTGCGCGTCGAACTGTTCCCCGGCGTAGACGACACGGAGATCGAGCCTCTTCGCGACGGGCACCTGGAGCACGGAGAACGGACGGGAGCCGCAGAGATACCGCGCCACCTCGTCCGGGTTTCCGACGGTGGCCGAGAGCCCGATACGCTGGAATTCGCCGGCGTATGTACGGATCCGTTCGAGCGCGACCGAGAGCTGCGCCCCGCGTTTCGATCCGGCGAGCTCGTGGATCTCGTCGACGACGACGTACCGGACGGCCTTCAGGTGCTTTCGCAGGGTTCTGCCCATGAAGATCGCCTGGAGCGATTCGGGCGTCGTGATCAGCAGGTCGGGCGGATGGAGCGCCTGCTTGCGCCGTTCCGCCTGGGTCGTATCCCCATGCCGCACACCGACGGAGAGGCCGAGCTGGCGGCACCACCACTCCATCCGGGCGAGGATGTCGCGGTTGAGTGCGCGCAGCGGAGTGACATAGATCGCGGAGAAGCCGCCCCCGGTGCCGTGGAGGAGGCCGTGGAAGACCGGGAGCATGGCCGACTCGGTCTTGCCCGTGCCCGTCGGAGCGATCAGGAGAACGTGATGCCCCGCGATCACCTCGGGGACGGCGATCTCCTGCGCCTCGGAGAGCCCTTCGAAACCGCGCTCGGTGATCGTGTGGCGTATGCGTGGGTCGAGGAGGTCGAGCGCGCTCACGCCGCCGCCTCCGGCGGACTGAGCACCTCGATCGGGCCGAGGAGGGTGCCGTCGGCGAGCAGCACCTCGACCGTCTCTTTCCTGAGACAGCGTGAGACCGGGCTGAAGGGGTCGGCCACGATCTTCCGGACGTCGTAGCCCGCGAGTTCGTTGAACGCCGGGACGAAGAGGATCCTCGTCGGCCGATCCGATGGCGGGAGCCCCAGGCAGTCGTCATCGACCTCGCCCATGATATATGCGGGCGACCGGAGGGCGCAGCCGACCTCGTCCTGCACCGCGGCCAACGGGTGATGGTGCCCGACGAGTACGAGCCTCCCGGCGAGGCATGGTCCCGGAAGGGTGTGGCCATGGAGGTACCCGACGCCGTCGACGACGACGCCGGACCGTTCGGCGAGCTCGGACGGGTCGAGGAACCGCTCGATCCCGGGGTCGTGGTTCCCGGGGACGACCAGGATCGGAACGCGGGCCCTGAGCGCCGCGAGTACCTCGGGGATCTCCCTCCATTCCTGTCGGGTGGTGTATGGCACGGACTGCTTGACGTCGCCGAGGAGGAGGAGCCGGTCGGGTTTCACCCTCGCGAGGAGTCGGGCCAGCCGCTCGATCCTCTCCGCTGTCCGGCTTGAGATATGCCACCCATGGCGGGCTAGGTCGGACTCGATCCCGAAGTGGAGATCGGCCACGACGAGCGTTCGCTCGCTGTTCTCGACCAGTACCGCTGGCCCCTCGGCCAGGAACTCGAGCCTCATGCCCGTCGTATCAGCCCTCTTCGGGGCATGTAGCACTCGCCCTCGCCGAGAAGGCCCGCCAGCGCCTCCTCGACCTCGACCCGGGCACACCCGTGCTCCTCGCCGAGCGCGACGAGTTCGGCCTGCTCGATCCCGTCGCGGCCGGCAGCCTCGATGCGCTCGAGAAGGAGGCCGGACAGGTCGACCCCAGGAACGGTCGACTCGGTCGGCACGAGCGCGAGCGCCCCCTCGGCCATGGACCGCAACTCCTCGATCGTCGCAGGCGTCACCTGGTAGACCGTAACGGCTTCGTCGGCCAGGACGTCGCCCCCCTCGCCTCGCAGCCGGGCGTTGAGCGCCTCGAGCCGTGCCGCGGTCAGGTCGGCCGCCCGGACGAGCCAGCGATCCCGCACGCTCCGGTCGACCTTCGCGGCCGCGATCGGCCGGATCGCGGGTCCCTTCTGGCCGGGTTCCGCGTACCCGAGAACGGCGACGAACGCGGGCGGCGTGATCCCGGCGAGCACGGCCATCACGTCGGGCTCGCGCGAGGTCGCACGGACGAGAAATACTCCGGTCGGGTCTGCGACCCGGGCCACGAGCCCGGTGCGCGCGTCACCCTCGAGCGCCGTGAGTGCGCCCACGAGATAGACCAGGTGGACGCAGGCACCGGCCGGCGTCAGCAGGCAGTCCTGTCCACCGTGCCTCACCGTCCTCGTCGCTCCCGAGAGCTCGCCCGCAAAGACCCGCGCCGCCGCTTCCATCGCCTCCGAATACCCCCTGGTGTTCTTAAATATATTGGCCCCGCCAGGCATTTAAGGCGATGATGCTGGCAGATGAGTGGTCGTTTCCCGGCGATCTCGACGGCAGGCTATCGGCGGGGACCGGGAACAGTGGGTAGTCGCGGGGGTCGTGAATGGCTGCTGCAACGCGACCCCGCTCAGTTCTCGTGCCCGCCGCCAGACTGCGTTCCGGGTGCGAGTGCTCGATCACTGCGGATACTGCCTGGCTGCATGCGGCCGTCACCAGGACGACTTTTAGACATGGCAGATGCATGGCAATCATTAAATATATTTCACGACACGCTGAGGGCGTCCTGCACGGCACTATCTGCCGCGAACCGTGTCGGAATGACGGAGCCTGATTGCATGAAATTGAAACATCGATCCATCGTGGCCGCCGTGATCGTGGTCGTCGTCCTGATCACGGTCTTCTCGGCGCCGAGCGTGGGCCGTATCCCGCTCGCCGAGGCGAAGGCCATGGCAGCCGGTGGTGACAGTCCGCCGGCCCTGGATTCCATTTATGGAGCGGCCGCCGACACCCTTGCCGACGGCACGGACAGCACCACGAGCCCCACGACCACGGACACGGCCCCGATCTCGTCGGAGCGCCGGTTCGAACCATTCGGCGGGACCCCCGCCGCGATCCCGGGACGGATCGAGGCCGAGGACTATGACACGGGTACACAGGGCTGGGCCTGGTACGACCGAACCCCGGGAAACCAGGGCGGCGCTCACCGTGACGACGACGTCGACATCGAGGCCGGCGGCACCGGCAACGTAGTCGCGTTCGTCAAGTCCTCGGAGTGGCTGATCTACTCGGTCGAGATCGAGGAGGCCGGTTCGTACACCGCGACCTTCCGTACCTCGAGTCCCTGGGACGATCGGCAGGTCTGGGTCTGGATTGACGGCGTCCTGAAGGCGAAGGTCAGCCTTCCCAGCACGGGGGGGTTCGACTCCTACGAGGACGTGACGGCCGAGTTCTCCCTGCCGGCCGGAAGCCACTACGTTCGGCTCCAGTTCTTCAGGGACGGGCAGAACCTCGATTACGTGACCTTCGAGCGTACCGCTGAACCCGGCGAACCGACAGTCGTCCCGACGCCGACGGACAACGTCAC
>CAZCUJ010000025.1:0-34322 GCA_964501565.1 uncultured Methanospirillum sp.
GGGGACCCATGCCGGGAACTGGCGCTGGCGCCTGGCGCCGGGAGAGCTGACCCCCACGGTCGTCGACCGGCTCGCCGCCGCCACGAGGACCTACGACCGGACGTGAGGAACATGGGAACCGCAGCGCGCCGCGCTCAGGCCTCCCGGTACCCGCACGCGACCCCAATGCGGGCCGATCCGGTCGGTTCCTCGGGAACAACTCGGATGATTTATCCCGATCCTCGATTGAACATTCAGTAATAGCAATGACCCCCTTCATCCCCCGCCGGCTCGGCTCGTGGCACCTCCTGGCGGTACTCCTGCTCCTCACCCTCCTGATCGGTGGCACCGCCAGCGCCACGACCCGCATCGTCCCGATAGGGGACTCCCTGACACACGGCGGGGGCGACTCCGATGACGGCGACGTCCACCCGACCTACCGGTACTGGCTCTGGAAGAAACTCGATGATGCCGGCTACGACGTCGACTTCGTCGGGTCCACGACCTCGCCGACCTTCTCCGGGTACTCGTTCGATCGGGGCAACGAGGGCCACGGTGGGTTCACCATCGGCGGTATCGTGGACGGCGTCGGCGGCAGCGGCAAGCTCTCGTCCTGGCTCAAGGGCTACAACCCCGACGTCGCCCTCGTGCTGATCGGCACCAACGACGTCCTCTGGAACGTCCCCATGGAGAAGCGGTTCTCGAACCTCGGCCGGCTCGTCGACACCCTCCGCGCCCGGAACCCTGAGATGGTGATCTTCATCGGCAAGCTCCCGCCGACTGGCGACGCGCAGCGGAACAAGAACCAGGGTCTGCTCGAGTTCAACAGTCGCCTGCCCGGGTGGGCCGCGGGAGAGTCGACCTCGCGGTCGCCTATCCGCGTCGTCGACCTCTACTCGGGGTACGACGGCCGGGACGACAACCAGGCGGACCGCTACATCCATCCCGACGAGTCGGGGGAGAAGAAGATCGCGAACCGGTTCTTCTCGGCCATTGCATCCTACCTCGATAAGGGGGACGTCCCGGACGAGACGGAAACCCCGACCGAGACGCCGACGCCGACCGAGACTTCATCGCCGACAACGACTCCAACCCCGACGGAGACACCGACACCCACCGGGACCCCGACGCCCTCGCCCACGGTCACCCCGACGCCGACGGAGACCCCCACCCCGACGGAGACGCCGACGCCGACCACGACAATGACACCCGCGCCGTCCCCGTCACTCGAGCCGACTCCCGTCGTTACCGCGAGCCCGACGCCGACGATCGTGGTGGTCACCTCGACGCCCACCCAGGCGTTCCCGGTCGGAAAGCGCTATGCGATCGGTGACCCGGGCCAGTACCTCGGTACGCGGTTCGGTTCGAACGGATCGGCAACCGTTGCCGATGGGTCAAGAACGGTGGCGACCCTCGAACCGACACTCAAGCCGGGGAGCCGGGCGTACGGCCTCAAGCCCCCGGAGGGCCGGTTCATCCGCTGGTATCCCGCGGTCCGCTGGGCCGCCGGGATCCGCTGAATCTGATCGGCGAACACGCCGCAGGGAGGAAGGAGAGAAGGCAGCGAGAGCAGGTCTTCGACAGAGCGCTGCCGCGGCCTCCCGTCCCGCTCGGCGCATCGTTTCGAGACCGCGAGATTTATCCTGGGGGCGCCTCCTGTCCATCGCCCCTCGGATCCCCGCCCGGTTATGCGCGGGGTATCCCCCCATGCCTGGTGCCCCGCGACATCATCCACGTCCCAGAAAATGGAGGCCGTACAGGGGGCCGTTTCGGGACAGGGTCGTGGTCGCTTCGAACAAGCCGGTCACCCGACACGGCGAAATGGAAAAAGCAAAATATTGCTCACCATACTTTTACTTATGGGGCTCTTCTCCCGGGCGCCAGGGTCCTCGCGACCACCGGACCTGGTCCCCCCGGTGAACCTGGGAATCCGCTCGCGGGAGGACTATCGCCGATACCTCGAGGCCGATCGCCGCGCCCTGGAGCAGTCGAGGCAGCGGCCCCGGTTGGTCGGGGACGGCGTCTGGTGGTTCGAGCGGCTCCTCCGGGCCGTTGAATACCACGATGCCTGCCGGAGCTCATGGTATCACCGGCCGTTCGGCACGCTGCTCCACCTCTGCCTCCACCTCGTCTCGGTCCGGCTGGGGTTCACGATCCCGCCGAACGCCTTCGGCCCCGGCCTCTCAATCGCGCACCGCGGCACGATCATCGTCCACTCGCACGCTCGCGTGGGCGAGAACTGCCGGCTCCATGCCTGCACCAACATCGGTTCGTGGGCAGGAGCAGCGGACGACGCGCCCGTGATCGGGAACAATGTCTACATCGGGCCGGGAGCTGTCCTGTACGGGCCGATCGTCATCGCGGACAACATCGCGATCGGCGCGAACTCGGTGGTGAACAGTTCGTTCCTGGAGCCTGATATCACGATCGCGGGAGCCCCCGCGCGCAAGATCCACGACGGGGGCACCACGCGACTGGCGTCACCCGCACCTGCCGCGCCCGCTCCGTTCATGGACACCCCCGAGCATGCGCAGATCTCCGTATCGCCAACGGGCATGACGGTGACGGCGGCGCCCGCCGTGGCGGAGGCGGGAGGGCAGCGATGATCCCGCCACGGACAATATCGCAAGGTTAATTGTACCCGACCCTAATCTTGCTCATGGCGATGGCAGGATGATCGAGTGTCCCAGGTGCGGCGCACCCCTCTCGGATGACGAACCGGTCTGCTCCACGTGTGGCGCCGTCATGGAGGGAGATGGACCGCGAACCACACCGAAGGACGGAGATGCGGAGGATGTGCCGTCCACCGAGCCGCGGGCCGACGGCGACGTGCAGGAGAAGGCCTGCCCCATCTGCGGCGCGCTCAACCCTGCCGGGGCCCGATTCTGTGTCCGCTGCCGGCATTCGTTCGACGGGACGGCGACCTTCTTCGGGATCCACTGGCTGGTGGTCCCTGCCGTCCTCCTGGTCCTGCTTGTCGTTGCCTCGGCCATGGCGCTCTCCGCCGGGCTCGTGGGCGGCTTCACCGGCGAAGAGGAAGTGGATCAGGCAGCCCAGGCGGGCGCCGACGGCACGGCGCGGCAGGTCCTCCTCCAGGACCGGACGGTCACGACGACGGCGACCGTGCGCGAGCTGGTGATCACGCGGAACGTCACGGCGACGCCGATCGTGACGCCCACGAGGACCGTGGACCCGAATGCGACACCGTGGAACGCCGCCCTCGGGGCCGGGATCAACCACACCGAGGGAGGGACGCACCACGTTGAGCTCAGCCCCGAGCTCGCACGGCTCCGCCGGGCGGCCCATGCGACACCGACGCCGTTCTTGACCGGGTACGGCGACGGATCGGGCCACGCCACGGGTCCGCTGTCGTGGGTCGGCACGGGCAACTGGTCGCCAGGGTTCATCGACCTGCCGGCGGGCGACGGCGAGGTTGTCCTCCTCTCGCAGGGCACGACCGCGTTCGTCCTGGTCGACGAGGCCGACGAGCGGGCCGGCTTCGGGATCTTCCCGCCGCCGGGCGGGCGGTACACGGTCCCCATCCCCGAGGCAGGACGGTACGTGATAGCGTTCGGCACCGCGAACACGACGGACTCGTGGTCCGCCTCGATCCTGCCGCCCGGAGACGTCGAACACGCGTCGCCGCCCGTGCCGACACCGAACATGCAGGTCTTCACCTACGCCGGCACGGGCGGGGGCTCCCCCGGGACGTTCAACCTGACGCCGGGGACGGTCCAGCTCCTCCTCCACGCGGACACGATGACGATGGCCTACCTCAAGGACCAGTGGGGGGTCACGCTCTCCACGATCGTTGCGGGGCCGAACGACGGCGGAGCGACGGTCGCGATACCGCGGACCGGCACGTACCGGCTCGATGTCTGGGGTACGGGCACGTGGTCCGTGGTCGTGACGTGGGTGGCGGCGGATGAATCGGCGGGCCCGACTCTCCCGACGGTGGACCCATCCTCCATCGTGACCACGCTGACGCCGGTCACCATCGCTCCGACGTCGGCTGCGACGACGGCGTCCACCGTTCAGACTCGATGATGGTCGTAACGCCGACCGCTCCTGTCCGAATTTTTTCACGAACGCGATTGTGCCACCACGTGATCTCGTGGACGTATCGCGGACCGAGACTGTTCCGCAGGACGATCGTGCACCTCGCGTATCGTCCCCCGATACTCCGTGTGGTAGTGCCCGGCGACGTTGCCGTGCAAATACTTATTCAAGACGTTCGGCAATAGTGATCCATCGTGCCGCTTCCTGCGCCACCGCCCCGGGACGACCCGCTGCTCGCCGACCCGGCGTTCCTGGATCTCATCGAGGGCATTCGCGAACCTGCCGTGCTCCACCTTCCGGATGGCCGGATCGCGGCCATCAACAGCGCGGCACGAGGTCTCATGGACCGCCCGGTGGTCGGCATGACCATCGGCGAGCTCCTCGACCTCATCCACCTGCACCGTCCCGACGGCACCCCGTATCCTCCCGGCGACCTCCCCCACGCCCGGGCGCTTCACGGCGAGATCGTGACGCAGGGCGAACGTATCGAGCTCACTCTCCCGAGCGGCGGGACGTACTCGACAATCGCCACCTCGACCCCTATCGTCCGCGACGGCCGGGTGGTGGCCGCGCTCTCGGTCTGGCACGACTTCGACGCGTACGTCCGGCGCCTTGCCGGCCCCGGGCTCTCCCCGGAAGAAGAGCCCGCCCCGGACCTCTGACGGCGGGCGGCGCTTCCGGACCGGCACGGTTATCCGTCCCCCTTGCGAACCTCCGGCGATGGAATCCCCCGCTCATCCGCTCAACGTCCCGTTCCGGCCGTCGCCCAAGTTCCGCCTCTGGTACGGGCTCACGGCCCTGCTCGTGGCGCTGATCGCGCTCGTCGCCTTCGCGCCGTTCTCGCTCTTCGCCGACCTGCCGGCCGGGATCACGATCGGCGTCGTCGTCCTCGTCGCGGCCCTGCTCGTGCTCTTCCTCGCCTGGACGGCACTCTACTACGCCAGCATGGAGTACGAGCTCCGGGACGACGAGCTCTCATGGCGGCGCGGTGTCTGGTTCCGGCGGACCGGGATCGTCCCGTACAACCGGATCACGAACATCGACATCCGGCAGGGGCCGCTGATGCGGGCGCTCGGTATCTCGAACCTCGCCGTCCAGACGGCCGGGTACTCCGGCCAGATGGTCCCCGAGATCGTCCTCGAGGCGATGGAGCACGCAGAGGAGCTCCGCGCGACACTCCGGTCCCGCGTCCGGCTCGAGACGGGGGGCGACGGCACGGGCAGCGGTGCGACGGTCCCGCGCCCCGCGCCGGAGACGGCGGACCTCCTGATCCTGGAAGAGCTGCGCCGGATCCGCACCCTCCTCGAAGCCCGGCGCTGACGGGCAAGGTATATACTGGACCAGCGGCATGGAAGGGAGCATGAGTCCCAGACACCAGCCCTCGAAGACTCACGAGGGGCCGACCGGCAACCGGCCCGACAACCCGCCCCGCGGCCCGACGGGCCCGAGCCCGGACCGCGTCCGGCGGTGGAACGACGCGCGGCACCATCCGGCGCGGTACCCCGGCACGGTCGCGAACCCCGAGCCGCGCCCGGACCAGGCGCCGCGCCTGCACCCCCGGCGGTACACACCCCACCGCTCCCCGCACCCGATCGTGGCGAAGCGCCCCCTCCCCCCGCCGGTCCACGACCCCCAGCACGAACCGCATGCCGATCGGTTCGCCGACTTCGATGCCGGGGGGGATGCGGCCCAGCGGATCGAGAGCCCGATCCGGCCTCCCATGCGGCTCACCCGGGACGGCCGGATCAAGCCCCGCGACTTCGGCCGGCGCTCCTGAACGGGCTCCTGCCGCGCAATTTTTATCGGACCCGGTCCCCTCTCCCGGCCGTGAGGTACGGGACATGACGAGCGTCAGCACGCGGGGCGGGCGGACCGAGGAGTTCGTCTCCGAGAAGATCGTGACGAGCGCGGTCAAGTCCGGGGCGACGCCCGCGGTCGGGCGGAAGATCGCCGAGCGGATCAGGAACTCGGCCGTGGCGTCGATCAGCATGCAGGAGATCCGGCAGCGGGTCCTCGACGTGCTCGGCCGAACGAACCCCCAGTGGCGCGAGAACTGGGAGGTCTACGACCGGGCCGTCAAGCACCGGGCGTGACGGAAAGGGGGGTTACGCGGCGGACTCGCGGGCATCGCCCATGAGGTAACCGCCGAAGGCGAGCACGAAGAGCAGGACCGGGTAGGCGACCCACCGTTCGAGCCCGCCGGGGCCGAAGACGGCCATCGGGCTCGCGCCGCCCATGACGAAGTACGAGACGAGGGTGAGAAGCGAGATCGCCCCCAGGACGGCCGTGATGTAGCGGAGCGGGGAGCGGACCACGGTGGCGGCCGCGATGGCCGAGACGGCTCCCGCCACGAAGGTGAGCAGGGCCGAGAGGGCGTGGATGTTGCCCCAGTTCCCGGGGAAGACCCCGACCAGGAACGCGCCGAGGCCGAAGAGCCCGAGCGGGAGCGTGCCCCTCCAGACGTACCCGGCCCGATAGAGTGCCACGGCGGCCCCCATGACGAGCAGGCCCGTGGCGAGCATGGTGGCGTTGAAGATCGTGGCCGAGGGCTGGAGGATGACGCTGTTCGGCGGGCGGGTCGCGCCGAGGTCGCTGATGTCGTTCTGGGCCGTGCTGTACCCGGGATAGAAGGTCTCTGCCGAGATGATGCCCATCAGGGCAACGCAACCGGCGAGGACGAGAAGGGCGCCGGCGAGCGGGACGAGCCGGCCGATGGCGTGCGTGTACTCCGTCACGTGGATCGCAGGAACTGCTATCGGTTCCGATATATGCCTTGCGACGATAGAAGCAAACGTTTATCTCTGGGTCGTCCGAAGGTCGGGTGAGGAGTGCCTGTGCCGACCGATGACGAGCTCCGGGAGATGGCCCGCGAGAGCGCGAAGGAGAAGGTGGAGTTCTACACCCACCTCGCCGTGTTCGTGGCCGTGAACCTCTTTCTGATCGCGCTCTGGTGGGCCACCACCGGCCCGCAGAGCTTTCCCTGGTTCATCTTCCCGCTCTTCGGCTGGGGGATCGGACTCGCGGCCCACTACGTGGGTGCGTTCCACGGCACGGCGTACACTGAGCGGATGACCGAGCGGGAGTTCCGCCGGCTCAAGGGGGAGCGGTAGGCCCCCTCAGACCAGGAGCTCCTCGATCGGGTGCCGGAGCTTGGGCCCGGGCTCGTCGGCCCCGTACCCGATCGGGCAGAGCATGACCGGGACGAGCGGCGCGGGGAGGGCGAGGATCTCGGTCACCAACTCTTGATCGAACC
Source organism: uncultured Methanospirillum sp. (assembly GCA_964501565.1). Classification (GTDB taxonomy): domain Archaea; phylum Halobacteriota; class Methanomicrobia; order Methanomicrobiales; family Methanospirillaceae; genus UBA288. The sequence continues at coordinate 7,292 of CAZCUJ010000025.1, forward strand.
AGTCCATGGGACACGAGTCGAGCCCGAGGGCCTTCGCGCCGTTCAGGGCGTTGCCGGCGGCGAGGTAGGTCTGGGCCGTGGACCAGGCGAGGCGCTGCTGGGGGATCATGGAGCCCGTTGCCATCCTGGCTTGGGAGACAGCAACCTCGCGCACTGCGTCGGGCAACCCATTCGCACGGATCAGTCCCTCGAGCTTCCGGATCAGCCCGTCGTAGTCGGGGTCGGCGCAGAAGACGAGCAGGTGCGAGCAGGTCGTCACCCCATGCTGGTTATGGGATGCAGGAAGCAGCCGCTCTTTGATCGCCGGATCCGTGACCACCCGGATGCGCCAGGGCTGGAGGTCGATGGCCGAAGGGGCTAGACGGATGAGCTCGAGGAGCTCGCGGATCGTCTCCTCGGGCACATGCCGACCGTCGAACCGCTGGGCTGCATAGCGCTGCATCACGATCTCGTGGAATGTCGTCACTGGCTATTCACCGGCGAGTGGATGAGTGCGCTGGATGATAAGTGTACGCCGCGTCGGCGCGACGCCCGGGGACCGCGCCCGCTTGCCCGGCCCGCGCTGATGGTCGCAGGCGGTCATCACCGATGGCTCCAGGTAACCTATTACGATACATTTATGTCTCATAAGGGCATGGTGTGTCCGATGGGTGCGGGGTCCTCGAACGCCTGCCCCCGTGACTGCCACCCGGGGAGCGGGCGGAGATCCGACCCTGCGAGGGCGGTCGGTGACGGCCCCCTTCTCCGACGGATCAAGCGTGCGTTCGAGCCCGGCACGCGAAGGCCGCCGCGAGTGTCTGACCAGGGGAGGGCGGACTACCGGAGGTCGGGGACCACCGGGCCGTCCTCTTCAGTCCAACCGATGGAGCGATCTATGCACGATCCTCGTTCAACCGGCGCGGTCTCCCGGGGCCGCGCGACGAAAGCATGACTTCTCGAGGTGACCCTTGGACTCCTCATCCTCCTGCTCGTCATCGCAGCGCCTGTCATCGCGGCCAAGCCGGCCCCCGGGCCGGTCACGCTCGACCCGATGACCATCCCCAAGTAGGTGAACCAGCTCGACGGCCCACCGCCGGTGTATGTACCGGTTTCGGGCAACAGCTACGAGGTGACCGCATCCGAGTTCACGGAGCAGATCCTGCCCGCTCCGATGCCGCAGACAAAGGTATGGGGCTATGGCGGGCTCGCACAGAACGCGACGACCGGCGCCCTGCTTGGCGTCGTCAGCAACTCGCCCGGCCCGAGCTTCAACGTCACCCGCGGGACGACCACCCAGGTCAAGTGGATCAACGCGTTGACCGGCTCACACATGTTCCCGGTCGACCCGACCCTCCACTGGGCGAACCCGAACAACGCGCCCATGATGGACAACGTGCCCCTGCCGTGGCCTGCGTTCCCATCCGGATTCCCGACTGCGCAGGCACCCGTGCCGATGGCCGTCCACGTACACGGTGCCGAGGTTGTAGCGTCCTCCGACGGCCATCCCGACTCATGGTGAACCGCGAATGACCTGAAGGGCCCGGGATACAACTCGGTCGTACCCGGCCTGACGGACGCCGCCGTCTTCGAGTACACGAACACCCAGGAGCCAGGCACGATCTGGTACCACGACCACGCCCTCGGGATCACGCGGATCAACGTGATGTCCGGCCTCGCCGGGTTCTACTTCATCCGCGACCCGGCCGACCCGATCGAGCCGCTCCTGCCGAACGGCAGCTACGAGATGCCGATCGCGATCCAGGACCGGACGTTCAACCCGGACGGCTCGCTCTTCTTCCCATCGGTCGGGAATAACCCGACGATCCACCCGTACTGGAACCCCGAGTTCTTCGGGGACACGATCATGGTCAACGGCAAGGTGTGGCCGAACATGAACGTGAACCAGGGAACGTACCGGCTCCACCTCCTCGACGGATCGAACGCCCGGTTCTACACCCTGAGCTTCTCGAACAACATGCGCTTCACCCAGATCGGGTCGGACGGCGGGTACCTCAAGACGGCCGCAACCATGAAGGAACTGACCATCGCGCCGGGCGAGCGGGCCGATATCCTGGTGGACTTCTCGAAGCTGCCGATCGGTCCAAGGTGGTCCTGCAGAACTCGGCGAAGGCACCCTTCCCAGCCGGGACGAAGGCGAACCCGCAGACGACAGGCCAGATCATGCAGTTCACGGTCACGGGCACGGGCGGCCCGGCGTTCCCGGTGCTGCCCGTGCAGCTGAACCCATTCACCCTCCTGGGCGCGACGTTCCCGGACATCCCCGCCCCGGCGGGGGCCAACGTCCGCTGCATGACACTTCAGGAGATCATGGGGCCGCTCGGGCCGACGGAGATCCTCCTCGACGGCCAGAAGTGGATGAACCAGGTCTCGGAGAAGCCGGTGGAGGGGAGCACCGAAGACTGGGTGATCATCAACCCGACCGCGGACACGCACCCGATCCATTTGCACCTGGTCCAGTTCCAGCTCGTGAGCAGGCAGGCCTTCCAGGTCAAGAAGTTCCAGACGTGCTGGACGGCCACGCAGGGCGTTGCGGGCGGGGTGCTTATGATGCCGCTGATGAACCCGACCGTTCCGGTGGACCCGACCCCGTTCCTCCAGGGGAAGGCCTCGGGGCCACTGCCGAACGAGATGGGATGGAAGGACACGGTCCAGATGAACCCGGGCGAGGTGACGCGGATCCGCGTCCGGTTCGCGGCGCAGGACGGCTCGGCGTACACGTTCGACCCGAAGACCGCGCCGGGGTACGTCTGGCACTGCCACATCATCGACCACGAGGACAACGAGATGATGCGGCCATACACCGTGATGGCGGCGCCCGGCGCCTAATCCCCCGAACACTCCCCTTGTTTTTGCAGGCGGCCCGCAGTATTAATACCGGTCCCGTCTACGCGTCCCTGATTCTCATGGAGACCCTCGACGCCATCATGACCCGCCGCTCCGTGCGGCGGTTCTCGAGCGAGCCGGTCGACGACGCGACCGTCCGGGCCCTGCTCGGCGCGGCCATGCAGGCCCCGTCGGCCGCGAACGAACAGCCCTGGCAGTTCGTCGTGATCGACGACCGGGGCGCGCTGGACGCGATCCCGTCGTTCTCGCCGTACGCGGCGAGCGTGCGGGAGGCACCGCTCGGGATCCTGGTCTGCGCGGACACCCGGAACCTGCCCTTCCCGGGCTTCTGGGTCCAGGACTGTTCGGCCGCGATCCAGAACCTGCTCCTCGCCGCCCACGCGCTCGGGCTCGGCGGGGTCTGGACGGGTGTGTATCCACTCGGGGACCGGGTCGAGGGCTTCGCCCGGCACTGCCGGCTCCCCGACGGGGTGGTCCCGGTCGGGTTCCTCGTGCTGGGCCACCCGGCCGAGCGTCCCGCGCCGCAGGACCGGTACTCCGCGGACCGGGTCCATCAGAACGCGTGGGGGGGCTGAGATGGAGCGGGTCCGGGTCTCGCCGAACGTCGCCCTGCCCATGCCGGTCGTCCTGGTCGGGACGCTGCTCGGCGGCCGGCCGAACTTCATGCCCGCGGGGTGGGTCTGCCGCGCGAACCTGGTTCCGCCCATGCTCTGCTGCGGGATCCACCGGGGGCATGCGACACCGTCGGGAATCCGTGAGACCGGGACCTTCTCGGTAAACGTCCCGTCGGCGACCCAGCTCGAGGCCGTCGACTACTGCGGGATCACCTCGGGGGCGACGACCGATAAGTCGGGGATCTTTCGGGTCGAGTACGGCGAGCTCGGGACCGCGCCCATGGTCGCGGACTGCCCGGTGGCGATGGAGTGCCGGGTGGTCGAGATTGTCTCGCTCCCGTCCCATGACCTGGCCATCGGCGAGATCGTCGCGGCGTACGCGGACCCGGCCGTGATCTCGGACGGGCAGGTGCGGGTGGCCGACGCGGACCCCCTCCTGCTGACCATGCCCGACAACACCTACCGCTCGCTCGGTGAAGTGCGGGGCAGGGCCTGGTCGGACGGGCGGCGCTTCCGGCCGGAGTCCGGCGGCTGATGCAGTACCGGAGGATGCCTGGAGTCGACGCGCCGCTCTCGGTCCTGGGGTTCGGCGCGATGCGCCTGCCGAAGAGCCCGGACGGGCGGATCGACCGCCCAGCGGCGACGGCGCTGGTACGGCGGGCGGTCGACGGCGGGATCACCTACGTGGACACGGCCTACCCCTATCATGATGGCGAGAGCGAGCCGTTCCTCGGCGAGGCGCTCGAGGACGGGTACCGCGAGCGCGTCCGGCTCGCGACCAAGCTCCCGGGCTGGCTCGTGGCGTGCCGGGCGGACATGGATCGCCTGCTCGGCGAGCAGCTCGAACGGCTCCGGACCGACACGGTCGACTTCTACCTCCTGCATGGGCTGAACCGCGAGGGCTTCGAGCGACTCGCCGGGCTCGGCGTGCTCGAGTTCCTGGACGACGCGCTCGCCGACGGCCGGATCGGGCACGCGGGCTTCTCGTTCCACGACGACCTGCCGGCCTTCGTCCGGATCGCGGACGCGTACGACTGGACCTTCGTACAGGTCCAGTACAACTACATCGATGTTCACTACCAGGGCGGGGCCGAGGCCGTCCGGTATGCGGCGGAGCGGGGGCTCGGGGTCGTGGTCATGGAGCCGCTTCGGGGTGGCGCGCTCGCCCGCCCGATCCCCGGCGCGGCCGAGCTCTGGGCCTCGGCCGGGGCCGACCGCACTCCGGCGGGGTGGGGCCTGGCCTGGCTCTGGGACCAGCCCGAGGTCACGGTCGTCCTGTCGGGGATGAGCAGCATGGACCAGCTCGCCGAGAACCTCGCTTGGGCGGACCGGGCCGCCCCGGGCTCGCTCTCGCCGGCCGAGCGAGCCGTCTACGAACGGGTCCGCGAGCTCTACCGGAACCGGGCCGCGATCGACTGCACGCGCTGCGGGTACTGCCAGCCCTGTCCCTCCGGGGTCGACATCCCCGAATGCTTCTCGCTCTACAACGAGGCCTTCATCTACGGCGATCCGGCGGGCGCCCGCTCGGGCTACCATATCTTCGCCCGGTACGGCGGTGCCGCGTCGAACTGTACCGACTGCGGCCGGTGCGAGGAGCACTGCCCGCAGGGGCTGCCGATCAGAAAGCACCTGAAAGCCGTGACGGATCTCCTCGGTTGAGAGACCTCGCTGGTGTCTCGCCATGTGGCGGGAAAGGGACGGCATCATGAAATCGGAGCGAGTCTCGATCCCCCCAGCGCCGATTCCGGCAGCCGGCAGGATCGCCGTCGTCGAGGCGAACGTCGACCGGTGGCGGACGTCACCTCCAGTATCCGGTTTGCTGATCATGACCGCCCTCTCGCTCCTTCGAGAGATAGGCAACCGATGCCATCTCTCCGGGTCTCAACCGCTGATGATCATCACGATCTGCAGACCGCATCTCTTCTGACAAGGGACACAGCGGTCGAATTGGAGACCGCTCAATAGTATCTTCCCATCACTCTATCGTTTCGTGATGACGATCAGCGGATGGAAGTATACCGGGCGTCTCCAGGTGCGTTGCCTGATCGTCCCCCGCGTATCTCTCTGCGACGGCTATCTTGTCTGTACTTCCGGTTGCTTATAGAGGCCCTATCGGTCCCGGTCCGGGATGCCGCATTTTCTCAGCGACCTTCAAAGAGATCGTTCCATGTCCGTGATTGGCAGTGCAGACGCCCAGCCGATCACGATGATCACGGCTACACTGGATACCGGGAGCAGGTCGTCACCGGTGAGCCGGCTCTTACACCTCGGCTCATCCCGCCAGGACCTCCGCTTCGAGAAGACGGAGCCTACCCCTCGTGCCGGGCGGGGGCACTCCCGACGGGGACTCCCTACGGTCGTCGCCAGACCTCGGGGCTGATCAGGGCCTTCGGGTCGTAATACTCGATCACGTCGGACCGGAAGACGATCACCACGATCTCGGGATTTTCTGGCGTGCCGAAGTACTGCTCCCAGGACGGGTTCCAGTATTTCAGCTTCGTCTCGGGGTCGTCGTGCACCCCGGCCGTGGCCTGGATCTGCACGTACGGGTCCGTGAACTCCCGCTCCGACCAGATCGCGATCCCCGCGTACGGCGTCCGCCGGATCTGGGCCACCTTGTTCGAGTGCGCACGGGTGGCACCGACGAGCATCAGATCGTCGAACCCCGTCAGGACCATGTGCCTGACGGCCGGCGCGCCGCGATCCCCGACCGTGGCCACAGCCGCGACGTGCGGGCCGCGGACCACGTCCAGGATCTTCTCCGCCAGTTCCATGGGGCCTCTTCTCCCGCCCGGAGATGATAAATCATCCCCCCTCCCGGCCGACCCCAGTCTTTTTCCGGGTGGCGGTTCCCTTATCAATGAACATGAACGACGACCGGTCCGTCGACCTCACCGCGATCGCCACCCGCGCCATGAAACAGTACGGCTTCGAGCCCCGGTTCCCCCCGCCCGTGCTCGCCGAGGTCGCCGCCATACCTCCCGACGCCCTCCCCACTAGCCGGCGTAATGCCCGCGATCTCACCGGCCTCCTCTGGTCCTCGATCGACAACTGGGACTCCGAGGACCTCGACCAGATCGAGTTCTGCGAGCGCAGACCCGACGGCGAGATCCTCACCCGCGTCGCCATCGCCGACGTCGACCTCTTCGTCGAGAGGGAGTCCGCGACCGACCGACACGCGGCCCACAACGGCTTCTCAGTCTACACCGGTGTCGTCACCTACCCCATGCTCCCCGACCCGCTCAGCAAGGGGGTGAGCTCGCTTCTCCCGGACGGTGATCGCATGACAATCGTGATGGAGTACGCGGTCCTCCCCGACGGCAGCGTCCGACCGGGCGACCTCTATCCCGCCCGGGTCCGCAACCACGCCAAGCTCGTCTACGAGGAGGTGGGCGCATGGCTCGAGGGGGCGGGGGAGATTCCCGCCCTGGTCCGCGACACGCCGGGGCTCGAGGACCAGCTCCGCCTCCAGCTCGAGGCCATGAGACGGCTCCGAAAGCGCCGGCACGAACAGGGTGCTCTCGAGCTCGACACGGTCGAGGCCGAGCCCCTCATCGAGGACGGAGTCGTTCGCGACCTCGTGGTCCAGCGGCAGAACCTCGCGCGGTGCCTGATCGAGGAGTTCATGGTCGCGGCCAACGGGACCCTGGTCGCGTTCCTCGAGCGGGCCGGGCTGCCCATGCTCCAGCGCGTCGTCCGCGTTCCGCGGTACTGGGACCGGATCGTGGCCACCGCGGCCCTGTACGGCGAGACGCTTCCCGCAGACCCCGACGCGAAGGCCCTCGCCGCGTTCCTGCTCCGTCGACGGGCGGCCGACCGGGACCGGTTCCCCGACCTCTCCCTGACCGTGATCAAGCTCCTGGGCCCCGGGGAGTACGTGGCCCTCGCCCCCGGCGAGGAGTCCGACGGCCACTTCAGCCTGGCGGTCACGGACTACACCCACGCGACGGCCCCGAACCGGCGGTACCCCGACCTGGTCAACCAGCGGCTCGTTGCCTCCATCCTCGAGGGGACGCCCGTGCCCTACAGCGAGGACGAGCTCGCCGGGCTCGCGGCCTGGCTCTCGGACCGCGAGAAGGGGATCAAGAAGGTCGAGCGTTTTGTCCACAAGGCCGTGGCCGCCGTGCTCCTCCAGGACCGTATCGGCGAGGTCTTCGACGGGCTGGTCACGGGGGCCTCGCCCAAGGGAACCTGGGTCCGTATTATCACACCGCCGGTGGAGGGACGGGTCATGCGCGGCGAGGCGGACCTCGCTGTCGGCGATCGTGTCCGCGTCAGGCTCCTCGGGACGGACGCCTACCGGGGATTCATCGACTTCGAGAGCATCGGCGTGGTCGACCGCGCCTGAGCCGAGAGTTTACCGCGGAGTGCCAGCACCGCCGTCGCTCGTATCGGGGCAGGCATCGCCCCCCTTCTCTCCCTCTGCCGGGACACGACAGCCGATGACCCGCCAGCCGCGGTTCGCATGGTCCTCGACGATCTCGTCGAGCGACCGACGGTTCGGCGCGTCGTGCCGGAGCGCGTCGACATACTCGGTCTCGTCCTGGTCGAGGAGGTAGAACCGATCCCGGTCGATGTCGTACCCGATCGACTGCGGCGAGATCTCGTTCTCGCCCAGCGTGTAGCCGACCCAGGGCACGGGCGCGAACGGGAGTTCCGCCTCGAGTTCGAGCCAGATATCATCGAGGCTCGGGCCCTCAGGGCGGGTGATGATGTGACGCAGGAACGTAACCCGGTACATGGCCGGGCATGGCGCGCCCCACTATAAATGGATTTCCGGGTCCCGTCCCGCCGAAGGGGTTATTGCCCGGCAGCGCCCCGAAGGCTGAGCATGGCAGAAGTCTGCGAGCGGCCCGACCATGTCATCGTGGAGATTGGCCCGCTTCCCGGCCGCTTCACGTTCGACCGGGTACGCGGGCAGGTCTACCGGGCGCCGCGCCCGTTCCGCTTCGTCGCCGAACTCCCGGGAGAATGTGAGCCCGGACTCGACTACGTGGTGGTCGACCAGTTCCCCATCGAGGTTGATGCGCTCCGGGTCTACTTCTCGCCGGACGGAACCGCACCCGACCTGGTCCAGGCCTTCAACCCGCCGCTCGTCCTGGCCGAGGGGGACATGCTCGAGCCGACGGTCCCGGCCGACCTGCCGACGGTCTGCAGGGATTGAGACCCGTCAGTCCACCTTTCCCGGCTTCTTCCGGCCGTGGTGTCGGTCCTCCCGGTGCTCGTCGTCCTCGTCCTCCGTATCGTCAGGTGAGGGCAGCGGCTCGGGGATAGTGACGGCCTCGGTCGGCTCGACGGTGGTGGGGACCGGGGTCGTGATCGTCGGGTCGATCCACTCCTGCGTCGTTATCGGTACGGTCGTTTCGGTCGGCGAGACGGGCACGGCCGTCGCCGTGGGCACGGGTGTGGTCGCGGGCGTGATCACGACCGTCGGCTCGGCGGTCGTCGGGGAGGAGACGGGGGCCGTGGTGTTCTCGGTGGAGCGGCTCGTGGTAACGGCCGTGGTCGTTTTCACGGTCGCGGTATCGCCCGTGGGCTTCGTGGTCATGACCGCTGTCGTCGAGGTCCGTGTGATTGCCGGCATCGGTGTCGCCGTGGAAGTGATCGTCGTGTTAGTCGTGGACAGATCTGGTGTTTTCAGGGTCGAGACGGGCGCTTTCGTTGGAGGGGTCGGGGGACTGGTAGCGGGCTCCGTCGCGGTGCCCGGGGCCGTCGACGATTTCGTGACCGGCACGGTCGCGGTCGGCATCGTACCGGCAGTGGTCCCGACTGGGGTCGTGGACCCGTAGGTCGGGTCGGAGACAGCAATCGTCATCGATGCTGCCTTTTTCGTGGTTGTAGCGACTGTAGTTACGACGGTCGTGGTGGCCGCCCGCGGTTGGGTGCCGGCCGGGGTCGCGAGGGGTGCATACGTCGTGACCGTCGTCGTTCCATCGGCGGGCGGGAGCGTGGTCGCCTCGCTCGCGATACGGACGGGTGGGACTGGTGTGGAAGGAGGGGTCATCTCCACGTCCAGCGACGCCCCGGGATCGTCATTGTGCACGAACCCGGCCAACTCCGGCGGCAGGATCGGCGCGGCAAATCCCACGGCGAAGAGCAGGATACAGGCGACGACTCCGACGGCCGTCAGTGCCCGGAGGAGATGTTCCCCGTCCATACGATCCTGCGATTGGCGTTCGAAGTGATGAAGGTTCCGACCCGTGGGTGGCGGTGCAGGGAGGAGTCCCGGTAACCGAAAAGATTCTCTCTTCTCAAGCCCTCACTAGGATCTATAATACCCGGTGGGGGCGTAATGGGATCAGGGCCGAAGGGGTCTGCGGTGATATCCCTGCCGCCCCGGCGAAGCGCCGGAGACTACGAGGTCACGATGATCACCAACCGACTGCTGCTCCTGCAGGAACGGCTCGACGCGGTTGTCTCCCGTCGCCCCCGTCGACGCGAAGAGCCGTCGTCCGCGCGAGAATACGCCCTCCGTCGGCACCGCCGTGATTACCTCGAGAGTGACACGGAGCTCCGGCAGCGAAACTACGACCGGACTCAGGCCCCGTCGTCGCACCTGGCCTACTTTCGCGGCCTCCGGGGCCGGCTCGTTTCGGCCGGCGTGCCCGTGACCGATGCGCCGATCGACCTCGAGGATTTCGATGACTGGCGCGGACGCCACCGGGTGCTCGACCGGTACTATCGCTCGCACGGGGACATCCATATCGAGAAGTGCCTCGAACACTACATCGTCGACCGTGCGCTCCAGCTCCAGCGAGGCCACATCTACATCGACGTGGCCTCGGCCGGCAGTCCGTGGGCCCGGACGCTCCGCCGACGGGGCGTCGAGGCGTACCGGCTCGACCTGATCTACCAGCCCGGTATCCGCGGGATCAACATCGGCGGGGACGCGACTGCAACCGGCCTCCCCGCCGGGTTCGCCCGCGCCCTCTCGATCCAGTGCGCATTCGAACTCTTTTTCGGCGAGACCGACCGCCAGTGTCTCGCGGAAACCGCCCGCATCCTTGAGCCGGGCGGCCGGGCCGTGATCACGCCCCTCTACCTCGACAACTCCCACTTCGTCCTCCACAGCCCGGCCGCGCTTCCTCCCCCCGGGTCCGAGGAGCCCGACGCGGTCCGGATCTGGCGCGACGATGACGTCCCCGCACCATTCTCGCGTCACTATTCGCCCGAGACATTCGTCGCGCGGATCGCCTCGTGTCTGCCCCGCGGGCTCTCGGGTTGCGTCCTGTTCTCGTCGAATCTCGACGAGGCGATGGAGGCCCACCCGGGCCAGCGGATCTACCCGTTCTTCACGTACGTGCTCGAGAAGGCCCGGGCGTGACCCGGCCGTTCAGCGCCGGCGTACGTACGCGATTGTACCGGGCTCGTTCCCCGCTCCGGCAGGCACGAACCCACTCTTCTTGAGCACACATCGAGAGGCCACGAACGACGGGTAGGTATACGCCAGGATCTCATCGATCCCGGGGTCCTCGAACCCAAACGTGATGAGCGCGGCGACAGCCTCGGTGGCGATCCCGCGCCCCTGGAACTCGTCGAGCACCGAGTACCCGAGCACGAGCCTGCCGTGATCCCCGGAGATGAGCCCCCCGTTCCCGACGAGAACCCGCTCCTCCCCCTCCGTGAGGATCCAGTAGAACCCGGCAAGGCCCGAGCCTGAGGGATCAGAGGCGAGCTTAATGAACTGGAGGAGCGTGGCATCATCCATCAATGGCGGTGGCCAGGAGCAGGGGACGCGGGCTTCGAGCTTGGTTCCGAGCGCCGCCCGGTCCTCCAGGTCGAGACGGAAGAGCTCGGGAGTGCCGAGAACGAGCTCGAGCCGCGCCGTCCGGATGCGCAAGAGGTCCATGTCGGACGATATTCGTCGGCGCGGGCAAAGAAGGGACCGCGTCTCCAGCCCCCGGCACGCAGCGGGCTTCGTTCTTAAAAGGACATATTCAAACAAATTAGGCCAAAAAAATATAAGGAAGGAACTGGTATGGGAGGCGGGTGTAGGCTGTCGCTGCACCGGAGAAGAGTTATGGCACAGGAAGAAGACAAGAACCCGAACCGGGGTCCTTCCTCGGCCGACAGGGGGACGCACGAGCGCGGCGCCCGCGCGGGTGGCGGGGCGTCCCACAAGAGCAACGACACGCGATCATCGAGCTCGTCATCCGGTAGAGCCGGTTCTTCCGGGAAGAGTGAACGAGGTGGCTCCTCGGGTGGTGGTGGTGGACGCACTGGCAGCTCCGGCGGACGTGGTGGCAGCGAGCACGAGGGTGTCTGGTACGACAAGGATGCCGGGCAGTGCCGCGACGAGTCGGGCCAGTTCGTCGAGTGCCCCGAGGGAATGCAGGGCAAGGGTGCCGGTGATGACGAGAACAGGTCGCGTAGTTCGTCAAAGAGCGGCGAGTCCCGTGGAAGTTCGTCCGGACACGGCGGCTCGGGCGGACGGAGCGGCGGTTCCCCTGACAGCGGAGGCGGCCGGGGCCGCACCTGAGAACGACCTCTTCCCCCCTATCGCATCCCATCAGCACGTTCCGATTCATACGCCGGGGTCTCAGCCCCGGAGATTTTTTACCGTCCGCTCGCTCAGTGGGGATCGACGTCGCCATGCCAGATGACCACGGGCGCGCAGCCGGCGCGCATGGCCACGACGGCGTCGTCTCATCCCTCCGGGCCGCGATCCTGATCACGCTCCTCATCTTCGCTGTCGAGGTGGCCGGCGGCTACCTCTCGGGCTCGCTCTCCCTCGTCTCCGACGCCGTGCATATGCTCGGCGACCTCTTCGCGCTTCTCCTCTCGCTCGCGGCCGTGCTTCTCGCGCGGCAGCTTCCGACGCGGGCCCGGACCTACGGATACCACCGGGCAGAGGTGCTCGCCGCGTTCGTGAACGGGCTCGTCCTGGTCGCGGTGACTGCGGGTATCCTCCTGTCGGCGGCTGAGCGGCTTCGCTCGCCGCCGGAGATCGAGGGTCCTGTCATGCTCGGCGTCGCCGCCGTCGGCCTCGGCGCGAACATCATCGTGATCACCCGGCTCCGTGGCCACGGCGGGCTTGGAGTCCGGAGCGCACTCCTCCACGTGGTGAGCGATACCCTCTCGTCGGCGGCCGTGGTGGCCGCGGGCGCTGTCATCGTGATCACGGGCCTGGTCGTGATCGACCCGATACTGAGCGTCCTCATCGCGTTCCTGGTTCTCGCCTCGGCGGTTCGCCTCCTTCACGAGACCACGGCCATCCTGCTCCAGTTCACTCCACGCGGGCTCGATCTCGAGACCGTTATCGCTGCCATCGAGGAGGTCGATGGCGTAAAAAGCGTCCATGACGTCCACGTCTGGGCTCTCAGCACGGACCTCTTCGTGCTCGACGGCCACGTGGTGACGACGGTCTCGACGATGCTGGAGATCGAAGGGATCAAGACATCGATCAAGAACCGGCTCCGGCGCATGGGCATCGCCCACGTCACCCTGGAGTTCGAATCGATCCCATGCGAGGGGTGCGTGATCCAGGACCCGGAGCTGGTCCCGGGTGTGGATACTCACGACCATCTGCATTGAGCGGCGAGCACTGATCCGTCAGCCGAAGTGACCCGAGCGATGGACGATCTCGTCGACCGGCACGAACGTCGCCCCTACGACGGACATGCCGATCGCGTCGAGGAACCTGCGTACCACGCAGTACCCGACGGCCATTCCCCGCGAGGGCCGGCAGTCCCGTCGCTCGGCGCCCGCTGCGGCTCCCCGTCGGGCCGGACGCCGACGATCAAGAAGAGCGGGGCGAAGAACTCCAGCATCTGCAGGAAACGCCTCTCCCGCCCCGCCGGATGACGTCGTCCGTGATCGCCGCGTAGACCTCGCGAATCTCCACTACCTCGATCATCAGTGTTGGTCCTCCGGTACCGGCAGGGCCGCGGCGATGAAGAACGTGCCATCGAGGGCCGCCGGCGCGCTCGCCCCGGTGGCCCCTTAATGCTTCTGCTGGTGTGCGACGATGTCGGCACCCGTCGTCAGGACCAGGAGGACGAGCACGAGTCGCATCCCGGTCGCCCCGGCACCCGTGTGGTCACGAACCCGCCCAGGATGATTGTGAGGTGCATGAGGGTGATCCGGTCACAGGGGACTAGGAATAGAGCGCGCCCGGCCCTCGCCATCTCGGGGGTGGTGCCAGAGGAACGGGGCATGGAAGACCCCGTGGTGGACCGCGAAGATCCCGGCAGGGCCCCCACGGGGCGGAGAGAAGGTGGACTGCACCGAGGACCGTCGATGGGAACCAGGAGAGGACGAGGACCGTGCCGAGTGTCCTGTCCCGAGCTAGTGTGATCCTGGTGCCGTTCGCATTCAGCAGGCGGACTGGGTGGAATGTCCGCCCGGTCCATCAGAGGAGATCGGAGGCCATGCTCTCAGTATCGACGGCCGGTGAGTTCTTATATCTTCACGGAGGAATCTGGCCGGATGACCGGGGAGGAAGCTGCGGTTGCGTGGCACGCGCTCGACGAGGCGGAGGTCGAGGCACGGCTCGGCTCGGGCCCGGGCGGCCTTCCCGCACCCGAAGCCGCTGCCCGGCTCGAGCGGTACGGCCCGAACCAACTTCCGACGGCGCCGCGCCCGGGCCCGTTGATCCTCTTTCTCCGGCAGTTCAAGAGCCCGCTCATCTACGTGCTGATCGCCGCCGCCGCTGTCTCGGCCCTTCTCGAGGACTGGCGTGACGCGGTCTTCATCCTGATTGTCGTGCTCGTCAACGCAGCGGTCGGGACCTTCCAGGAGTGGAAGGCCGAGAGTGCGGCCGAGGCCCTGCGCGAGCTGCTCGAGACCGAGGTCAGGCTCGTCCGCGATGGCCGCGACCTCTCCGTGCCGGCCGAGGACGTGGTCCCGGGCGACCGGGTGATACTCGAGTCGGGCAACCGGGTCCCGGCCGATCTCCGGCTCGTCGAGACCGACGACCTCGCCGTGGACGAGTCGGCCCTGACCGGAGAGTCCCTCCCGGTCGAGAAGGCCCCGCAGGCTGTCGCGCCCGACGCGCCCGTGGCCGAGCGACGCTCCATGGCTCACGCGGGCACGGTCGTGACCTCCGGGCGCGGGGTCGGCGTCGCGGTCGCGACCGGCGGCCGGTCGGAGTTTGGCGTCATCGCGGCAGCGGTCTCAGGGAGCGAGGGGACCAAGCCGCCCCTGATCGAGCGGATGGACCGGTTTGCCAGGACGATCAGCATCGCCGTGCTCGCGGCGGCGCTCGCGCTCGCGGGGATCGCGCTCTGGCGGGGCGCTCCGCTCGCGGAGGTCTTCTTCATCGCGGTCGCGCTTGCCGTCTCGGCGATACCCGAAGGCCTCCCGGTCGCGCTCACGGTCGTGCTCTCGGTCGCCGCCTCGCGCATGGCGAAACGCTCGGTGCTCGTGCGGCGGATGGCCGCCGTCGAGGGACTCGGCTCCTGCACCGTGATCGCATCGGACAAGACCGGAACCCTCACCGTGAACCGCCAGACCCTCGAGGCGATCTGGTTCCCCGATGTAGGGCAGGTCCTGGCCGACGACGTGGTCCGGGAACGCGTCGTACCGCACGGGATCCATGACTTCGCCCGGGCCGCCGTGGCCGCGAGCGAGGCGGTCGAGGTCGAGGGAGCGGAGGGGACGAGGGTTCTCGGGGACCCGGTCGACGCGGCCTTCCTTCGCTTTGGCCGGGGGCTCGGAGCCGACCCGGCTGCGATCGGGGCGAGGGTCGTCGGCCGGATCCCGTACGAATCCGAACGTCGGTACGCGGCTGCTGTCGCGGCCGAACCGCGCCATCCCGGCGGCCGGCCGATGGTCGCGCTGAAGGGAGCCGTCGAGGTCGTACTCGACCGCGCCGAGCTCATGGCCGGTCCCGATGGTCCGATCCCGATCGACCGCGAGGCGGTGAACGCGGCTTTCCTCGCGCTCTCGGCCGGCGGCTACCGGGTGATCGCGGTGGGCGAGGGCCCCCTCGCGGAGGGCGTCGACCCGGCTGAGCTGGTCGAGGAGACGCTTCCGCCGCTCACACTCCTCGGCCTTGCCGGGTTCATCGACCCGCTGCGGCCCGACGCGGTTGACGCGGTCGAGGAGTGCCGCCGGGCCGGAGTGCGCGTGCTGATGGTGACGGGAGACCATCCGGTCACGGCCCTCGCCCTGGCACGGCAACTCGGGATCGCCGAGCACGAGGACGAGGTTGTGACCGGGGCGATGCTCGCGGCATCGGAGGACCCGGACATGGCGGACCGCGCACGGGTCTACGCACGGGTCACACCGCTCCAGAAACTCGACATCGTCAACGCCCTCCAGCAACGGGGCCACTTCGTCGCGGTGACCGGCGACGGTGTCAACGACGCACCTGCGCTGCGGCAGGCGGACATCGGGGTGGCGATGGGCTCGGGCACGGACGTGGCAAAGGATGCGGCCTCCATGATCGTGACCGACGACCGGTTCAGCTCGATCGTGGCCGGGATCGAGGAGGGCCGGTTCGCCTACGACAACGTCCGCAAGGTGACGCTCCTGCTCGTCGCGACGGGCATGGCCGAGGTGCTGCTCTTCACCTTCTCGCTTCTGGCGGGTACGCCGCTGCCGCTCTTCGCGGTCCAGCTCCTCTGGCTCAACCTCGTCACCGAGGGCGTCCAGCATATCGGGCTCGCGTTCGAGCCGGGCGAGCCGGGCGCGATGGAACGCCCGCCGCGCCCACCGGACCAGCCGATCTTCGACCGGTTGATGATCCAGCAGGTCGTCGTCTCGGCGTTCACGATGTCGGTCGTCGGGTTCACCCTCTTCGCATGGCTGCTTGGCAACGGGTGGGGAGAGGCAGACGCCAGGAACCTCCTGATGCTCCTCTTCGTCCTCTTCGAGAATGTCCAGGTCTTCAACGCGCGCTCCGAGCGGGTCTCAGCCTTCCGCATGCCGCTCTCGCGCAACTGGCTCGTGGTCGCCGCGACGGGCGGTTCGCTCCTGATCCACGTGGCCGCGATGTACATTCCGCCCGTGGCCGGGACACTCTCGATCGCTCCGGTGCCGCTCGAGTGGTGGGGAATCCTCCTGCTCCTCTCGATGACCGTGCTCGTCGTGATGGAGGTCTACAAGCGGATCCGCCGCGATCCGACCGGTTGACCCGGGTCCTGCGGACCCATTCCGGCGGGCAACGAGCGAAAAAAAGATATATGATACCCAAACATTTATGCGGGATCCGGCATTAAAGACTGCTGCCCACGGGGGGGTTGAGTATGCCAGATGTCTCAAAGACACCGGATATCTCGAGAACCGAGATAGGACAGCGGCTGTACCAGGTGACCAAGGAGAAGAGCGCCGAGACGGCCTGCGAGAAGATCAGGGCGCATCTCGGCGCGCGCTGGAGCGAGTTCGACCGTAGCGAGGTCGAGAGCCTCAAGCGCATCCTCGGGCAGGCCTGGACCTGCGTCGACGCGAAGACGTGGGACCGTATCGAGTTCCACAACCTGAGCTACGACGACGTCCGCAAGCTGTTGAACACCTCACGGTGGTCGGGCACCGATCTCGCGGCCCAGAAACGATGCTCTGACGAGGCGCTGCAGATCCTCACGCCAAGGGCAGCTGTCTAGCCCTCTGCTGCCACGGCGGCCCGGGACTGCCTCTTCCGTTCCTCGAGAAGGCGCTTGACCTTCTTGAGGCGGAAGAGGTCCTCTCGTTCTCTCTCCTCGATCGTGATCTTGATGTACTTCGTCTGCCGGTAGAGCTCGGGGATCATCACCTGCTCGAGGGCGTTGACCCGGCGGCGGGTCATCAGGATCTCGTGGCCAAGCCGCCGGAGCGTGGTCTCGGACTCGGCGAGGCCGATGATCAGATCGAGCTCGGCCTCGAACCGTTCGGCCACATCGTCGATCCGCCCGCTGGTGCCGATGGGGCTGTACCCACGTTCGAGCACGGAGAGGCCAAAGGACCGCTTCTCGATCACCGGGATAGGGACGCCCATGATCGACTGCCCCTCGATCTCGAGCATGACCTGCCGCTTGGTCGCGAACGAGGCCGACTTGAGCGCCACCGGGTCATCGACCGCCTGGGCGATCAGGAGCGATCGGTCGGCGATACGCGCGATCCGCTCGAGCTCCTCGCGCGAGGACGAGACGTCGTTCATGACCCGGAAGAACTCCCTGACGAGCGCGTCCATCTTCTCGCGCAGGAGGTCGCGCCCCTGCTCGGCGAGTCTGATCTGCTCCCGCTTCCGGATCAGTTCCATCCTGGTCGGTTTGGCCGCTTCGGCCGTCACGTTCCTCCCCCTCCGTGCGTGGGGTGGTAGCGGGCGATCAGATCCGGGCTGATCCGCTTCAGCTCGTCGACGGGCAGCCCGGCAAGGAGCTCCCAGGCGATACCGAGGGTCTGGTCGATCGACCGGTCCTCGCTGTGCTGCCCGATGAACCGGTTCTCGAACTGGTCGGCGAACGCGAGGTACGCCCGGTCGAGTTCGGTCAGGGCCTCCTCCCCGACGATCGCGACGAGGCGACGGAGGTCCCGGCCGTACGCGTAGCTTGCGTAGACCTGGTCCGAGACGTTCCGGTGGTCCTCGCGGGTCTTCCCCGGGCCGATTCCCAGGCTCATCAGCCGCGAGAGCGAGGGAAGCACGTCGATCGGCGGGTCGATTCCGCGGCGAAAAAGGTCGCGTGACAGGACGATCTGACCCTCCGTGATGTAGCCCGTCAGGTCGGGGACGGGGTGAGTAATGTCGTCGTCGGGCATGGTCAGGATCGGGATCTGCGTGATCGAGCCGTTCCGCCCCTTGATCCGCCCCGCGCGCTCGTACAGCGTCGAGAGGTCGGTGTACATGTACCCGGGGTACCCGCGCCGGCCCGGCACCTCCTCCCGCGCCGTGGAGATCTCTCGGAGGGCCTCGCAGTAGTTGGTCATGTCAGTCATGATCACGAGAACGTGCAGGTCGTGGGTGTAGGCCAGGTGCTCGGCCGCCGTCAACGCGCAGCGAGGTGCCGCGATCCGCTCGATGGTCGGGTCGTCGGCCAGGTTCAGGAAGAAGACCACGCGCTCGAGCGCGCCGGTCTCCTCGAACTCCCGGGTGAAGAACGATGCCTCCTGCCAGGTGATACCCATGGCCGCGAAGACGACCGCGAAGTTGCTCTCCTCCTCGAGCACCTTGCTCTGGCGGGTTATCTGGGCCGCGAGCCGGTTCGCCGGCAGGCCGGCCCCCGAGAAGATCGGGAGCTTCTGGCCGCGCACGAGCGTGTTCAGCCCATCGATCGCCGAGACACCGGTCTGGACGAAGTCCGCCGGCTTGTCGCGGGTATACGGGTTGATCGGTGTGCCGTTGATGTCGGGGCGGTCCTCGGGAACGATGGCGGGCCGCCCATCGCGAGGTCGGCCCAGGCCGTCGAAGACCCGTCCGAGCATCTCGAGCGAGACGTCAAGGCGCGACGGCTCGCCTGTGAACCGGACGCTGGTCTCGGAGTCGTCGATGCGACTTGTTCCCTCGAAGACCTGGACCACGGCGGCCTCGCGCGAGATGTCGAGAACCTGCCCGGTCCGCCGCTCGCCATCGGGCAGGACGATCGCGGCGACCTCGCCGTAGGAGATCCGCCGTGGTCGCTCGACGAAGATGAGGGGGCCCGAGACGTAGCTGACCGTTCGGTACTCCTTCGTGAGGAGCGGCTTCATCGTTCGGCCTCCAGGATCCGGCCTGCGTTCCCGATCGACTCGATCAGCCCACGGACCTGTTCCGCGTCGTACTGCTCCTTCATGCGTGCGATCTCGTTCTTCTGGGGCAGGGCCAGCACCTGTCTCAGGCCGACCCCTCGCCCCATGGCAGCGACGGCGGTATCATGGAAGGCCAGGATCGCCTTTAGCATGAGGTACTGCTTCTCCATCGGGCAGTAGGCGTCCACCGGGCTGTACGCGCTCTGCTGCAAAAAATCCTCGCGGATCATCCGCGTGACCTCGAGGACGGCCTTCTCGCCCTCGGGCAGGGCGTCGGGTCCGACCAGCTGAACGATCTCCTGGAGTTCCGCCTCCTTCTGGAGGAGGAACATGGTCCGGTCCCGGAGGGCGCTCCAGTCCTCCGCGACCGTCTCCTTGTACCAGCCCCGGAGGCTCTCGAGGTAGAGGGAGTGGGACTTGATCCAGCTGACGGAGGGGAAATGGCGACGGTACGCGAGGTTCGTATCGAGGGCCCAGAAGGTCCCGACGATCCGGAGGGTGTTCTGAGTGATCGGCTCCGAGAAGTCCCCCCCGGGCGGCGAGACCGCGCCGACGACCGTGACCGAGCCCGAACGGTCTCCCGCCCCCAGGCAGGCGGTCCGGCCGGCCCGCTCGTAGAACGCGGCGAGGCGGGCAGCGAGATAGGCCGGATAGCCCTCCTCGCCGGGCATCTCTTCGAGCCGGCCGGAGACCTCTCGGAGGGCCTCGCCCCAGCGCGAGGTCGAGTCGGCGAGAAGGGCCACGTCGTAGCCCATGTCCCGATAGTACTCGGCCATGGTGATCCCCGTGTAGATCGAGGCCTCGCGGGCCGCGACGGGCATGTTCGAGGTGTTCGCGATCATGATCGTCCGCTCGAGCAGGGGGTGGCCCGTGCGCGGGTCGACCAGTTCGGGGAACTCGGAGAGTACGTCGGTCATCTCGTTCCCACGCTCGCCACAGCCGATGTAGACCACCACGTGGGCGTCGGCCCACCGGGCGAGGGTCTGCTCAGATACGGTCTTTCCCGTCCCGAAGCCGCCGGGGATCATGGCCGTGCCGCCCTTGGCGATCGGGAAGAGGGAGTCGAAGACCCGCTGCCCGGTCAGCAGCGGCAGGGTCGGGTCGAGCTTACTCGCGTACGGCCGGCCTCTGCGCACGGGCCAGGCCTGTCCCATCGTGATCGGGCGGTCACCATCGAGCCTGGCGGCCTCGTCGTCGACGGTCAGGGAGCCGTCCGCTATGCTCTCTACTGTACCGGCCATCCCGGGAGGAACGAGGATCCGATGGTCGAGATGGTACTCCCGGACGGTCCCGAGCACGTCCCCCGGGCCAACCTCCTCGCCGACACGGACTCCCGGCACGAACTCCCAGCGCTTTCCATGGTCGATGCCGGGGACCGTGAGCCCCCGCGATATGAAGTCCCCGCTCCGCTCGGCCAGGAGCGGGAGCGGGCGCTGCACCCCGTCGAAGATCGACGTGAGGAGCCCGGGTCCGAGCTCCACGCGGAGCGGCTCGCCCGTATTCTCGACTACCTCGCCCGTGCCAAGGCCGGTCGTGTCCTCGTAGACCTGGACCACCGCGACGTCCTGGTCGAGCCGGATCACCTCTCCCGTGAGGGCCTCCTCGCCGACCCGCACCACGTCGTACATCCTGGAGCCGCGCATGCCTCCCGCGTGCACCACCGGCCCCGAGACCCTGATCACTTCACCCTGTATCATCGCTATCGCCTCAACACGATGTTGTAGCCGATGGCCCGGCGGAGAAGCCGCTCGATGTAGGCCATCCCGCCTCCTCCGCGTGCCCTGCCCGGGATAGGGATCACGATCGGGCGCGGCATCTGTTCGATACGGGTCATCAGGCGATCGTCGAGCCCCTGCATGAACTCCTCGCTGACCGCGATGATGCCCGCGTCCTCCTCCTGCAGCAGCCCGGGCAGGACTTGGCGCGCCTCCTCGGCGTTCGCAGCCTCGAACGCCTCGACGCCCGCCATCCGGAACCCGGATGCCGTGTCCGGATCGGACAGCACCATGAATTTAAACATGGATCAGCTCCGCCTCCAGCTCCTCGTCGGAGAGGCCCGCGTCCCGGCACCGGGCAATGATACGGAGGTTCGTCACTTCGGCCTGAAAGAGGTACAGGAACCCGATGACGACCATCACGCTCAGCGGGTCCGACCGGTAGAGAGCAGCTCCCGTCTGAACGAGGTGCCGATCGAGTTCTTTCATCAGGAGCGACTGGGGCCCGCAGACCGCGGTCTCCTCGCAGAGATGAAGAAGGAAGGCGTACGACGTCCCACCCAACCGGCCCAGCGCGGCCGGAAGGTTTCCGTCCTCGATCATGTTCTGCAGGAGCTTCAGCGGGAGCTCCGTCCCTCCCTCCAGGAGGAACCGTTCGCCGTCCATACGGCTGACACCGTCCCGGATGAAGGTGATCACGGTCTTGAGGTTCGTCACGTCGATCTCGGTGCCGACCAGGCGGCGAAGTGCGACCGCCTCGGGTCTCTTTCCCTGGACCGTGCGCCTGGCGTAGTCGAAGTAATACTGGTCGAGGGCGTGCTCCATCACGAGGAGCTCGCGGGAACGGCTCCACTCCTCGATATGCGGCGTGAACGCCCGGGCGTAATCGATATCCCAGGTGGCGAGCAGGTCGATGACGTCCCGTACGTCGTGCTGGTTCAGGAGTTCGATGAGGGTGGCCTCGTCGAGCGTCCCGGCCGGGACGAGGCATTCCCGGATCTCCTCCGGGGGCGAGTGAATGTTCTTACCGCGAAGGATCGCCTTCAGGTTGTGGACGTCCCAGCGGTTGACAACGATCCGGACATACCGAACGGCATCGTTGTCGCCGAACATCCTGATGATCTTTGTGTACGTTCTCACGAGGTGCGTCCGCAGCGCCTCTTCGAGACAGGTGATGCCCGACCGCCGGACACAGGAGATCTCGAGCGCACTCCGGTAGGGGGTCTTCTGAAGATCGGCAATCATGCCCTCGAGGTCGGGCTTCTGGAGGAAGGCCCGCAGCTCGTCCGGGCCGAGCAGGGATCTGTACATCCCGCGCACGCGGGAGTTGATGTAGCCCTGATCCATCACCGGCTCCCGAAGAGGTGGTCGAAGAGATCGCGCCGGTAGACCTCCCCAGCCCGGGCGAGGCGGGAGGCGAAGGTGTTGTCGACCCGGATCCGCCCGTCGGCCGAGTCAACGACCACGCCGCCGGCTCCACCCAGGTCCGCGATCAGGACGGGTGTTCCAGGGAGGCGTTCGACGAACGCTCTCGCGACGGCCTCGTCTCTCGGGTCGACGTGCACCCGGGCTCCGGGTTCCGAGAGCGTCTCGAGCGCCTCCAGGGTCAGCCTCTCGAGCACGCCGGGGTAGCCGTCACCCTCGCGCGAGCGTCCGAGCCGCTCCTCCGCAAGGTCGCTGGCGCGTTGCAGGTACTCCTCACGGACGCGTGCGAGGCCGGCCTTTGTCTCCTCGCGGGCGCGGTAGAGCCGCTGGTGCCGTTCGACCTCGATCCGCCGCCCGGTCTCGGCGAGCAGGCGCTCGCGGATCTCCTGCGCCTGCCGGCGGGCCGCCTCCTGCGTCTCCTCGACGTTCCTCGTGGCCTGGCTCTGGACCTCCTGGACACGGAGCTGGGCGTCCATCTCCATCGAACGGATCAGTTCTTCGTACGCCATCCTTTTCTCCTCCGAAGTGAAGGCGCATGACCTCTGGCCGTTCCATGCGCCCTGGCTTCGCTGTCGATCCTCCGCCCGCTACGCGCCGCCGGTCATGAAGATGATCATCGCCGCGACAACGAACCCCAGGATGACGAGGGTCTCGGGGATCGCGACCAGGATGATCATCGGGCCTACCAGCTCAGGGTTCTCGGCGATCGTACCGGCACCTGCCGGCCCGATTCGTGATTGTGCCCATGCGGTGCCGATCGCCCCGAACGAAAAGGCAAGAGCGGCACCAATTGGAACTTCCCAGGCCATTGTACTTCACCCTGCTCAACATCCCCATCCGATTAGATAAAACTGTCGCGAAAGATTTATAAAAATCAACATCAGACATGTGCGAATATCGGAGCTTTTGAGAATGAGGTGGGGTTCAGTCCTCCTAATGATGCCCGAAGGGGATGTACGGTCGCCCTCCTCCCTCGTAGAACTTTGAGTTGAACTCCACCAGGTGGAGACGTGTGGACTGGATGAACGGGCTGAACATGCCCATCACCAGGTTCATCAGGTGGAGGAGGACCGCTACAAATGCTCCGACCAGGACCGCGCCGATCTCTCCGGCGAGTTCGTTCGCGACGAGGGCGAGCATCACCGAGGCCATGCCGATCGCCATCAACCGGGCATAGGACATGATGTTACCCATGGTACCCATGATCTCCACCGCCCCCTGAACACCACCGCCCCAGAGAAGGAGCGGAAGCCCGATCGCGAGCACCGCGATGCCGACGAACATGAGCGGGGGCGAGATGATCCCCATCGCGGCGAGAAGCACGATCAGAACACCGAGGACGACCCCCATCATCCCGCACTTCTCGCAGATGTGGCGACGGTTCTTCCGGGCAACCGCGTTCGCCACGCCGATCCCGAGCCCCAGGAAGATATGGACCACGCCGAGCGCGATCGAGAGGACCAGGAGCGGGATCATGGCTTCCAGGCGGTTCCAGGTGACCCCTGCGTAGGTGACCGGTTCGAGCCAGCCCATCTGCTCGCCGAGGTCGCCGAAGAACTCGCCGAAGAGGAACCCGAAGAGGATGGTCGGGATCGCCGAGATAATGAAGATCGTCGCGAGGTCGCGGAGCCACGCCCTGTCGGCATAGCGGTAGCGGAGGAAGAGGGCGAGGGCGAGGATACAGAGGCCGTATCCGACGTCCGCGACGATCAGGCCGAAGAAGATCGGAAAGAAGATTGCCATGAACGGAATCGGGTCGGTCTCTCCGTATCGCGGCGAACCCATCAGGCGAGTGAAGAACTCGAACGGTCTCACCCAGAACGGATTGGCGAAGGAGATGGGTGCATCGGCTATCTCCTGGGACGACGCCGACAGTTCGGTGAGCACAACGCGACCGCCGAACGCTTCCCTGATGTGCCGCCGGGCCTCCACGACGGACTCCGCGGGTATCCATCCCTTCGCCACGAAGGTGTAGTCGGTGTGGGCGAACTGCGTGACCACCGCGAGCTCGTCCCGCCGTTCCTCGAGGGCACGCTGCATGGTGAGCAGCTCGTGGCGCCACTGGCTCGACAGCGCGGCGAGCTGGTCGTCGATCTTCCCGATCTCGGTGCGCCCTGCCTCCCGCTTCCGTTCGATGGACACGATCGCCTCCTCGATGGGCATATTCGAGTAGTCCGGGGGGATGCGGACCTCGTTGACGTTCTGCGAGAAGAGGAACGAGTGGACCTCGCGCGAGTAGAACTTGTTGAAGATCGTGATCACGGCGACGGTCGACTCGTCGAGCTCGGCGGCGACATACTCGAACTGGTTATGCGCGAGCTCGCGTAGGATCGGCACGATGTGGTCGAGGACATGAGCGTACTCCTTCTGAAGCAGGAGCACGGTCATCTCGAATCCCTCGAGCGTGGGGATCGCTTCCTCGATCGGCTGGAGGCGTCGGAGGATCTTGGCGTACCGGGCGAGTGTTGTCGCCTCGAGCTCCAGGTCGGCCTTCCGGTTCGACATCTCGACTGTCGTCGCATCGAGACCCCCGAGCCGCGTCCGGATCTCCTCGACAGTCTCCTCTGCCGTCTGCCTTCCCCCATTCTCCTCGACCTCCCCCGCGCTCTCGGGAGAGTCCTGCCGCTTCGGGAGCAGCTTGAGCAGCCCGTTCACCTTCAGCAGCAGCTGGTCGACCTCGATGACCGACGCTTCGTCGATCCGCCGGAGCTCTCCGGGGCCGGACGAATCCCTGGCCGGAGAGAGGTCAACGAGGTGGACCGTCCCCTCACGGTAGAGCGTGTTGACGATCAGGGAAGCCTCCGATCGTGGTCCCACCACCAGGATACTGCTCATCTTCCGGAGCATGATGCGCTCCTACTCCTGTGCCGGTGCAACGTAACCGACCAGTTCGTCCGCTACTTCTGAGATTCGGCTCTCTCCGGTAGATCGGAGCGCGTCCTCGAGCCCGGCGGCGTCCGTCCGTATTCGCTCGATCTCGTGCTCGAGATCGGCCATCTCCCGTTGATACAGAGTCTCCGCCGCTTCGAGCCCGTCCCGTTCCGCCCGCTCCACCGTCTCCCGGGCGTCGCGGGCCGCCATCTCCCTCGCTGCCTCGGCCTCGGCGCAGGCACGATCGTACTCGGCGGCTAGATCGATCTCCTTCTCGCGCACCTGCTCCAGCAGCGTCTTTTCATTGTCATCCACCATTCCGATCACAACCCGTGCCGGGCCCGCATGCCCCCCGTGAACCCGCGCGTCGTTGTCGTCTGGTCGGCGACGCGATAACATTCGGCGGGGGTGTAGCCCGCTCGTTCGATGCGATCGCCGCACCGCCGCAGGACGGCCAGTTGCATCTCTCGAATCTTATCGCGATTGATGGGCATGATGTGGCACCCCCCCTGGGGTATGGTGCATGCTTGTCGTGCAAAGGCTTAAATTCTTGCATGATTTATCATGTAGAATCTTGTCCAGGCCCGGGGGCAGCCCATTCCGTTGTGAAGCGGGGTGGGATGGTCCCGGATGTGACACGCAATCGATGTGGGGCCTGCCGGGTGGAGACGACGGAGGGGCTCCTGTCCGATCCGCAGGTTTATGGTCTCCAGGGGCCATGCCCTGGTGATGGAGATGCGGCCATGATCGTGGGGCAGGACGAGTCCGTCCTCCCGGAGCGCGCCGGTGTCGAGGCCGTACTCGCGTTCCTGCCGCTCTTCGAGGATCCACGTTTCCTGCCCGAGGTGGTGGTTGCCGAGGAGCAGGGCTGGACCCTCGAACAGTATACGCGAGAGGTCTACGAGTTCGAGCGGACGCTCTACCGTGCCGGGTTCATCGTCAGGTTCGACTGGTCGGGCTGGGAGGCAGAGGCGTTCCGGTACTTTCGCGACCCGGCCCGGCTCGAGACAGCGGATTGCCGGGTGATCCGCAGGCTGCTGACGCTCCATATCCGCAAGAACGTGGTCTGCGAGGGCCACCTCGCGAATATGCTCCGTGAGGGGCACCTGCAGGCCATTCTCCGCAGGCTCTCGGTGCTCTCGGAGACCACGCCGGTGCCGTGACGCGATCCTATCAGTCCTGGTCGAAGGGCGGGAAAGTCAACTCCGGGAACGGGAAGAGGGTACCGTCGAGGAACCGGTCCCAGCTGGAACGTTCTCGAGTCGTGTCGGGCGCATCGACGGGCGCGATGCAGGTGCTTGTGAGGGTGCCGGGATCGACCATGCCCTGCCGGGGCCGCGCCTCGAGCTCGGGGGCGGACCTGATCTCGTGGATCGACGGGAGTGCGTACCATCCCTGGCCCGCCGGGTCGGCGCAGTGGGCCACCGGCCGCACCACGTAGACAGACTGGGCGTCGCCGTATCCCCCCTGGACGTGGAGGAGGATCACGAGGCCGGTGCCATCCCCGTCGGCGACGACTGTGCCGGGCTCGAGGGACCCGGCCGCCGCGGGGGCTGCAAGGACGAGAAACAAAACGAGGAAGAGCGTCCTGTCGAGCATCGCTGTCGCGGGAGGATGGGCACGGCGGGACGAAAAGGGTTTCGAGTGGATCCCGAGCTCGTTCGCTCCATGGCAGAGACGGCCCACCTGCCAGCGATTAACGGTTCGGAACCATCCGTCGGCGTCGCCAGTCCGATGCTGCATGTCCAGGGCATCGACGACGATCTGCCGCGCTTCCTTTCACGGCCCACCATGTATCGGGTCCTCTGCGATCGCGTACCGTCAGAGATGCGATGAAGGTCGCACGAGATGAATCCCGGGACAGCGAATGAAAAGAAGCGGGCCTGAAGGGATTTGAACCCTTGGCCTACGGATTAAGAG
>CAZCUJ010000026.1:0-22672 GCA_964501565.1 uncultured Methanospirillum sp.
GCGACGACAGGATTCGCGAGGGAAACGGTGAGACTGTAGCCCGAGAGGCCGTTCGGAGCCGCCGAGAGAATGATCGATATGTTCGCGGTATCCCCGGAGGCCACGATCGTGGCCGATTCGACCTCGAGCGCGATGGGGCCGAAAGCCGCCGGACTGCTCGTCGACGTACCGTCCGGTGCAGGCGTCGTGTTCCCGGGGAAACCAGGGGCGACGCAGCCCGTAGCGAGAGCGACGAGGACCAGGACCCCCGCGAGAACGAACGAGCGCATGGCAAAGGGTCTGGAGTGCGAGGCCATAGGACTTTGGATCAGGGCTCACCGCCCCGTATCGACCCGGGGAATGGCGGGCGTACGGTGTCATGCAGTACTGAGCACCTGCGATGAGCGTGCGCTCCTGGTGGACTGGCGAACAGGGCACGGATCCCGGGCGCCAGGGATATGGGGTGGCGGCGGGTCGTGACGGTCACCGCGGAGGTGGCCGGTTCGCACGTCCACGATAGATGTGAAAAGGATGCTGCAGGTATTTTTGAATGCTATTGTGTGCGATATTGCCCGGCGACATTGCACGGCATAAAAATATATCGAGCTATACAGATTCCCTCATAATCCCGGTAAAGCCCCCCTGCAATAGTCGCGATTAACTCGCCTGCCACCCCCGCAACCGGCGATTGATCCGGGAGGAGGTATCACGAGACCATGAGATCAGAACGAATCATCCTCATGTCAGCGTTCGTCGTGATGGCGTTGATCGCCATCACGACGGCAGCGTCGGCACTGGTCATACAAAGCGACTCCCTCGTCACCGTACCGAGCTCCGGCTGGAACGGGGAGTACACCGTTTTCGGAACAGGGATTATGCTCAACGCGGAGGTCTGGGTCAGGTCTCCGGCCGGCGTGACCTACTCCGTCCAGGAGCATGCCTGGAGCATGATGGGCACCTCGGTTCGCGGGCATCTTGCCATTCCGGCATCCGCGGCCCCCGGCAGCTATACCGTCTTTGTCAGGAATCCCGGCTTTGGGACCGCCAGCATGGCGAACGCCTTTATCAAGATAGCGCAACCCCAGCTGAAGGCGGACCTTCGTGCCTGGACCTTCGCGCCGCCGAGCGGCCCGCAACCCAGGACCTTCAACATCCTGAACGCCGTGAAGAACACGGGCCTACGGGCGACCGGGCCGTTCCAGGTCGGGTTCTACCTGTCGAAGGACACCACCTTCACCACGGCCGACATCCGGATCGGTACCAGGTATCATTACGGTCTCCCGGCGGGCGTCGCATCGCCGAACCTGAACACGCTGTGTTCGATTCCCGATTCGGTCCCGGCCGGTGAGTACTACCTCGGCATGATCATCGATCCAACCCGCGTGGTGGACGAGTCGAACGAGGCGAACAACGTCTTCTACGACGTGGACAAGATCATCATCCAGGACACGAGAGCAGACCTTCGCGCCTGGACCTTCGCGCCGCCGAGCGGCCCGCAACCCAGGACCTTCAACATCCTGAACGCCGTGAAGAACACGGGCCTACGGGCGACCGGGCCGTTCCAGGTCGGGTTCTACCTGTCGAAGGACACCACCTTCACCACGGCCGACATCCGGATCGGTACCAGGTATCATTACGGTCTCCCGGCGGGCGTCGCATCGCCGAACCTGAACACGTTGTGTTCGATTCCCCCCTGGGTACCGGCCGGTCCGTATTACCTCGGCATGATCATCGATCCGACTCGCGTGGTGGATGAGTCGAACGAGGCGAACAACGTCTTCTACGACGTGGACAGGATCCTCATCGCCTGAGGGTCGCGGCCTCGATAGGAGGAAAAGAGTCAACTTCGGAACGCACGGAATCGGGAAGAGAATCGACCTCGATAGAAAGGACTCCCAGGCGATTGCCCGGGTCCGGAGGTACAAATGCCGGGAAGTTCTCCATCCAGGTGATGTTCGAGACCGTCCCTCTTCCCGATCTACATCAGGTGCCACATCCTCCATCGGAGGACGTTGCAGGAGGGTTGTCCTACGGATGCGTCCGGACCCCCGTTCCTGGCAATTATCCCGGGAAATCCGCCTGATACGCCTTCTAACCACCCGGTGCAGAAAGGACAGAGATGGAAGAACGGGGGAATTCCACCCCTTACGCTCACCACCTTATTTTCCGTTTGTCGGGCACGTCGCCCGGGGATGCGGACCGGGGAGTTTCACACGGATGAGGGTGCGGCAGAGCAGGACTCTCCGGGTTCGAAGACACGCGTCAGCGTCCCCCTGCATGCCGCGCAAGATCGGAGAAGCTCATCGCCCGCTCCAGGGCAACGGCGAGCTCGTCGATCTCGTACGGCTTGGGGACGACACCCGCGAACCCGAAGGCCGCCGGCTCGACCATGGCCGGATCCCGTGCGTCGCCGCTTGAGACGAGGGCGCGCACACCGGGGTCGAGTCCCCGGAGGATCTCGATCGCCTCAATCGCTCCCGGCCCGCCAGGGACGAAGAGGTCGAGCACGACCACGTCGTACGGGGCGTTCCCGGCGATCGCGTCGCCGTACGCGACTGCAGCTTCGCGGCCGTCACCAACGAGGGTCACGGCAAAGCCCCGCCGCTCGAGCATGAAGCCGACCAGGTCACGGATCCCATCCTCGTCGTCCATGAAGAGGACCCGGCCGCGGTGTCCGTTCTCGGGGTTCGAAAGAGTCATCGCAGTATCGCATTCGAGAGCTGGCGCGGGGAGGAAGGACGGCGGCGCGCCAACCGTCGTCCGGCATATCGTCATTGAAATCGTATCTTATATATTCTCGTCGGCGGAAATACCACTGGACAGCCCATGACCGTCTCACGCAGGTTCGCCCTCCTCGTCCTCGCGGCCGTCGCCATCGCCCTTGCGGCCGGCTGCACCGCCGGCCAGGCGACCTTCGGCCCGGTCGAATACGACCAGGGTGCTCTCACCGTCACGGTCGAGGCGGGCGAGCCGGTCGTTCACGCTGACCTGCAGGTGACCGTCTCGGCACTCGAGGGGGTCGCGCAGCGCGAGGTCTTCACCGAGGCCCGGTTCGTCGACCTCGCGCCGGGCGCGAACCGCTTCACGTACGCTGTCGAACTCCCCGATGGGGCCTACCGGTGCTACCTCCACCTCTACGACGGCCAGGAACGTCTGGGCGCGGTCATCCGGGAGCTGACGATCCAGCGGGGAACCGGCCGTGCGTGAGATCGTCGAGGCGGCCCGGGGCGGGGCGACGATCGACCTCGCGCTCGTGAGCGCCTCCGTCTTCAATCCGTTTCTCTGCGAGTGGGAGGAGACCGCGCTCGGGATCCATGCCGGGCGGGTGCTCGGGCCCGGGCGGTACCGGGCTCGGAGAGAGCTCGACCTCGGCGGATCGCGGGTGATCCCGGGGATGATCGACGCCCACGTCCACATCGAGTCCTCGCTCCTCTCGCCGTTCGAGTACGCCCGGCTTGCAGCGGACCACGGTACGACCACCGTGATCGCGGACCCCCACGAGATCGCGAACGTGATCGGTGTGCCCGGGATCGAGTACATACTCGCCTGCCGTCCGTATCTCCCCGTGGACCTCCTCGTGACGCTGCCGTCCTGCGTCCCGGCAACGCCGGCCGACGTCGGCGGCGCGGTAATCGGCGCCGATAGGCTTGCGCCCCTCGTGGGCCGGGACGGCGTGATTGGGCTCGGGGAGGTGATGAATGTGCCCGGGCTCCTCGGTGGGGACCCGGATCTTGCCGAGAAGATCGGCCTCCTGCCGGTCGTCGATGGCCATGCCCCGGGCCTTGGAGGGCTCGACCTGAATGCCTACGTGATCGCGGGAGCGCAGAGCGACCACGAGGCCTCCTCGGCCGAAGAGGGGCGGGACCGGCTCGCGCGGGGGATGTACCTCTTCCTGCGCGAGGGATCGACCGAGCGGAACATCGAGGCACTCCTGCCCCTCGTCACGCCCGCAACGGCGCCCCGCTGCGCCTTCTGCACGGACGACCGCCACGCGGACCTGATCTCGCGCGCCGGGTTGATCGACGACTGTGTGCGGGGCGCGATCGGGGGTGGCCTCGAGCCGGAGCTGGCGCTGCGCATGGCCACGCTCTCGGCCGCCGAACGGTTCGGCCTCCCTGACCGTGGCGCCCTCACGCCGGGACGGCGGGCGGATCTCTGCGTTCTCTCGGCGGGCGACGGGTTCGAGGTCGCCAGGACCTTCGTCCTCGGTGCCGAGGTGGTCGACACCGGCCCAGCACCGGCGCCTGTGCCGCCGGCCGGGCGGCCGGTCCGGTGCCGCCTCCCGTCCGCCAGGGAGCTCGTCCCGGAGGTCGATGGGTGTGCGCGCGTCATCGAGCTCGTCCCGGGCCAGGTCCGGACACGAGCCGCGGACCTGCCGGTGCAAGCCGGCACGCTCCCCGACCTCGACCGCGACCTGCTCCCTGCCGCCGTCTGCGATGCCTACCGGGGCTCGGGCACGGGCGTCGGGGTCGTCCGGGGGTTCGGCCTTCGAAGAGGCGCCATCGCTTCCACGGTCGCGCACGACGCCCACCAGGTGGTCGCGGTCGGCGCCGAGCCGGCGGCGATTGCCGCGGCCATCGCGTCCGTTGTCGGGAGCCGCGGCGGTCTCGCCGTCGTCGGGCTCGGCGAGACCACGCTCCTCCCCCTGCGGGTGGCCGGGCTGATGTCCGACCGCCCGTACCCCGAGGTCGTGGCGGTGCTGGAGCGGCTCTCGGCGCACGCGGCTCGGCTCGGTGCCGTGCCCGACGCCTTCATGCATCTCTCCTTCCTCGCCCTGACCGTGATTCCCGAGCGGCGGTTGACCGAGCGCGGCGTCTTCGACCACGCCGCGTTCGCTGACGTCCCCCTCGCCTGCGGGCCGCAGGAGGGATGAGAGCCGGTGATGCCTCTCAGAAGAGGCCGTCCGCGGCAAGCCCGTTGAGGAGCGCAGCCACTTCGTCTTCCGTGAGGTCGCGCCAGGCCCGGTAGGCCTCGGCCACGGCGAACCCGTCCCCGCCGCGGATGTTCGGACAGACCACCGCGTCCGACACCTCCGCGACGCGGGCCACGGTACGGTCGTGGCCGGTCGGTACCACGGTCACCAGCGGGCCGGCGCCGGCGGCGCGCAGCGCCTCGATGACCACGAGGGCGGTAGACCCTCCCGCGAGGCCGTCGTCCACGACGAGGACGCGCCGGCCCCGGAGAACCGGCAGAGGCCGCCCGCCAAGAAACCGTTCGAGACGCCCGGTGACCGACGCCCGCGCACGGTGGACCTGGACATCGATGGCATCCGGCCCAAGATCGAGGGCGGACACCAGGGGGCGGTCGAGGACGACGCGGCCGTCCCAGGCGACGGCCCCCATTCCGAACTCGGTGTTGCCCGGGACCTGGACCTTCCGCGCTACCAGGAGCGCGACGGGCAGCGAGAACTCGCGCGCGATCGGTACCGCTACGGCGACACCGCCGGAGGGAATGGGGCCGCAGAGCGCGCCATCGACGAGCTCGGGGTGGTAACGGAGAAGCTCCGCGCACGCTCGCCCGGCGTCCTCGCGATCGAGAAAGACCCCGCGTCGTCCGGAGAGGGCCGGGTCATGGTAGATCGGACCCATGATCCGCGTTCCATGGGCGCTGGGGGAAAAAAGTATCCCGATCCCGGGCCCCGCCGCTGCAACCGCCGCGGAACGGGGTTGTGGGACTTCAGGTGCTGTTGAGCCGCGGCAGCGTGACGTCGGGCAGGGTTACGTTGATCTGGGGCAGCGTGACGTTGATCTGGGGCAGCGTGACGTTGACCTGCGGGAGGGTCGCATTGATGATCGGGATCGTCACGTTCCCGGCTGCCGTGGTGTTCCCTGCCACCGGCGCGGTGGTGGCCGCGGCCGTCGCGTTCGTGCTGAGGTTCGGCGCCTGGTTGTTGTTGATCTTGAGGATCGTGTTGTTCATCGTCGGTGCGGCAGTCCCGGTCGGCGCCTTCGTGGGCGTTGCGTTACCGGCAGGGGGTGTGGTCGTGCATCCGGCCACGCAGAACATCCCGACGGCCGCGAGGCAGACGAGGCAGAGGATCATGCGGTTTCTCGGTGTCATAGCTCTCCATCCGGTGCCCGTCGTCCGCGGCGGGCATCCCTTTAAAAATTGCTCGGATGAGGCATTTAAGCATTATGATTCTTTTCGTCACCGCCGGCACCTTGTTGCCTCCCTCGGGATGGATCTAACGCAAAGATCCCCCCGATCTCAGCCCGCGGAAGGGACTTCCCCCGGACGCGGAGCTGCCATCGGGCGGTCTCGAGCCGAAGGGCGCGGCAGGACGGGAAGAGCCCCGCGACCTCGTCCTCCGTGAAGTAGTGCGTGAGCACACCCGTGCGCCTGAGGCGGGACCCTTCCTCGACCACGTGGCCGACCCCCGCCCTGAAGTCATCGCACGAGAAGACACGGAGGTGAACGAGCCCGGTATGCGCCGCCACCCGCACGGCCTCGGCGGCCATGACTCGACGGTCCGCCTCACACCCGTGCCCGAGCACGTGGAGGAGGAGCACCGCGTCGAAAGATCCGTCCCGGAACGGCAGGCTCCGGGCGTCGCCACGGACGAGCGGATACCCGGCGCGGCCGTGGAGCGTCCGGCAGAGGCGAAGCGCGGACATGGACCGGTCAAGCCCGACGGCGGTGCAGCGCCGGGCCGCGAGCGTCTCGAGCGTCCGGCCATCACCGCAGCCGACCTCGAGGACGCGGGCGCCGTCGGGCAGGCTCGGGAGCCGGGGGCTGCCGCGGTAGAGCCGGCCGCGCCGGCGGTAGTCTTGGTCCCAGGCGTCATCCACGAGGAGGTGTCGGCGCCGGAACCCGTATGTGTATCGTCGCGCCGGGCCGGGCCGTGCCCATACTTATCCCCGGCACCGTCCACCTCTCTCTGCATGGAGGCACAGGGCGCGTCGAACCGGTACGCGATCCTCGCGGTCGTGGTGGCAGGGGTCTTCATGGCCGTCCTGGACGGCGTGGTGGTCGCGGTCGCGCTGCCGACGATCACGGCGCACTTCGGCGTGAACCTTGACAGCACCCAGTGGGTGATCACGGCCTACCTTCTGACCATGACGGTGGCGCTCCTGCCGATGGGGCGGCTCTCGGAGTACACGGGCAGGGCAGCGCTCTTCGTCGGCGGGATCACGCTCTTCACGGTGGCGTCGGCGGCCTGCGGACTCGCCCCCACCCTCGCCGTCCTGGTCGCGGCGCGGGTCGTCCAGGCGATCGGCGGGTCCATGGTCTTCTCGATCTCGAACGCGCTGATCTTCGAAGCCTTTCCGCCCGCCGAGCGTGGCAGGGCCCTCGGATACCTCGGCTCGGCGGTCGCGTTCAGCGCTCTCTCGTCCCCGGCCGTCGGCGGAGGGTTGGTCGAGGCGTTCGGATGGCAGGCCGTCTTCTTCATCAACATCCCCATCGGAATAGCGGTCGTGACAGCCGCGTTCCTGGTACTTCCCCGGGCGCACGCCAGGCCGGATCAGTTCAGGTTCGATCTCCCTGGGGCTGTCGCGCTCGGTTGTGCCGTCGCGAGCCTGGTCGTCTTCCTCGGCCGGCTCGCCGCGTCGCCGGTCATCGATGCACCCGCCGCCGTGCTCGCAGTCGCCTTCGTGGCGGCGTCGGTGGCGTTCGTTCTCGTTGAGCGGCGGTCGCCCGCGCCGCTTGTCGACCTGGAGCTCTTTGCGGAACTTCTCTACGTCCTGCCCGTTGCCGCCATGCTCCTCTACTTCGTCGCGGCGTTCATGATGAGTCTCGTGAGCCCGTTCTACTTCGAGGGGGTTATGGGCTTCACGCCCGGGACAGTCGGGCTCGTCCTCCTGCTCCAGCCCGCGGTCATGGCCGTCGCAGCCCCCTCGGCCGGATGGCTCTACGACCGGACACAGTCCGCGTACCTTGCCGCGCTCGGCATGGGCCTGGTCACGGCCGGCTACGCCGTGGCAGGGCTGGCGGCTTCGGCGCAACAGCTCGTGCCGATGCTCGGGGCGTTCCTGATCATCGGACTCGGCGCCGGACTCTTCCAGGCGCCGAACAACACGGCGCAGATGTCAGCCGTGCCGCGCCGCTGGCTGGGCCTCGCCTCTGCCATCACCGCGACTGGCCGAAACCTCGGAATGTCCCTCGGCGTCTCTATCGGCTCGGTCCTGCTCGCCGTGCTCCTCGTCGCCGGGGGAGACCCCGGGCCGGTCCTGGAGGCTGAACCGGACGTGCTCGCCGGTTCGGTCGGAACAATCATCGGCGTGGGCGCCGTCCTGACCGGGCTCGCCGCGGCACTCTCGGCCTCCCGGGGGTACCTCGTGGCGCGCGCCGCACAGGCCGACGAGCCAGCTCAGCCCTGAAGGAGCGACTGCCCGCCGTCGATCCAGATATCGGTCCCCATGATATGCGACGCCGCGTCGGAGGCCAGGAAGAGGACGAGGTGGGCCACCTCCTCGGGGGTACCCGGCCGACCGTCGGTGAGCGGGATCTTTCCCTCGGGATAGATGGCAGGCTCCTGCGCCGCCGCGAGGTCGCGCTCCTCGGTGTTCTCGTCGATCCTCGTCTCGATCGCCCCGGGACAGATCACATTCACGCGGACCCGATCCTTCGCCTGCCTGAGCGCGAGGAGCTTGCCGAGCGCAACCTGTCCGGCTTTCGAGGCCGCGTACGCCGTGGCGCCGGCGTTCGAGAACAAGCGCGTGCCATTCACCGACGACGTGATGATCACCGAGCGGCCCGTCCGCTTCATGATCGGCACCGCGTACTTGATTGTCAGGAACGTGCCGCGCAGGTTCGTACTGACCGTCTCGTCCCAGTCGCCAGGCAGCAGCTCCTGGATCGGAGCGCAGACTCCGTTGATCCCCGCGTTCGCGAAGACCACATCCAGGCGGCCCCACTGCGCATCGATCGCGTCTGCCGCATCGCGCATCTGGCTCGCGTGCGCGACATCGGCCAGGATCGACATGGCTACGCCGCCCGCGTCGTGTATCTCCGACACCACCAATCCGAGCTCGCTCGCCGTGTGGCCGAGCGCGGCCACCATCGCCCGCTCGCGACCGAAGAGAAGGGCAGCGGCCCGGCCGATGCCCGAGCCGGCCCCGGTCACGAGCACCACGCCTCCTGTCATCCTGGTCATCGCAGTTCCCTCACGGCCCGCATCTTTCCCAACCCGGGACCTTCGGAGGTATGGATCAGCTTTTATGATCTTCCCTCGCACGATCGGTTACGGAGGGGGAGTATCGAGTATTCGAAGATCTACCGGTCGCTGCTCGAGGCGGGCGAGCTGCCCGGGGATGGAGACATCGCGTCCGAGTGGCTCCGCCGGGGCCTCGAGTTCCTCGAGGCAGGAGAGGATGTACGCGCGCTCTGGTGTTTTGAGATCGCCGCCGAGCGCGAGCCCGAGAACGGAAAGGCCCTCCACGCCTCGGCCCGGGCCCTGCACCGTCTCGGACGGGAGAAAGAGGCCTTCGCCCGGCTCGAGCAGGCCACCAAGCTCGGCCCGGCCCGATTCGATATCTGGCTGGAGCGCGGATTTGCCCTGATCGACGAGGGGCAACACGAAGAGGCCTGCTGGTGTTTCGAGGCTGCGCTCGATATCAATGCCGACGATGCGACCGCGTGGCTGATGCGCGGGATGATGGAGAAGGCCGTCGGGCGGTGCGAGGACGCCCTCTTCTCGCTCGAGCGGTCTCTGGACCTCGACCCCCAGCGCGCGACGGCGTGGGCTCTCACCGCCGAGGTGATGGAGAAGCTCGGCAGGCCCCAGGAGGCCGGGCTCTGTCGCGAGACCGCGAAGAAGCTGGGGCTCTGACGATCCCTTGATATAGGCGCGAGGCCATTCCCGGGCATGGAGTCCGACGAGGAGATCCCGATCTACTCGGTCAAGGAGGGCCGGACCGTACCTATGAGGCGCTGCCGGCTCCCCGACGAAGAGTGGCGCCGGCGCCTGACGCCGACGCAGTACGCGGTGGCGCGCGGCCATGGGACCGAGCCCGCCTTTGCGAACGAGTACTTCGCGAACAAGCGGCGTGGCCGTTACACGTGCGTCTGCTGCGGGATCGATCTCTTCAGCTCGGACGACAAGTTCGATTCGGGCACTGGTTGGCCCAGCTTCACCCGTCCCGTCGCCGAGACGAACGTTGACGAGGTCCGCGACACCTCGTACGGCATGGACCGGACCGAGGTGCGCTGCCGGCGGTGCGACGCCCACCTCGGGCACGTCTTCCCGGACGGCCCCCCTCCGACCCACCGCCGGTACTGCATGAACTCCGCATCGCTTCGTTTCGAAGAGGCCTGAGGAGATGATGGAGGCCAGGCTCGCCTTGCTCTGGCGCCATCCGCCCGGGGCCACGCGGAGCCGGCTCGTGGCCGCCGACACGGGGCGCACGGTACACGAGGTGGTCGAACAGGTCCGGCCAGCCCTCGAGGCCGCCGGTGTCCGCGTGACGGTCGAAGACGAGGTCTCGGACGGACAGGACGAGGTCTTCGTGAACGGAGAACGTCTCCGAGATATCCTGGTCGGGGTCAAGGAGGGACACGACTACTGCCACGCCCGGTCGAGGCGCGAGGAGATGGAGGCGCGGCGCCACCCGCTCGAGGACGACGAGCGGATCGCGGCCGGGTACACGGAGTTCATGCTCCGCAAGGCGATCCTGCTCGCGGTCGAGGATTCGGATTAGCCGAGCTGCCGGAGAACGAGGAGGACCGCCAGGATCACTGGCTCGTGGAGCAGGTAGATCGCGAGCGTGTTCCGCCCCGCCCAGAGGAGGGGGCCGGTCCACGGTGGGATCGAGGGAGAGGGCCATGTCCGCTCGCCGTTCGGAAAGAGGGCGTGGCCGGCGACGACGCCGAGCAACAGGACCCCGAACCAGGGGATGAGCGGGACGTAGTCGAGTGAGACGAAGTCCACGGGGTGGACGCCAAGCCAGATGAGCCAGAGCGGCCCCGGCACCTGCCGGACGAACGGACCGAGGAGGACGCAGACCGTACCGATGGCGAGCGCGACAACCGGCCGGCGAACGAGCGGAATGGCGAGGATCGTCCCGAGTCCGATCAGGTGGAGGACGCCGAAGAGGATCGCGCCGCGCGGCAACGCCACCATGGTCACGGCCGTGATCACGAGGCCCCATCCGAAGACGGTCAGGCCGCGGCGCGCCTGGTTGACCGCTATCTCGCGCTCGGTGGCCCCTCTCCGCCGCCGCGACGCGGCGGCGAGGGTCAGGGAGAGCCCGGCGATCCCGACAAAGAGTGCGGCGGTGGCGTAGGCGAAGATCCGCCAGAAGCCCGTTAGCACGTCGACGTTGGCCATGCCGAGGAACACGAGACTGAAGAGCAGGTGGTAGACGATCATCATCACCAGGGCCGTGGCCCGGGCGAGATCGACCTCGGCCAGTCGGGCGGTGCCAGCGCGCGGCCTCGTCCCTACTCGCG
This sequence comes from uncultured Methanospirillum sp., assembly GCA_964501565.1. Classification (GTDB taxonomy): domain Archaea; phylum Halobacteriota; class Methanomicrobia; order Methanomicrobiales; family Methanospirillaceae; genus UBA288. Next base: position 11,368 of record CAZCUJ010000026.1, read on the forward strand.
CGAGGATCTCGGCGGCGGCGGTGCGGACGCCCGGCCCTGATCCGTTCATACTATACCGTCTGGAACGCAGACCTGTTCAATATGGAGGAGACCTTTCCGCCGGGGGACGAGCATGTGATCGAGGCCATCGGGCGAGCCCGTGTGGTAATCCGCCGGGGGTGCGTGGTCGATGTCGGCGAGCCGGTGATCGCGGACTGCCCGCTCGCCCGGAGGTTCGCCGTGCCCGTGACGGCGATGGAGCCCGGTGCCATCCGCGCGAACATGGAGGCGCGCATACGGTCGTTCGGGATGTGCACACCCGACCGGCAGGTCCTCTCGGACACCGACTTCGTCCTCTTCGGCGCCTCGGAGCTGATGATGGAGGGACTCCGCTCGGGCCTTCTGGACGCCGCCGTGCTCGCCTGCGACGGCGCGGGCACGGTGGTCGTCTCCGATCCGTCCCTGGTCCAGGGGATCGGGGGCAGGATGTCGGGGCTAGTGAAGACCACGCCGTATCCCGCCGTGATCGAGCGGATCCGCGAGGCCGGCGGGGAGGTTATCTTTCCCGGGACAGGAGATATCGACCAGGTGACCGGGGCGCTGTACGCACTCGAACATGGATACGAACGGATCGCAGTGACCGTGGCAGGCGCGGAAATGGCCCAGGCGGTGCGCTCGGCGGCCCCGGCGGCCCTGATCATCGCCGTGCACACCACGGGGCTGTCGATGGAGGAGGCGGAGCGTCTCGTGGACGTCGTGGACATCGCGACGTCCTGCGCCTCGGGGACGGTGCGCGAGGCAGCGCGGGAGAGAGCGCTGATCCAGGGCGGCACGGGAGTCCCGATCTTCGCGCTGACGCAGAAGGGCAAGGAGCTGGTGATGGCCAAGCTCGCCGCGACGTCGATGCCGCTGCTCGTCAAGGGGGGCCCTCTTCCTCCGGTTGACGGCACGGGTTGCCCGAGTCCGCTGATCTGAGCATCGTTGTTGTGGTGCGGGCGCTGATACCGAATGCCCGAGAGACCTCCTCCGTGCGAATAAGCCGGCCTATTCTCGCCTCTGCCAGCGATAGTGCTCTCTTCTTCTTTCGAACCAGGATGCCGGCCCCAGCTCCGCAATCAGATCGAGGTGGGCATCGAGATGCGGGTGGACGGTACGGAGGCGGTCGAGATGACGACATCCCGAGCGTGTCCCGCACCGCCAGCAGTCTTCGTTCCCCCTCTCCTGTGCGCAGTCGCGGATCGCGCACAGGCGTATCCCACCCCGTTCACGGCAGGGCCCGGGGAACCGCAGATCCCGGATAGCCCGGAAGACCGAGCGGAACGAGGCATAGTCCCTGAACGTCGTGTTGCCGTCGGCTTTGAGGGCGGCGTACTCCTCGAACCGAAGGTCCTCGAGCACGCGATCGAGGTCGTTTACCAGCGCGAAGAGCTCCGAGTGCGAGGGAATGCAGTCCACACAGCAGAGGCCGCAGCACGCGGTCAGGCGTTCGTTCATCCGGTGCACCGGAGGAGTACGTGTCCCCCGGGACCATGAGCGTTTTGCCGGAGAGAACGGGGCGGGCCGAAACCTGTACGGTTTCAGGCCTAGGCCTCTTTCCGTGCCCGCGCCTTCCGAGGGCGCGGTGCTGGGGCGTCACCCCCGGCCTTCTGCTGGAGCTGGCGGATACGCTCGCGCAGCGCGATGGCTCGCTCAAAGTCGAGCTGCTCGGCCGCCGATCGCATCTCCGCATCCAGCTCGATGAGCAGGGCCGGGATGTCATGCTTGGGCACATGCTTGGCGTCCTTGAGGTCGGCCGCAGCCTCGCGGATCGGCTTGATGATCGTCTGCGGCACGATCCCGTGGACACGGTTGAATTCAAGCTGCATCTCGCGCCGGCGGTTGGTCTCGGCAAGCGCGTTCTTGATCGAGTCCGTCATGGTGTCCGCGTACAGGATCACGCGCGAGTTCGCGTTCCGCGCGGCCCGGCCGATCGTCTGGATGAGGGACCGGGCATCGCGGAGGAAACCCTCCTTGTCCGCGTCGAGGATCCCGATAAACCCGACCTCGGGGATATCGAGCCCCTCCCTCAGGAGGTTGATCCCGACGAGCACATCGAACCGGCCGAGCCGGAGCTGCCGGATGATCTCGGTCCGCTCGATGGTGTCGATCTCTGAGTGGAGATATCTCGTCTTGATCCCGCGCTCGGCGAGCCACTCGGAGAGCTCCTCCGAGAGCTTCTTGGTGAGGGTCGTGACCAGGGCTCGTTCGCCCTTGGCAATGGTCTTCTTCACCTCCTCGATCACGTCGAGCGTCTGCCCGGCGATCGGCCGGACCTCGACCGGCGGGTCCACGAGCCCCGTTGGCCGGATGATCTGCTCGACGATCCGCGCCGAGATCCGCTGCTCGTACTCGGCCGGCGTGGCCGAGACGAAGATCACCTGCCGCAGGTACTCGCGGAACTCCTCCCACATCAGCGGCCGGTTGTCGTAGGCGGACGGGAGGCGGAAGCCGTACTCGATGAGCGAGGTCTTTCGCGAGCGGTCGCCCTTGTACATCCCGTGGATCTGGGGGATCGTCTGGTGGCTCTCGTCGATCACCATCATGAAGTCCCGGGGGAAGTAATCGAGCAGGCAGTATGGCTTCTCTCCGGGCTTCCTGAAGTCGAAGTGGCGCGAGTAGTTCTCGATCCCCTTGCAGGATCCGGTCTCCTCGATCATCTCGATGTCGAAGAGGGTCCGCTGTTGAAGCCGGTGGCTCTCGAGGAGCCCGAGCTCGGGCAGGCGCTGGTCGAGCTCCTCGCGGATCGACTCAATCGCCCGGGCGCGGGTGCTGGTCGGGATCACGTAGTGGCGGGCGGGGTAGATGTAGAAGTAATTCATCCGCTCCTTCGGAAGGCCCGTGACCCGGTCCACCTCGAGGATCCGTTCGATCTCGTCGCCGAAGGTCTCGACCCGGATGATATTGTTGAAGTAGCCGGGGACGATGTCGACCGTGTCGCCACGGACACGGAAACGACCTGGCTGGAGCTCGATGTCGTTCCGTTCGAACTGGATCTCGACGAGCCGACGGAGGAGCTCGGCGCGCTTGATCCGGTCGCCGACCTTCAGCTCGAAGCCCATGTCGCGGAAGTTGACGGGATTGCCGAGACCGTAGATGCACGAGACCGAGGCCACGACGATCGTGTCCCGCCGCGAGAGCACCGACGCAGTGGCCGCGAGCCGCATCTGCTCGATCTTGGGGTTGATCGCCATGTCCTTCTCGATGTAGAGGTCCCGCTGCGGGATGTACGACTCGGGCTGGTAGTAGTCGTAGTACGAGACGAAATACTCGACACGGTTGTTCGGGAAGAAGTCGCGGAACTCGTCGTAGAGCTGGGCGGCGAGCGTCTTGTTGTGGGCGATGACGAGCGTGGGCCGCTGGACCTGCTCGATCACGTTCGCGATCGTGAAGGTCTTTCCCGAGCCGGTCACGCCGAGGAGGGTCTGCTTCTCCTCGCCGGCCCTGATCCCTTCGACGAGCCCGGCGATCGCGGCAGGCTGCGAGCCCTTCGGCTTGAAGGGCGATACGAGTTCGAACTGTTCGGTCACTGGAGCACCGCCTTGGTTCTCAGGCTTCGGTTGTAGGTGATCGCGAAGCGGTGGGCCTCGTCGCGGACCTCCTGGAGGAAGAGGCTCCCCTTCGCCTTCCGGTCGAGTGGTAGGGGCACGGAGAGGCCCGGCACCCAGACCTCCTCCTCGCGCTTGGCGAGCGCGACGACGGGGATCTTGATCCCGAGGTCGTCGAGGACAGCCTTCGCCGCCGAGAGCTGCCCCCGCCCCCCGTCGACCACGATGAGGTCAGGGAGATCAGCTCCGTCCTTCTTCAGCCGCGCGTACCGCCGCCGGACCACCTCGGCGATCGCGGCGAAGTCGTCGACGCCCTCGACTGTCCGGATCCGGAAGCGGCGGTAGTTCCGCTTGTCGGGCCGGCCGCCGCGGAACTGGACCATGACCCCGACCGTGGAGGTCCCGGCCAGGTGCGAGATGTCGAAGCACTCAACCACCTCGGGGGGCGCCGGGAGGCGCAGCGCTTGGCGGAGCGCCTCGACCTTGATCCGGTCGCCGAAGAACGATGACTCGAGGTTGGTCTTCACGAGGTCGAGCAAGTGGCGGCGGTCGCCCCGTTTCGGGACCGTGACCCGGACGCGCCTTCCTTTCAGCCGGGAGAGGTAATCGGCGATCGCCGGGTCCACCTCCTCGGGGATCACAACCTCTTTCGGGACCGTGTTCTCGGCATAGTACTGGACCAGGAACTCGGGCAGGAACTCCTCGCGGTAGTCGAAGACGTACTCCTGCTTGCCCGTCAAAGTGCCGAGGTGGATCTTGAAGAGCGCGAGGTAGACTGTCCCCTCGACCACGATGTAGTTGAGGATGTCCTCGTCGTAGGCCTTCTGCCGGTCCATCCGCTGGTGCTCGGCGAGCCCCTCGATGGCGCGGATCTGCTCTCGCCGGGCGAGCGCCTGTTCGAACTGGTCCGCGGCGGAGTATGCGGCCATCTCCTCGCGCAGCGTGCCGAGGAGCTCACGATCTCGCCCCTTGAGGCACTCCTCGGCACGCCGGACGGCCTCGGCGTACTCCTCCGGCGAGACGGCGCCGATGCACGGCCCTGAGCAGGAGTTCATGTGGTACCGGAGGCAGGCGCGCTTCGGGAGCTTCCGGCAGGTCCGGAGCCGGAAGGCCCGGCGGAGGCCCTTGAGAAGCTGGTCGCGCTCGAGGCCCGAGACGAACGGGCCGTAATACGCGCCGCCTCCGCCCTTCTTCCGGGCGATGACGAGCCGCGGGCAGGGCTCGTCGGTCCGGAGGATATACGCGTAGGTCGAGGAGTCCTTGAGCCGGATGTTGTATCGTGGCCAGTGCTCCTTGATCAGGGTGTTCTCCAGGATCAGGGCCTCGACCTCGCTATTGGTCACGATGAAGTCGATCCTGGCGACATGCGAGACGAGCGCGGCCGTCTTGGGATCGAGGTCGCGCCGGGAGAAGTAGGACGAGACCCGGCGTCGGAGGTTCCGGGCCTTGCCCACGTAGATGACCGTCCCGTCCGCGTCGGTGTAGAGGTAGCAGCCTGGGAGTTCGGGTAACGTGGAGAGGTCGATGGGGGGATTCTTCATAGCACCTGTTTCAGGAACTGGCCCGTGTAGGATCGCGTGTTCTCCGCGATCTCCTCGGGCGTGCCGGCGGCTACCACCTCGCCGCCGGCGTCACCGCCCTCGGGCCCGAGGTCGACGACGTAATCGGCCGACTTGATGACGTCCAGGTTGTGCTCGATGACGAGCACGCTGTTGCCTTTCTTGACCAGGTCGTCGAGGACCTGGATCAGCTTCTTGACGTCGTGGAAGTGGAGGCCGGTGGTCGGCTCGTCGAGCAGGTAGAGCGTCCGGCCGGTGGCGCGCTTGGAGAGCTCGCGCGTCAGCTTGATTCGCTGGGCCTCGCCCCCCGAGAGGGTGGTCGAGGACTGGCCGAGCTTGATATAGTCGAGACCGACGCGGCTGAGGACCTCGAGCTTGTTCCGGATCTTCGGGATCCGTTCGAAGAGGTGGAGCGCCTCCTCGACCGACATGTCGAGGACGTCCGCGATCGACTTCCCCTTGTACTTCACCTCGAGGGTCTCGTTGTTGTACCGCCTGCCCTTGCACTCCTCGCACTCGACGTAGACCTCGGGGAGGAAGTTCATCTCGATCCGGATGAGGCCATCGCCCTGGCAGGCCTCGCAACGCCCGCCTCGGACGTTGAACGAGAATCGGCCGGGCAGGTATCCGCGGACCTTCGCCTCGGGGGTCTCGGCGAAGATCTGGCGGATGTCGTCAAAGACCTTGGTGTACGTCGCGGGATTCGAGTGCGGCGTTCGGCCGATCGGGGACTGGTCGATCACGATCACCTTGTCGATCGGGGTATCGAGTTCGAGCGAGTCGTGCGCCCCGGCCGGGTCGCCCCTGCGGCAGAGCTGGCGATGGAGGGCCTTGTACAGTATCTCGTACACGAGCGTGGACTTGCCCGAGCCCGAGACGCCGGTCACCACGGTCAGGACGCCGGTCGGGATCGAGACGTCGATGTTCTTGAGGTTGTTCTCGCGGGCGCCCCGGATCCGGATGAACGTATCGCTCGTCCGCCGCCAGGTCGGCTTCTCGATCTTGAGCGCCCGGGAGAGGTAGAGGCCTGTGAGCGAGTTGGTCGACCGCTCGATCTCGCGTGGCGTTCCCTTCGCGACGATATGGCCCCCGTGCAGACCGGCGCCCGGGCCGATGTCGATAACGTAGTCGGCGGCTCGGATGGTATCCTCGTCGTGCTCGACCACCACGAGCGTGTTGCCGAGGTCCCGAAGCGCGCAGAGCGTATCGATCAGCTTCCGGTTGTCGCGCTGGTGCAGCCCGATCGACGGCTCGTCCAGGACGTAGAGCACGCCCATCAGGTTCGCGCCGAGCTGGGTTGCGAGCCGGATACGCTGCCCCTCGCCCCCCGAGAGAGTCGCGGCGGCGCGCGAGAGGGTCAGGTACCCGAGCCCGACGCGCTCGAGGAACTCGAGCCGCAGGACGATCTCCCGGATCAGGAGTTCCGCAATGTGCCGTTGCCTCGGCGTCAGCTCGAGCTCGCGGAAGAAGCGGAGGCAGGCGGAGATCGAGAGGTTGGCCACGTCGGTGATCGAGTGGCCCGCGATCCGGACGGCCAGGACCTTCTGCTTCAGACGGGAGCCCTTGCAGACGGGGCAGTCGAAGACCCGCATGAACCGCTCGAGCTCGCGCTTGCGGTAGTCGGACTGGGTCTGGGCGTAGTTCCGCTCTGCATATGGCAGCAGCCCTTCCCAGGCACCCCGGTGCGACCACATCCCGCCGCCCCGCGGAGCCGGCATGCTGAAGTTGAGCCGCTGGTTCGTCCCGTACATCAGCCCGTGGTACTGCTCGGGTGTCAGCTCGGAGATGGGCGTGAAGACGTCGAACCCGAGTTTCCGGGCAACGGCCTCGAGCAGCTGGCCCCGGTAGCCCTCGAGCGAGGTCTTGTAGAGGTCGACGGCACCGTCGACGATGCAGAGGTCCCTGTTGGGGATGATCAGGTCCGGGTCGAAGACCATCTTGAACCCGAGCCCATTGCACTCCTCGCAGGCGCCGAACGGGGAGTTGAACGAGAACATCCTCGGCTGGAGCTCCTCGAAGGCCATGCCGCAGATGGGGCAGGCCATCATCGACGAGAAGGTCGTCTCGGCGCCGTCCCGGCCCACGACGATCACGAGCCCGTCGGCCCTTCTCAATGCGTTCTCGACGGCCTCGACGATGCGCGAACGATCAGTGGTCTCGGCCCGGTCGATCACGATCTCGATATCGTGCTTCTGGTACCGCTCGAGCGAGACCTCCTCGTCGGTCCGGTGGATCTCTCCGTTGACACGGACACGGGAGAAGCCCTCGCGGGCAAGGTCCTTGAGGAGCTGCCCGTACGTCCCCTTTTTCTGCCGGATGATCGGCGCGAGGATGGTGACCAGGCCCTCGTTCTCGTTCTGGATCGCGTCGGCGATCCGTTCCGGGGATTGGGTCTCAATGGGAACGTCATGCGTCGGGCAGTAGGGTGTCCCGATACGGGCGAAGAGAAGGCGGAAGTAATCGTAGATCTCGGTCGTAGTCCCGACTGTCGAGCGCGGGTTCTTGGACGTGGTCTTCTGCTCGATCGAGATCGCCGGGGAGAGACCCTCTATCGCGTCGACATCGGGCTTGTGCATCACTCCGAGGAACTGCCGGGCGTAGGTCGAGAGCGACTCGACGTACCGTCGCTGTCCCTCGGCGTAGAGTGTGTCGAACGCGAGCGTGGACTTGCCAGAGCCCGAGAGCCCGGTGAAGACGATCAGGCGGTCGCGGGGCAGCACCAGGTCGACGTTCTTGAGGTTGTGCTCCCGCGCGCCCTTGATGACGATCTCCTTCATGGTCCTCCTGTATATAAAGGGGTCACCTGACTTTATATTGGCTCTCTTGCTGTCAACGCCGTGAGCGGGCAGGACCCCCATGCATAAGAGGACGGACGGCAAATGTTGATCCGAGCGCAATGGCGGGCATGAACAGCGTCTACGTGATCGGGCACCGACAGCCGGACACGGACTCCATCTGCAGCGTGATCGGGTACGCGGAACTCCTGAACATGGACGAGCCGGAGGTCTTCATCCCGGCGCGGTGCGGGGAGATCAATCCCGAGACGCGGTGGGCGCTCGACGAGTTCGGGGCCGATCCCCCCGTCTTCGTCGAGTCCGTCGAGCCGGGGATCGCGGACATCCCGTATATCGACACGAGGTCCGCCCGGGCCGACGTCCCGACCGTGGACGTCGCGGCCATGATGGACCAGTTCGACATGCGGAACATCCCGATCGTCGACGCCGGCGGACGCCTGGTGGGCCTCGTCTCCGAGTACGGCCTCGCCCGGGCGTACGTGACCGGTCAGCAGGAGGAGTCGCTCACGGTCTCGCGGATGCGGGTCGAGGACCTGGCGCGGATCCTCTCCGCGACCGTGCTTGTCGGCGCGGACGAAGAGATCGAGGGCCGGGTGTATACCGCCATCGACGCGCTCCACGTCACGCTCTCGCGCCTGACTGCCCACGACATCGCCATCGTCGGGGATAACGAGCCCGCGCAGCTGACCCTGATCTCGGCGGGGATCGCCGGGATGATCGTCGCGGACGGCGCTCCCGTCGGCGAGCGCGTGCTGAACGCGGCGCAGGCGCAGAACGTCGCGATCCTCGCCACCGGCCTCGACGCGTTCGCGGTGGGGAGGCGGATCCACCTCTCGGCCCCGGCCGGCGAGGTCATGGAGCCGGACGTCCCGACGGTCACGCTCGACGACTCCCTCGAACAGGCCAAGCACCTCGTGGCCTCCTCGAAGTTCCGGACAGCCTGCGTGGTCGACGAGGACGGCCGGTACCTCGGGCTGCTGTCCCGGAACTCGCTGATGCAGGATGTCGAGAAGGCCGTGATCCTGCTCGACCACAACGAAGCCGCCCAGGCCGTGGACGGCATCGAGGAGGCGGACATCCTGGAGATCATCGATCACCACCGGCTTGGCGCGATCTCGACCCTCAAGCCGGTCCGGTTCCTGAACGACCCGGTCGGCTCGACCTGCACGATCATCACGACCCGGTTCATGGAGGCCGGGCGGGATCCGTCCCCCCGGACGGCGGGGCTCCTGCTCTGCGGCATCCTCTCGGATACGCTCGTCCTCAGGATGTCGACCACGACCTCGCTCGACCAGCGGGCCGTCGAGTACCTGGCAGGGATCGCGGGCCGGGACCCGGTCGAGCTCGGCACGACTCTGATCGAGAAGGGGATGGCCGTCGACGACGTGCCCGTGGAGCAGCAGCTCGCCTGCGACACCAAGTCGTACACGCTCTTCCGCCACGAGGTGGTTATCGCCCAGGTGATGGTGCCGTCATTCGCGTTCCCCAGGGACCATGGCGCCGAGATTCGCCGGGAGCTCGGCAGGGTGCGGGCTCAGCACCGCGCCGACCTCGCGGTCGCCCTCTACACGTCGGTCCTCGAGAACGGCTCGCTCGCCTTCTTCGCGGCGGCCGATGACGCGGTGCTCGCCCGCCTCGGTCTCGAGGGGCAGCCGCTCCGGCTCGACGAGGTCCTGAGCCGCAAGAAGGACTTCGTGCCCCGTCTCGGCCAGCTGCTCCGGCAGCTCCCGGCCTGACTCCCTGCCAGAGGCGGTAGCCGTTCCGCCCTGTTTTATCTCGTCGGGGACCTAACCACCCCGCATGAACGACGAGTCCAGGGCCGTCCGAACGGCATGCGACCTGATGGCCCTCTCGGCGCGCACCGCGCCCAAGGGAAAGGGCACGGACTCCCTCGTGCTCCGCACGGCCGCGGACGACGATCTCGACCGCCTGGCGGACGCCATGCGGAGCGTAGCCGAGCGCGGGGGTTCTCCGATCTTCCTCCGAGACGCCGGCAACATGGACGCGAGCGAGGCCTGCCTGCTGCTCGGCGTCCGGGGACGCGAGACGGTCGGCCTCGACTGCGGAGGGTGCGGGTTCGCCGCCTGCGGAGAGATGCGCGAGGCCGCTGTCGGCGATGAGACGGTCTACGGCGGGCCGAACTGCGTGATCAAGGTCACGGACCTCGGGATCGCGGTCGGCTCGGCCGTGAAGACGGCCTCCCTTCTGAACCTGGAAAACCGGGTCATGTACACCGCGGGCGTGGCCGCGCTCGCGCTGGGCTGGCTGCCGGGCTGCACCGTCGCGTACGGGGTGCCCGTCTCCGCGACGGGAAAGAACGTCTACTTCGACCGGGAATCCGCCCATGCCGGGGGACGGTGAACGTCATGCCGATCATGAAACTCCGCGGCGGCGACCTCGACCTGGTCGAGTACGACTTCCGCACCTATCAGCCCGGCGAGAATATCCGGGTTCCCTTCCCCCCAATCTCCTGCGAACTTCGACCATTTGAGGGTACGATACGGGTCTCCGCACCGTCCCGCATTCACCTGACGGTCCTGGATATGAACCGCTTCGCCCCCGAGCACCCCGGTGGCGGCGGGCTCGGGTTCGCGATCGCGCTACCCACGACCGTGACCGCCCGCTGCATCGACGGGCCCGACCAGATCCGCTACCCGCGCGAGCCGGTCCTGCGCCACTTCCTCGCCGTCTTCCGTGCGGCAACGGGGTACCGTGGCGGGTTCTCGATCGAGGCGGACCAGCACGCCCACCCGCACGTGGGCCTGGGATCGACCAGCACCGTCCTGATCGCGACGGGACATGCCCTCAATGCAGCCGTTGGCTCGCCGCTCTCGGACGACCAGATCCGGATGTTGATCGGGCACAACTATGCCGAGGAGACGGCCACGGGCGAGATCGCGTTCGGATTCGAGACGGGCGTCGGCCCGGCGGCCAGCAACTACGGCGGGATGGTCGTGATGGGCGACGGACTCACGCTCGCCTACCAGCACCCGTTCGCTGAGGGGTTCACGGTCTTCATCATCATCCCGTCCTCCGATATCTCGTCGGCGGGGACCAAGGAGTTCGACCTGCTGATGAACCGCGCCCGGAGCCTGGACTACCAGGACCGTGAGCTCAAGGCCTACATGATGCTGATGGACCTCATCCCGGCACTCGAGGCCGGCGACGTCCGGAAGATCGGGGACGTGATCTGGGAGATCGAGTTCCGCGGGTCGAAGCGGGCCGAGATCGAGCACCACACCTTCGCCATCTACACCTACATGAACCGTCTCCGCGAGGCCGGGTTCGAGTTCGTGGGCATGTCGTCGGTCGGCCCGTCGATCGCGGTCATCACCAGGCGCCCCCGTGCCGAACTCGAGACGGTCTGCGCCTCGGTCGGGCTCGAGAT
>CAZCUJ010000026.1:22772-32049 GCA_964501565.1 uncultured Methanospirillum sp.
GTCGTCACGGGTACCTGTCCGGGGTCCGTGGTCACGGGGAGGACCGGGATGGTGGTCACCTCTCCCGAGGGGAAGAGCGTCGGGACGAGCGTCGAGGGTGTTACGGGGGCTGAGGGGGACGAGCCGCCGACGTTCCCACTGTCCTGTTCCATGTAGGGAGTCGCGGTCGCTGTCGGGGTCGCCGTCTCGTTCGCCGTCTCATTCGGCTGGACCGTCTCGGTCGCGTTCGGCATCGTCGTCTCGACCGGGGGGACGGTCGTCATCGGCGCCACCGCGGTCACGACCTCGTCGGGGGTTCCGGTCGTGATCGGTTCGAAGGTCGGGGGGGTTGTCTCGGACGGTGTGGAGGTGACGACCTGGACCGTGCCGGGGGAACTGGTCGTACACCCGGCGACGAAGAGGCCTCCTACCAGCACCGCTACCAGAGCCAGTAGCAGAGCAGTCTTAGCCATAAACTAGGTACTATTCGCCCGTACGGGGTTAAACCTGTCGAAGGTGGGCAACCATTTGCCGGGCGCAGTTGAAAAAAATGAGAGAGATGGTCCCTATCGGGGAAATCAGGACGGACCGGCAGCAGCGAGATCGGCGTCGATGGCGGCGGCCGCTCGCTTTCCCGCGCCCATCGCGAGGATCACGGTCGCGGCACCGGTCGCGATGTCCCCGCCGGCATAGACTCGTGGCAGCGAGGTTCTCCCGTCCTCGTCCACGACCAGGTTCCCCTTTCGGCCCGTCGCGGCGCCCCGGAGGAGCCGGACGAGCAGGGGATTGGGACTCGTGCCGATCGCCTGGATCACGGTATCGGCATCGATCATGAAGGACGAGCCCTCGATCTCGCGCGGCTGGGGGCGGCCGCTCTCGTCGAGGTCGCACATCTCCATCTGGACGCATTCTACGCCCGTCACGGACGGCTCGCCGTGGATGCGGACCGGGGTCGCGCAGGTCACGAACTCGATCCCCTCCTCCCTGGCGTGGCGGACCTCGTCCCGCCGCGCGGGGAAGTCCTCCTCGCGCCGGCGGTACACGAGCGTGACCCGTGCGCCGAGCCGCCGGGCCACCCGGGCCGCGTCCATCGCCACGTTGCCGGCGCCCGTCACCACGACCCGGCTGCCGCGCTTGACCGGCGTCCCCGCTCCGGGGAACCGGTCCGCCCGCATCAGGTTGACCCTCGTGAGAAACTCGTTGGCCGAGTAGACGCCGTTCGTCTCCTCCCCCGGGATACCCATGAACGACGGCAGCCCCGCGCCCGTCGCGACGAAGACGGCATCGAACTCGAGCAGCTCGTCGACCGTCACCGAGGTGCCGACCAGCATGTTCGTCCGGAGGTCGACGCCGAGGGCAAGCACCCGCTCGATCTCCGCCCGGACGATCGCCTTCGGGAGGCGGAACTCGGGGATACCGTAGACGAGCACGCCGCCGGGCTCGTGGAGGGACTCGTACAGCGTCACTGCGTGGCCGCGCCGCGCGAGCTCGGCAGCGGCCGTCAGGCCTGCCGGGCCCGAGCCGACCACGGCCACGCGCCGGCCTGTCGGGGGTGCCGGGGCGGCCTGCGCCGGCTCCTCGCCCCCGGCATCGGCCGCGAACCGCTCGAGCGCGCCGATGTTGATGGCCCTCCCTTTCTTCCCCAGGAGACAGGCGCCCTCGCACTGGCTCTCCTGCGGGCAGACGCGCCCACAGACCGCCGGCAGCAGGTTCGACTCCAGTATCGAGGCACGTGCGTCGTCGAACCGCTCCTCCGCGATTGCGAGGAGAAAGCTTGGGATATCGATCCCGACCGGACAGCCGCCGACGCAGAGCGCCTTCTTGCACTGGAGGCACCGCGCGGCCTCGGCCACGGCCTCCTCCGGGGTGATCCCCAGGTCGACCTCGGCGAAGTCGCGGACCCGCTCCTCCGCGGACCGTTCAACCATGGGACGCCCCCGACTCGCACCCGCAGTGCGTGGCGTGGTGGTGCTCGAGGGCCTCGCGCTCCTCCTCGAGGTAGATCCGCTGGCGCTGCATCAGCCGGTCAAAGTCAACGGCATGGGCATCGAACTCCGGCCCGTCAACGCAGGCGAATCGTGTCTGGCCGTCCACGACCACCCGGCACGAGCCGCACATGCCTGTGCCGTCGACCATGATCGGGTTGAGGCTGACGAGCGTCGGGACGCCCTTCGGTCTCGTCACCTCGCTCGTCACCTTCATCATGATCGCCGGCCCGATGATCCAGACGCGGTCGATAGCCTCCCGCTCAACCAGTTCCTTGAGGACGTCGGCCGCGAACCCGTGGCGTCCCTTCGAGCCGTCATCGGTCGTCACGTGCAGCTCGTCGCAGGCCTCGCGCATCTCGTCTTCGAGGATGAGGAGATCTGCGTTCCGCGCCCCGATGACACCGATCACGCGGCAGCCCTTCGCCTTCAGCGCCCGGGCGATGATGGGGCAGGAGGCGATGCCGACACCGCCGCCGACGACGACACAGGTCTCGTTCGAGCTCAGCTCGCTCGGTCGGCCCAGTGGCCCCGACACGTCACGGACCGTGTCGCCGGGTCCCAGCTCCGCGAGGCGGTGCGTGGTCGCGCCTACCGTCATGAAGATCACCCGGACCGTCTCCCCGTCGACTGCCGAGATGGTGAGGGGTATCCGCTCCCCCCCCTCGTCGACGCGGATGATGAGAAACTGCCCGGCGCGTGCATGCCGCGCCACGTGCGGTGCCTCGATCACGAGCGCGTGCACGCGATCTGCCAGCGGTTTGGCCTCTATTACCCTGTACACTCAAACTGCCCCCAAACCCCTGGTGGTTCCCTCTGAAGCTATGCGCGCTCACGTTTCATTACCTTACGCCTCCTGACCGCGACCCCGCGCGATGACCTGAGCATCTCCCCGGCGGACATGGCTGCGCGACCGGTCGCACACGCGGACGGTCCGACCACCAGCACCTCGTCACCGGGGCGGATTCTCGGGTCGGCGTCGAGGACACCGGGCGCGAGGACGTCACCCTGCGGCACGAAGTCGTCGATCACGACGCGGTAACCGTCGCCGAGGAGCGACCATCCCTCGAAGGTCGGCCGGAGGAGTCCGGCCGATGCGTCGATGCCGAAGACGGGGTTCCTGCCACGGAGGAACTGGAGGTGAGGGTACCGCCCGCGGCTCCGGAGCCCGATGGGGGTCGGCTCGCGGTCGAACTGGTAGAGCGCGAGGCCGCGGAGCGGGTCCTCGTGCCTCCGCCGGCACCCGTCGAGGGCCGCATCGAGGAGCGCGAGCGAGGCGTCGGTCGTCGGCCGGCCATCGACGACGGTTCGCTCGAGCTCGCACCCGACCCGGGCCGCGGCTACCTCTGCCACGCGGAGAGCTCCGCCCTCGAGGTGGGCGATGACGCGCCCGAAGCCGTTCCTCGCGAGATAGGAGGAGAGGGTGTCGGAGCAGACGGTGACCTCCTCTGCATCCCAGTAACCGGTCACGGGTACATCGTAGTGCGCTGCCGGGTAACAGAGCTCGAGTTCGCGCGGGACGATCCCGAGCGGAGAGGTCACGATCAGCTCGTGCGCACGGCCACGGACGGCGCCTGCGAAGAGGCGGTGGCTCCGGGAGAGGGAGTAGGGCTTGCGGGCGGAGCAGGGCAGGAGCACGACCACGTCAGTTCGCGACGGCCGGTAGCGTTCGAGGACGCGCTCGGCAAAGCGGCGGACCTCGGGACGGCCCAGTGCCTCGGACGAGTTCGCGCGCATCGGCGTCGGCCCAGTCACCGGCGTCCAGCGTTCGACGAATGCGTATCGTCGGTCGAGGAGACGAAGGATGCTCACCGATGCCGCGTCGAGGCGGCATCGGGCGTCCAACAGGTCGCGGAGACGGCCGTCGTGGATGAAGCGGCGGACGATCGCGAGTTCGCCGTCGAGAGCGAGCCGGTTGTGGCGGGCCAGATCCTTCTCGACACACCCCGGACAGGAGCAGAGCCCGCTCTCGAGTGCGTCGGCCCCGAACTCCCCCTCGGGCAGGAGGAAGCGCCTGCGGGCCGTCGCGAGGTCTGGCCCCGTATAATCGAAGAGGTCGATTCCGGACCAGGCGAGCAGGGCCGCATTCGCCGGGGTGGCGGCAGCGGGTGCGTAGAGTGGCGCGTCCGGCGGGAGGCGCTCCTTCAGCGCGACCAGGTATCGGACGTACGCTGCGGGGTCCGCGAGGGCCGTGTGCCAGTTCCCGAGCATGAGCACTGCGCCGGCAGGGACGGGCTCGTTCCACGCGGGGTGGACAGCGCGCGGCTCGGCCCCCGGGACGAGCCATGCGGCCACGAAGGCCTCGGTGGCGGCGAGCGGCACGTTCTCGTACTCCCGGGCCTCGAGGGATGGAAAGGAGGGGAATATCTCGGTCACGGCCGGGGATGCCAGCTGGAGTTCCTCGTGGACGAGACTCCCCGCTCGCGCGAGCCCGTCGCGGGCACGGATCTCAAGCCTCATCGGCGATCACCTGCACCCCTGGCACCGCGTCTGCGACGACCTGGACCCACCGCGTATCGCACCGGACCGTGAATACCGCATCGGGATTCGCCCGTGCGAGCGCCAAAAGTCCTCCGCAGCCGGTGCGGACCATGGCCTCGTCCCAGGACGGGATCTCGCACGGGCCGATCGGAAAGGTCTCGGCGAGCCCGGGGGGGTAGGGGCCGAACGGCGGACGAAAGCCGAGGCAGTGGTCGTACCCGGGCTCGGGCCGGCCCTGGAACGAGACGAGTGCCCGTCCTGCAAGGTCGAACCGGGCAAGGGCGCGGTGGTACCGGACCACCTCCGTGCGGCGGCAGGACTCGTCGCCGCGGTAGAAGAACCGTCGCTTGGTCGACCGGTCGAAGACCTCGAGCGCCGTCGACGCCTCGAGGAGCTCTCGGTAGCCGTCGAGGAGACGGGGGTGGGAACGGCACCGCTCGTCCACGAGCTCCCAGAGGGTCCCGTCGAGGATCGCCTGCCGGATCCGGGCTATCTCCGCGAGCGTGACGGCGAGGTTGTGGAGCGCGAGCAGCCGCTCCCGTTCCGGGGAGGCTCGGAGGTCCGCCGCCGAATGGGATCGGCAGACGGAGCAGGGGCAGGGGAGCTCCGCCAGGTCGGCGAGGGCGAGTGTCCCATGGACGGTCAGGTACCGCCCATCCTTCGCGTAGAGCGCGTACGCGGCCGAGTCAAAGAGGTCGCAGCCCATCGCGACGGCGAGGGCGAGCATGGACGGATGCCCGGCGCCGAAGAGGTGGACGCAGGCCCCGGGAGAGAGCCCGCGTTTGGCCGCGAGCACGACCCGGACGAGGTCGCGGTAGCGGTAGGACTCCATGAGCGGCACCACGGCACCGATCGGTGCGATCACGGCACCGCCGCCACTCACGGCGCGTCCAGCCTCCTCGCGGAGGTCCTCGAAGAGCCCGCCCTGCACCGGCGCCGCGAGCAATGCGTCGCCCCCAACGATCTCCCGGCCCTCGTGGATCCGCGCGAGCGTGGTCACGAGCTCGGCCTCGGCCGTTGCCCGGTCGGCCGACGGCGGAGTCGGGATGTCGAGCGGGACAACGATCTCCGAGCCGATCCGCTGCTGGAACGCGAGCGTCCCGCGGTTGTCGAGCTCGACGTCGCCGTAGACCGAGAGCTGGAACGACCCCGAGTCGGTCATGATCACGCCGGGAAAGCCGAGGACGTCGTGGAGACCGCGATCCAGAGCGGCCTGTCTGAAGCGCTCGCTCCGGTAGAAGATGTAGGCGTTCGTGATCAGGGCCTCGACGCCCATCGCGTGCATCTCGGCCGGTGTGACGACCTGCAGGTGGGGATTGACCACCGGGAGCAGGGCCGGAGTCCTGACCACCTTATCGCCGACCCTCAGCCGGCCCACGCGGCCGGCGATATCCTTGTGCTGCTGCTCGAACCCGAACGCCATGTCGCCCCTACTCGTGGAAGATCTGGCCCTCGAAGAGACTGACCTCGACGTCGGGGCTGCGCCAGCACCCGCCGGCGAGCCCCGCCTTGTGGCAGGTCTGGTCAAGGAACTCGGTGGACGTCCAGCCGTACTCGGTCGCGACCTGCGGCAGGAGCAAGCCGCTCGTGCCGCGGCCCCGTACGATCAGACCGTGCCTGCCGACCTCGACGCGTTCGGCCCGCCTCTCGGCCGGGCCGGGGATCGGCTCCGGCATGGTGAGGACAGTCACCTCGACCCGGATGCGCACGAGGTCCGCCGGCTGCACTGGCGGGAACCGGGGATCCCGAAGCGCGGCCGACGCTCCCGCCTCGACGATCGCGTCGGCGAGCGGCGCGATCGGGTACGGAAGCCCGATGCAGCCGCGGAGCTGCCCGTCCCTGGTCAGGGTGACGAAGACGCCCCGCCGCTCGGCAAAGACGGCTGGAAGCGACCCCCGGTTGTATGGTTCGCGCCGCACGGCGGCCTCGACCGTCCGGCGGGCGAGATCGACGGCCGCTCGCCCCTCTGCCTCGGAGAGCTGCGTCATGGCTTACTCCGTATGCATTCGCGCGGCATAAGATTCACGCCTCGATGGACAGGAGCCGGTCCTGGTACAGTTCCACCTCGCGGTCTGCGTCGATCGGGGCGATCCCCGCCGCCCCGAAGACCACGTGAGTCGGGAGCACGTCGAGCCCGCAGAACTCGAGCGTCGCATGCGTCAGGGAGCGGAGGTGCTCGTGGATGTCGCCGTGGGGTCCGTCGGGGAGGTAGAGTTCAGGCGACGACCCCGTGGTTACCACGACCATGGCCTTCTTACCACGGAGCAGTCCGCGGCCGTAAACCTCCCCCGTCGCGGTGTTCACAGCAAACCCCTGGGCGAAGACGCGATCGAACCAGCCCTTGAGTATCGCCGGCATCGAGGTCCACCAGATCGGGAACTGGAAGATGAGCAGGTCGGCTCGCCCGACCCTCTCGATCTCGGCGGCGATGTCGGGGGCGATCGAGCCGCAGGCCATGGCGTGCAACTGCTCTGCCGCCGGGTCGAAGACCGTGGTCTCCCGGCGGCTGGGAAAGTCCGACGCATCGAGCACTGCCTTGAAGTTCATCCCGTACAGGTCCGAGATCTCGACGGTCATCCCCCGGTCGCCGAGGGTCTTCACAGCCGCTGCGAGCAGGGCGCCGTTCAGCGATTTCGGCTCGGGCGCGGCATAGACAATGAGTACATTCTGCATGGCGGATCAGGAGAGGGGGAGGGACTCGAAGTATATAAAAAATGGGACCGGCCTCAGAGCGTGCCGAAGAGCACGGTCACGTCGGCGAAGTCCATCCGGTTGTTGCCGTTGAAATCGAAGGCCGTGACCGGGTAGGCACCCGGGAGCGACCCCATGTGATTGAAGAGGATCGTGATATCGGAGAAGTCCGTCCGGCCGTTGCCGTTGACGTCCTCGTACCGACCATCTCCATCGGCGTCGCGCGGCGAGGCGGCCGCACCGGGGAGTGCTGGGAGCGAGGCGTTCAGCACCTGCGGCCCGGCCGTGGACGTCGCCGTCGGCGTGATCGAGGGAAGGACGATAGGCGGCGGAGTGGACTGGGGCGGGGGCGAGGTCGTTGCGGTCGGGGCCGTGGTTCCGGCACCCCTCGAGCGGGCGAGTGGGAGGCGATCCGTGTTGTTCGCGTTGATGACGTACGGGGCATCGCAGATCCCGTCGCCGTTCGCATCGGCAGTCTTCTCGGAGAAGCCCGTTCCCGAGGGACTTCCCCAGTAGTTGCCGCCGAGCGTGGGACCGTTCATGATCGACGTCCCGGGATGGCCGTCGTCCGACCAGGTGCTCCCCCCACAAGCGCCGCCGAACCGGACATTGGTCGGGTTCGAGAAGAGGTTGTCCGTGATGATATTTCCGACCGACCGGCAGAGATAGAGCCCGACGTCGCCGTTGTCCCGGATCGTGTTCGATACGATGGTGTGGTCGTTGGCGGGGATCGTCTCCTCGCCGTTCAGGACGAGGCCGCCTTTGCCGTTCTTCGTGATCGCGTTGGACCTGATGGTGGCGCCGCTCGACGACGAGATCCAGATGCCGTAGTCAGCCGCGCCCGAGACGGTGTTGCCGACGAGAGCGGTCTCGTCCGCATCGTAGAGGTAGATGGCCTGTTCCGACCCCCCGGAGACCGTGTTGTCCTCGACCCGCGTCCGCGTGGAGTAGTCGAGGAAGATCCCGAACTGCTTGTTGGCCGTGACCCGGTTGTTCGAGAGGATGTTCCCGTCGGAGAAGTCCACGTACAGCCCCATGCGGCCGTTTCCGGACGCCGTGTTCCCGATGACCCGATTATCCGTCGAATCGTAGACGATCCCGCTCGCCGTGCGACCGGTCGATGCCAGCCAGAGCCCGGTCTCGCTGTTGTCGGACATCGTGCATGACTCGATCCTGTTGCGCGAGCACCTGGACCAGACATACATCCCCTGTCCGTTCCCGTTCACCGTGCACCCGGTCAGGACGTTGTCGTTCGCATCGCAGAGGCTGATGCCCGCCCGAACGTTGCTGCTCGCCGTCACGGATTCGATCCTGCCGGCGTCGACATACTTGAAGTAGAGTCCGTCGTACCAATCGGTCAGCCGGACGTTCTTCACGGTTACGCCCGTGAGTGGGGTCTTGCCATTATTCACCAGTATCCCGAAGGAACTTCCCGCGTCAACACCGTCGATGGTGTACCCCCTGCCATCGAGGATCACGTTCGAGGAACGGATCGAGATGGCTGGGCTCTGGTTCGCGGAGATGTCCTGTGTCAGGACATACGTCCCGGGGGAAGAGATGACAGTCGGACCGTTGACCTCGATCGTCGCCGCGGACGCGATGGGCGTCGCAAGAACGGCGGCAAGGACGAGGATTCCGATCCGAAAAAAGGGGCCGCACTCCATTATCTCAAAACTTGAAGTTCACCTCATAAAACTGTTTTGTTATTTCCGAAGGTAATAATCGACACGAGAATCGCGATTGACCCAGGCATACGTTGATATATTACATAATGTTTTTAATGCCAGAACCTGCGGCAATCTGTGATCTCTCACGGGACGTTGGCTCGATACCAGGCGCCGAGATGGCCGGGAGGAATATGCCTGGTGCGAATACCAGCGATTGCGACCTCTCCGGGGATTGGCACCAAGCGAGAAACCACTCGGAGAAGGGACGAACCTGCGCGCGGGCCCGGAACAGGACCTTGATGTTCGCCGGATTCCGTTACGGGGAGCCGTTCCCGCGAATCGGGGATCGAAACCGTTATACCGGGTGATCTATCGTCCCCGAAGGTCGGTACACAGGTCCAGCAGGAACAATGACGGTTCGAAAAAGAGGGGTGGTTGGGGTTACTCTCTGCGGAGGACGAGGACCGCGACTGC